>JBJELY010000131.1:0-83828 GCA_051879395.1 Roseburia sp. | reverse complement strand
GAACAATTAAAACAGGTTCAGGACTGTATTGATTACATCGACTGGAAACAAAGTTTCTATGATGATGTTTTGTCTGGGAAAACCAAGTATTTCAGTAACCTGATCAACACAGATAATTAGTAAAATATCCAATTTAATTCTTTTGTTTACATGTTCATCAAACCTCCTAAGTATTGCATTCATTCTTTCTGTAAATTCTTCTGTGCTATACTTAATCCTAATTTTGTCTGTTTTTTTACAATAGTACAATAGTCTTCCTGTTCTTTCTCCTATAAAAATAGATAGCTGCTAAAAGCTATCTACTACGTTACCTACAAATTCTTCAATCTGTTTCTTCTGCTTATCACTCAGTTTTCCACCGGTCAGGCCCAATGCAGAGTGTCCTTTCAACAACATTACCAAAAGTAATTGATTGTCATTTACCGGAATTCCTTTTTCCCTGCCGTATTCTCTTATTTTTTTTAAAGTAACATCCATGGCTCCTGTCGTTGAAAAACCTACAATCTGCCCTATCTTTTCGGTTTCTAAATTCTCAATATATTTTTTCAGGCTTTTATCCATATCCCACATATATACTCCGCCACCTAAAAACAAAATATCCACCTCTTCTTCAACCGGATGTTCAATGGACAGAGCTGTTACTCCTAATTGCTGTGCAATCTGTTCCGCTACCGCTTTTGTATTGCCCCCTCTGGACTGATATCTTACTGCTACTTTCAAACCTCTTTCTCCTTTCAAAAAATATACACTTGTGTCATTTATAGGCATATGATATGCTAAGTCTGTATGAAAATCAAGCATATAGCCAAAACTGACACTATTTCGCATAAATGTGTCATATTTTAGAAAGGACATTGCTAAAATGAATCCATCAACAAATCCTAGTGCACTTCGTTCCAAAAACGAAATCACCAATTCGCTTTTACGATTAATGGAACAATATCCTTATGCAAAAATATCTATCAAGCAGATTCTACTAGAAGCCCAGGTAGCCCGTAAAACTTTTTACCGCAATTTCTCTGATAAAGATGACGTGTTGGATGCTTACCTAAACACCCTAATGACAGAATATGTCACAACGCTTCAACAAATAAAAGACTGTGGCATTGCAAATGTGCTTGATGTAATCTTTGATTTTTGCATTCTCCACAAAGATTTTTTGATGCTTCTCCATAAGAACCATCTGATGCATTTACTTTTAGATAAATGGAATACCTTTATTCCGAATGTCCACGACCAGATAATTGATAAAAATAGTGCATTCTATCAATCATGCAAAAATCTTAATATGGACTATATCCTTGCCTTCAATATTGGAGCTGTCTGGAATATTATTGTGATGTGGATGGAACATGACATAAAAGAATCTCCAAAAGAACTGAAACAAACTATTTTAAACTATCTGACAAACATGTTACAATTTATGTAGTTTGCAATGAAAGAAGAAAGGAGCCTTTACATGACAACTACTTTTAATCCCTCACAATTAGGAAAAAATATTTTTATTGCTCAGGGAGCCATTCTTTGCGGCGATATCACAATTGGTGACAATTCCAGCATATGGTTCAATGCCGTTGTTCGAGGCGACGCTGCTCCAATTCAAATTGGTAAAGATACAAATGTACAAGACAATTGTGTTCTCCATGTAGATGATGATGCAGCTTTATGCATTGGAAATCAGGTTACTATCGGGCACGGCGCAGTTGTGCACGGATGCACCATAGGTGACAACACCCTAATTGGAATGGGTGCCATTATCTTGAATCATGCCGTAATAGGAAAAAACTGCATCATCGGTGCCGGTGCACTGATTACACAGAATACCGTCATTCCGGATAATTCCTTAGTAATCGGAAATCCCGGAAAAATAAAACGTGTTTTAACTTCTTCCGAAATCAAGGATATAAGCGATAACGCAGCTCATTATGTAAAAGAAGCTGCTATCTATCGGAGCAACCAATAAAATTCAATCAATGAAACTATTAAAATCGTTTATTATAACCTTTATAATAGAAAAAGACTACACATCATTTCTGTGTAGTCTTCTTTTCTACAATCTCTCTTCCCATTCTTTTTCACGAAATCCTGTTAACACAAAATCTTCCCCAACAACCAATGGTCTTTTTACCAACATTCCATTTGTTGCTAAAAGCTTCAATTGTTCTTCCTCAGACATTTCTCCAAGTTTATCTTTCAATCCCATCTCTTTATATAACAAACCACTTGTGTTAAAGAATCTCTTCAGCGGTAACCCACTTTTTATATACCATTCTTTCAATTCCTCATAAGTAGGATTTTCTTCTACAATCGGGCGTTCCTCAAAATCTATCTGATGTTCTTCCAACCACTTTAAGGCTTTTTGACAAGTGCTACATTTTCGATAAGCTAATACTAACATTTTAATTCCTCCTGTCACAGATTAATTTAACATAACAAATATAAATTATCGCTTTCCTATTCTTCCCCTGACATCGTATGGCTATAATAAGCTTTCAGCCCCAAATTAATCAACATCTGCAATAAAATTGCTCCAATAAGTGTAAGGAATACTTCAAAGCTAAAATATCCTGCTATCACAGCGATTACAACCATTAGTATTGCTGTGATTTCCATGCTAGACTTTCCTACTTTCTGCTGTATATAGCATACTCGTTCATCATGTTCCTTATAATACAACTGTTTTAGCTTTGTATCATCTCTCAACGCTCTTTGGTATTTCACCACCTGATTCAGCGCAAATACCGCTACTACTATCAATAATCCAGCTTGAAATCCCAAAACAAAATCTGAAACATTTTCATTCACGAGTTTCACCGGAAATCTTCCGGTTCCTACCACTCCCATCAATATGATAACACATGCTAATAAACCCATTTTTCTTTTCAAACGAGTCTGGATATCCTTGCGCATTTTTTCTAGTCTTTTTTCCATCACACTACTCCTCGTCTATATCACTAAAGTCAAATACTTCTTCGATTGTCATATCAAAATAATGAGCAATCTTGTATGCCAATACCAGCGATGCAGTATATTTACCTACTTCAATTGAAGTAATCGTCTGGCGCGTTGTCCCTACTGCATCTGCAAGCTCAGTCTGAGATAATTTTCTACTCTTACGAAGCTCCTTAATTCTTGTTTTCACGTCCTTCTGCCTCTTTTCTTCTCATCAGCACCAATGCTGAAACATTAATTAATAAAACTGCAATTACTCCAATTGTACTCATATCCATAGTAACTTCTCCTTTTTCCTCTTCATTTATTTGCAATGTTTGCTTTGCATATTTAGTATAGTTTACTTTGCAAAATATGTCAAGTTTATTTTGCAAAAATTGCAAAGTTTATTTTACATTGCAATTTTTTTCGAGTATAAGGCTTTATCATACTTCTTACGTTGCAAATCCTGCATACTGTGTCATGTAAAGTTCGTAATATTTTCCCTTCTGCTGAATTAATTCTTTATGAGTGCCGCTTTCTACAATGCTGCCCTGATCCATCACGATAATGATATCAGCATCACGAATTGTCGAAAGGCGATGCGCAATAATGATACTGGTACGGTTTTCCATCACTTGATGCATGGCATCCTGTATCGCCTTTTCTGTCCGTGTATCCACATTAGAAGTTGCTTCATCCAGAATCAAAATTTTCGGATCTGCCACAAAGGCTCTGGCGATTGCCAGAAGCTGACGCTGTCCCTGACTAATATTCGCTCCACCACCGGTTAAAATCTCATCATAACCATCCGGTAACATCTGGATGAATTCCTGACACCTGCTCATCTTAACTGCATTATGAAGCTGTTCTTCTGTTGCTTTTGCATTTCCATAAGTAAGATTCGACTTTACCGTATCGGAAAAAAGCACCGTATCCTGCAATACAATAGCGATATCTTTTCTTAGGCTTTCTCTGGATGTCTTGAAAATATCATGTCCATTAATCCGAATCGTTCCACTATCTACATCATAAAACCGCATGAGCAGATTGACTACTGTCGTCTTTCCACTTCCAGTAGCACCAACCAACGCAACTTTCTTTCCGGAAGGCACCTTCAAGCTAAAATCCTTCAACACAGGATTTCCTTCTTTATAAGAAAACCATACATGTTCAAAATCCACACTTGCGTTATCCTCTTCCGGCAAGAACTCTCCACTCTGCTCTTCCTTCTCCTCATCTAAAACTGCAAACACACGCTCTGCACCTGCAATCGCAGTCTGCAACTGTCCATAGATCTGTGCAATCTCATTGATAGGACGGCTAAACTGCTTCGCATATACGATAAAAGCAGAAATGACACCAACAGAGATGATTCCTTTTGTAGCAAAATAGCCGCCAAACACTGCAATAATTACAAAACCAATATTTCCAATGCAATTCATGACAGGTCCCATGACTCCGCTAAAAATATCCGTCCGAATCCCTGCTTTTGTCAGTGAATCAGCAGTCGTGCAAAACTGTTCTACAGAAATATCCTGATGATTATAAGCAACAACAGTCCGATAACCGTTTATCATCTCTTCTACTGTTCCGTTAAGCTCCCCGAGGAGTTGCTGACGTTTTCTAGAATATTTACGCACCCTTTTTGATAGAAATTTTGTCGCCAGCACGGTCAGTATAACCGTTGCACAACTCAAAAAAGCCAGCTGCGGACAATAACAAAACATGATTACTGCGGTTCCGACAATCGTCATAACGCCGGAAAAGAAAGATGGTAAAGATGTCGACACCGTCGTAGAAATATTTTCAATATCATTTGTCATACGGCTCATAATGTCCCCATGGGAATGCACATCCAAATATTGAACCGGCAAATCCATCGTCTGCCCGAATAATTCTTTACGCATTTGCTTTACAATCCGTTGACTTAAATGACCACTGATAATTCCCTGTAAAAGCTGACTGACACTATAGATTAAGTAAGCTGCCAGCATCATGCAGATTAGTTTTGTCAAATTCTCATTTTTGTTCCCTGCAATTACATCAATCGCATTACTCTGCAAGCTCGGTGCCCATATACCACACAAGGTTCCAATCAATACCACACCTAACATGGATATCACCAGCTGCTTCTCTTTTTTAAAATAAAATAGAATCCGACGCAGTGTTCCTTTGATGTCCTCTGCATACTCAACTGTTGCAAAACGAGCTGCTCGGCTGGCACCGGGAATACTGCGTTCCACAAATTTAGAACTGTTCATCCTTAACATCCTCCTCTCCCATCTGCGAATTGTAAATATCCTGATACAACTCACACGATTTCATTAATTCCTCATGTGTTCCACAAGCAGCAATCTTACCTTGATCCAGCACCACAATCCGATCTGCCCGTCGTACGGAAGCAATTCGTTGTGCGATTACAACTTTTGTACAATTTTGTCTCTCCTGATTCAGCGAAGCATAAAAACCTGCTTCTGTCTTAAGATCCAATGCACTTGTGGAATCATCCAAAATTAGGATTTCGGCATTTTTAAGAACAGCTCTGGCAAGCGATATTCTCTGCTTTTGTCCACCAGAAAGGCTCGCGCCTCTTTCTGCCACAATGGTCTCATATCCTTCCGGTTTTTCCCTAATAAAAGTATCTGCCTGCGCAATTTCCGCTGCTAAAACAATCTCTTCCTGTGTTGCCTGTGGATTACCCCAGGCGATATTTTCTTCTATAGAAGTTCCAAAAAGCTCACTTTTTTGCAAAGCAACTGCAATTTTATCACGCAGCTCCTTCTGGTTATATTCCCTGACATCAACACCATCAACCAAAACACTTCCTGAAGTCGCATCATAAAATCTTGGAATAAGCCCCGCCATAGCAGACTTACCGCAGCCTGTCGCTCCCATAATTGCAACCATTTCTCCAGAATGAATTTTCAAATTCAGATGTTGCAAAACCGGCTTTCCCTTTTCGGAAAAAGCAAATGACACATCACGAAATTCTATCTCGCCGCGTTGCTTTTGTTCTTCCTTTTTGTTTCCATCCTGAAGTTCCGGTTCACTATCCAGTATTTTCTTCACACGTTTCCAGGAAGCAGTTCCTTTGGAAATCGTTTGAAAAATCATTACCAACATCAGTATCCCGTGCAGCATCTGCGTCGTATAAGTAATTGCAGCCATAATTGTACCTGGGGTGGTAAATCCGTTATTTACCTGTACATTACCAATCACCAGAATCATCGCTACCACCAGATACATCAGTGCATTCATTACCGGATTCATAAAAGCAAAAATAACCAGTATATGAAGCTGCGTATTGACCAGCGCATCATTTTTTCTTCCAAATCTTATTTTCTCATATTGTTCACGGACGCAGGCTTTAATCATACGAATTCCTGATATATCTTCCTGCAGAATCGCATTGATTTCATCCAACTCCTCCTGCAACTTAGGAAGCATTGGACCTGCCTTATGTAAACAAAAAAACATGCATCCCACTAAAAAAGGAACTGCCCCCAATGCAATCAGTCCAAATGAATGATTTAGTTGATACATAAAATAAATACTACCAAACGTCAACATTGTCGTACGAATCATGCCCCGCACAAACTGAGAAACAAAATTCTGTACCTGTGTGATGTCGTTGGTCATTCGGGTCACCAAGGAACCTGTACCATACTCATCTACCTGTGAGAACGAAAACGTCATAATTTTACGAAAACAATCTTTACGAATTTCATTGCCAATATTTTGCCCTGTCAAATGGACAAATGCATTGTTCAGTGACCCAGAGCATCCACCAAGAATAACGACAATAATCATAACCATTCCCAATGATAAGATTAGTTGTAAATCGCTATTTCCATTATTTCCGATTCCCAGCACACCTTCATCTACAATCCGACTCATAATTTTAGGTTGAATTAAGTCTACAGATACCTCCCCTATCATAAAAATCGCTGCAAAGAAAGCAAAATGAAGATATTTTTTAATATACTTCCACATTAATGTTCTCCCTCCTGCTTCCGACTGGAATATCTTTGTTCCCAATCTCTATTCAGCTTTTCTGTTAAATGCAGGAGTTCTTCCTTTTCCTGCTCAGTCAAGCAGGCAAACATCTCCTTATGACGCTGTTTTCTTTGCTGTACCGCAGACTCGGCTGCTTCCTGCCCTTCCTCTGTTAAATGAATATCTACAGTTCTCTTATCTGACTTATTTTTTGTTCTACGAATGAAACCGGCCTGATCCAGTTTTCTTATGACCTCACTTGCTGATCCTTGGCGAATTCCAAGTCTTTCGGTCAATTGTGCCTGTGTCATTCCCTCTGATTCTTTCAAAAGAATCAAAACTCTTTTTTGACTTCCTTTTCCTTCGTACAAATTGCGCACCGTATGTCCCAAATCACGCAGATTCAGGATTAATGCTTTTTCTATGCTTTTTTCATTATTCATGTAATATATCTCCTCCATATATAAAGGTACCTTTGCTTTTTTGTATTCTACCACTATTTTTGTTATTTTGTAAAGGTACCTTTACTTCTATTTGAAAGTATGCAATTTTCCCTATCTTCCAAAAAGCAATTCCGCCACATATTTCTCCCTTGAAAAACAACACCTTAATTGGAATGGATGCTATTATTCTCAATCATGGTATACTTAAGAATCCATATTTTGGAAGAAAAAGACTAAAACCGCCGTTTTTTGCATTGTCGCTTCACTTTTTTGGCAGTATAATTTATAGTAAACAGAAAACATCGACATTTTCCTCATATATGCTTTGATTGAAGGAGGATTAGAGCATGAATCCAAGTAAAATGAGTCATCAGGAGGCAATTACTCTCATCAACAATTTAAAAAAAATTTTTTATATTGTAAGATTAGTGGACGTATCTATGTGCCAGCAATATTCCGTACATAATAACGGCGAGATTTGCAAAGAAGCAAAAGAATGTTTCCATGTTTGGAACAAAAAAAGTCGCTGTGAGAACTGTATTTCTTCCAAAGCCTTCAAGAGCAAAGAGACTATGTCCAAATTTGAATTTATCGACGATAACGTCTTTTATGTTCTATCTACCTACATTGAGATTGAAGGAAAAGCCTATATGCTGGAAATGGTACAGGAGATGAAAGACGAAACTCTGCTTGGTTCCTTTGGAAAACAGGAATTCGTAGACACCATCACGGACTACACAAAAAAACTCTACATGGATGCACTAACAGGTGCCTTCAACCGTAATTACTACGAAGAACAGCTCGATCATCTTGACAAATATCAAGCAATTGCCATGATTGATGCCGATAATTTTAAACAAGTCAACGACACCTTTGGTCACCAGGCAGGCGATCTTGCCCTTCAACGAATTGCAAAAGCTATTCGTAGCCAGATTCGAGAAAATGATGCCTTAATTCGTTACGGTGGAGACGAATTCGTGCTAATATTTCGAACTATTCCAGCGGAACAGTTCGCTGCCAAGTTGGAAGCAATCTGCCAAGAAGTCAACAAGCAGCGTTTGGAAGAATATCCCCAAATGCGACTTTCCATTAGTATTGGTGGCTACTACCAACCTGATGCAAAAGGCGAATCTATGCGGGAAGCTGATGCCATGCTGTATAAGGCAAAAAAGAGAAAGAACTGCGTCGAAATCAAATATTCAAATTAATTATAAATCCAAAAATACCTATAAGAAAATCTTATAGGTCTTTTGCATTACCATTGTTAAAATTCACTCCAGCTCTCTCATAAAGTACAACTTATAAATCTACTTTTGGAAGTCCGGCAAATCCAACTGCAAGATCTTCATCAGTTGGAATGTAATCCTCCATCTTACCATCATGGAACTTCTCATATGCAAACATATCAAAATAACCTGTTCCGGTTAGACCAAAGAGAATGGTCTTTTCCTCACCTGTTTCTTTGCATTTTAAAGCTTCATCAATTGCAACACGAATTGCATGGCTACTTTCCGGAGCCGGAAGGATTCCTTCCACTCTTGCAAACTGCTCTGCTGCTTCAAATACAGAGGTCTGTTCTACGGAACGTGCTTCCATCAGACCTTCATCATAAAGTTCTGATAAAGTAGAACTCATTCCATGATATCTTAAACCTCCTGCATGGTTCGGAGATGGGATAAATCCACTTCCTAATGTATACATCTTCGCTAATGGGCAAACCATTCCGGTATCACAGAAATCATAAGCATATTTTCCTCTTGTAAGACTTGGACAAGATGCCGGTTCTACTGCAATAAACTGATAATCTGCCTCACCTCTTAATTTTTCACCCATAAATGGAGAAATAAGACCGCCAAGGTTCGAACCACCTCCGGCACAGCCAATGATAATATCCGGTTTAATTCCATATTTATCCATAGCTGTTTTGGTTTCTACTCCAATTACAGACTGATGTAAAAGAACCTGATTCAGTACACTTCCCAATACGTAACGATAGCCGTCTGTTGAGGTTGCTACCTCTACTGCCTCAGAAATTGCACAGCCTAAACTTCCAGTAGTTCCCGGATGCTCTGCTAAAATCTTGCGTCCTACGTTTGTAGTCTCAGATGGAGATGGTGTTACGCTTGCTCCGTATGTACG
Organism: Roseburia sp.; assembly: GCA_051879395.1. GTDB lineage: Bacteria > Bacillota > Clostridia > Lachnospirales > Lachnospiraceae > Roseburia. The sequence continues at coordinate 74,316 of JBJELY010000131.1, read as the reverse complement.
CATTACTTCGCGTCTAAATGGTTTTTGTTCATAAGAACATTTTACCATGTACACTTTACAATCCAAGTCAAAATAAGAACATGCCATGGAAAGAGCTGTACCCCACTGTCCTGCTCCAGTTTCTGTTGTAACACCTTTCAGTCCCTGCTGCTTTGCATAATATGCCTGTGCAATTGCAGAATTTAATTTGTGGCTTCCGCTGGTATTATTTCCTTCAAATTTATAATAAATTTTTGCAGGAGTGCCAAGCTTTTTCTCCAGACAATAGGCACGAACCAATGGTGCCGGACGATACATTTTATAAAAATCCTGAATTTCTTCCGGGATGTCAATGTAACGGTTGTCATTATCCAGCTCCTGCTTTACAAGTTCTTCGCAAAATACTGCTCCAAGTTCTTCTGCAGTCATCGGTTTTAATGTTGCGGGATTTAAAAGTGGTGCCGGTTTCTTTTTCATATCAGCACGCACATTATACCACTGCTTTGGCAGCTCATTCTCCTCTAAATAAATTTTATAAGGAATTTCCCTCTCTTTTCCCATCGTTCTACCTTCCTTTTTCTATTGCATAAATTATAGTGTCAAACTATTTTTATGATTTTAACACATTAAAGCATTAAACGCAATACAAAAAGTGACTTCCATAAAAGTTATTCACTCTCCAAGCTTCCTATTCTCCATATACATAGGTTCCAACACTTGCCTGACTACCGGAACTTGTCAGATAGTAGCCGATTCCATCGTAAAATCCAGAAGTAATATCAACTGTCTTAGAACTTCCACCATCATTAAAAATCAATCCTTTACAATCACTTGCAATTGTTACTTTATACACGGACTGATTATATTCATTTATTCCAACATATGTCATGGCATCTCCCGGCCAAGTCGAAGAATTTTCACTTCCACCCCAGGTATAGGCATATACATTACTCCAATTTCCATTATTGGTAAAGTATACGGTAATCAGCTCTGCCTCTTCTTCGTCATCATCATCTCCGGCATCCTCTCCATCACCTTCGTCATCTCCATCATCCACAGAACCACTATATACGCCCTCTGTTACCTGCGACCAGCTACTGTTTCCAACAAAATAATCACTTCCACTATTTACAGTAATGACAATTTCATTATAATATTTTCCACTTGGAAGCATTCGAACAATAGATGCTGTTGTGGCCTCTGTACTAATTTCAGCGGTATAGATTTTTTCACCGTCTTCATTCTCAAAGGAGGTCATCTCTGTATAGCTGTCATCCACATCTGTTTTAATTGCCGGTACTGCGGAATCACTTTCAAACCAACTGCATGCAGAAACATTTAAGTAGATGGTGCTTGTTTCTGCAGGCTCTACTTTCGTATAAGTATATTCTTTTGATGCAGATTTACTTTCATTTGTAGCGTTTATTGTTACAACGCTATCCTCTGTAAAAGTCTTCGTAATAGAATCTTCAAATGTCTCTTCTACTCCATTCACAGAAATTGTTGCGGAAGTAGCATTTTTTACGGTGTAGGTGACTGTAATACTTTCTGTAAATTTTGTAGAACCTGTACTTGCCGTAATTGTCGGTGTCTTAACACTATCTTCTACGTATTCGGTCCAGGTTCCTGTTGATGGATGATACAAATATCCGATTTCTCCCATCTCAATATCTGCCGTCTGGGAGGCTCCGTTGTTACTGAAAATTACCTTATTATATTCTGCTGTTGTATCAATTTTTAATGCATAAATGTTATTTTCTTCATCACATTCATACATGCTCTCGCCCGGCCAGGAGGCATTTATCACAGCAGTAGAACCTTCGTCATTCCAAAGATAAGCTGTCACCTGATTCCAATCACTGGTATTTTCAAAAAAGATGCAATCAGTCAAGTCATATTCATCTTTGTAATAAGTATATGTTTTCGTTAATGTTCCTCTGCTATTTGTCGCAGTCACTGTCAAAGTCAGCGTATCTCCTGCTTCCAGCCCTTCACCAATTTCAATTATAGTTGTTCCAGAAAAAGTTCCGCTCTCTCCGGTAGAGGCTTCATAGGAAGCTGTTGTGGCATAAGATTCTGATAATGTTACTTTTAAAGTATCGGTATAGTAAGTCGTTCCATCTGCTTTATTATTACTAATCTGCACCGGATAATTTTTAGATGGATTTGGCATTACATTCTGGTAAATAACTGCAATACCATATTCGCTTGTAATCGTACCGCTTAATGTTCCGCCAGAAACCGTAAACGTATTTCCGGAAACTTCATCCGTATAGGTTCCATCTGCTAATCCATGAGAAGAAATGCTGATGCTTCCTGCTCCGTTAAAGCTTGCAAGTACAATTCCATTTCCTCTTTTACAATATGCAATATTTCCATCTGCTCCCATTTCATCCGAATAGTTTTTCATACGATTATTGAAATGGTTAATTGCTGCTACCTCATTACTTGCCCAGACATAAGTCTCGCATTCTCCCATCTGTGCCTGCTCTAAAGTTGCTTCCAGATTACTCTTGAAAGAACCATCCTGATCATTTTCCAAAATTTCGGAAGAATAATATGGACGCACGAAAAATAGGGATGATGCATTATCCTTATTTGCTACCATTGCCCAAGTTCTGACAATTGACTTATCCGATGCATAGCGGGAAGATTCATTCATGAACGTATCATGAGATTCTGCCCAAAGAACAGAAACTTCAGCCGCATAATCCATGCTTAACGTTCCCACATTATTATTTCGAAAAGCTTCCAATAAATGATTTCCTGCAGAATTGTCCGTTACGGACATATATTTTGTATAGGAATCAATACTAAAATTGTCTCCAACTGTATTTAACACTTCCCCATAGACATAAAGATCTCCGCCGGTAACTGATTTGTAATGGGATTCTGCTTCCCCTAAAACAGTCGGCCAGAAATCGCTGGCAAAAGAAGGATCATCATCCGGTGTTTCGATATGTTTTGCTGCATCAAATCGAAAACCGTCTACCCCACAATCAATCAGCTCATCTAAATAATTTGCTACATAAGTCTGAACACGTTTATCTCCTGTATTCAAATCCGGCATTCCCATTGTTCCTTGTGTAAAATGAAGTCTGCTGTCACTCATCCATATCTGATAGTCATTAATATGCCAATAAGACTCATCGGTGAGCATATCTTCATTCCAGTATTCTCCCACCTGCGGAGATACATCATCCAACGAGTTCTTCCATCCGGTAATATTTCCCATGTGATTTGCAACTACATCTACAATTACTTTTATTCCATACTCTTCTGCTTTTGCACACATCGATTCTAATTCTTCTTTTGTACCAAGCCATGTCTCCCCATTATCGCAGACTGAAAAAGTAACCGGCTGGTATAATTTCCACCAGTTTCCGGAACCGCCTACCCCCGGCGTTCCAACATCCGTTCCGACAACACCGTCATACGTATAGTCTTTTGGCTGCGTACACGGAGATGTCTGCAATGCGGAATATCCACATTCTGCGATTAACTCCATATTATCTTCGATTGTTTGATAGGACCAATTCCAACAGTGTAAAATTGCAGAATCCTGCACATCATCCAGTAACTCGTACTTTTCCTGCAACGTAGCAGCCTCTGCCTGTAGTGGTGCATAAAATACCGGGATAGATGTCACAGCCAGCGCTGCTGCTGTAATCCATGCCCCTACTCGTAATGCCTTTTGGTTCCTTTCTTGTTTTTTCATCTTGAAAAAACTCCCTTCTTTATTTTTCCAGACTTGACGTTTTCTTTCCTTCTCCTAAATAAGGTTCCGTCATGCATGCTCTATTCGGCCCTCTTTCTTTTCGGAAATTTTCGCAATATCTGGTGATTTTAATTATTTAATATCTCATTTTTGTAGTCAATGCATATTTTTTACAATTTATAAAAATTTTTTTTGTATAGATATACCATATTATTTTTCCAGCAAATATGATATGATACCTACGATTCTGGTATTAAAGTACTAATTTGTTTTCGAAAAATAGGTAGGTGAATCTCATGAAAGTTCAAAATAATGATTTAGATACAATCGAGCTTTTTACAGAAAAATACAGCAGTGAATGTGTCTGCAAAAATTGTGGAGCTACTTTTCTTGCAAGACGCAGTAAGGTTTTATGCAAATCCTGCCATGAAACAGCTCTTTTTGCACAGGTAAAAAAATATATTCAGCAAAATGAAGTAACAGAATTCGAAGTAGCAAATTATTTCCGCATTCCACTCCGTCTTGTAAAAAAATGGATTCGCGAAGGACGTATTGATTATAAAGAAAAAAATCTTGCAACTGCAAACAAGCATTGCCGCACCTGTGGTACTCCAATCAGCTTTGGGAACTACTGCTGCGACTGCTTACGTTTCTTAGATACAGATGCATTTGATTCAGAATTAAATTTCACCTCAGAATTACAGAATGAATTAAAAAAAGAAGGCTAAGCCTTCTTTTTTATTGTTTCTTATTCTGGTTCCGTAAAATTCGGATAATCTTTATTTCATAATAAACTGCGACTACAATAATTGCAATTACCACAACGACACTATATCCGGAGTTAATTTGATTTCCAAGAATGTCACAGACACTTGTAAATAAAAGGCATAATGTGAAAATCAGTTTCACTGTACGAAGCATTTCAATCGTATAACGCTTTACATCACCGACACACCGCTCTTTTGGAATGGCATTCACCCGTTCCGGGAAAAACTGCAGCCATGTCAATAATACATACACCAGCAACATAATCAGGACATTTACCAGAATATTTAAAACAGGAATTCCATATTGTATTCCATAATAAATTTGAAATCCCAGATAAAAAAGAAGACCTAGAATTCCAACTGCCTCTAATATAATGTCAACGATTGTCATCTCTTCTTTTTTCATCTTCCTAACCTCACTTCCTGTAACTTCGTTCCCCAGATTTCTTTTAATTTTTCCAGACGAAATGCTGCATTTGCAGGGCTTGTAGAAGGAAGCTTATAGACTGGTGGCTGTCCTTCTTTCCGACAATATTTTAAGAATAACTGATATGCCTTATCTCCATTTGCAAAAATTGCCTGAATATCTGCTTCTTTTAAAATACGATTCATTTCATTCGGTACCACATTGCGAATGGAACTGTCAGAAGAACCTGCAATATCACACTCCGCAATGACATCCCATAAGGCAATTCCCTGCTCTAATAAAAATCTTTTTTTCTCTTCAATCGTCGTTGGTACTTCCTGTGAAAAACAACCTGCTATTACCTTCCAGAAACGATTCTGTGGATGTCCGTAATAAAACTGCTGCTCCCTTGATTTTACGGAAGGAAAAGACCCAAGTACCAGTATTTTGGAGTTCTGATCATAAACTGGCTCAAAGGTATGTGTTACATGTGTATATTCCATCCTAATAACCTTACTTTCTTTGAAATGTCTTTCCTTCCTAGCATACTATATTTTGGCCGATTATGAAAGTGTTTTCTAACGTTCTATCTCACGAATGAGGTTCACCATCTCAATCGCTCCTGTTGCACATTCAAATCCTTTATTTCCTGCTTTTGAACCGGCACGCTCAATCGCCTGTTCAATGTTATCGGTTGTTAAAATACCAAACATTACTGGAATATCACTGTTTAAGGATACGCTTGCAACACCTTTTGACACTTCACTACATACATAGTCATAATGACTTGTTGCGCCGCGGATGACTGCTCCAAGGCAGATAATGGCATCATATTTTCCACTATTTGCCATTTTGGATGCAATCAAAGGAATCTCGAAAGCTCCCGGCACCCATGCTACATCAATGTTTTCTCCTGGTACATTATGACGTTTTAATCCATCTTCTGCCCCTGCCAATAATTTTCCTGTGATAAACTCATTAAATCTGGCTACTACGATTCCTACTTTAATTTCTCCTGCTACTACATTTCCTTCATAAATATTCATGTTTTGTCTCCTTCCTGTGCACTCAAATGAATTGCATGATTGTGCACATCCCATTTTTTTATTCTAATAACCAAGTTAAAACTTGCAAAACCAATCTATTCTATAATAATCTTATTTCTCACTTGCTGATTCATTGTAATCTAAAATGTGTCCCATTCGCTTCTGCTTTGTCTGCAAATAGAATAAATCAAATTTGGTGGCATCCATCTGAATCGGCACACGCTCTTTGATTTCCATTCCAAAATCAGAAAGCTGATAAACTTTATCCGGATTATTGGTCAAAAGGCGCATACTCTTCACTCCTAAATCCCTCAAAATCTGAGCCCCGATATAATACTCACGTAAATCTCCTGCAAATCCTAGTGCCAGATTGGCATCTAAGGTATCCATTCCCTGATCCTGCAATTCATAGGCACGTAGCTTATTCAATAATCCGATTCCACGTCCCTCCTGACGCATGTATAAAAGAATTCCTCTTCCTTCCTTTTCAATCTGCTGCATGGCTGCCGCAAACTGCTGTCCGCAGTCACATCGCATGGAACCAAAGGCATCTCCGGTCAGACATTCTGAATGTACCCGGCAGAGCAGGTCTTTACCGTCACCGATTTCTCCTTTTACCAGTGCAACATGATGCTCCCCATTTAAAAGGTTGCGATAACCATATGCTTTAAACTCTCCGTATTTTGTTGGCATGTTTGCGATTGCAACCTGCTCGACTAATTTTTCATTTCTCTTACGGTATTCCTGAAGAGCCTGAATGGTAATAAACGTAAGTCCATGTTCCTTTGCAAGCTCTATCAACTGAGGTGTCCGCATCATGGTTCCATCTTCTTTCATGATTTCACAACACAGTCCGCATTCTTTTAACCCGGCCAGACGCATCAAATCCACCGTTGCTTCCGTATGTCCGTTTCTTTCCAGTACACCATTCTTTTTTGCCTGCAACGGAAACATATGTCCCGGTCTTCTGAAGTCCTCCGGTCTTGCATCCTCTGATACACACATACGTGCTGTAAGCCCACGTTCCGCGGCAGAAATACCTGTCGTTGTATCTTTGTGATCAATCGATACTGTAAACGCAGTTTCATGATTATCGGAATTGTCCGTTACCATCTGTGGAAACATGAGCTTTTTACAAATTTCTCCACTCATTGGCATACAGATTAATCCCTTTCCGTAAGTCGCCATGAAATTTACATTTTCGGTTGTAGCAAATTCTGCTGCGCAAATGAAATCTCCTTCATTTTCACGGTCTTCGTCGTCCGTTACTAAAATGATTTTTCCATTTTTTAAATCTTCTAATGCTTCTTCTACTGTATTAAATGTAAACATGTTTCTTCCCTTCTTTCCTTATTTAAAATCCATTTTTTAATAAAAATTCTTTCGTGAGACCAGACGAACTATTTTCCTGCCCGGCATGAGCATTCTGTTTTTCTACTGCCTGAATATTTCCTCCCAAAAGTTTTTCTACATATTTTCCAATACAATCATTTTCCAGATTGACGGTATCTCCAATTTTCCGTTCTGTCAGAATCGTGTTTGCCGCCGTATGTGGAATAACCGACACCGAAAAAGAATCACTTCCCACTTTTGCCACCGTAAGGCTGATACCATCAATGGCAATCGAACCTTTTTCTATGATATAGCGCATTACCTTTGGTTCTGTCCGAATTGTATACCAAATGGCATTGTCGTCTTTTTCGATTGCCTTTACCACACCGGTGCCGTCGATATGGCCGGATACAATATGACCTCCAAAACGACCTCCCGCCAGCATCGCACGCTCTAGATTGACCGGACTTCCTGTCTTTACTTTTCCAATCGAAGAACGATTTAAGGTTTCATGCATGACATCTACCGAAAAGCCTTTTTCGTCAAAAGACGTTACGGTCAGGCAGATACCATTGACCGCAATACTGTCTCCTAAATGAATATCTGACAAAATTTCTTTTGCGTCTACGGTCAGAATACATGACTTTACACCCTTTTGAATGCTCCGGACTTTCCCAACTTCTTCTATAATTCCGGTAAACATGATTCCACCTCACTTTCCAATAGAAAATCATCTCCAATCTGTTCTATTGTGGTATTTTTTAAAATAATTGCATCATTTGGAACAGTTACACCAATTCCACCAATTGGACTTTTTGCTTCCTGACTTCCAAATAATTTTGGTGCTATGTACGTCTGAACTTTTTGTACAAGTCCCGCTTCTAACATCGACCAGTTTAAGGTCGCTCCACCTTCTAAAAAAATACTATCAATTCCCATCTCACCAAGCTTTTTCATCAGTTCCACCACATCCAGTCCTGCCTCAGTTTGACTGACCTCTAACACTTCACATCCAGCCTGTAAATAAATGCTCTGACGAGACTTTTCCTTACAACAGGTAGCAAGAATTGTACGCTGTTCTTTTGCACTGGTCACAACATAAGCATCTGCAGGTGTTCTCAAATTAGTATCGCAGATAATGCGGATTGGATTCTTTCCTCCCTCCATTCTGCAATTTAAATGCGGATTATCCGCCAAAACCGTTCCAATTCCTACCATAATTCCCATATGTTCATGACGGGATTTTTGCACCCTTTCTCTTGCTTCTTCTCCGGTAATCCACTTCGATTCTCCACTGTAAGTTGCTATCTTTCCATCCATCGTCATTGCATATTTCATCGTGACATATGGTGTCTTTTTCTGAATATAATGAAAAAATCTTGGGTTCAACGCATCACATTCCTCTTTTAAGAATCCGGTTACAACTTCGATTCCGTGTTCCCTTAAAATCTGAATTCCCTTTCCTGCAACCAATGGATTTGGGTCATCCGAACCAATCACAACTTTTTTGACTTTATGTTGGATAATAGCTTCTGTACAAGGAGGTGTTTTTCCTGTATGGCAACACGGTTCTAATGTCACATGCAGTGTCGCTCCCTCTGCCGATTCCTTGCAGGCTGCAAATGCATTCCGCTCTGCATGAAGCCCTCCGTATTTCTGATGATATCCTTCACCAATGACCCGGTTGTCTTTTACAATCACTGCGCCTACCAGAGGATTGGGATTCACCCAGCCTATTCCCTTCTTTGCCAGCTCAATGGCCCTTCTCATATATGCTTCTTCTGTCATGTTTCCCCTCCTTTTCTTGTCTTCCGCCGATAGCTATCATATAAAATGTGTTATCGCACGGCCCTTTCGGACATACTCTGCATTTTCTAATAACATAAAAAGCCCCAGATTCTCTCCGGGGCCTTTGCTCTGTGTAGCACATTTTTTCTACAGGAAAAGTTTTTATATTCCTGTACGGATTTATCCATACCAGGTAACAAAAAAACTCTGAAATGTAATACATTTCAGAGCACTTTTCTATCATCTGATTTCTACTGTGATTTTACTGCTTTTCTATTACAATTCACAGAAATGAAACCTGTTACTTTCTTCTTCCATCCAGACTATACTGTCGGCTTCGGAGTTACACCGAATCATGCCTTGCGGCTCGTGGGCTATACCACCGGTAGGGACTTACACCCTGCCCTGAAGATTTTATTCAATTTACTTTTCTAGTATAACACTCCTGTCTCCTATGTCAAGTCTGTATACATGTATTTTCGAGGAAAATATTACATCTTTTCTTGAAAATGATTTCCCTTGTGCTATAATAATTTAGGTTAATAAAACTTTGGAAAAATTTGAATATTTACAGGTCGTGAACTTATAGAGAGGAGAACCTTTTCATGGATAACTTAATCATTCCCAAAGACTATTACTCAGAATTAAATTTACATGATACACAGATTGCAATCAAAACAGTAAAAGATTTCTTTCAGAATCTGTTATCACTGCGTCTGAATCTTTCCCGTGTTTCTGCACCACTTTTTGTAGATCCGGCTTCCGGATTAAATGACAACTTAAACGGTGTGGAACGCCCAGTTTCTTTTGACATCAAAGAACAGGATGAAAGAAATGCTGAAATCGTCCATTCTCTTGCAAAATGGAAACGTTATGCTTTGAAAAAATACGGTTTTACATATGGAGAAGGTATTTATACAGATATGAATGCCATCCGCCGGGATGAAATTACCGATAATGTGCATTCCATTTTTGTAGACCAGTGGGATTGGGAAAAAATCATTAAAAAAGAAGAACGAACTCTTGATACTTTAAAAGAAACTGTAAATACTGTTTACAAATGTCTTCGTAAAACAGAAAAATACATGGCAATTCAGTATGACTATATTGAGGAAATTCTTCCTCATGATATCTTCTTTGTTACATCACAGGAATTAGAGGATATGTTCCCTGACTATACACCAAAGGAACGTGAATTCTATATTACCAAGACAAAAGGTGCTGTCTGCATCTTAAAGATTGGTGATAAATTAGAGTCCGGCGAACCACATGACGGTCGCGCCCCAGACTATGATGACTGGGAACTCAATGCAGATATTCTAGTGTACTATCCGGTATTAGATATTGCATTAGAACTTTCTTCCATGGGAATTCGTGTTGATAAGAAAGCACTTCTTTCTCAGTTAGACAAAGCAGGATGTCCGGAACGGGCAGAACTTCCATTCCAGAAATCCATTATCAAAGGAGAACTTCCATATACCATCGGCGGTGGAATTGGTCAGTCCCGTATCTGTATGTTCTTCCTTCGAAAAGCACATATCGGAGAAGTACAATCTTCCCTTTGGCCTGCTGCTGTCGTAGAAGAATGTGAGAAAAACGGAATTCAGTTATTGTAAAAAAATGCAGTAGAAAAATCTGTTCTGTCAGGTTTTGCTACTGCATTTTCTTATTCTTCTCATTTTTATTCCGTCCAGGAACGAATCAATGCAATTTCTTTTGCATATCCTTCGTCATCATTTGGCGTTTCTAAAATAAATGGTCTTCCCGCTAATGCAGGATGTGTTGCAACACGACGCATTGCCTCTAATCCTATTTTTCCCTCACCGATTTTTGCGTGACGATCTTTATGACTGTTACACTCATTCATACTGTCATTAAAATGAACTGCGTAAAGTTTATCTAAACCTATGATACGGTCAAATTCGGTTAATACCTCATCCAAATGATTTACAATATCATAACCGCCATCCCAGACATGACAGGTATCAAAACAGACTCCTACTTTTTCAGAATGATTGACACAATCTAGGATTGCTTTTAATTCTTCAAAATTACGTCCTACTTCGCTTCCTTTTCCTGCCATTGTTTCTAACAGAATCGTAGTACTCTGCTCCGGTACGATTACTTCATTTAAGACTTCCGCAATCATTTTAATTCCGGCTTCTGCACCCTGTCCTACATGGGAACCCGGATGAAAATTATAATAGTTTCCCGGTGTATATTCCATTCTCTTTAAATCGTCTGCAATCATTTCTTTTGAAAAATTGCGGATATCTTCTTTGGCCGCACAAAGATTCATCGTATAAGGCGCATGTGCTACCAGTTTTCCAAACTGATGCTCTTTTGCAAGTGCGAGATACTTTTCCACATCCTTCTCGTCAATTTCCTTTGCTTTTCCACCACGCGGATTCCTTGTAAAGAATGCAAATGTATTCGCATCTAATTTTAACGCCATTTTTCCCATGGCGGCATATCCTTTCGAAGCCGATAAATGATTTCCTACTAACATCCTTTTTCTCTCCTTATCTGTTTTTGCTTTACCTAGCCGATTGTGAAACTTTTTTTTCTTATTATGAACAGTATCACAATCGGCTAGGTAAAAGAAAAAGCTGACACACTGCCAGCTTCTCTTCTTTTATAATCCTGCCTGAATGACATCACTCATTTCGTAATGTCCCGGTTTTTTTCCATTTAAAAATTTTGCAGCTTCTACCGCGCCTTTTGCAAATACGCTCTTAGAATATGCTGTGTGCTTGAATTCAATCACTTCATCTAATCCTGCAAAAATGACTTCATGCTCTCCGACAATGTTGCCACCACGTACTGCAGAAATTCCGATTTCTTTTTTCTCACGCTTCTTGCGTTCCTGACTACGGTCGTATTTGTATTCGTATTTTTCTTCCAACGCATCATTGATAGAATCTGCCAATGCAATTGCTGTTCCACTTGGTGCATCCAATTTCTGGTTATGATGCTTTTCTACGATTTCAATATCAAAACCTGCCGGAGCAAACACTGAAGTTGCTTTCTTTAATAATTCCATCAGTGTATTAATTCCCAAAGACATGTTAGCTGATTTTAATACAGCAACCTTTTTTGACACCTCTTCTACCTTTGCTAACTGTTCCTCGGAAAGTCCTGTTGTACAAAGAACTACAGGAACCTGCTTTTCTTCACTATATACCAGTAAATCATCTACTGCTTTTGCATTTGAAAAATCAATGATAACATCTGCTTCTACATTACAAAGTGAAATATTTGCAAAAACCGGATAATCATTTTTGATTCCATCATAAACATCAATTCCTGCTACAATTTCTACCTCTGGATCTTCTTTACAAATTCCTGTAATGACCTGTCCCATTTTTCCATTACAGCCATGCATAATTACTCTTGTCATTTAACAATCCTATCCTTTCCATAACCTGCAAACTTTGGGCCGCAGGCACAAATTTGCGTGTGAAAATTTATTTTCACACTATCACCTTTTTCCTATGATTAATTTAACATTTTAATCCATATTCTCTCATGATTTTTAACATTTTTGCTGCATTCTCTTCTGACATTTCCGTCAATGGAGAACGAACCGGTCCTGCTTCTAATCCCATAAGATTTAATGCCTTTTTCACTGGAATCGGATTTACTTCACTAAACAATGCATCTACTAACGGAAGTGCTTCTCTCTGTAATTTCATGGCAGTTGCAACATCACCATTCAGATAACTCATACACATATCATGTACATTTTTTGGTGCAATATTCGACCAGACAGAAATAACACCGATTGCACCAATTGCCATAAGTGGTACCACAAGTCCATCTTCGCCAGAATATAAATCTAATTTTCCATCTGTTAAATACATTGTCTTAGATGCCTGTGCCACATTTCCGGTTGCTTCTTTTAATCCAACGATATTTTCTACATTCTTATACAAAGATGCAACTGTTTCCGGTAACAGATTACAGCCTGTTCTACCAGGCACATTATACATAATAATTGGAAGTTTGGTAGACTCTGCAATCTGTGTATAATGGGAAATCAATCCTGCCTGTGTTGCTTTGTTATAATATGGTGTTACAATTAAAAGTCCATCCACGCCAGCTTCTTCTGCTTCGTTTGACAACTGAATTGCTGTTCTTGTACAGTTAGATCCTGTTCCTGCTACGACTGGTACACGATGTTTCGTAAATCTGACAGCAGCTTCAATGACCTCTTTGTGTTCTTCCATTGTCAAAGTAGAACTTTCTCCTGTTGTTCCTGCAATGATAATACAGTCTGTTCCCTCTGCAATCTGGAACTCAATCAGTTCTTCTAACTTGTCATAATTCACATCCTCGTTGTTTTTCATTGGTGTTACAATTGCAACACCGGCACCTTTAAAAATTGCCATGTCCCATTCCTCCTAAATCGACTTCTTTTTTTGCTAAGCCAGTAGAGTTCTTCCCATTTACAAAAAGCCGGCTCGATGAGCCGGCTGATATTCAAATACAAAGCGATAATCCTTTGCGAATTATTTTTTTGAATTTGATAGCGCCCCATCTGTTTCCGAAGAAAAGATGACAGTCATAAAGCTCTTAACTTCATGCCCAAGAAAGCGTCTGCGGTTCCACTTTCTTTCGGCGTTCTCCCCTTTCCCTTACCTTCTACTGTGTCCGCCACATCCGGCAAGTTACTTTTGAATCACGCAACCTCTATCTAACTTAATTCATTTTATGAAAAAACATGTACTTGTGTAATATAGCACTAACCCTTTCTATTGTCAACCTGCTTTTTCCACAATAATACCTTCCCGATATGCCTGAAGAAGTGCCTCTAAATCCTTTACCAATTCTTGCATTCCTTTTCCGATATCGGTATCTGCAACTGTTTTTCTTTTTACGACATGCTCAACCAGAATCGTATGTGAAACAATATCACTTCCATCCTGAATTGCTTTTTCAACAGATTCAAAAGGTTCATGCGCTGCCAACACCAGGCCATAAGAGTTATAGATTAACGTATAACCTGCAATTCCTGTCTTCGGCTGATAAGCTTTGGAAAATCCACCGTCGATAATTAATAATTTTCCATTACATTTCACCGGTGATTCTCCGCTCTTTGCTTCGATTGGAATATGACCATTGATAATATGTGCTTCCGATACATCCAGCCCGAATTCTTCTAAAATATGATTAACAACTTCCTCGTTTTCTAAAAGCTGGTAATATGGATTTTTCGGTTCCTCATGCGTTTCCTTCTCTGCAATGAAATAACGCTCAAATGTAGTCATTTTAGCTTTGCCAAAAACAGGAGAATTCTGATTCTCCCAAATGAACCATAAAATGTCCTGCCCCTTCTTTTTTTCTTCCGGGTCAATGGCATAATAACCTTTTCTGGCATAGCTTTCTAATACATCATAAAGCTCTTTTCCGGCATATTCTTTTCCATATATATTTACTTTTGTAAATGTTTTATCTTCATTCATCGGAACACAGCCATGATAAAGCAGATTCCCATTGTATACTTTATACAAACTTCCCTGCGTATAAAGAAAGCGTACGTGTTTCTGAAGCTTCTCGCAGTTCACAAATGCCATTGTAAGACGGTCCATAACCTCTTCCTCATCCGGTGAAAGGCGATAAGGATCTTCCCAGTCAATTGTTGGAAATTCCGTATCTTTTAATGGATATTCTTTTCCCTCTACTTTAACTGTTCCCTTTTTGATGTCGATTTTATCCAATAAAAGACGCTCCTGCATCTGATACTCCGGATGTTTTTTTATCAGCTGGCCTTCCAGCTTAAACTGCATGATAGCAATTGCCTTATGCATTTTCTCGTCCAAAAGCGTATCTCTGACATCATATTCATCCTCCCTGTAATCTAACTTAAAACAATTGCAGGGATCATTTGCATAACGATTCATGGCAAACCTTGCCAATGGCACAAGATTAATACCATAACCATCTTCTAAAAGCTTCAAGTTCCCATATTTGGCAGAAATACGAATTGCATTACAGATACATGCCTGGTTGCCGGCTGCTGCTCCCATCCAGTATATATCATGATTTCCCCATTGAATATCAACAGAATGATGTGCCATTAACGTATCCATAACCAGATTCGGATACGGGCCTCTGTCAAAAATATCCCCAACTACATGCAGATGATCTACGACAAGTCTTCGAATCAGATTACAAAATGCAATCACAAGCTCGGTTGCCCTGCCTGTCCGAATCACCGAATTGATGATTTCATTGTAATATGCCTCCTGATCCGACTCTTCCTGACGTCCGGTCAGCAATTCCTCAATGACATACGCAAAATCTTTTGGCAAGGCTTTTCGCACCTTCGAACGGGTATATTTCGATGAAGCACATTTGCAGATACGGATTAGACGATATAAAGTCACCTTATACCAGTCCTCCATGTTCTCTTCTGTCTTTAGCACCTGCTCCATTTTTTGTTCCGGATAATAAATCAAAGTTGCTATTGCCTTTTTCTCACTAGCACTCATTTCATTTCCAAATTCATCTTCTATTTTTCGTTTGATGGCACCTGAACCATTTTTAATGACATGCTGAAACTGATCATACTCCCCATGAATATCCGTGATAAAATGTTCGGTACCTTTTGGCAGACTTAAAATTGCCTGCAAATTAACAATTTCCGTTGCTGCTGATGCAACGGTCGGATACTGTTTCGCTAAACTTTTCAGATAGCGTAAATCCATCTCTTCCATATAGTTTACCTTCCTCGATTTCTTATCGAACAATCTCTTGTTCCTCCCCACGCACTTACTATTTTAACATAAAGGCCATTTCTCAACAATCACGGTATATGTATCTTTTTACATGCAAAATGTCTCCACACGCCCTTCCAAAAACATTTTACCTTTTCCTTCGAAAGGATTTAACCGACAACACTTTTCCATACAATAAAATACACCCTGAAATATCAGATTTCATTTTCTCTGATACTCAGGGTGCATACTATTTTTACTTTTTATTTTTCAGAAACAATTTTATAGATTTCATCGGCATATTCTCTTAACTCATCGTCTAAAACACGCCCTGTCAAAATTAAATCAGCCTCGTCTGATTTTGCATCTATCACATCCTTGATATCCTCTTTGGACACAAGCCCATTATCAATCACACCAAGAATTTCGTCTAACACCAAAAGATCACATTCTCCGGTTGCTAGAACTTTTCTTGCATAATTCAAACCATTTTTTATATTGATGGCTGCTTCCTGTTTCTGTTCTTCACTTAATTCTTCATAAGATTCTTCGGATTTTTCAAAACGGAAAATCTTGATTTCCGGCTCCAGTCTTTCAAAAAAATTCTGCTCATCATTCATTTTTCCTTTTAAAAATTGAACAATTACGATATTTTTTCCTTCACTGGCTGCATGAATTGCATTTCCTAATGCTGCCGTGGACTTTCCACGTCCATCTCCATAATAAATCTGAATGATACCTTTTTCCATCTTCTTAGAATCAATTCCTTTCATCTATTCCAGATTTTTCTAAAATACCACAATCCAGATTAATTTGCAACTATTCTTCTAAAAACTCCACCTTGCTGACAGAAACCTCATAAGCAATCCGCTTCTCAGTTTCTTCTTCACTGATTTTCTTTACATATTCCCTGCTCTGAATTCTTCCCCAGACCTGCACATGTCCGCCTACATCAAATCCTGACGCAAATCTTGCATTTCTTCCCCAGCAAATGCAAGGAATATAATCTGATTTTCCATAGGAACGGTTCACTGCAATTAAAAGATCTGCTATCTCTCTTCCTAGCGGTGTTTTCCGGTAAATCGGTTCCTTACAGATATAGCCATCCAGAAAAATCTGATTACTCTTGATATCTTCTTCCGGACCGTCCATAAATTCGACTTCTCTTGCAAAAACTGATAATACCAGACGATTCTTTTTTTCTTCATGCCGGTTAAACGAGCGGAATTGTCCTGTTACATATAAATATTGTCCTATGTAATTCTGCTCCACATCAATTAATCGTTCCGATATCATAACAGGTATATAATCCACTATATTACTTAACCTGTTGACTGAAATGTCCACAAGGTAGAACCCCTCTCCGTACACCTCGTGGCTGAATCGGAAATCAGAAACGATTTCTCCTACAATAGATACCTGGTTGTTTTCAAAAATTTTATCTGCCATGAATTCTTCTCCCTTCCTTTGTCATCCGCCTTGCTGTTTTTCTTTTTTGTTCATCCTCCGGATAACCTGCAACAAACTATTTTTACCATTTTCCCTCCTAGAAAATTCGGGTAACGTGTCGATAAGAAAACATAATAAAAGATTCATAATTCGACATTTATTTTTTACCAAAAAGTCGTGCAAACTCCCGAAAATCCAATAAATACTTGCGTTCTTTATAAAATGTGATAGAATATTATAGTTTGATAGGCTACTCGGACTAGATTTCGAATAGTAGCAACGTATATAAATTTCATCAATAATATAGAAGCACTTGCAAATGTGATTTTTATCTACATTTGTCATTATGAAAGGTAAGGTAAATTTATGAAAATGAAACGTGAAGACGTCCGTAACATTGCCATTATTGCACACGTTGATCATGGTAAAACAACATTAGTTGATGAGCTTTTAAAACAGAGTGGTACGTTCCGCGCCAATCAGGAAGTCCAGGAACGTGTCATGGACTCTAATGATATCGAAAGAGAACGAGGCATCACAATCCTTTCCAAAAATACAGCCATTACTTATAAGGATGTAAAAATCAATATCATTGATACTCCTGGACATGCTGACTTCGGTGGCGAAGTAGAACGTGTCTTAAAAATGGTAAATGGTGTTATTTTGGTTGTTGACGCTTTCGAAGGCGCTATGCCACAGACTAAATTTGTTTTGATGAAAGCTTTAGAATTAAATCTTCCTGTTATTGTCTGCATCAACAAAATTGACCGTCCGGAAGCTCGTCCTGATGAAGTAATCGATGAAGTATTAGAGCTTTTCATGGATTTAGATGCTTCTGACGAACAGTTAGACTGTCCATTTATCTACGCATCTGCCCGTGACGGTTATGCCATGAAAGATTTAAATGATGAACGTAAAGATATGATTCCTCTTTTCGAGACAATCATTGACTATATTCCTGCACCGGAAGGAGATCCGGACGAAAATACGCAGGTCTTAATCAGTACCATTGATTACAACGAATATGTCGGACGTATCGGTATTGGTAAAGTTGACAACGGTACTTTAAAGGTAAACCAGGAAGCCGTTGTTGTCAACCACCACGAACCAGATAAAATGAAAAAAGTTCGTATCAGTAAATTATATGAATTTGAAGGACTGAATAAAGTAGATGTCACAGAAGCAAAACCAGGTTCTATTGTAGCCATCTCCGGTATTGCAGATATTCACATTGGTGATACCATCTGCTCTCCTGAAAATCCGGTTGCAATTCCATTCCAGAAAATTTCGGAGCCGACTCTTTCCATGAACTTCATTGTAAATGATAGTCCACTGGCAGGTCAGGAAGGAAAATTTGTAACTTCCCGTCACATCAGAGACAGATTATTCCGTGAGTTGAACACAGACGTTTCTCTTCGTGTAGAAGAAACAGACAGCCCAGACAGTTTAAAAGTATCCGGACGTGGAGAACTACATTTGTCTGTATTAATTGAAAATATGCGTCGTGAAGGCTATGAATTTGCAGTAAGTAAGGCAGAGGTACTTTACCATAAAGATGAGAATGGCAAATTATTAGAGCCTATGGAACTTGCCTATGTGGATGTTCCGGATGAATTTACAGGTGCCGTTATCGAAAAACTCAGCCAGCGTAAAGGCGAAATGACAAATATGAGACCTATCGCAGGCGGATATACCCGTTTAGAGTTCAAGATTCCATCCCGTGGCTTAATCGGCTATCGTGGAGAATTTTTAACAGATACAAAAGGAAATGGTATCATCAATACCATTTTCAACGGATATGAGCCATATAAGGGCGATATCTCTTATCGTAAACTTGGTTCCCTGATTGCTTTCGAATCAGGTGAATCCGTAACTTATGGTCTTTTCTCCGCTCAGGACCGTGGTACTTTATTTATCGGACCTGGTGAAAAAGTATACGCAGGAATGGTTATCGGTTCTTCTTCCCGTGCAGAAGATATCGAATTAAATGTCTGCAAAAAGAAACATTTGACCAATACCCGTTCTTCTTCTGCCGATGAAGCTTTAACTTTAGTTCCACCTAAGAAACTGAGCTTAGAGCAGGCACTTGATTTCATCGATGTAGATGAATTATTAGAAGTAACACCGGAAAGTCTTCGTATTCGTAAGAGAATCTTAGACCCAACCCTTCGTAAACGTGCTAATTTCAAAAAATAACTGACGGAGACGTACTTTCCCGCTCGGCAGGGACGTACTTTCTAGTCTTTAAAGACATCTCTTCGGAGATGTCTTTTTTAATCCGCGAAAACAATTTGTTCCTTGCACATCTCTTTCTCTTTTTCATAAGATAAATGAAAAAGGTGCTACTACTATGAAAAATTGTTCCTCTCTTTTTTCTTTATCCGCTCTTGCATGCCAGCTTGCGGAATGTCTGGATGAAGATGAACTTGCACTTCTTTCTTCCCAACTTATGGCACTTGCTGATTTATTGGAAGTACAACTTACCCAAAATGATATCTGCAAAAACAATAGCGTTAAAAATGACACTTGCCAAAATAATCTCCCACCAGATTCTAACTGCTAGGATTTACAGACAACAAGAAAATGGGAACCACATTCCATTATCCTGATGTACGTTCCCATTTTCTATCTTTATACTTTTTACAATTTTAAGCTTTTTCTTTTATTTCCTAAATATAAAATTCCCATTCCCAGTAAAAGTAACAAACAAATCATGTAAATCTGTTTTCCGGTTTCATCTCCCGTTTTTACTGTTGTTTCTTCTAATGGTTCTTCTGAAAAAATAAAGGTACTAAAATGATTTGTTAAAAATGTTACTTTTCCATCCTTAACTGTCGTTGTACATTTTGTCAATGTGCCATCATCATTCAGTCGATATACTACAATTGTATTTCCATTTCCAACTACAAGACCTGACGGAATTGCCATCGTAACTGATACATACCCTGCCAATTCATGAATCTCTGTTCCACTCGAGTTTGATAAATCAATTTCATATACAACATAATCACAGTTTTCCTGCAACACACCATTCATAGCTGTTTTTGCACGCGCTAAATCAGTTTCTGAAGTCAACTGGCTAACACTTATCTGCGTTCCTTCTGGAAGTAATGATGCAAGCCCGTCAATTTTTACAGTATTCTGTTCTAACGAACGCATTGCATATCCTTCCGCACTCTGATAAGTGTTTTCCTGTGTTGTAACAGCCGTTGTGGAAGCTGTCGACGTTGTGGCTGTTGTGGCTGCCGGCTCTGTTGTAGATGTTGTTTCTGTTGTGGCTGTTGGCTCTGTGTCCGTTGTTCCTGATGATGTATCAGATGTACCACTGTTCTCTCCAGCATTGGAATCCGTGTTATTTTCTGAACTACTCTCATCTTCACTTGTTGTATCACTATTGGAATCGCTGCTTTCTTCATTTCCACTATCGGAACCGCTGTTATCACCGGCTTCTGCCGCTGAAAATTCTACGCTGACTGTAGTATCTACATAATCATCGCTGGTTACTTTTACTGTGTATGTAAGTCCTTCTGTCGCTGCCTGCTCTAATGATACTACTCCATCTTTTGCTTCTACATCCTGTGCATAATAAGTTGTTACCTTATTTCTTCCAGAACCTTCCACATAGTATACTGACACCTTTGGATTTGTGAAATCCTTTAATCCTGTTACTTTAACGGTATTTTCATCTTCGAAAGTTGCTGTTACTTTCATGTTCTCTTTAAGCTGCTCTTTTACATAAACCCCATCAGCAAGTTCATAGACATAAGTTGCATTTGGCATAACAAATGTAATCTTATTAACTGTCTTTCCTACTAGCTCAGAGTCTTTGCTAAATGCCACCTCATATGGCTGTACCCAGATTTCATCTAAGTAACGCATTCCTACCTTTGTTCCATCTGTTGTCTCCAGGATAAGTCCCTGAATCTGCGAGTTAACTTCAAACGCTGCATCATCTCTGCTATTTCTAATGTAGCTCGTAGTTGTCTCTTTGAGATCAATTTCGTAGTCTCCCCAGTTTGAAGATGTATTCAAGGATGCAGTTGCATCTGTCACTGTTGCTGCAATATTAGCTTTTGTTGCAGAATAAGTTCCATCTGCCTGTAATGTCTTATACTGTGATGCCTCTTCTTTGGCTTCTTCATTCAGTGTGATAGTTGCTGCTTTTGTATAAACTCCTGTGGAAGGAAGTTTGTTTGCAGCGGAAAGAATCTGTGCTTCCACATAAGTCTTTGCATCTACTGCTACATTGACATTTTTTACACCATAGATTTCATATCCGTCTTCTGTAACTTCACTGATATCTTCGTTTGCAAAAAGTGTATATTTGCTTGTAGTCGCTGAACTGATTGTATCATAGTTTTCCCGACTGGTATCTCCTGCATAGAAATCGGTAAAGCTTAAGGATGCTGTTCCATATAATGTTCCTGTCAAAGCAGTATTTCCTTCTGCCACTGCATAGTAGATACCACTATCTGCAATCTGTGTATATCCTTCTTTTTCTTCGGATATCCAATTATAATTTACTCCTGCAATGGTTATGGAATTCACGTTAGCATCACCGGCTTCTGCCGCTGAAAATTCTGCACTGACTGTAGTATCTACATAATCATCACTGGTTACTTTTACTGTGTATGTAAGTCCTTCTGTCGCTGCCTGCTCTAATGATACTACTCCATCTTTTGCTTCTACATCCTGTGCATAATAAGTTGTTACCTTATTTCTTCCAGAACCTTCCACATAGTATACTGACACCTTTGGATTTGTGAAATCCTTTAATCCTGTTACTTTAACGGTATTTTCATCTTCGAAAGTTGCTGTTACTTTCATGTTCTCTTTAAGCTGCTCTTTTACATAAACCCCATCAGCAAGTTCATAGACATAAGTTGCATTTGGCATAACAAATGTAATCTTATTAACTGTCTTTCCTACTAGCTCAGAGTCTTTGCTAAATGCCACCTCATATGGCTGTACCCAGATTTCATCTAAGTAACGCATTCCTACCTTTGTTCCATCTGTTGTCTCCAGGATAAGTCCCTGAATCTGCGAGTTAACTTCAAACGCTGCATCATCTCTGCTATTTCTAATGTAGCTCGTAGTTGTCTCTTTGAGATCAATTTCGTAGTCTCCCCAGTTTGAAGATGTATTCAAGGATGCAGTTGCATCTGTCACTGTTGCTGCAATATTAGCTTTTGTTGCAGAATAAGTTCCATCTGCCTGTAATGTCTTATACTGTGATGCCTCTTCTTTGGCTTCTTCATTCAGTGTGATAGTTGCTGCTTTTGTATAAACTCCTGTGGAAGGAAGTTTGTTTGCAGCGGAAAGAATCTGTGCTTCCACATAAGTCTTTGCATCTACTGCTACATTGACATTTTTTACACCATAGATTTCATATCCGTCTTCTGTAACTTCACTGATATCTTCGTTTGCAAAAAGTGTATATTTGCTTGTAGTCGCTGAACTGATTGTATCATAGTTTTCCCGACTGGTATCTCCTGCATAGAAATCGGTAAAGCTTAAGGATGCTGTTCCATATAATGTTCCTGTCAAAGCAGTATTTCCTTCTGCCACTGCATAGTAGATACCACTATCTGCAATCTGTGTATATCCTTCTTTTTCTTCGGATATCCAATTATAATCTACTCCTGCAATGGTTATGGAGCCCGACGTTTCCTGCTGATTTTTACCTGTATCAGCTCCTTCTCCAACTTCTTCTCCTGTTCCAGGTTCCTCTCCTGAACCGGTATTTTCCTCAAGTCCAGCTTCCTCTGCTTCCTGAATCATAGCAAGAACAGCAGATTTTACTGCATTCGACGTACAGGTTGCACCGCTTACTACATCCCAATCAATTACAGAATTTTCTGTCGCATCTGCTCCATTAAGCAATGTCGCAATTCCTTTCGTCTTGCTGACAGCCTTATCCACATAGCCTTGATTTGACGGATCGTAATTATCACCCGGTTCTGCTGTAATCGCAGAAATTTTTCCCTCTGTGACGGTCAAACTGATGTTCAAATCATAATTTTCCCAATCATCCTCATCTTCGGAATCATTTACAACTGTTACTGTTTTCTGATAAGTTCCATCTTTTGCAACTGCATCTCCTGATACTGCAAAAGCTGCAGACGGACAAAGGCTGACTACCATAGTTCCTGTCATGATAGCGGATAGCACTCTTGCCCGCATTTCATTTTTTCCTTTCATAAATCCCTTTCCCTTTCTTGTAAAATTTATTAATAAGTTAGTTTCAGCTAACTATCAATCAAAAAAATTCCCTCTTAGGGTGCTGCTTTCTAGATACCAACCCATAGAAGCAGCACCAACAACATAAGTGCTTTAAAAATTGTTACATATACTTCATTTCCATTCACTCCGGCAATTCCTGTATGGACATTCCCTTTCGGGCAAGTATCTATACATTTCTGACACTGGAAACATTCTCCCTCCATAGACATTTCTCCATCCGGTGAAAGTGCAATTCCTGACGGACATTTTCTAGTGCAGGCACTGCATCCATTGATGCAATTTTCTCTATCTCTTCGCAAAGAAAAAAAAGGCAGCACCGGAAGTAGTGAAAAGACTGCTCCCATCGGACATAAGAAACGACAAAAGAAACGTTCCTGCACACACATTCCTACGACAAGAAGAAGCAATAATGCAATTCCCAATCCATAGGCTCCCAATTTAAAATTCCCAGCATGTATCATAGAAAAAACATCCCACGGACTATACCCTTTTGTCTTTCCATATACCCCTGCAAAGCAAAGTATTACAATCATAGTTAAAACCACATATTTCAATGCGGATAGATAGCGTCCTATGAAATCTGGCAGCAATATTGGCTTCTTTTTCCATTTCTTAAATATCCAAAGATAACATGCATGCACTGCATCCCCAAAACTTCCAAACGCACAGGCGAATCCACAGAAAAATCTCCCGAATATTATCGTATAGACCCCAAGCACAAGAAGAACCGTTACAAAAGAGGTCAGTTCAACTTTTTCCCCTGCTCCAATCTGGGTAAAAATATATTTAACTCCTGAAAAAGCTGCTGTAAAAGCGGATGGTAAAAACAAAAAATATAGAAGCTGAATTATAGCTCTAACCCATGTATGTATTTTTTTTCTATCTTTCGCTGACAGTGATTTTAAATTCATTTTATTCATTTCCACTCACCGCCTGTTCCAATGCCTTCATCACCGCATTCTTAATTCCAGTAGAACTAAAAGTTGCTCCACTGATTGTATCGACCTCGGCTGACTGCGACTCTAACATAACAGGAATGATATCCTCTGCCATGGAAAAATAGGCACCATCCTCATTTTCTGCAGCTAATATTTCAATTTTCGTCATCGTTCCACCTTCAATCGTCACTTCAACCGAAATGGTTCCACCGAAGCCTTCTGCCTCTCCATAATAACTTCCATCTTTATAACACGCTTCCAGAGAACTTCCTACCATATCGACGTCTGTCTCCAGTGATCCAGCATTCTCTCCTCCTGAAATCAAGGCGAATTCCAGCTGTGAATTCAACTTTGCAATTTCATCTTCTTTTTCCCGAAGAGAAAGTATCATATTATAACCAAAAACCGATGCAATAATCACAGCCATGCTGATTGCCCGGATCCAAAACTTTTTCATTTTACTTTATTCCTCTTTTCTCTTTGCACTTTGAAGTGCCTCCTGACACGCTTCAATGATAGACTTCGACGAGCATGTCGCTCTTGACACTGTATCTATCTCTTCCACATTTCCTTTTTCCAAAATCTGAGTCACGACTCCCGGATATTTTGATCTTCCGTTTGCCGCCCAGTTAATGTATGTATCATTCGCACTATCTCCATCTCCTTTTATATCGGAAACAGCAATAATCTTGTCATCTTTCACGGTTATTTTCAAAGACAACTGATATGCCGTAAAATCTCCATCCTCATCCGGCATACAAAAAGCTGTTGCTGCATAAACGCCGTCTAAATATATAGATGGAGTTTCCTCATCCTCTTCGGAATCGTTTCCATCCTCAGCGGAATCTTCATCCTCTTCAGAGTTGTCACCCTCTCCAGTAGAATCCTCTTCGGAATCACTACCTTCTTCGAAATCCTCTTGTCCTGTCGGATTATCATTTTCATCCATAGTTCCATTTGTCGCTTTTTCAGCCTCAAGCAAGGCATTACGAATCGCACCCAAAATTCCATTTGAACTATAAGTTGCTCCTGAGACAAGATCAATTTCTTCTACACTTTGTTTTTCTATAACCTGAGTAATTACTGCTTTCGCTCTTGTTAAAAATGCTTCATCATCTTCAGACTCTGTAATTAAAATTGCTTTTATGGTTTCATCCTGAATAACAACCGCTACCGTAATGTCTCCCCAATAGCCTTCTGCTGTTCCATAATAAATCCCTTCTACATACGGAATCGTACCGCCAATATTTCCCAGCTCTGAATCTTCTGCATTTGCATTTTCGGAAGAAGAACTAACAGTGGGTTCTGAACCGCCGCTTATTTCTGCCTGGCTCAATGCATTTCGAACAGCTTCTATAATCCCCACAGAACTGTAAGTTGCTCCTGAAATAGTGTCTACGTTTGTAGTCTGTAATGCAATTATATTCTGTATCAGCTGAGATGCTTTTTCTATAAATGTACTACCGTCTTTTGTATCCGTAATTTCTATGGAAAAAATTTTCCCACCGCTAATTACCACTTTTACCGTAATCGTTCCTGCAAATCCGGTTCCACTTCCATAATAAGTACCATCTTTATAAGCACTCGCTTCCTCTATCGTACTTATACTTGTCGTTCCGCCCACTGCTACTGTTCTAGTATTAGAAACTGCTACTGCCTTTCCTCCATCTTCTTCTCCTGTCAGAGCATTTTTAACTGCACTTATAATTCCATTTGAACTATAAGTTGCCCCTGAAACCACATCTACGTCAGTGCTTTGTGTCTCTATGATGCGATCAATTACTGCCTTTGCTCTATTAAAAAAGACCTCATCATCTGCCTCCACGCTGATAATCTCAATTGCTATAATAGATTTGTCTTTTATCGTAACAGCCACCTTGATACTTCCTGCAAATCCGGTTCCTGTACCATAGTAGACACCATCTTCCAAATCAAAAGCACCTGTCGGAGTTTCCTCTGTCTCTTCTTTCGGCATTTCTGCTGCTTCCTCTGATTTTGCTTCTTCCGTTACTGCGGCATATGTCGGCGTCTCATAACCATGCAATGAAATTCCCATGCAAAGCAACACCAAAGCCGCTCCCAACAGCGGCGCAAATCCAAGTAGTTCTTTTCCCTTTTCTTTCATTCCCATTAACGCTCTTTCCTTTATTTTGCTTTTATGATTTCAATTTTGTAATCATCCGAAGAAAAACTCTTTTCAATCCCCTCCGAAACCAAAAGTTTCTCATCCTCCGTCATCAAAATCATCTCAAATTCCGTTTGATGTTCCTGCCAATAAGCAATTGCCTTTTCTTTTCCCATAATAAAAAGAGAAGTAGACAAACCATCTGCCAGTGTGCCATCTGCACTGACAATCGTAACCGAAATCAAACCATTCTCTGCCGGATATCCGGTTGCCGGGTCAATAATGTGATGGTAGGTCTTACCATCTTCCTCGAAGTATCTTTCATATCCACCAGAAGTAATAACCGCCCGATCCTTTGTACTTAATACCCCAAGATAACTTCCGGCATCCGTCGGGCTTTGAATTGCAACTCGCCAATTACTTCCATCCGTCTTTGCCCCATAAACCTGCACGTTTCCACCAAGGTTTACAAGTCCGCTCACTATATCATGTTTTCGGAAAATATCCATGATTTTTGTAGAAGTATAGCCTTTTGCAATCCCTCCTAAATCTATCATCATTCCCTCTTTTTCATAGGAAATGGAATGCGTCTGGGCATCATATTTTAACTGCGAAGCATCTGTTAATGGTAAAAGTTCCTGCAATCTTTCTTCCGTTGGAACATGGTAATTTTCATCCGCAAATCCCCATTCCTTCATCAATGGATAAATTGCAATATCAAAAACACCATAACTGCTTTCCCATAATTCCAACGAGCGCTCTACCAGATACTCTACCTCCTCTGACATAGCCCCTCCGCCTTCCTGATTCAGCTTTGTTACTTCGCTTGTCTCACTTCCGGTTGACAACAGTGCATCCAGACGTTCAATTTCTGCAATCGCCTCTTCTACGGCTTCTTCTGCCTCTGTCCCATATGCCGTTACTGTCATATAGGTATCCATTGCAAAAATTTCCTGACTTGCCTCATTCTCAGTGCCAGTTTCCTCTTCTGTCACACTTTCGGTTGCAACTCTTTCGCCATTCTTTTCCGTCGAACAACCACTCAATCCTATCGTCAGGCACAATACCGCCAATAATGCACTTCTATTTCTCATTTTTAACTCCATTCTGCATTAGTTTTTCTGAACTCTTGTTAGTCTTCGCTAACTTTGTTAGACTAGCATCTTTTCCTTTCTATCGTCAAGACCATTTCCTCTTATTGAAAAATATTCTCAATAAGGTCGCGATTTCCTATATAGATTTAGGTATCAAAAAAAGAAGCGGCATTTAAAAATACCACTTCCACATTTATACTTCTATTCTTTCATTTGATATACTCTTTTCCATTCCTTTGTGCCTCCCACTTTTGCAACTTCACTTTGATTCTGATACAAAAATCTGGTCAGATTATAACAGTCAATCCAGATTTCCCCATTTCCATCTTTCTGCGATTCGTCAAAAATGAGCTGTATTCCAAAATGAAGATGGACTTCATCGATATTATTCACATTTTCCGTATCACTGTAACCAGTGTGTCCCATATAACCTATGACATCTCCTGCCGTTACTTCACTCCCTTCTTCCAGCCCTTCCGCATAAGGATAATTCTGTCTCAAATGTGCATAGTAATAATATCGTTTGGTGTCTTTGCTTCGGATTCCAATCCTCCAGCCACCATATTTGTTCCAGCCAAGCGCTTCTACTGTACCGGACTCCACAGCGATTACGGGAGTTCCAATTTGGCCTAGCATGTCATGTCCCAAATGTTCTCTTTTGTATCCAAAGCTTCTTGATACACCAAAATCATCATAATCATTGTAGGGAAATCCCTTTGCAATCGGGGAAAAAACTTTTAACCCATATTTTTTTTCATAAGAAACGGTTCCATCTGCTCCTTTTTCCTCAATTTCATATTCTCCCACATAACCTGCCAGAACTGCTGAATAAGCCTCCAGATAATAGTCATAATACTGATATTGTTTTTCGAGTTCCTTTACCGTCGTTTCTCCGGACTGCAATTTTTCTGCAATGGTTTCAATCTCTTTCATACTATTCTTTGAAAACTTTCCACCCTCCATAGTTGCTGCATACGCCAATAGTTCTATCCAGTTCAACGGATGTTCTGTCTCATGTGCCGCCACATCCAGTTCATACGCACGTTCTAAAGCTTCGTAGGACACATCAAAGTCCACCCACTTTATAAATCCCTCTGACGACACGCTGACTGCTTCCTTCTTCCAAAGCTGTTCCTTTTGCCCTCCGAAAAAAATCACTGCCAACGCACCTAGTTCTATAGCAATTGCAATTTTTAATTTTGTCCGCTTTTTCACGCCAAACTCCAAATTAGCTTTGAGAAAAATATATGTCATTCCGAAAAAAAAATGCCAAGGACTTATTGTCCCTGACATTTTTTACAATATCCATAAATAATAGAGTTCTTACACTGAATTTGAAATCCGTGGTCGTTTTTTATATGCTCGGCAATTTCACTCATAAAATCACATTCTAAATGAACAATCGCCCCACACTTAATACACTGTAAATGAAGGTGTTTCTCACATTGATGTCCGCTTTCCACATACTGATAAACCGCCTGATTTCCTTTTTCTGCCACATATTTTATGACAGTTCCCTCATTCGAAAGCTTGTCTAAGTAGCGGTAAATCGTTGTAATATTGACCTCGTGCTCACATTCTTTTAAGTATTGCCAAATATCATTTACATTGACCGTTCTATCGCAATTTGCTTTCAAAAAATCTAAAATTTTTGTTCTGCTTGCTGTTGTATAACCATTCCCTGCCATGTAAACTCCTTTTTACATAAATTCTAAAATACAATTCCGGTTAATTCTATCACAATTCCCCAGAAAACACCAAGACCATATAAAGTAATTAAGATTGCCGCATTTTCCTTCCAGTTACGGTTTAAGCGGAATAAAATCAAAAGTCCGACTCCCGCATTCACTAAAAGTCCTGCCATCATGGCACCTGCATGAATGACACCTTCCAAATAAAGTTCTGTAATCACAACAGAAGAAGCACAGTTTGGAATCAGCCCAATCAATGCGGAAGCTAATTCACCTACGATCGGTACATTGGAAAATACTGTTGCCAGATTTTCTTCTCCAATCAATCCAATCACAAGATTTAATGCTAATGAAATCAGAAAAATATAGAAAAAGATTTTGATTGTATGTTTTACTGCGGATTTTAAAATTCCATCTTCACAGCTACAGTGTTCTTCTTCACAAACGACAAGAATATCCATATCTTTTTCTTTCTTTTTTAGCAAAATTAGATAAACAAACTCAACTACAAACCCTGAAATAATTGCAATAATTACCTTCATCAACAATATCTTTCCAATTGTAGAAAGTGGTACTGCTTCTGACAACAAGATTGGCAGCATTTCATCAGAAGTGGAAAGAAAAATCGCAAACAAAGTTCCTAGCGTAATCACACGTCCCGCATACAGGCTCGATGCTGCTGCAGAAAACCCACACTGTGGCATTACTCCTAGCAGCCCTCCCCATAACGGACCTACTTTTCCCGCATTGCGAATCACTCCCTGTACTTTTTTTCCTGTACTATGTTCCAGTGCTTCCATAACAAGATAAGTAAGAAACAAGAATGGAATCAATTTCACGCTATCTATCACAGTGTCTAATAATATATCAGCCATGTTACTAACCTTTTCCTCTCATCATTTACAAATTTGCAATTTGTTTACATTTGCAAATAAGTTGCAGATTCGATTATACACGCTTTCCCATTCTTGTCAAGCACTTTTTCTTTCCTCTGTCGCATTCTTTCCTCTGTCATCTCAACTGTTTTCTGATTCGCTTATTCTACAATTCCATATACTGGACAGGTTTTTTCGCCTTCCATGTATTCAAGTTCAATCGTATCGCCAACTTCGTAACGAACAACAGAAATATAATCTCCTACTGTTACATCATAAATATTATCATCGTTTTCTAATACAAGATAGTAATGTGAATTTCCCTCTACTACACTTTCTGCAATCCGCTTAATTTTACCTTTTGCGGTCTTTACACTTGCAGACTGTGACGTATCGGATTCTACTCCATTTTCCTTCATCAAAGCAATGTAGTTCTTCTCACATTCACTAACAGAATCTCCGGTTGCCACAATCTGATATTTTGAAACATTTACCATCGCATACATTTTTACCAGACCTGCATCATCTTTTAATGCAATAAAATAGGTCGGCTCATTCGCAATATTTAAAAGCAATGGGAAGGTCGCCTGATATCCTAAATTCTGTACTTTTCCTTCAGAAGAAGACATTGCAGAATCTTCAATGGCCCCCTCAATCTGATAATATTTTGTCTCCATGGTACGTTCATTCATCAGAACGAAACCTACATTGGACTGGTCACTTGTAATAGAAGTAACACCTGTATAAACCCAGACATCATCATTTAAAGCCAAATAATTATAACCATTTGTAGTTGTAAGACAATCTTTCTGACCTAAAATGCTGTTAAAATAGCCATGTTTTAATGTTCCATAATAATCATACAATTCTACCAGAAGATCTGCAGAATATACCCGGTCAATCCAGGTTGGTGCATCCTCAACCGCATAATCCTCACATTCTCCTGTAATCGCATTACAAAGTACAACTCTTCCAATTGTTTTTCCGCCAAAAAGTCCAATATTGTATTTTGCCACGCTACATACCCAATAAGGAGTTCCCTCTTCATCAATTTCAAAACTGATTTGATCAAAGATATAGGTCGGATATTTAAATCGTAAATGACGATACAAATTGCGGTTAAAATGATCATATGGTGTATATTTCATTCCCTCATCCAGACGAACCAGCTCTGTATCCTGTGTTGCCATATCAATCATGATATATGCAGGAATTCCTTCTTTCATATTGGTAATCCATTTGATTGTACTTGCATATTCCAAAGGTGTTACACGAACAGGTTTCCCATTATAGTTAATCTGGCTGTAGTAATCACTGACTACAAACTGGGACGCCAAATCCACAAGACTTCCCATTTTACGATTTCCTAAAAGCGAAGCAGAGTCACGATCTAACAATGGAATCTGATCATAGGAAATCTGCTCAATATCCTCTGTAAACTCTCCCTCTTCTACCGTAAGCAGTGACTGATATTTCGCTGCATTTACAATTGGTGACGACAAAAGTGAACCAATCACATAAACTGCCAGCAATAAAACAAAAAATCCAATTCCAAATTTCAATACTTTAAAATCAAATACTCTGGAAAGTTCAAACGACACATGAAAACGGTCTCCTTTTCCCACTTTTTTAATTGCATACAATACAAGCAAAACCGCAAGAATGAAGAAGATAAATCCCCACGTCTGGCTTGAATGAATATTAATTGCAGGCAATGTCACATAATAAAAAATCGCAACTGCAACTAATATAAGAATAAAAATACCCAACTTTAATTTTGTCTTTCCCTTCATACAATTCATCCTTCCTTTCTACTGTGCTAACATACCAAGAAATTCTTCAAAGCAAACTCCATCCTGCTCCGGTATCTGAAGCTCTGTTGTTCTCTTTATACATGTCTTGATAAAAGCTGTTGTTTTCTCTACGGATGTCCGGAATTCTACTCCATTGACTGCATCTGCTGCCAACATAGAACAAAAAATATCACCTGTTCCTGCCCTTGAAATCCCAATCTTTTCGCTTTCGATAAAAACAGGTTCTTTTCCTTTTTCATAACAGAGATTTGCAATTTTTTCTCCACGGTCAATTCCGGTAATTGCAATTTTCTCCGGTCCCATTTTAGAAAGCTCGTCCGCCAAAAAAATAATTTCTTTCTCCGACATCTGCTCTTTGTATTTTGTTCCTGTCAATACACAGGCCTCCGTCAGATTCGGTGTCAATATATCTGCAAACGGAAGGAGTTTTCGTAACTCTTCTCCTGTTTCTCTTTGATAGGTCGGATACAATTCTCCGTAATCCCCCATAACCGGATCTATAACTACAATTGTTTTATCTTTCTTAAATCGTTCCAAAAACTGCTTTACAATCTGTATCTGCTGCCTCGATGCTAAAAATCCCGTACAGACCCCATCAAATTCTAATCCAAGTTTTTCCCACTCTTTTTGGTAGGCTTCCATCTTATCTGTATAATCTTCCCAGAAAAAGCTTTCATATCCGGTATGATTGGAAAAAATAGCCGTCGGCAACGGACAACACTGGATTCCCATGGCAGAAATAATCGGTAATTCTACCGTAATCGAGCATTTTCCAAATCCTGACATATCATTAATTACTGCAATCTTCCGCTGTTTGTTATGATTTTCCATACGCTCCCTCCTTTCTACCTCTTTATTCGAAACAGTTTCTGCTTATTTAAACCTTATGTAGTAAAACAGGGCATACCCGGTCCCATAACTCTCTTCGGAATTTGAATCAACCGGATATGCCCTTTTTAATGCCTGAAAGATTAAAGATTTTTAATTCTTTCTAATGCTGCAACTGTATTCTCATAACTTCCAAATGCAGTCAGTCTGAAGTATCCTTCTCCACTTGGACCGAAACCGGAACCAGGTGTTCCAACTACATTTGCATTTTCTAATAAGTAATCAAAAAACTCCCATGATGTCATTTTATCCGGTGTTTTCAGCCAGATATAAGGTGCATTTACTCCACCAAACACAGTGAATCCTGCTTCCTGAAGGCCTGTCTTAATCGTCTTAGCATTTTTCATGTAATAAGCAACCTGTTCTTTTAACTGAGCTTTTCCTGCCTCAGAATAAACAGCCTCACCTGCACGCTGTACGATATAAGGTGCACCATTGAATTTTGTTCCATGACGTCTTGCCCACATTGCATGTAAGGAAACACCATTGCATTTTAAGTCCTTCGGAACTACAGTAAATCCAAGACGAACTCCTGTAAATCCAGCATTCTTTGAGAAACTGCGTAACTCAATTGCACATGTTCTTGCACCTTCACATTCGTAAATACTATGTGGCACATCTGGTTCACTGATATATGCTTCATAAGCTGCATCAAAAATAATGACAGAACCATTTTTATTTGCATAATCAACCCATACCTGAAGTTGATCTTTTGTCAATGTTGTACCTGTCGGGTTATTTGGCAGACAAAGATAAATCATATCTGGTACTTCCTTTGGAAGTTCTGGAACAAATCCATTTTCTGCTGTGGATGGCATATAAATAACATCGCTCCATGTCTCTGTTTTTGCATCATAAGTTCCTGTTCTTCCTGCCATAACATTAGAATCCACATAAACAGGATATACTGGATCGGTTACTGCAATTCGACATTTAACATCAAACAATTCCTGAATGTTAGCGGAATCACTCTTTGCTCCATCTGATACAAAAATCTCGTCTGCAGCAATCTCACATCCTCTAGCTTCATAGTCATTTTTTGCAATAGCACTTCTTAAAAATTCATATCCTAAATCCGGTGCATAACCATGGAACGTTTTTGCATCTGCCATTTCATCTACTGCTTTATGAAGCGCTTCAATGATTGCCGGTGCTAATGGCTGTGTTACATCACCGATTCCTAAACGAATGATATTTTTATCTGGATTTGCTTCTGAAAAAGCTGCTACTTTTTTTGCAATTGTACTAAACAGATAGCTTCCAGGTAACTTCTGAAAATTTTCATTAATCTGATACATGTCTTTTCCTCTTTCCTTTTTCAGACAATCGTCTGTTTATTTGTTCTGTTTTTTCATAACCGCTTCTACTATAACAAAAAAACGATACTTTGAAAAGTATCGTTTTTGAGAAATATTTATGAATTTAGCAAACTTAAAATCATCTGGGCTGTTTCTACAAGTCCCGTACCATTATCCATACTTCGCTTCTGCATATAACGATGTGCTTCCTCTTCTGAAAAATTATTACGTTCCATTAACAATTCTTTTGCACTTTGAATCATCTGTTTTTCTTCTTCTGTCCGCTCTTTCGGTTTGGACCTTTCCTTTTTCCGTCTCCTGCCGATGGAATAATCCATCATTTCAACCGTTTGTAACAATTCATGAACTTTTAAAGGCGTATGAAGACAGACAACATCTCTTTGTTCTAATTCATCACAATTCGTTGGCGATGCTACCAATAACATTTCAAAATGTATCGGAAGGTACTCCTTCAGTTCCCCGCACATCATATCAATAAAGCGGTATCCACATATAAGAATTCCGGAATCTAAGCGGTTGACACTCTGAAGTGCCTGTGCGCCTGTCGTACAGACCGCATCCACATGATATCCGTTCTGTAATAGGACTTTCTTGATATTTCGGGCAATTTCCTCTTTTGGAAATGCAACAACTATATTCGTCACACCTAATCCTCGTTTCTAACTTAACGAATTTTCTTTTGTTTCAATCTTATATTTTATATAGATAGTTCTGAATTTCCCAGTCCGTTACCTGTGCACGATATTCTGTCCATTCTGCCTTTTTCGCCTCTACATATTTTTCTGTAATATGTGTACCCAAAACGCCCTTAATATAATCATCTTTTTCAAATTCTTCCAATGCTTCACCTAAATCCATTGGTAAAGCTTTCATTCCCAATTTTTCTTTTTGCTCCATCTGCATCTCAAACAAATTATCCGGCACACTTTCCGGCGGCATAATCTGATTGCGGATACCATCTAATCCTGCTGCAAGACATACTGCTAAAGTCAGATATGGATTTGCTGAAGGATCCGGACAACGAAGTTCTACTCTTGTTCCATTTCCTCTTGTTGCAGGAATTCGAATCAATGGGCTTCGATTGCTCGTAGACCATGCAATATAAATTGGAGCTTCATATCCCGGTACAAAACGCTTATAAGAATTTACTAACGGATTCGTAATCATTGACATACCACTCATATGCTTCATGATACCTCCAATGAAATAATATGCCTCTTTGCTTAATCCCAGTTTATCTGTCTCATCCGCAAAAATATTTTTCTCACCTTTGAAAAGTGACATATTAATATGCATACCGGAACCGTTGACACCATATTTCGGCTTAGGCATAAAACTTGCAAAAAGACCGTGACGTTTTGCAATTGTCTTTACCGTCAGTTTAAATGTCATGATGCTGTCTGCCATCTTCAATGCTTCATCATAATGAATATCGATTTCATGCTGGGCCGGTGCCGCCTCATGATGAGATGCCTCTACTTGAAATCCCATATCTTCCAAAGTCAAAACCATGTCACGTCGTGCGTTCTCTCCCAAATCTACCGGTCCTAAGTCAAAATAGCCCGCTCTTTCATGACTAATTGTAGTTGGTCTTCCCTCATCATCCTGATGAAATAAAAAGAATTCACATTCCGGACCAACTTCAAAACGGTAACCCATATCATCTGCTTCTTTTAAAACTTTCTTCAGAATATAACGCGGATCTCCTTCAAATGGTTTTCTCTCTACATCATAAATATCGCAAATGATACGTGCTACTTTTCCCTGCTGTGGTCTCCATGGAAAAATAGTAAATGTATCCAAATCCGGATATAAATACATATCCGATTCTTCAATTCTCACAAATCCTTCAATGGAAGAACCATCGAACATACAATCATTGTTCAATGCCTTCTCTAACTGACTTGATGTAATTGCCACATTTTTCAATGTGCCAAACATATCAGTAAACTGAAGACGGATAAATTCCACGTCTTCCTCTTCTACCATACGGATAATATCTTCTCTCGTATACTTACTCATAACACTTCGTCCTTTCTCATTCACCTTTCATAAATTCCATTACTTTATCATAAGCCATCGGTCCACCAAACAAATCAAGTGCACTTCCGATGGTTACATTTAACTGTCCTTTTCCAAGAAGCTTCAATTCTTCTAAGTCTGAAAAACTTCCAACTCCTCCGGCATATGTGATGGGGATTTTTCCCCATTCTCCCAGCATTTTTACAAGCTCTTGCTCAATACCGCTGCATTTTCCCTCTACATCTACCGCATGTATTAAAAATTCATCACAATATTGGGAAAGCTCCTCTAATAATGCTATTGTAACTGCTTCTTCTGTGAATTTCTGCCAACGGTCCGTTACAATATAATAGGTGCCATCACGTTTCCTACAGCTTAAATCCAGTACAAGATGTTCTTTCCCTACTGCATTCATCAGCTTTTTCAAATTTTCATAGTGAATCTTCCCATCTCGAAACACAAAAGAAGTCACTATTACATGACTTGCTCCCGCTTCTAAAAATTCTGCTGCATTCGAATCTGTAATTCCCCCGCCGACCTGAAGCCCTCCGGGATATGTCCGTAATGCCTGCAATGCTTGCTGCTTTGTTTCATTATAATAAGGACTGTCTGCTGCATTCAACAGAATAATATGTCCTCCCTTAATCTTTTCCTTTTGATACAGTTCTGCAAAAAAAGCAGCATCCTGCGTCGCTACGAAATTCTCTTCTGCCCGGTCACCTTCATCGCAAAGACTTCCACCGACAATTTGTTTTACCTTTCCATTATGGATATCAATACATGGCCGAAACTGCATTGCCCTCTTTTCTCCTCTCCATCCAAATAGAGTTCTTTTGTCCATTGCAAAAATAAATCTCTATTTGAAAAAAGGCGACGAATCCCCTTAAAGTGACCTCGTTGCCTACTGCTATTCATCATAACACATCTTTTTCGCTTTGTGAATAAGGATTTCTATAACCCATCTTAATCTGATTTATTAGTTTTTCTTATTAATATAGTTTTTTTATAAGTCTATTGCCTTTTTGTGTTGACATTCCCCTTTTTTTTTGCTATTATCGTGAAAATACAACCAAAAAACGGAACACATTTATAAAAAGAAAGTGAGGAAACAAAAATGGGTACAATTATCGGTGAAGGAATTACTTTTGATGATGTTTTATTAGTTCCACAGTATTCTGAAGTAACTCCAAACATGATTAATTTATCAACACATCTTACGAAAAAAATCGTCTTGAACATTCCTATGATGAGTGCTGCCATGGATACCGTTACAGAACACAGAATGGCAATTGCAATGGCAAGACAGGGTGGTATCGGTATTATTCACAAAAACATGTCGATACAGGCTCAGGCAGAAGAAGTTGATAAGGTAAAACGTTCTGAAAACGGTGTTATTACCGATCCATTTTTCCTTTCTCCTGAACATACATTACAGGATGCGGAAGATTTAATGCGTAAATTCCGTATCTCTGGTGTACCAATCTGTGAGAATGAAAAATTAGTCGGTATCATTACAAACCGTGATTTAAAATTCGAAACAGATTACACAAAGAAAATCAAAGAAAGCATGACTTCTGAAGGTTTAATTACTGCTCCGGAGGGTATTACTTTAGAAGAAGCCAAAAAGATTCTTGCACAGGCTAGAAAAGAAAAACTTCCTATCGTAGATAAAGATTTTCATTTAAAAGGTCTGATTACAATCAAAGATATTGAAAAACAGATTAAATATCCGCTTTCTGCAAAAGATGAGCAGGGACGTCTTCTCTGTGGTGCAGGTGTTGGTATTACTGGTAACATGATGGAACGTGTCGATGCTTTAGTAAAAGCTCATGTCGATGTTATCGTAGTAGACTCTGCACACGGACATTCTCATAATATCTTAGAAGCTGTTAAGAAAATCAAAGCAGCTTACCCTGACTTACAGGTAATTGCAGGTAACGTTGCAACAGGCGCTGCTACACGCGATTTGATTGCTGCCGGTGCTGATGCAGTTAAAGTTGGTATCGGACCTGGTTCTATCTGTACAACACGTATCGTTGCAGGAATTGGTGTTCCACAGGTTACAGCAATTATGGACTGTTATGAAGTAGCAAAAGAAGCTGGTATTCCAATCATCGCTGATGGTGGTATCAAATTCTCAGGCGATATGACAAAGGCTATCGCTGCAGGTGCTAACGTATGTATGATGGGAAGCATCTTTGCCGGATGTGACGAAGCTCCTGGAACTTTCGAATTATTCCAGGGAAGAAAATATAAAGTATATCGTGGTATGGGTTCTCTCGCAGCTATGGAAAACGGAAGTAAAGACCGTTACTTCCAGGAAGGTGCTAAGAAATTAGTTCCGGAAGGTGTTGAAGGACGTGTTGCTTATAAAGGTAATGTAGAAGATACCGTATTCCAGTTAGTTGGTGGTATCCGTTCCGGTATGGGTTACTGTGGATGCCCAACCATCGAAGACTTAAAAGAAAAAGGAAAATTCGTTAAAATCTCTGCTGCTGCTTTACGTGAAAGTCATCCACATGACATTCATATTACAAAAGAAGCACCAAATTATAGTATTGACGAATAAATAACAATATAATATTATTATGATACAACTGAAATGCAGACGATACATTCGGAGATGTCTCATTTCAGTTGTATTTCTATAAAATTTTAACAAACTGAGGTGAACTTATTTGGACACTAGTGACATATTTCAACTTGTCAGCTTAGTAATCTTACTATTGTTGTCTGCATTTTTCTCTTCTGCAGAAACTGCTTTAACCACTGTAAATAGGATTAAAATGCGTACACTCATGGAAGAGGGAAACAAAAAGGCGGCCCGTGTATTAGAAATTACCGATAATTCCGGAAAGATGTTAAGTGCTATCCTAATTGGTAACAACGTGGTAAACCTTTCCGCTTCTTCCCTTGCTACTACGCTTGCCATTAAAATCTTTGGAAGCGTTGGTGCCGGAATTGCAACCGGTATTCTTACTCTCCTGATTCTAATTTTCGGAGAGGTAACACCTAAGACACTGGCAACTTTACATTCTGATAAAATTTCCTTATCTTATTCCAGTGTCATTTACTATTTGATGAAGATTCTGACTCCGGTTATTTTTATTGTGAATCAGTTGTCTTTAGGAGTTCTTCGTTTACTTCATGTTGATCCGAATGCAACACAGAACCAGATGACAGAAGAAGAACTTCGTACCATTGTGGACGTCAGCCATGAAAGTGGTGTCATTGAAAGTGAAGAACATGAGATTATCAATAATCTCTTCGATTTTGGTGATGCACAGGCAAAAGAAGTCATGGTTCCACGTATTGATATGACATTTGCCGATATCAATAATACTTATGACGAATTAATAGAAATCTTTGAAACTGATAAATTCACTCGTCTTCCTGTTTACGAAGGTACAACAGATAACGTAGTTGGAATTATCAATATGAAAGATCTTCTGCTTTTTAAGGACAAAGAACATTTTTCTATCCGAGAAATCATGCGAGAGCCTTTTTATACATATGAGCATAAAAATACAGCAGAATTACTTCTTGAGATGAGACAGTCTTCAATTAATCTTGCTATTGTTCTCGATGAATATGGTGCAACAGCAGGTCTGATTACCCTGGAAGATTTATTAGAAGAAATCGTAGGAGAAATTCGTGACGAATATGATTCTGACGAAGAAGACTCCATTGTGAAACTAAATGAACGGGAATACATTGTCCTTGGTTCTACCAATCTGGAAGACCTCTGTGATGAACTTGGTCTTTCCTTTACTTCTGAAGATTATGATACCATTGGTGGTTATCTAATTGGACTTCTAGATCATCTCCCAGAGAAGAACGAAGTCATCATCACAGATGATGATGTTCTCTTACGAGTTGAGCAGATGGATAAGAATCGTGTTGAAAAAATATATATCAAGAAGCCTCTTGAAAAAGAGAAAGAGGAGCAGTCGCACTAGCGACTGCTCTTTTTGATTCTGCTTCCACTAAACAAATAACGATCATATTCCATTTCATATCGATCCGGCACATCATAAAACACATAAATTCCATGTTCTGCAAGATTCTGATACCATACCTCTTCTTTCACATATGGGAAATAAAAGGAGAACAACTTCGCATCCCCTTCATACTTACGATTTGCCTCCTGCTCCATTTCACTTCTAATTTGCTCCGTTTCTTCCATAGTCAGCATCTGATTCTGATTGACTATTTTCATCATCTGTACTCCGGAACTTAATGCCTCTTTTTCCCCTGCACTAACTGCATCAAACACAAAAAAGAGTTGTTCATAAAAATGTTTTTCTGCCGCTTTCCCATTCAGCCGAATAGAACCATCCTCATATTCCTCTTCTACCGTATCCATCAAACAATCCCATGCAGACCGGTCAATATTACGATTGTATTCCTCTGTTGTAAACTGTGCCTGTTGAAAGTAATAATGCTTGAGCCCGATTGGAACCGCTACGCATACAAATAAAACTCCATAAAGAATGCCCCAGTCAGAAAGCTTCATATTTCACTGTTCCTCCATAAAATACATTCATTGTCTGATCCCCAATTCCCGGCAAATGTATTCCTCCTTCCTTTTGTATAATACATATACGTATGTAGTCATTTCTCAAGAAATAATACTTATCTCCTGTACGAATTGTTTCTAAAATTTCCTCTGTATCATAGTATCTGCTGACATAAGTAACCTCTCCATTCTCCAGAACAAGTTCTTTTCGTTCCTGCAAAAGTTCAACTTCATACCTTCCCGGCACCTTTGCAATTTCCCACATCAATTCCTCGTACATGTCCAGATTCAAAAAACCCGTATTACAAATACTATCGATAAAGTCTGTTTCTTCCGCCAGCAAATACATCTGTGCGGCTCCCTGCATCCGCTCCATCATTGCTTCAAAAGGTACTCCAAAGAACAAATTTACTGCCACAAATATTGCCGTCACTCTTCCAAAAATATCATTCATCATACACTTCCTCTACGCATCTTTCCTGACGAAGTTCTGTTCGCAGAGCATCATATAATTCTTCACACCCCACCCACATTCGCCTTCCAACATAAAGTGCAAAAACAAATAGTAAAACAGCTGCTCCTAGTTCAATTGCTTCTACTACCTGATCCATTTCTTTCCTTTCCTTTCTTTTTCTCATTTCATTAGAGTTCTTAAGAAACTTGATTAAAAACAAGCCCCACAATTGTTCCATTGACATCTTTTACTACACTTCCTTCAAACCTTCCAGTAGGATTGATATAACTGCTATTGGTGACATCTTGCGCATTTTTATAGCTGTTATTCACACTTTTTCCCAATTCACCTGTCGATGTATCAAATTGATAATGATAATAGGTACTCTGTTTATTGGTATGAACTAAAATTCCAAACGTGTCCTCACTATATTTACGAATCACATTTAATACTTCACTTCCGGATACTTCTGTTCCATCATACATTGTTTTAGATGTATCCGAGAATTCTGCCTGCAACTTATTAATCTGCCCTGTTCCATTTGCTGCTGTATCCCTTGCTTCCCTTGCAACATAAAATCCCAAGCTAATTATGATACAGGTAATAATAATTCCTGCTGCTAACGTTAATCCCTTTAAACTATTTTCCATTTGACATTCCCCTTTCTAAAAATAATTTGACATTCCACTGCTATATAGTTTCAACTGGCTTAATCCTTCTGCCACAAATGGCAGTATAAGTTTCAATCCCAGAACCGTCAAAAATGGCAGATATGCCAGTAATTTAGCAACTGCTGCTCTTTCCCTCATATGTTCCAGCCGCTCCTGTACCTGCTGGCGTAACGTATATGCCCTTTCTTCTTCCAATCCGTTACAAGCTTCTTCTACCCCCGCCTCTTCACAAGCCAGCAGCGTATCACATATTCTCCCCATTTGTTCACAAGCTGCATTTTTTCGAAGTTGTTCTATCGCCGTTTTTCTATCGTAGGTAAAATGGTCCACTGTTTCTTCAATTGCCTTACGAAACAATACCGCACTTTCCTCCATCCCCTCCAGAATCTGCTCTACCGTCATTGCCTTATCCTGTGCAAGCACTAAAAATACGGTCTGCATTCTACGAACCTCTTTCAAACGTTCTTCTCCTACATTTTGTTCCCGCAGCCATAGAATAAATTCCGGCTTCCAATAACCCCAAATTCCAAATGGAATCAACCATAGAAAAATCCAGACGTTCTTTTTCTTTTCTTCCCATTCCCGATAGCTTTGTTCTACCTGCAGGAAAGCTGTTTCTCCTACCTCACTCTTTTCCTCTGACCAAACTTCCTTCACCTCTTCTAGCGTACTTTTTCCACTACACAAATCCCAAAACTGTTCTTTCATTTTCCCTTCTATTGCTTCTACCTCTTCTTCCTCCAATAACGTGTATACCTTGGGAAAATTTAATTGTTGTGGGATTTGTTTTATTTCAACGCTTCGTAATATCACACAGAAAAATATTCCAAAACACAGATAACAGATTCCTGTCCATCTCTTTTTCAGTTCAAATTCTCTGATGTTTCCAAACCCTTGTAATAATTTCAGCTTTTCGTTTCGGAAAAGATAATAGCTGTAATGTCTCTTCATTTTTCTATTAATTCCTGCTGAAATCCAGACATTCTTTAGCATTTTTCTTTCTACTTTATAGTTCAGTCCCTGAAGCAGATCCGGCATTTCAAGCCAAGCCACAAGTTCATATGCTGCCGCTGTCATTACAAAACACATTGTAGTTGTAACAAGAGAAAATGTTCCACCATAATATCCCGATAATGTATCTAATACTCCGGTAGCCCAGAATGCAATAAAAGGAATCAGAAAAAATGGTATGATACACAATTTTGAAAGTCCCAAAAAGTAATAACTTCGATTCTGGCGAAACAGATAGTCTTCCTTTAACTCTTCTCTGATATAGGATAGATTTTTCAAAAAAAGTGACTCTCCATGCTGTTTTCGATCCCCTGTTTCCGCAACCAGACTGCAAAGTCGTTCCAATAAAAGGGAATACGCAAGCTGCTCCTGCTCTTTCCCGTTTTTTTTCACATTTTCTCTGCCAAATTTTTCTGCAATCCGCTCCTTGGCCTCTTCCACCGCCTCTTGTACATTTCGATACTTCCTGTAGCAGCTGATTAGTTCTATCAGATATTGTTCTAATTTTTCCTCCTCACTCTTTCTTTTTCTTTCCTTTTTTCGCTGCAACAGAACCTTATAGACCAACACACCCAAAAGAACCGCAAGACTGATTTCATAAATCCATTTCAAAAAATTCCTCCCTTTCTTCTCTTGTCATCCACTTTGCCATATCGCGCTTTCTTTTCTCACTTAAAGATCCACATTTCTTATATACTCCGTT
Organism: Roseburia sp.; assembly: GCA_051879395.1. Classification (GTDB taxonomy): domain Bacteria; phylum Bacillota; class Clostridia; order Lachnospirales; family Lachnospiraceae; genus Roseburia. The sequence continues at coordinate 30,745 of JBJELY010000131.1, read as the reverse complement.
CTCGTAACGGATCAGCTCTCTCACCCGGTATTTCTTTTTTTCTTCTCCCGGTAAAATCTCACTGATTCTTTCAATGTAGCGTTCTCCATTTCTATCCATGTGTAGATGCACGTCAAACCCAATCACATGTACCACCTGTTCCAGTGCAAGCTCTTCTGACCTAAAATTCCCTTCTCTCATTAAGCTGTTTCTCAGGGAATACAAAAGTCCTTCTGTCGTACGGGCATGATGCGTAAAAAGAGTAAAAAGAGAACCACTTTGTGCACTTTCTACCATCCATGCAGCAACTCTCGGAGCTACCACTTCCCCAATAATCGTCACTGCCCCATCCGTTTTTCTTTGCACTTCAAGTCCTTCCTGTCCATCCACTTCCGGAGTTTCCCGGAATGTTGCAATATTCCGTTCCGGATATGCCTCCCGCAGATGAAGTTCAAATGCCTGTTCTAAAACACGTATCGGATATTCAGGAGCAATGGCATCTACTAGTGCCATTAATAGCGTTGTCTTACCACATCCCTGCATTCCTGTGATTGCAAAAATCTGACATCCCTTTACCAGAAACCGCAACAACTGTATCACCGCTTCCGCTCCTGGTTGACGATACAATTCTTCCGGCTTCTTTTTTCTTGTAACATCTAATTTTCGAATAAAGAACATCCAGTGTTCTGCAAAATTGGGACGTACTACAACTACTCTGGCATGATCTGCCATCTCATGCACCAGATACCCTTTTGTCTTGGAAAGTTCGCCAGGCTGTTGAAACCGGCAACAATTTCTTGCCACCCTTTCTAACTCTTTCTCCGATTCAAAACTTAAAAACGTAAGATGTACACTTCTTCCTTTATAAAATAACCACACACTTTCCTGATTGCCATCTTCTCCGGAAACTCCTCCAGAGACTCCATCGATATGCATATCCCGTATGGTGTCAATCACTCCAAGGCCTTTATAATAAGCATAGATATTTCTACTCAAGAGCTCTAACTGTTCTGCGAAACTTAACCTTCTTTTTTCCTTTTCATAAATTTTTTGAATTTCTTCTGCTGTTATCTGCGGAACCTTTCCTTTCTGATTCTGCAATAATCCATACCGTTCCACCAACACCTCAAAAGCGTCCGCTCCCGCCTCTTTTTCCAACAAATATAACAAAATTTCAAACTGAAACGAAACTTTCTTACATCCCTCTTCCGAAAAGAAATAGGTCGTTTCTATTTTTTTCTCATCCATATCATATAGCTTTATCAGACTTTCCTGGATTATGGATATTAAATAAGTTTTTGCCTTTTCATCTCCTGTTCCAGCTTGTTTCAAGTACATCCTTAGTTCTTCTTTTTGTTGTTCCAGACACGTCAACTGCTCCTGGTTTAAATCCATCTCATATAAGTTTTCCCGTAAAATCTGATTCAAATGACAGCATATCGCCTCTACCATTTCCTCTCTTGACAGACAGGTCAGCTTTTTATTTTTCATATCCGGTTTCCTCCAGCATTGCCTTTAAAACGCAGTCCGTTTCTCTTCGAAATGCCTTATCCCTTTCCTGCTCCGGTAATAACGGATGACTATCTGACAAATAACGCCATAATTGTCCTTTTTGACACACATACTGAAATTGAGGATTATATGGAATCACCCCGAAGCATCCCTGCGGAATGCGATACATACGGTAAAGATTTTTTCTGTTATACACAGAATCAAAATGATAATTTCCCACCAGATAAAAAAATTTTTGAGCAGTATTATATTGTTTCAGGAAAAAGGCATCAAAAGATTCTGAAGTCTGTTTTAAATTCATAACCAACAAATCCTCTTTCCTTTTTAAAAATTCTACAGCCTTTACTTCCATTGCCCCGCAATCCACAAATACATAATCTGCCATTTGCTCTAACTCATCTATGACTCGTCTTAAAAACTTCTGATACTGCTCCGGCTCTAACATCGTAATCTCTCTTTCTCCCATCGGAAAATAATAGAGAAGTTCCGGTATAAATTCTTTTAATACCTTTCTAATTTCTTCTCTTCTGACGGTATTTTTTTGCAAAAGATAATCAAACCCTTCTGCCAAAAAATACGCACAATTTTCCCGTAACTTCTGATTTTCCCAACTCCTGTAAAAGGCCGTTTCTATTGCTTCTGCTTTTTTCCCTAACTGTAATAGAATAATTTTCTTTTGTTCCTTCACCGAAAGTCTGGTTGCAATTGCCACCATATTCGAGGTTGTTCCACTATTTCTCTCCTGTCCAAAAAAGAAAAATTTCAATAACATTCCCCCCTTTTCGCACGACGCATTCCTGTTAAAACAACATGATATCCCTGTTTTACAAGTATGCATCCTAAATGAAACAACAGTTTTTCTAATTCTTTTGAAATACCGCTACAATCCCGATAACCGATGTACTGCATGGAAATCCGCTTACTTTCATCCCACTCATCAAATGGAAGAAGATAATGTTCCATCACAAAGCAATTTTCTGCTTCAAGTTGCCCGATAATCTGTTTTTCAAGCATCATCCCCCTGTGATAATTGCGAATAATAACTGCCATCGGTTTTTTTATCTGTAACATAAATGCCCTGTATTTTTGAATACATACGTAGTCACACCCTGTTACCAGAAAAACTTCTTCGCACTGCCGGATTTCATCTTCTAAAGGCTCTTTTCCCATATCTACTATGACAAAATCATACTGATTGTTCTGCCACTCTCCGACAGGTACTTTCCACCGATAGTCCACATTCTTATAGGTTACAATATTAAGTTCTGTTTTTGTTTTTGGTTTTGGAATACAACAATCCATCTTCTGTTCCATGGAATTGTCAATGACAAGAATATGATATTTCATATTCTCAAGAATGCTGGCAAGATAGATACATAAATCTGTCTGTTCCCAGCCGAAAATGCCAATTACTTTTGCTTTTCTCATCTTTTTCCCCATTTCTCCGGGTTCTTTTCGTAAATGACATTTTTAGATAAAAAGATTGTTTTTATGATACGTTCTTTTGTTTCAAATGTAAAGTACCTTTCTGCAATTTATATTTATTTAAGAATTGTATTTTTCTGGAAATTCGATATAATGAAAAAAAAGACTTATCTGTATGGTTCTTATCCAAACAGATACCAAAGACTTAGAATTGAGGTGGGCATATGGTTTTAGATCAAGAACATACAATTGGCATTATTCTTCCCAATATTACAAATAATTTTTCTGCAAATTTCCTTTCTCTTGCAACCACTGCTTTGGAAAAAGAGGGATTTCGTACGATAGTTTCCATTACCGATCACAATATCGAACGGGAACGTGATCTTCTTACCTACTATGGTTCTGTTACAAATGGTATTTTGATACTTTCTTCTGCTACAGAATATGACCAAATTCGTGACTCTGTTCCTTCTGATATTCCGGTCATCTTTATTAATCGCCAGCCGGAAGGATGCGACCGTTGCTGTATTTTGTCAAGCGATTATTCTGCCGTTTATCAGGCAATTATCTACATGGAGCATTCCGGATATCATAAAATCGCATGTATCTGTGACAAACCGGATTATTCAACTACAAAAGAAATTGTAGAAGCCTACCGTGATGCCATGAACAATCTTTCTACAGGTTTTCAGGAGAACTGGATTTATTATACAGATAACCAGCATTTTTCCGTTGAAGAACTTGTAAAAGATGTTTCTGAAAAAGGATGTAACGCTATTTTAACTGCAACCCAGACTTTAACACAGAGTTTTCAGGATTATTTAATCCGCTATAATCAAAAAGCGGAACGTAAAATCTCTCTTACCGGTTATTCCAATGAAGACAGTCATTCTTTGGCTCAGATTTGTATTGATACAATTACACAACCGGTAAATCAGATTGTCCAGTTAGCGGTTCAGCAGCTTTGCTATCTTTTGGAGAATCCATCTGCTCCTGTAAAAGTTTATCTTTTAAAAGGAGCTCTCCGTGTCCGCCGCTTTAACGAATTTGAAAATTAATCATTTTATAAGAAAGGTACTTTAACATAATGAAAGACTATATTATCATGACTGACAGTACGGCAGATTTGCCAGACAGCTATTTAAACGAACACCACATCCCTGTGATTTCTCTTCCTTATACCTTAGATGGTGTTACTTATACCAAAGAGAATTCACTCGATGAAAAAGATTTTTATGATAAAATGCGAAATGGTTCCCTACCGACAACTTCTCAGGCAAATCCAGAAGAACTGGCATCTTTTTTTGAACATCTGATTCAGACAAAAGATACGGATATCCTCTATATCGTTTTTTCTTCCGGCTTAAGTGGAACCTATAACAGTGCACGTATTGCCGCTTCTGATGTTATGGAAAAATATCCTAATCATCGGGTAGTCCTTGTGGATTCCCTCGCTGCAACTTTAGGGGAAGGACTTTTAGTGTATAAGGCAGTTCAGATGAAAGAATCCGGTTCTGATCTTGATACCGTTGCCACATGGTTAGAAGATCATAAACTTCATCTTGTACACAATTTTACCGTAGATGACTTATTTCATCTGTACCGTGGTGGCCGCGTTAGTAAAACAGCCGCTTTTCTTGGAACCATTGCGAGTATCAAACCAATTCTTCACGTAGATGATGAGGGACATCTGATTCCTCTTATTAAATCCCGTGGACGTAAAAAATCCATCAGCGCTCTTGTAGACTGTATGGAACAGCAGATTGGTGACTGGAAAGATAAAAACGACGTTGTTTTCATTAGTCACGGAGATTGTCTGGAAGACGCGCAGGCCTTAGCCGATTTAATCAAAGAGCGAATTGGAATTGAAAACTTTATGATTGATTATGTCGGACCTACCATTGGTGCGCATTCCGGTCCAGGCACCCTCGCACTTTTCTATTTAGGAGATCACCGCTAATGAGTCAGACCATTTTTGTTTCTAAAACAGATTCTGCGGCATATTCTACCATTACGGAAGCATTAGCTTCTATTCCAAAAGATTCTAAGACCCCTGTTACCATTTCCATTGGTGCAGGGGTTTACCATGAAAAACTAGAAATTGATATCCCCTTCGTTACCTTACAGGGAGAATCGCCGGAAAACACCATCATTACTTATGATGATTATGCCCGTTTTCTTATGCCGGACGGCATGAAAAGAGGAACCTTTCGCTCCTATACCCTATTTGTAAATGCCAACCATATTTCACTAAAAAATCTGACCATAGAAAATGCTTCCGGTCCTTCCCAAAAAGCAGGACAAGCCATTGCACTATATGCTGACGGTGATGCATTTTTCTGTGAAAACTGCCGCCTAATCAGCTGCCAGGATACTCTTTTTACCGCGCCTCTTCCTGAAAAGGAATATGAACCCGGTGGTTTTCGCGGTCCAAAAGAATTTGCACCACGTACTCCGACCAGACAGTATTACAGGAATTGTTTTATTTGCGGAGATATCGACTTTATCTTTGGTGGGGCTACTGCTTATTTTGAACGTTGCCAGATTCATTCCATTCTCCGAAATGATTCCGACCCTGTACAAGGATATGTAACAGCCGCTTCTACGCCTGCAGGACAGCCATACGGCTACGTTTTTTACCAGTGTGAATTAACAAGCGACTGTCCTCCTGAAACGGTCTATTTAGGGCGTCCATGGCGCGATTACGCTAAGACCGTTTTTCTAAACTGCACCTATGGTTCCCATATCAATATGGCAGGCTTTTATGACTGGGATAAAGCACATGCCAGAGAAACTGTCTTTTATGCGGAAGCGCAGTGCCATAACACAGATAAGACACCAATAGACACCTCCCATCGCGCCAAATTTGTCCAGGAACTCCCGGATGAAGTTCTTTCTGATTATCAACCAGATGTAGTTCTTGGGGATTGGGTTTACAGTCTTAGTTAAAAAGAGTCCGCATATCAGTTTCTTCTGATATACGGACTCTTTAATGTATCATATTGTCATGAATAAGTAAAAAAATTGCGTACCCATAGTATTGTAAAGCTACTGTCCTGCACTCTCTTCTTTCTCCTCGGAGGGATTCAAATATTTTTCAAATGCATGTCGATAATATGCTGCAAAGAAAAATCCCATCAGCCCAACTCCATAAATCAGACTTAAAAAGTTCGCCAGTAGCACCGTAGTATTCACCCACAAAAACAGAATCATAAGGATTGCCATCTGAAGGGTATCTTTCATATGACGAAGTGACATAAAAAAGGCATAGCGAATCGTATCTTTTACGGAATTTACAAAACGGGCCTGCACTCCAAACACATATAACAAAGAAAGAAAATATGGAATTGCAAGAATTCCTGCACCAATCTGCAAAGCAAGACCAATGCTTCGATTATCAATCTGATTGCCAAGTACAAAATCTGCTCCTAAAATAATTCCAACTACAAGATACAACAAAAAAATCACTGTTGCCTGCTTAAAGTTTTCCTTAAAGGATTTAAAAAAATTCGCTGTCACATAGCCTTCATCATCCTTTATTTTCATACAGGCATATATCAATGCTGTCGTAGATGCACCTATTGTAAAAATCGGCAAAGAACAAACCAGCCAGAGCATATCCAGCAAAAAAATCTTACCAATCGTATTAATGGCACGGAATACCGGATTATCTACATTAAAAATTCTATCTAACATTTTGAATCAAAACCTTTCTATACTTCTTTTTTTCTTTGCCATTATAACCTTTTTCTCAACACATTTCCATAACATTGTCTGCTTTTTGCAACTTGAAAATCTTCCTGTACTTTACCACAGTTTCTTTTATATTTCACACTCATCCCATAATCTCTGGATAAATTTTTTCGACTGTACTGCATTTTCCGGCACAGTATTTTCCAGTGTCACATGAATATGTGGCTTCTTTTCCTTAATAAAACGAATGATTTGTGTATAATCCATTTCCCCTGTTCCAGCTGCTACCGATACCAATTCTCCATCTTTTACCACGAAGTCCTTGATATGCACCATAGCAATATCATCTCCGAGCAGTTCAATCGCTTCCGCAATAATTTCTTCCCTGTTCTGATAATTATGAATATCCAAAAGATTAACCGGGTCAAAAATAATTTGAAGGTTCGGCGACTGAATCGTGTCTAACACTTCTCTGGCACGCTTCGGATTCCAGACAATATGTTTTGCCACTGGCTCAATTGCAAAAATAACACCCATTTTTTCTGCATATTCGACTACCGGACGCACATTTTTAATAAACGTATCCAACGCTTCCTGCGAGCGGCAAGCCTCTTCGAATTTATAGCCTTCATTCGGTGCACCTGTTTCTGTTCCAACTACACCTGCCCCAAGCAAAGAAGCAAAACGAATATGCGTCATATAGCGATGTGTTATTTTTTTCAGGCTTTCTTCATTTGGATTTGCCAGATTTAAGTAACACCCCAGCACTGCCACATCCAGATTGTTTTTCTGAAAAATCTTTTTTAAATACATTGCAAAGCCAGGTGTCAAAGCACTATCTTCCACTGAGTATTCTGAGATTACTTTAGAAAGTGCCAGATGTCCACAGAGAAATCCCTGTTCCTTTGCAATTTCCAAACGTTCTTCTAAAGGTGCTTTTTTAATATCATGTAAACGAATTCCTAACTGCATTTTTCTCCTCCATTCCAACTACTTCCACCAAATAAAATATTATTCATGTACAAATTCATCCACATTATGAAGTTCTACCGCTTCTCCAACCTGTCCTTCAACCCTGACATTTTCTAAGACGAAACGGGATACATTTTCTGCGTAAATTCCCCGCTTACTGCATTCCTCTACTCCATTTGACATAATCGGAACACCACTTTTTGCATCTTTTGCAAAAGAAACGTCTACATTACGCATTACAATTTCTTCGATTTTTTTCTCCGGTAGCCCTGCAAAATAAATCGCTGCCACATGACAATTTGTTGCATGGATGTTTTCAAATACAAAATGTTTTAATTCCGGAGTCCTTTCATCTACCGGATAAAGTTCTCTCGACTGCACATATTCCGTTCTTCCATCCGGATCGCAAAAATAAAATGCATTTCCGGTAAACGGTGTCATCACATGATCCATTTCAATATCACGGAAAATAATCTGATCAATTACCGCATCTTTTCCACGTCCACGTCTTGTTTTTATTCGTAATCCACGGTCTGTATCAAAAAATCTGCATTTTTCCACAACCAGATTCACAACACCACCTGCCATCTCACTTCCAATCGTAACGGCTCCATGTCCGTTTTCCATCAAACACTGGCTGATATGGATATTTTTTGACGGTGTCTTATACTTTTTGCCCATATAAATTTTTCCGGATTTGACTGCAATACAATCATCTCCTAATGAAAAATGAATTCCACGGATTTCTACATTCTCGCAGGATTCCGGATCAAGTCCATCCGTATTTGGTGACTGCTGTGGGTTCTCCACGCGCAGGTCTGCAAAAACCAGTTCTTTACTAAAATATGGATGAATCACCCATGCCGGACTATCGTGGAAGTAAAGTCCTTGTACCTGAATATTTTCACAATGACTTAAAAATAGCATTCTTGGACGGAATGCAATTCGCATGACTTTTTCCTGGTACCACCAGTTCTCATGATTTGCAGCGCCATTGATACTTCCCTGTCCATATAATTTTACATTGGATACCTGGATTCCGGAAATAATCCCAGCAAACATTTTAAGAGGATTTCCTTCCCATGTTCCAAGGTTATATTCATCCTTTTCATCATAGCTTTCTATCATACCCGGAAGAATCGCATAATGCTCTCTTACCGTATCCGCAAGAAGTTCTGCTCCTTTTGCAAGTTCCACTGCAATATCACTTTTTAGAAAAAGAGAGGTTATCTTATACGTTCCTGCCGGAATCAGCACGCGGCTGTCTTTTGGACAACAGAGAATTGCCGCCTGAATGAAATTTGTATCGTCTGTCACCCCATCGCCTTTTGCCCCAAAATCCCGAACATTTAAAGTCACAAATTCATAGTCCGTATGAAATGAAATTTCGTCTTCCTTTTTTCCATCTTCCGTAATAATCTCAATCTTATAATCCGTATCCGGTTTTAATCCATAAACAGAAGTGATGACTTTTTGCGTTGTCTGCCATTCCTCTCCATTTACAACTACGCGATACATTTCTTTTGTTTCATAAATACCACTATCATCAATTTCAATCGTGATACTTCTTGCCGTTTTCATTATGATTTCAAGTTTCATTTTTCTTGTCCTTTCCGAATGTCCTATCTATCATATTCCATTCTTACAAATTACACAAATCTATATTTATTAAATTTAGGCAGTGAGCGGTGCCTGAAACGATATGAAAAATGGTCAAGAGAGATTCAACAGTTTCTCCATTCCATTACACGAAGCATTCCGATGAGCCTTTGAATGCTAAATCGTGTTCAGCAAGGGCTTCCACGATTTTAAGTCTCATCTCCATCGTGTAAAGTCATGTCGAAATTGTCGAATCTCCCTTGCCCACCTGTCAAATTGTGAGGCACCGCCTTACAGTGCAATAATCAACAAATCTAGATTTAAGGAATCTAGAAAAAATCTTATTTTTCAAAGCTATTCATTGTGGTTTTTCATAGTGTAAGTTGTAGAAATTGTCAACAAACCAAAGAATAGAATTCGATAAATCTAGATTTGTTGTAAGCTTTTTCTTTCCGTCTTTCAAAATGTAAGTTGCGCAGTAGCAATTGTTTATAAATGAGGCACTTTGGAGCCGCTGGTACTTAGAGGCTGTATTTTAGCCTCTTATGTACCACTGCGAGCGACAAGTAGCGAAAGCGTGCCTCATGTTAAATAATTGCTACTGTGCAACATAAAATTTCAAAAACATAAAGAAAATCTTGCGATAAATATAGATTTCTGTAATTTATAGGAATAGGGGGCAACATAAGATGCTGCCCCCTGTTGTAAAACTCTTTCTTCTTTCTATTGGTTACTGAAAGTTCCTAAATTTTAGCCCTTAACACCACCGGCTGAAATACCATCAACGAATTTATCCTGTGCAAGGAAGAATACGATTAAGGATGGTAAGATAGAAATTAAGGATAATGCTAAAATTCGGTTCCAGCTAAATCCTGCATCTCCGTCCATTGACATCTTAACAAAGATTGCTGCTGGATATCTTGCTGGTGTAGATACATAAAGCAATGGTCCCATAAAGTCGTTGGATGACCACATGAACTGGAATAATGCACATGATACCAACGCTGGTGAAAGCATCGGACAAATTACTTTAATCAATGTCTGAACAACATTACATCCATCAATTTTTGCAGCTTCTTCTAATTCCTTTGGAACATTGTGAAGGAACTGAATTAACATGAATACAAAGTAAGTATCAGTTGCAAATAAAGTAGGAACAATAATTGCAAGATAAATTGGAGAATCAACCCATCCTAATTTGTTGAATAAAATATACTGTGGTACATTTAATACAACCTGTGGAAGGAATAAAGTTGACATCAATACTGCAAATAAGAATCCCTTACCTTTAAATTCAAATCTACCAAAACCATAGGCAGTAATCGTTGCCGAAATAATAGTAAATACAACTTTTGGAATTACATATTCATAGGTATGAAGCATAGCTGTCCAGATATTAATGGTACCGCCATAGTTATTCATCGCATCAATGTAACCCTGTAATGTAGGATTTTTTGTAAATAATCCTACGGAAGAGAAAATTTCTGCATTTGTCTTAAAAGTAGCTCCAATCATCCATAATAATGGATAAATCATAATAAATCCAACAGCAATCAGGATGGTATAGCGAAGAATCAGGCTAATGATTCTAGATGTTTTACTTTTAGCTGAATGTTCACCCATTTTTTACTTACCTCCTTCATCATCAGAATAGAATACCCAATATTTCTGGCTTAAGAATGCAATCACAGTAAAGAACATCAAGATAATGAATAATACCCATGCCATTGCACTTGCCATACCCATATTGTATCTTCCGAATGCGTTATTGTAAATCAACAATGAAATCAAAGTGGTTGAATTTCTTGGTCCACCCTGTGTAATAATGTAAGGTCCATTGAATTCCTGGAATGCCTGACATAACTGTGTTACTAAATTATAGAAAATAACTGGTGTAATCAACGGCACTGTTACAGTAAAGAACTGACGCCATTTACCTGCACCGTCGATGGATGCTGCTTCATATAATTCTGTAGGAACACCTTTTAATGCTGCAAGGAAGATAACCATTGCAGAACCAAACTGCCATACACGAAGTAAACTAATAACAATTAATGAATAATTTGGATCTCCCAACCAACTTGGTCCGTTGATTCCAAAGAATGACAATGCTGTGTTAATCAGACCATCATCTTTAAATACTGCTTTCCACAATACTGCAATTGCTACAGAACCACCTAAGATAGATGGTACATAATAAACGGTTCTAAATAAATTTACACCTTTGAGTTTAAAATTCAAAATGTATGCAATAAATAACGCAAATACCAATTTTAATGGTACCGTAATAAATGCATATTTAAAAGTTACCTTTAATGCCTCTACAATACTAGGTGTGGTAAAGATATCAATATAGTTCTGGAATGTTCCCATTTCTCTGATACCTTTAAATAAATTGTAATCGGTAAAACTGTAAAACAAAGATGATCCCATTGGATACAGTTTAAATACAAGGAAACCAATTAACCATGGAAGGATAAAGAAAAATCCAATATTATCCTTACAGAATTTCTTGAATCCTTTTTTTTGACTTGTTACTGCAACAGCTTGCTCTGTTTTCTTAGCCAAGATGATGTACCTCCTTTTCCCATTCTTTCTTTAACATTTGTCTCTGGGCATATGCCATCATACAAATCCCCATATCTTCGTCACTGGATATATCATCCATCTGCTTACAAAATAATTCTATAAGCTTTATTCCTTCACCCGCATATTTTTCTTTATTTAAGATTCCTATACGGGATGCTTTACAAATAGCATAACCAAACATTCCCGGCTCCGCATCTTTGTAAGGAAGAATCCCTTTTACTAATTCTTTGAAGAGATCCCCCAATGTTCTATAGTGTTCATAAATCTCTTCGCTCATAGTTCCGATAACGTCAATCAGCGCCATCAAATACCATCCCATACTTCTCATTGAGAATTCTTGAGATAACCCTGTTTCATTATTACACCATGGTTGCTCTTTTGCTTCATCGTATGCTTGATAGTACAGGCCTTTTTCTTCGTTATAGCAATACTTTCGTATCTTTTGGAACTGAGCTACGATCTCATTATATTCCGCCTTATTGTGATACTTCGTTTCATATTCCATATAAAAAGGAAGTATCTGATAAAAATCTGATATTTTAAAAATATCAGGTGAACCGCTCTCTTGTGAAAAAATTCCTGATTTCGTGCGTCTTAACTTTTTAAGCTCTTCTATCAGCCCCGCTATCGCTTCGCGATATTTTTCCTCACCCGTTCGTTCATATACAAAAAATAATTGTTTTCCTGTGTCAATACTATCGAAAAGATACTTTTCCGCTTTATCACTTCGAATGGTGTTTTCCTTATCAACCTTTTCTGTTATATTTTTCACAATAAAGTCGGCAAAAATTTCTTGTCCGGATACCTCATACATCTGTCTGCATCCTTCTAAAAATGTTGCTACTTTTGTGTTTTTTCTTTCTTTTAGAAATTGGTCAAAAAATAAGTTTCCATCCATAATCTTACCTTTATACAAGGGCTGCCGAAAAACAGCAGCCCTTGATGTTTTAGTACTATTCTTCTATCTTATGATAGATTACTGTGCATCTAATACACCCTGAATACCATCAGCTAATGTCTGAGCAGCTGTTTCAACATCATAATCTCCATAGCTTAAACCAGCCATAACATCATAGTATACACCATCTGGATTGCTCTTTAATTCAGCAGATTCAAATGTAGAATCTAAGCTGAAAGATGTCCAAGCAATAACTTTTTCATTTGCTTCAGCAACCTGTTCATTTAACGTTCCTGCTGCAACTGCTGCTTCTCTAGCAGATGCGCTAGATGGGCTACCAAATGCAGAACCAAGAAGGTTAGATTCATCATTTAATAAAAAGTTGATTAACATAGCTGCTTCCTTTGGATGCTCTGTACTAGCTTTCATTGTCCAGCAAGTAGCAACTTTGGAATATCCTCCCTGGTAATCTCCGAAGTCTTCGAAGTAATCACCAACTACGATTTCACGACCTTCAGCTGCTGTAGAGAATTTTGTTGCAGAAGAATCCCACTCGAAGATACCTGCATAGTGTCCATCAATCCAGTTCGGGTTCTTATCAAGAGAATCAGCACCGTCACCAGCTAATTTCTGGATAGAAGGAATTACATGTGCATCTTCTAATCCCTGAATAAATTCAAGACCTTCAGCGATTTCATCAGTAGAATAATTCAATGTTCCATCTGTTACCCATTCTTTACCATATACAGATTCAAGATAGTAAACCATAAGAATCATTCTATCGTATTCACCTAAAGATAATGGATAGTAATCTTCACCGTAAGCTTCAAAAGCTTCGCCAGCTGCTAATAAATCAGCATAAGATGTTGGGATGTCACATCCAACTTCATCAAATGTTGTTTTATCCCAGTAGAAAATTCTACCTGTTAATGCTGTAGGAACTGCTTTTAATGTTCCATCAATCGTACATAATTCTAAGTATTTGTCTTCTACAGTAGACATATCAATGATGTTGCTGTAATCGCTCAAATCCGCAAATACTGTTCCATCCTGATCGTACTGTGTCAACCAATTCCAGTTAGATAAGTTAACGTCACATTCTGTGCCGGACATGAACTGTGTAGACATTTTTGTCTCCCATCCATCCCATGCTGCATAAGATGCTCCGTCAACCACCTTGATTCCTGGATATGCTTCTTCGAAAGCTGCAAGAGCTGCAAGCATTGCTTCATGTCTGTCATCTCCGCCCCACCAGGAAATTGTCAAAGTACATTCATCATAGCTTCCATCATCTTCTACAACAGCTCCTGATTCTGTACTTTCTACTTTGTCAGATGCATTGCTGTTTGCATCTTTGTCTGCATCAGAAGCTTCACTTCCACATGCAGCTGTTGCAAGTGCCATGCTGGCTACTAATCCAGCTGCTACTGCTTTTTTCAAGAAATCCTTTTTCATATTCTTTCTTCTCCTTTACCTATTGTTGATGTGACTAGGTTTTTTGCCTTTTTTGAAGCATCCTTTGTTCACATCACTATAATGTAAGTGCTTACATATTGTATTATAGCACAGACTTTAGAAAAATGCACCATATTTTTTCATTTTTTTTTCTTTTTTTGTGCACATTGCGTCTAATCAGCTATTTTAAAGGCTTTCCGCACAAAAAAACTGCCCGAAACGAGATTGTTTCGGGCAGTTCAAAAAGTAAGCAGTTCCAAAAAGATTATTCTGGCTGTTTACCAATATAAGCTAATATACCACCGTCAACATAGAGAATATGACCATTTACTGCATTAGAAGCTTCTGATGCAAGGAATACTGCAGGTCCTGCTAATTCTTCTGGCTGTAACCATCTTTCAGCAGGTGTTTTTGCTACAATAAATGCATCAAACGGATGTCTCGAACCATCTGGCTGTCTTTCTCTAAGTGGTGCTGTCTGAGGTGTTTCAATATAACCTGGTCCAATACCATTACACTGGATGTTATATTTACCATATTCGGAACAAATATTTCTTGTAAGCATTTTCAATCCGCCTTTTGCAGCTGCATAAGCAGATACTGTTTCACGTCCAAGTTCAGACATCATAGAACAGATGTTAATAATCTTTCCGTGACCTTTTTTAATCATAGACGGAATAACTGCTTTTGATACGATAAATGGTGCATTTAAGTCAACATCAATCACCTGACGGAACTCTGCTGCTGTCATATCACACATTGGAATACGTTTAATGATACCAGCATTATTTACTAAAATATCAATAACACCAACTTCTTTTTCAATCTGCGCTACCATAGCATTGACGGCATCTTCATTGGTAACGTCACAGACATAACCATGAGCTTCAATTCCTAATTCTTTGTAAGCTGCAATTCCTTTGTCAACTAATTCCTGCTTAATATCATTGAATACAATTGTTGCTCCAGCCTGCGCATAAGCAGATGCGATAGCAAAACCGATTCCGTAAGATGCTCCTGTTACAAGAGCTACTTTTCCCTCTAATGAAAAATTGTTAATATAAGACATAGTGATTCTCCTTTTCTTCTTTTATGTTATTAGGCCTTTGCGAAGTTCTTTTTTCTGATTCTCTGAAAAATATTCATTAAAAAACTTCGCAACTGCTCATTTCTACCTATTCTCTATTTACGAACAAGATGAACAGCAAATCCACCGATTTCATCCTTCAAATAAACTGCTTTCATATTTCCTTTTTCATCATATCTTGCAGTTTCCATATCAAACACAAGTCCCTGTCGCTCTAAATGATAAATAGCGCGTTCCATGTAATTTGTACCAATTGCAATATGACCATGTTTTCCAAGGTATGGTTTCTTCATCACTTCTAATACACTTCCTGAGAAAATAGAAGAATTACCAACCTTCTTCTCATATCCAAATGCATTTCCAAATACTGTTGCAATGTGATCTGCTTCTTCTTCACTTTCCGCATTGATTCCAACATGCTTTAATTCAAAGCCAAGCATTGCTGTAACAGCTTCTCTTGTCAGTTTTGTAATTTCCTCGAATTTGCCTGCTGTTACAAGATCTTTTTTCACCATCCAGCTTCCGCCGCATGCTACAATTTTGTTGAAATCTAAGTATTCTTTTAAGTTAGATGCATTAATTCCACCTGTTGGCATAAATCTCATTTTTGTATAAGGAGCCGCCATGGATTTAATCATGTTAATCCCACCCGCTGCTTCTGCCGGGAAAAATTTTACAACGTCAAGCCCTAATTCAATCGCCGCTTCTACGTCACTCGGATTTGCTGTACCCGGTAAAATCGGAACATTTTTCTCGATACAGTATTTTACAACTTTAGGATTCAACCCAGGGCTAACGATAAATTTTGCACCTGCTCCTACTGCACGGTCAACCTGTTCTGTGGTAAGTACAGTACCTGCACCTACTAACATTTCAGGGAATTTTTCTGCCATAATGCGGATAGACTCCTCTGCTGCTGCAGTACGGAATGTTACCTCTGCACATGGAAGACCTCCATCACACAATGCTTTTGCTAATGGTTCTGCATCCTTTGCATCATCTAATGCAATAACAGGTACAATACCAATTTTTGAAATCTCATCAATAATGTTGCTCATTTCTCTACATCCTTTCTGTTTCAGACAACCCTATGCCGCCTGTTTTTCCTATAAGTATCGTTATTATGTTATTGGTTATATTTTATCTGTTTTACCAATACAGTTATAACGTTACGCCTTGTTTAAAGATTGCCATATCATGGAATCCCGCTTCCTCACTACAAACTTTTTTACCAGAAGCCACTGCAATGACATAATCAAATAACTGTTGTGCTGTTTCCTCAATTTCTTTATCCTCTACCAATACTCCGGCATTGAAATCAATCCAGTTTTTCTTCTTTCCTGCCAGTTTACTATTACTAGAGATTTTAACCGTCGGAACCGGCGACGCAAACGGTGTTCCACGTCCCGTTGTAAACAGCACAATATGTGCGCCACTCGCTGCTAAAGCAGTAGAAGCCACCAAATCATTTCCTGGCGCACTCAAAAGATTTAGTCCCGGAGTTTTCACACGTTCTCCATAAGAAAGAACACCCTTTACCGGCGCACTTCCCGATTTTTGAGTACATCCCAAAGACTTATCCTCTAAAGTTGAAATACCACCTTTTTTATTTCCAGGTGAAGGATTTTCATAAATAGTCTGATTGTTGCTCTTAAAATAGTTTTTAAAATCATTAATCAAATCTACAGTCTGGTGGAATAGCTCTTCATTTTCACAGCGATTCATTAACAGTGTCTCAGCCCCAAACATTTCAGGAACCTCTGTTAAAATTGTAGTACCGCTCTTACTGATAAGCAAGTCAGAAAATTTTCCAACTAATGGGTTTGCTGTAATTCCAGAAAATCCATCACTACCACCACATTTCATTCCAATTACCAATTTAGAAGCACTAATCGGCTCACGTTCAAACTTCGATGCATAGTCAATCAACTCATCTAAAAGTTCTGCACCTGCTTCCATCTCATCTTCCACTTCCTGGCAGACAAGAAACTTCACACGTTTTTCATCATAGTCACCAATGTATGGTTTCAAAACATCAATATTGCTATTTTCACAACCAAGTCCTAATACCAATACACCACCTGCATTCGGGTGTTGAATTAAATCTGTAAGAATCGTTCTTGTATGTTCCTGGTCATCTCCCATCTGAGAACAACCGTAAGGATGCGGAAATGCAATCACTTCTTCTACGCTTCCTTTTACTCTTGCATTTGCTGCCTTGGCCATCGCAGTTGCAATATTATTCACACAGCCAACCGTTGGAATAATCCAAATTTCATTACGAACTCCAACCTTTCCATCCGGTCTTTGGAAACCCTGAAATGCAACGTCCTCTGTAGTTCTTTTTTCTGTTTTTACAGGCTCATACGTATACTCAAGTAAATCACCAAGTGCCGTCTTTATATTATGCGTATGCACCCATCTTCCTGCTGCAATTGATTCCTTTGCATTTCCAATGCGAAAACCGTACTTTATCACCTCTGCACCTTCTGCAATATCCTTAATCGCCATTTTATGGCCTGCCGGAATCGTTTCTACTGCTTCCACAATTACGGAACCTGCTGTAATCTTCGTTCCCTTTTCAATTTCATTTAATGCAACGATTACATTATCATTTTCATGAATTTTGATATAATCTTTCATTATTATCTTCCTCATCATCTTATAGGTAATCTCATTGAAAATAGTTCCTATGCAAAGATTTTTTCCATCGCTTTACGCATTCCATTTGTGCGAATTTCTTTTAAATAGTTAGTAACTGCTTCTTCTACACCCGGCAACTGAGTCAAATCCTGTCCCCAGAAATCAGCATTGCTTAATACTGCATATGTATAAATAGCTTCTTCTTTCGAACTATTTGTTGCAAAAAACTTCAATACTGCTGCATCATCTAAAATCTGATATTCTTCCCCATCTCTGTGTCCAATCAATGCTTTATCTCTAATCTCAGTTCCCGTATAGAACGCCATCAAAGCTGCTAATGAAAATGTAAGATGTGTTGGAAGTTTTCCTTCTTTCTTAATATAATCTAAGAAACTTGGCATACATCTTGCTCTCCATTTTGAAACAGAGTTCAGCGAAATAGAAAGATGCGCATGTTTTACATATGGGTTGTCAAATCTTGTAAGGACAGCATTTGCAAAATCAACCAAATCCTGTTTTGGCAATGTTAAAGTCGGAATAACTTCATCAAAAATAGTTGCTTTAATATAATTCAAAATCAGTTCGTCATGCATAGACTCTAACACAATATCATTTCCGCAAAGATAAGAAGCTAACACAAAGGAAGTATGTGCGCCATTTAAAATGCGAACTTTTCTCTGTTTGTATGGATGATGATCATCTGTAAAGATAACCGGAAGCCCAGCTTTTGGAAGTGCAAATTCTTCGCTGATATCTTTGTCGCTCTCGATAACCCAGAGTGCAAATGGTTCTCCTGTTACAATCAAATCATCCTGATATCCAAATTCTTTGCAAAGTTCTTCTGCCTCGTCTCTTGGGTATCCTGTTACAATTCTATCTACTAATGTAGAAGTAAATACACAGGCATTATTCAGCCAATCTCTAAATCCCTCTTCTAAATTCCATAGTTTTGTAAGTTTTAACACACACTCTTTTAAATGAAGTCCATTATCATCAATCAACTCTACCGGAAGCATCACAAGACCTTTATCTTCTGCTCCATTGAAGTGTTTGTATCTCTCAAACAAAAATTTGGTTAATTTTCCCGGATATGTTTTTGGTGGGTTTAACTCAAAACGATCTGTATCATCATAAACAATACCTGCTTCTGTTGTATTAGATACAATAAAACGTAAGCTATCTAATTTGGCATATTCTGCATATTTCTCATACTCTTCATAAGCATCAACTGCATCTGCCACACTGGTAACAATGCGGTTGATTTTCTTTGCTTCTCCATCTACGTTACCTCTTAACTGTACTGTATACTGGCATTCCTGATTATGAAAACGCTCTAATGTACCAAATTCAATTGGTTTTACTAACACAATATCTCCATCAAATGTTCCCTGCTCATTTGCAATATCAATCATATAGTCCACAAACGCTCTTAAGAAGTTACCTTCTCCGAACTGCAGTACTTTTACTGGTCTTTCTTTTTTTCCTGTTTTCTGTTTGTTTAAAAGCTCCATGATATCCTCCCGGTCTTTTATCTCTTTTTTCACATTCTTCGCACTTATGTATCATGACATAATGTAAGCGGTTACATCTCTATTCTTGCACCTTTTCATGAATTAGTCAATATGTAATTTTAACGAATTTTGTACATTTCATCCACAAACCAGTGTCTTTATCCTATTTTTTTAGTGTTTTTGTTCTTTTTCTGGTTTCTTTTATTGCTTTTGCAAACTTCATGTTGTATAATACTTGTGATTATCAATGAAACTGCTTTCATTACTTTTTATTCTATAACGTGTACTTGCATGAAAGCACCTATTTTTGTTACAATTGGTAAAAAAAGTAAATTAAGAAATACGGCAGGATGATTTATTATGACAATTTATGACATTTCAAAAAAAGCCGGTGTTTCCATTGCTACCGTTTCACGTGTATTAAATGGAAGTGAAAGCGTCCGTCCGGCAACACGAAAAAAAGTAATGGACGTCATTGAGAAATACGATTATACCCCAAATGCATTTGCAAGAGGTCTCGGGCTACACACCCTAAATACCATTGGTATTCTTTGTGCAGACTCTTCCGACCTTTTTCTTGCGAAAGCTGTTTATTATCTGGAGCAGGAACTTCAAAGTTCAGGATACGAATCCCTGCTCTGCTGCACCGGTTATAATCTGGATATCCGAAAAAACTATATGGACTTAATTCTTTCGAAAAAAGTAGACGGCATTATATTAGTAGGTTCTAACTTCATCGGTACTTCCGAAGAAGAGAACCAATATATTAAGGATGTTTCTTCTCAGGTTCCAATCATGTTATTGAATGCAGCCTATGAATATCCAAATGTCTACAGTACTCTGTGCGATGACTACTCTTCCATGTATGAAGCTACTTTATCCATGGCACAAAGTGGAATCTCAGATATTTTATATCTGTATAATTCGAAGTCTTACAGTGGTACAAAAAAATTAAACGGTTATCGTTCTGCTATGAGCGATGCTGGTGTCGAAAACTTCAATAAGTATGTTCATTTCTATAACGGAGATTCTGAAAACCTCGGTGAAATTGCTGCTTTTGTAGAAGGACTTGCCAAGAAAGGGCTTTCTTTCCATGGTGTAGTCGCTTCTGACGACAGTCTTGCAATCGGCAGCGTAAAATATGCACAGAAAGTAGGATTAAAAATCCCGGATGAATTTTCTGTAATTGGGTATAACAATTCTATGCTGACCTCTTGTTGTAATCCGGAACTTACTTCCGTAGACAACCGTCTTGAAACTCAGACGCATCAGCTGGTACAGACTTTAATCGGTGTATTGTCCGGTGAAGAAATGCCAAAGAAATCAATTTTTTCCGGCAAAATAATTAAGCGCGGAACAACGTTGTTTTAATTTATAAAATGGAGGATTTCACTATGAAACAATTTATGGACAAAGACTTTTTACTTTCCACAAAAACAGCTCAAAAACTTTATCATGAATATGCTGCTACCGTTCCTGTCCTTGACTACCACTGTCACATCAATCCACAGGAAATTGCAGAAGACCGCCAGTTTGAGAACATCACTCAGGTATGGCTTGGCGGAGATCACTATAAATGGCGCTTCATGCGTTCCTGTGGTGTAGATGAATACTACATTACAGGTGGTGCTCCAGATAAAGAAAAATTCTTCAAATGGGCTGAATGTGTAGGAAAAGCCATTGGAAATCCACTTTTCCACTGGAGTCATCTGGAATTACAAAGATACTTTGACTATCATGGTGTTTTAAATAAAAATACTGCAGAAGAAGTTTGGGAGCTATGTAATAAGAAGTTAGCTGACCCATCTATGTCCGTTCGTAATTTAATAAAGAAATCAAATGTTACTTTAATCTGTACAACAGACGACCCAATCGACAGCTTAGAGTGGCACCAGAAAATTAAAGACGATGCTTCTTTTGACGTTCAGGTACTTCCTGCATGGAGACCAGACAAAGCTATGAATATTGAAAAACCTGATTATACCGATTATCTTGCAAAATTATCTGCTGTATCCGGTGTTTCTATTCATACATTTGCAGCTCTTTGCAAAGCTTTAATCGTTCGTATGGACTTTTTTGCTTCAAAAGGCTGTTCTGTATCTGACCACGCTTTAGAATATGTCATGTATGCACCTGCTTCCGAATCTGATATCGAGGCAATTTTTGCAAAACGCTTAGGCGGTTCTGCTGTAACACGTGAAGAAGAATTA
Source organism: Roseburia sp. (assembly GCA_051879395.1). Taxonomy (GTDB): domain Bacteria; phylum Bacillota; class Clostridia; order Lachnospirales; family Lachnospiraceae; genus Roseburia. The sequence continues at coordinate 9,172 of JBJELY010000131.1, read as the reverse complement.
CAGTTTAAAACTGCATTTATGCTTTTCGTTGGAAAAGAATACGCAAAGAGAAACTGGGTCATGCAGCTTCACTATGGATGTAAACGTGATAACAATACTCATATGTTTGAAAAACTCGGCCCTGATACCGGATATGACTGCATCAATAACTATGCACCATCTTCCGAAATGGCAGATTTCTTAAATGCATTAATCAAAACAGAGGAACTTCCAAAAACCATCCTCTACAGCTTAAATCCAAACGACAACCAGTCAATTGGAACCATTTTAGGCTGCTTCCAGGATTCTACTGCAGTTGCTAAGATTCAGCAGGGTTCTGCATGGTGGTTCAATGATCACAAAACCGGTATGCAGGATCAGATGATTTCTCTTGCAAATCTTGGAAATCTTTCCGGATTCGTTGGTATGTTAACAGATTCCAGAAGCTTCTTATCTTATACACGTCACGAATACTTCAGAAGAATTATGTGTAATCTGATTGGTGACTGGGTAGAAAACGGAGAATTCCCGGAAGACTACGATACCTTAGGCGAAATTGTAAAAAATATTTCTTATAATAATGCTGTAAATTACTTTGGATTCAATTTAGAGACAAAATAATTTTTTTAAACTTAATCAAGAAAGGACTTGTTTTAAACATGGAACTTAGAACAGCTGCATCTCCAAGAGATGTCAAACACTACACAACAGAACGATTAAGAGAAGAATTTTTAATCGATGATTTATTTCAGGCAGATACGATTAAATTAGTATACAGCCACATTGACCGTATCATTACCGGCTCTGCCGTTCCTGTAAAAGATACTTTAGTATTAACTGCAGGTGATGAATTACGTGCAAAATATTTCTGTGAAAGACGTGAACTCGGTGTCATCAATATTGGTGGCGCCGGAAAAATTACAATCGATGGAAAAGTATATGAAATCGGTCACAAAGAAGGTATGTATATCGGAATGGGTTCCAAAGATATTTCCTTTGCAAGCAACTCTGCTTCCAAACCTGCAAAATTCTATTTAAACAGCGCGCCGGCACACATGACTTATCCAACTGTTTTAATCAAGCCGGAAGGAACTCCGGAAGACGGTGTTGTCATCGTAAAAGATGAGAACAAAGTCGAGTTAGGTTCCTTAGAAACCGCAAACCACAGAACCATCTGCAAATACATCTTACCTGGTCAGGTAGAAAGCTGTCAGTTGGAAATGGGTATGACAAAATTGGAACCAGGAAGTGTCTGGAACACCATGCCATGTCATACACATGACAGACGTATGGAAGTATATCTTTACTTTGATATGCCGGAAGATGCGCTTGTCATGCATTATATGGGCGAACCAACAGAAACACGCCACATTGTAATGCGCAATGAACAGGCTGTCATCTCTCCTAGCTGGTCTATCCACTCAGGATGCGGCACTCAGGCCTATACCTTCATCTGGGGCATGGTTGGTGAGAATCAGGACTTCGATGATATGGATCATTGTGATATGAAAGATTTACTGTAAATTAGAAAGGACTCAATAAAAGATGAAAATCGCTTTAATTAATGAAAACAGTCAGGCAGCAAAAAATGAATTAATCGTGAACTGTCTAAAATCCGTTGTTGAACCAATGGGACATGAAGTGGTAAACTATGGTATGTACAGTGCTGAAGATGAGCACCAGTTAACCTATGTTCAAAATGGTATCTTAGCTGCCGTATTATTGAATTCTGGTGCTGCTGATTATGTCATTACCGGATGTGGAACAGGTGAAGGTGCCATGCTTGCATGTAACTCCTTCCCACAGGTACTTTGTGGACATATTGAATCTCCATTAGACGCTTATCTTTTCTCCCAGGTAAATGATGGCAACTGTGTTGCTCTTCCATTTGCCGAAAACTTTGGATGGGGTGGAGAATTAAATCTTACATACATCTTTGAAAAATTATTCTGTACTCCTGGTGGCGGCGGATATCCAAAGGAACGTGTCGTACCGGAACAGCGTAACAAAAAAATTCTTGATGAAGTGAAAAAAGTTACACATCGTGATCTTGTTTCTATCTTAAAGGAATTAGACCGAGACCTTGTAAAAGGTGCTTTAGGTGGAGAACACTTCGCAGAATATTTCTTTGCTTCCTGCAAAGATGAAGCAATTGCAGCCTGTGTAAAAGAGATTTTAGCATAAGAAAATGCCCCACGCATTTCTAAAACTCTCTTTACATATAAAAGTCGTCCAATCATAATTGGGCGGCTTTTTTTCTGGAATACAATATCACGAAAAGTTTGATATTTTTCTCTCTTTCGCTTGACAAAATGACGGAAAAGAGATAAGCTTATATTATATTGTTAATTTTTTATCAAACTTATTTTAGGAGGGTTCATTCCATGAGTGATTTCAACAATTTAAAATTGAACGTAGAAAATGAAATTGCTGTTCTTACAATCTCAAGACCAGCTGCATTAAACGCTTTAAACAGCGAGACATTAGACGAATTAAACGTAGCTTTAACCGAAATTGAAGCAAGAGATGATATTAAAGTTGTAATCTTAACAGGTGGTCCTGATAAAAAAGGCAACGAATTCAAATCTTTTGTTGCTGGTGCTGATATTGCAGAAATGGTTAACTTCACCGCTGCTGAAGCAAGAGCTTTTGGTATGAAGGCTTCTGCTCCATTTTTCAAATTACAGAATATGCGTCAGGTTACAATCGCTGCAGTTAACGGTTTTGCGTTAGGTGGTGGATGTGAAATCTCTATGGCTTGTGATATTCGTATTGCTTCTAACAATGCAGTTTTCGCTCAGCCTGAATGTGGTCTTGGTATCATTCCTGGATTTGGTGGTACACAGAGACTTGCACGTTTAGTTGGTATGGGACGCGCAAAAGAAATGATCTTTACCTGCGACAATGTCAGTGCAGAAGAAGCTTATCGTATCGGTCTTGTTAACAAGGTTGTTGCACCAGAAGAATTAATGGCAACAGCAAAAGCTATGGCTGCAAAAATCGTTTCTAAAGGAAGCTATGCTGTATCTATTGCAAAAGCTGCTATCAACAACGGATATGATATGGACATCAAGAATGCTGTAGAAATGGAAGCTAATTTATTCGGTGTTACATGTTCTACTCATGATAAAACAGAAGGCATGAGTGCTTTCTTAGAGAAGAGAGCTGCAGATTTAACAGATTTCTAATTATTTTTCCTATCTTTGCACATCCATATTTTCCTGGATATGCGGGGATTACAATTTTGTACTATATTAGAAAATATTTACATAAAATACCAGAGAGAATTTTTCTTTTCTCTCTGGTATTTTTTTATTCCATTTTCGGTGTTTTTCTACCTTAATTTGGAATGTTTATTTTTTTTCTTTTCTTTTTGACGTATAATAAAGCTAATCGGCATTTAAACTACTAACAAGTGGCTTGACATCAGACGGAGGTACATTTATGTGGGCTTATGAGAGTGTATTTTATCAGATTTATCCTCTTGGGTTTTGTGGAGCACCCTTCGAGAATGATAGTAATTTAGAACATCGAATTTTAAAAGTTGTGGATTGGATTCCTCACCTACAAAAGCTTGGCATCAATGCCATCTACTTTTCACCGGTATTTGAATCCGATTCCCATGGTTATAATACAAGAGATTATACCAAAATTGACTGTCGATTAGGTACAAATGATGATTTCAAACAAGTTTGTAGCCAATTACACGATGCGGGCATCCGCGTTGTCTTAGACGGCGTTTTTAATCATGTAGGAAGAGGCTTTTTCGCCTTTCAGGACGTTTTGGAAAAGAAATGGGATTCTCCCTACAAGGATTGGTTTTATCTCAATTTTGACGGAAATTCAAACTATAATGACGGACTTTGGTATGAAGGCTGGGAAGGCAACTATGATTTGGTAAAAATAAATTTAAGAAACGAAGAAGTCATCCAATATCTTTTCTCTGCCATTCAGGGATGGGTAGACGAATTTGATATTGATGGTTTACGCCTTGACGTTGCTTATTGTTTGGACCATGACTTTTTAAAACGTTTAAGACGCTTTACAGAGGAACTGAAACCTGATTTCTATTTAGTAGGTGAAACGTTACACGGTGATTACAATCAATGGATGAATGATTCCATGTTACACTCTGTTACGAACTATGAATGTTATAAGGGCTTATATTCCAGTTTCAACTGTATGAATATGTTTGAAATTAACCACTCTCTTCTTCGCCAATTTGGTCCTGAACAGTGGACACTGTATAAAGGAAAGCATCTTTTTTCCTTTGTAGATAATCATGATGTGACCCGCATTGCAAGTATTCTTAGTAATGAAAAACATCTTCCACTTGTATATGCCCTTATGTTTGGAATGCCGGGTATTCCATGTATCTATTATGGAAGTGAGTGGGGCGCGAAAGCAAGAAAAGAAGAAGGCGATCCTGCTCTACGGGTATCCTTTGAAGAACCTGTCTTTAATGAACTGACAGCATATCTCAGTAAACTTGTGGATGCCAAAAAGAACTCCTCTGCTTTGAACTTTGGAGGTTTTCGTTCCGTTTTCTTGACAAATCATCAATGTGTATTCGAACGGAAAACAGATTCGGAACGTGTTTTAGTTGCAATCAATGCTGGTGACTATCCGTTCCACGCTAACTTTGATGCCGGATGTGATTCAGGGGTGGATCTCATTTCAGGCGAGGCAGTTACTTTCAGGGGTGGATGTGACCTGCCGCCATACAGTGCTTTTTTCTGGTGCGTCTAAGCAGAAAAAGAACTGTATCATAGATCTCTTAGGAGAATGTATTTTTCGGGGTTGTATTAAGAAAAGAGCGAATTACCATTTTGGTAATTCGCTCTTCGTGTATTCCGAACGTTAAAAATTCATTTTTTCTAACACTTCCGGTAATTCTTTTAGACTATGAATTGCAGCGACATCTTCGCCGATTGTTCCAAATCCATATGCTGCATGAATAAATCCAACACCAGCTTCACAGCTGGCATCGTAATCCCCTTGAATATCTCCCACATAAATGGCTTCTTCTAAGTGGTTTCTTTGAACTACAAGTTTAATATTATCTGCTTTCTGCTTCAATGTATTTCCGTAACACTCAAAATCATCGATACGTTCTCTCAGCTTATAATAATCTAGGAAAGCTTCTATATAGCCTCCCTGGCAGTTGCTAACGATAGAGACGTGATATTTTTCACGTAAGCTCTGAAATAACTCTTCTACACCATCATAGAGCATTCCTCCATGTTGACGCAGATACTCATTTTCTTTTCGACAACAGGACTCTAATAATAAAACTCTCTGAATCTCTGATAACTCTGGGAAAAGAATTTTCGCAATTGTATCCATCGTTTTTCCCATTACCCGCTTAATATCATCAGAAGTCAGTGTTCGTTCTATAAATCCACTTTCTTCTATTGCTCTATTCCAAGCTTTCGCAACATTCTCTGCAGAATCCCACAATGTTCCATCCATATCGAAAATTATTCCTTTTTTCATGCTGTACCTCATTTTTCAAATTACTTTATTTTAAAACAATCAAAAACTCTAGCCAACTTTTTATAATCCATAAACTTCTGTATATTTTTTTGTAAAATAACGAACCAGCGGTTCTGCCGAAATTTCTTTTCCGCATACATTAGCAATTACCTCTTTTGGTAATCTTGTGCTTCCATACACATGAATTTTTTCATTCAGCCAATGTGTAATCTCTTTGATTCTTCCCTCTGCGAGAATGGTATCCACATCTCCTAACTCTTCTTCAATTTTTTCCAAATACATTCCATCATAAATGGAACCCAATAGATAAGATGGGAAATATCCGAAAGAGCCATCTGACCAGTGCATATCCTGTAAAATTCCCTCTGCATCATTTTCCGGCGTAATCTGTAAATACTCCTGCATTTTCTGATTCCAGAGTGCTGGAAGTTCAGAAACAGCAACTCCATCTCTAAAAATCGCTTTTTCGATTTCATAACGCAGAATAATATGGAAACAATAGGTCACTTCATCTGCATCGGTACGAATAAAACTATTGCGTACATGATTGATTTCACGGTAAAATTCATCCAGACTGATTTCCTTAAACTTCGGAAGCATCTCCTGAACGGTTTCATAAATTGGAATCCAGAAATTTTTATTACGGCCTAAAATATTCTCAAAGAAACGCGACTGACTCTCATGAATTCCCATATAACAACAACTTCCAGCTGGTGTTCCGTCAAATGCTGCATTAACATTCTGTTCAAAAATTGCGTGTCCACCTTCATGAATGGCAGAAAACATGGCATTTATTGCTTCATTTGGATAAAAATGATTTGTCACACGTACATCATTATGAGAAAAGTTTAGCGTAAATGGGTGTTCTGTCTCTCCAACAGTTCCCTTATCTCGATCAAATCCAATGTACTCTAATAATTTCCACTGTAATTCGCGCTGTGCATTAATATCATAATTTCCAACAAATTTACTGCTATCCGGTTCCTTTGCTGCAAGAATCTTCTGCACAAGTGGAATCAGATTTTTTTTCAATTCCTCAAATAAACGGTCGATTGTTGCAGAATCCATTCCCTCTTCATACTGATCCAGTAACACATCATAAACTTCTTTTCCCGGATCTGTATAAGCACACTTCTGCTTTGTCATTTCAATTAATTTTTCCAGGTGAGGTGCAAAAATAGAAAAATCCGATGCATTCTTTGCCTCCTCCCAGGCACGTTCTGATTCTGCCTGTTCTTTTACAAAGCTTTCAAAAAATTCTTTCGGAATTCTTTTTTCTTTATCAATATCACGTTTCATTCGTGTTACCGTAAATTTCATAACATCATCAAGCTGTTCAAACTCTTCCGGCTCTGCTAATGTATCGAGCATTTGACTCAGTTCTTCTGCTGTTCCCATTGCAAAATTCTCTGTCGAAAAATAGGTCATTGCATTGGCATGTCCATCAAATCCCATCTTTGGGGTATTCGTATGCATATCCCAATAGAGCAGAGTTACCACATGATTTAGTTGATTCATTTTATCTAAATATGCTTGAAATTTTTCTAATGTTTCACTCATAATCCATCCGTCCTTTCTGCAATTCTTTCTCGTTGTGTCTTTCCATCATAGACATAATTCGCAACACAAGATTTATCTTACCACAAAACTGTGCGTCTGTCACGGATTGTTTTTTTTGAGAAACAAAAGAGCTATCGAATTACCGATAGCTCTCTGTTAAAAACTTATTATTTTGCTTCATCAATCGCTTTTCCAATATCATGACGCATATATTTATTTGCAAAGTCTACCCATTCTGTAGCTTCATATGCTTTTGCTCTGGCTTCTTTTAAGTCTTTTCCTGTCGCAGTGACACCAAGGACACGTCCACCATTTGTTACGATTTTTCCAGATTCATCAAATTTCGTTCCTGCATGGAAACAGAAATAATCTTCTTTTCCTTCGAAGTTCTCTAAACCTTTGATTTCAAATCCCTTTTCATAAGCCACCGGATAACCGTCAGAAGCTAAAACAACACAGACTGCAGCATTATCTTCAAACTGAAGATCAATCTGGTCTAATCTGCCTTCTACACAGGCTTCCATGACATCAATGACATCATTTTTCATACGTGGCAGTACAACCTGGGCTTCCGGATCTCCAAAACGGGCATTATACTCTAATACTTTTGGTCCGTCTTCTGTCAACATCAAGCCGAAAAAGATAACACCAGTAAATGGTCTTCCTTCTGCAGCCATTGCATCCACGGTTGCCTGATAAATATATTTTTTACAGAACTCGTCCACTTCTTTGGTATAGAATGGACTTGGTGAGAAGTTACCCATTCCACCTGTATTTAAGCCCTGGTCTCCGTCTTTAGCACGTTTGTGGTCCTGTGCGGAAGACATTGTTTTAATCGTCTTTCCATCTACAAAGGAAAGTACGGAAATCTCACGGCCTGTCATAAATTCCTCTACAACCATCGTATTACCGGCTGTTCCGAATTTTTTATCTTCCATGATTTCTTTGACACCAGCTTTTGCTTCTTCTAAAGTATTACAGATCAAAACACCTTTTCCAAGTGCAAGTCCGTCTGCTTTTAATACGATTGGCATCTTTGCAGTCTCTAAGTATTTTAAGGCCTCCTCCGGGGAAGTAAAATTCTCATAAGCTGCAGTTGGAATATTATATTTTTTCATAAGGTCTTTGGAAAATGCCTTTGAGCCCTCTAAGATAGCTGCGTTCTTGCGTGGTCCAAATACTTTCAAACCTTCTGCTTCGAATACATCTACAAGACCACCTACCAAAGGATCATCCATTCCGACAATCGTAAAATCAATTCCTTTTTCCTTCGCAAATGCAACTAACTTATCAAATTCCATCGCGCCGATTGGAACACATTCTGCTAATGCAGCAATTCCTGCATTACCCGGTGCACAATAAATTTTATCAACCCGACTACTTTTTGCCACGCTGGTGCAAATTGCATGTTCACGTCCACCACTTCCGACTACAAGTACTTTCATATTCATTTTCCTTTCTATTCTTTGATTTGAACTTTACCGTCTATTACCTCAACTTTTCCGTTTGCAATTAAATCAATGGCTTTTGGCATAATAATCCACTCTGCCTGTTCCATAACACGACGCTGTAAAATTTCCGGGGTATCGTCCTGTTCTACTTCTACGGCCTTCTGTAAAATAATTGGTCCTGTATCGGTTCCTTCGTCTACGAAATGAACCGTTGCACCAGTTACTTTCACACCGCGGTTTAAGACACCTTCGTGTACTTTCAATCCATAATATCCAGTTCCGCAGAAAGATGGAATTAAGGATGGATGAATATTGATGATACGGTTACGGTATGCCTGAATCATCTTTTCCGGAATCACAACAAGGAATCCTGCCAGAACTACCAAATCTACGTCATAGGAATCCAACTGTTTTAAGAAATCTTCGTTGAACGCTTCCCTGTTCTCATAATCTTTCGGCGAAATACAAAGGTTCTGAATGCCATGTTTCTTTGCACGCTCTAAGGCATATGCATTTTTATTATTACTGATAACCACCTCAATTTGGGCATTGGTGATGGTACCATTGTCGATTGCATCGATAATTGCCTGAAGGTTGGTTCCTCCTCCCGACACTAATACCGCTAATTTTAGCATAAGGTTACTCCTTTTTCACCATCTGTGATTTCACCTACAACATAAGGTGTA
>JBJELY010000130.1:0-1671 GCA_051879395.1 Roseburia sp. | reverse complement strand
TATCTGTATACAGCTTCGGGGTGAAGAAAACGGTTTCTGCATCTAAATGCGACAGACGGACATGATGTGGATAACACCACATAAATGAAAACGGAAGTAGATAGAGACAATAGAATATGATAGAATAAAGGAGCCGAGAAGGTCGTAGGGGCTTGGTATTAAATAAATCCGTGCGACAGACTGATCAAGGCTCCTTTTGTGTACCACATAATGTTGCCGTAGAAATATGAGCACGCAGAACAGTCAACGTAAACAGAAAGGAGCTCATCGGCTCAAAGTAAAAAATCCGGGAGGTAAAAGACATGGATTTAATTTATGAGCGGTGTTGTGGTATTGACGTACATAAAAATATGCTCATGGTGTGTATTTTTACGGGAGTCAGAAAAAAAGAGATTCGTCAATTTAGGACGATGACAGATGACATCATGGAAATTGTAAAGTGGTTGAGAGAAACAAAATGCAGTATAGTAGCAATGGAGAGTACCGGTGTATATTGGAAACCGGTATACAACATTCTTGAAAGCGAGGGAATAGAAACAATAGTTGTAAACGCACAGCACATTAAAGCTGTTCCCGGACGAAAAACTGATGTAAAAGATGCTGAGTGGATTGCTGATTTAGTGAGACACGGACTGGTCAAACCCAGCTTTATTCCAAGTAGAGAACAACGGGAATTAAGAGAAATGGTACGTTATCGTAATGAAATTGTAAATGAACGAGCGAGAGAATTAAACCGGATTCAAGCTGTTCTTGAAGGAGCGAACATTAAATTAGCCAGTGTTGTTTCTGACATTTCCGGTGCTTCCGGAATGGCAATTCTTCATGCCTTAATTGACGGAAAGACTGATCCTGAATACTTGAGCAGTTTAGCTAAAGGAAAGTTAACCGCTAAAATTGAAATTCTCCAAAAAGCTTTAAGAGGAAGCGTCGGAACACATCAGATGCAAATGCTGAAACTGCAAATTCAACACATAGATTTTTTATCTCAATCAATAAAAGAAATGGACAATGATATTAAAAAAAAACAGAAGATTGCGAAGAATACTTAGAACTGCTTGACGAAATTCCCGGAATCGGTCGAAGAAGTGCAGAAAGAATTCTTGCTGAAACAGGAATTGAAATGAAACAATTTCGAAATGCGGATCATTTTGCCTCTTGGGCAGGTCTTGTTCCCGGCTGTAATGAGAGTGCGGGAAAAAAGAAAAGTTCTCGAACGCGAAAAGGCAACCTTTTTTTAAAATCAACTCTCGTTGAGTGTGCTCATTCAGCTATCCGACACAAAGAAAGTTATTTTTATGCAAAATATTGTAAAATATCGGCTCGACGAGGTGGCAAAAGAGCCATTGTCGCCATTGCTCACAGTATGGCATTAGCTATTTATCATATCCTGTTAAACAAAGAACATTTCAACGATTTAGGTTCAGACTATTTTAACACCATTTATGCCGAAAAAATTAAAAAGCGAAACATCAAATCCCTTGAAAAATTAGGATTCTCTGTTTCGCTTTCATAATATTATTTTTTTACTTTTCAAGTTGCTCTTTCAAGCCGTTTTTTTGGCTTGTGTTTTGTTATGCCTTTTTTTCATGCTTATTCTGTGTTTTCAGAACAGCCCCTTAATTTAAGCAGACGATAGTCGAACCCGATACGCCTGAAAGCGGATATTTTACG
>JBJELY010000129.1:0-6202 GCA_051879395.1 Roseburia sp. | reverse complement strand
TGGCCTGCACATCCGCCTGTGGGATTATGGATTAATTATGGACTTGTCAATGATTTTATGAAAGAATGGGTAGTCCGAAAAGATTACAAAAGACGAGTATTTTGAATGGAAAATCAACTGGCCACAGACCTGTGATGACTGCGGGAAGCATGAACCTATGAAGCAGTGGAGAAAATCTTCTGCGGAAGTTAGTTGAACTTAGAATTTATTAGTAATTTAACTATATATACGACAAAAAGCGCTGAAACCTAAATCCTCCAGTTCTCATGCGCTTTTTGTTCATTTTATTTTAGTATTCTCTTAATATATCAAAATGCAAAAATTTTCCATATAATATTATTCGTACCAACATTTATTACTATTCTACGATATATGTGGATTTTTAATTAATCTGTACCAAAGTTCTCTTGAATCTTATTCATAGCTTCTATAAGTGTATCATAGATTCCATAACTAAGTCGTTGCATTTCTGCTGTAGGAAAAATCAGATCTGGTATCATAATTGCTTTACAACCGGCAGTATATCCCGCACGTATACCATTGGGGCTGTCTTCAAATACATAACACTCTTCTGGTCTGCATTTTATTTTCTCGGCTGCAAGAAGAAAGATGTCCGGTGCCGGTTTTCCATTCTCTACTTCTGCTCCACTTACAATTGCCTCAAAATAATATCTGATTCCCGCATTTTTAAGATTGCTTTCTATCAGTCTTTTTGAACCACTGCTCGCCACAGCAAGATGGACTTCATTTTCCCTAAAATATTGCAGAATTTCATCAGTTCCCAGCTTCTTTGGGACATGCTCTTTCAATTTCATCCGTACACGTGTCATACAATCATCCCGAATTTCTCTGCCATCTGAAATTCTATAATATTTTTCAATTACATGACACATATAACTTCCATTTGTTCCCGATATTTCCCTAGCAAAATCTTCTGGAAGCCGAATATCTCTTTCTTCTGCAATTTCAATCCAGGTCTGCTGGAAGATTTTTTCCGTATCAAACAACAGCCCATCCATATCAAAAATTGCTCCTCTACATCTCATAAACTCTTTTTTCTCTTCTCAAATCCAGTTCTTCAGTCATCGTTTCTCTGATACTGTCTAGTTTATAGAAATACGTCAAAACTGCAATAGTGACACAGAGTACAATCGGAATCCAGATAAAGCAAATCTCAATACATGAAAGTGCTTTCGGTGTTTGCACAGCATTTGCCACATAGCCGCCATTTTTTAAAAAAGCGCCAATAATAAAACTAGTAAGTCCCATTCCACCTTTTACGAAAAATCCTTGAAAAGCAGCAATCAATCCTGCAATGCTTGAATTTTTCTGATACTCAGAGTAATCAATTACATCCGGCTGCATCGCAAATGTAATTCCAAAAATTCCATAGATACCAAGTCCGGTAATTACAAGTCCTCCAAGAAGACAGCTCGCAGAATTCTTTCCGACAAAGATTAAAAGATCACCCGCAATATAAAGTCCCACACTAAAAAACATAAGGCTTCTCTTGCTGAACTTTTTTTCCAGCGCTGGCAGTGCAAGTAGCATCGGTAGTCCAGATAAAATTCCAAGAATCCCAACCAGTGACAGCCACTCTGTTCTGCCAAGATTATATTTGAAATAGTAAAGTACAGTTGTATTTCTTACCACATACAATGAAAAATAAAACAGATTCAAAAGGAATAAGATCCATGCCTGTCCAGTCAGTCCTTTCAGACTTTCTTTCAGACTTGTTTTCTCATTACTTACAGTCGGTGGAACAACTTCTTTCGTATTTGCAAATGTAATGAAGAAAATTACCATTGCTATAATTCCATAAATAGTCATTGTAGTAAGATAACCTTTTGCTTCATTCCCTCCGCCCCAAAATTTAACCATCGGTGCTGTAATCGTCATAACGATTGCGGTTCCCACCATCGCACAGATCATTCGAGTAGATACCAGAATATCTCTTTCATGCACATCAGATGTCAATCTCGGAACAATCGTATTAAGTGGAATATTAACCACTGTATACGCTGTACAGAGCAGGCAGTAAGTCACATACGCCCAGATCAGTTTTCCTGTACTTCCTATATCCGGGATATAAAAAGTTAAAAATGTAAAAATCGCAAACGGAACTGCCCCCAGCACAAAATATGGTCGACCCTGTCCCCATTTTGTATGTGTCCGATCCACAATCATTCCCATACCTGTGTCTGTAAGCGCATCAATAAATTTTGTAACCAGCATCATCGTTCCTGCTGCCGCTGCTGTAATCCCAAATACGTCTGTATAAAATACCATAAGATAGGAAGCCATTGTGCTGAAAACCAGATTACATCCCAAATCTCCAATTCCATAGCCTATCCTTTTTTTCCACTTCTCCATAATTATCCTCCTTACTCTACCAGTTCATTATTTCAATTGCTTTTTTCTCAATCTCAAGTCCTGCCTTATAATGTGTCATAAAGACATCGAATCCTTTTTTATCTTCCTCATATGGTGTAATTGTTTCTCCTGCGAGCTCACCGAAAATCCAGTTTTCCAGATAATTCTCCAGCTTCTCATCTTCTTTTTTATCAATCAGATATGCTGCCAGAAGTGCAATACCCCAAGCACCTCCTTCACTTGCTGTATCCATTACTGTAACCGGTGCACCAACTGCTGTCGCAAGATATCTCTGTCCGACACCTTTCGTTTTAAAGAAGCCGCCGTGTCCCATAATACGATCCACTTTCACCTTCTCATCTTCCATCAGAATGTCCAGTCCCATCTTGACTGCTCCCAAAGAAGTGTACAGATGAGCTTTCATAAAGTTTGCCAGATTGAAATGGCTCTCTGGTGTACGAAGAAAAGCAAGACGTCCTTCGTTGATCATTGTAATGTTCTCTCCGGAATAGTATCCATATGCCAGAAGTCCTCCGCAGTCCGGATCTCCATTGAGTGAATTGCTGTATAATTTGCCAAACAGTTCTCCCATATCCACCTGATATCCCATCAGTTTTGCAAACTCTCCGAATAACCCTACCCACGCATTCAGATCGGAAGTTCCGTTATTGGCGTGCGACATCGCACATGGGAAACCGGACGGCGTTGTAACCATATCAATTTCTCTGTAAACTTTACTGAGCTGTTTTTCCAGAACAATCATTGCAAAAGTGCTAGTTCCGGCCGATACATTTCCGGTTCTCGGTGCCACAGAATTGGTTGCTGTCATTCCGGTTCCTGCATCACCTTCCGGAGGACACAGTGGAATACCTGCTTCCAGATTTCCAGTCTCATCCAGAAATGCCGCACCTTCTTTTGTCAGAACGCCTGCCTTTTCTCCTGCAACGAGTACTTTTGGAAAAATATCTCTCAGCTTCCAGTCATATGCATATTTTTCAATAAGTGTATCAAATTTCTGAACCATTTTCTCATCATAATCACAAGTATTTGAATCAATTGGGAACATTCCAGCTGCATCTCCCACACCGATCACTTTCTCTCCAGTCAGCTTCCAGTGAATATAGCTGCTAAGCGTCGATACATACGCCAGTCTTTTTACATGTTGTTCCTGATCCAGAATTCTCTGGTACAGATGTGCCACACTCCATCGGAGAGGAATATTAAACTGGAAAAGCTCGGTCAGTTCATCAGCCGCATCCTGTGTGTTTGTATTTCTCCAAGTCTGAAATGGTGCAATCTGATTTCCTTCCTTATCCAAAGCCATATAGCCATGCATCATAGCACTGACTCCGATCGATCCGATTTTCTGAAGCGTAACTCCATATTTTTTCTCGACTTCCTCACGCAGTGAACGATAACAACTGCGAAGTCCTTTATGGATTTCCTCTATACTGTAAGTCCAGATATTATTGATAAAAAAATTTTCCCAATCGTGGATTCCGACTGCAAGTACCTTTCCCCTCAAATCAATGAGTACTCCTTTTATTCTTGTCGATCCAAGCTCAATGCCAAGAGCTGTCTTTCCATTCAAAATCGAATCTTTCTGATTCATTTTATTCCCCTCCTTTTCTCTCTGCTTTAGAAACAGGTAAATGCTCCATCAATAACAAAGTCTGATCCTGTTGTGAATGTGCTTGTATCTCCGGCAAGATATACACAGATAGATTCCAGTTCTTCTGGTTTACCCATTCTTCCAAGAGGAGCCATTTCATTCCATTTTTCAATCAGCGGAATCAGTGTCGGTGAATTAAGTGTGAGTTCTGTTCCAATATATCCCGGGCTGATGCAGTTGACACGAACCCCTCTCTTTGCCCATTCAATGGCAAGTGATTTGGTCAGCTGAATCACACCTGCTTTAGATGCATTGTATGCACACTGTGGCTGTGGAACATTTACAATATGTGCTGACATAGATGCCGTATTAATGATTGATCCGCCGCCATGTTCCAGCATGTATTTTCCTGCTGCAATATCGGTAAGGAAAATTCCGTTCAGGTTGATATTGATTACTTTACTCCACTGTTCATAAGTCATTTCCTCTGCCGGTGCATTGATACAGATTCCTGCATTATTATGGCAAAAATCAAGGCCACCAAGTTCTGATACAACCTGTTCTACCATTGCATCGACCTGTTCTTTATCGGTACAGTCCGTCTTGATTGCAATTACTTTTCTTCCAGTCTTCTCTGCCAGTTCTTTGGCTGTCTTTTTTGCTTCTTCATAGTCAAGATCTACGATTGCAACATCTGCCCCTGCTTCTGCAAATGCTGTTGCCGTGCACTTTCCAATTCCTCTTGCAGCGCCTGTTACAAATCCTTTTTTTCCGTCCAGTCTCATTTTTTCAATAATTCCCATGATTGTTCTCCTTTTCTTGAAATTTATTTTGTAAATTCATTTATCAAATTTCAATTACATATTACCCAACAAATCAAGATCCGTCAATCTGTAATAATATCTGATTTTTACTTCCGAAAATTGTTCACTTTGCACAATAGAAGTATATTTTAATTCTTGTTATAATATAAATGAGTTTGTATTTTACAAAATAATTTTACAGAATGGATTATGATATTATGAAAAAAAGTATTACACCTAATCAGATTAAAGAAAATAATCGTAATCTGATTTATCAGTATATTTATCGAAACCCGAAAGTCTCTCAGCAGGATATCGCCTACGATCTGCACCTGAGTCGTCCAACAGTTACAACCAACCTCTCTTCTTTAGAAGAAGACGGTCTGATTACCAAAAGTGGACAGATTGACACTGAATATATTGGCAGAAAAGCTACTGCTTATACAATAGTTCCTGATTTTCGTGTGGGAATTGGTATAGAAATTTTAAAAAAAGAGGTGAAAATGATTGCAGTAAATCTCTATGGCGAGAAAATTCTTCGCTCTGTGTATGAGATTTCTTTTAAAAACGAAGATGAGTATTTTCAAAAAGTATGTCAGAAAATTCTTTACTTTAAAGCCTCCATCGGACTATCTGATGAACAGGTCCTTGGGATTGGATTTGCCATGCAGGGACTGATTTCACCGGATTCACGGACAGTACTCTATGGTAGAATTTTGGAGTGTACAGGCCTCTCAATCACTGCTTTTACCAGATATCTGCCTTATCCCTGCTCCTTCATCCATGATGCCGACAGTGCGGCAATTGCAGAGCTTTGGATTTCTCCAAATCTCAACAATGCCTTTTACCTTTCTTTAAGCAATCATCTGGGTGCATCTCTGATCACTGACCGCAAACTGATCAGCGGTGACCAC
Source organism: Roseburia sp. (assembly GCA_051879395.1). Lineage (GTDB taxonomy): Bacteria > Bacillota > Clostridia > Lachnospirales > Lachnospiraceae > Roseburia. Next base: position 500 of record JBJELY010000129.1, on the reverse strand, counting down.
GGACATAGTTCTACTATCGAACATATTCAGATGGAACCAGATGGAAAACTCTGCTACTGCGGAAAACATGGCTGCATGGAAACACTTTGTTCTATACATGCATTGTTAAATGAAAACGAAACGATTGACTGCTTTTTTGGTAAGGTACGCAGTCATGATAAAACTGCTCAAAAACGCTGGTATTCCTATCTCCAGCATCTGGCAAAAGCAATCAATCTGCTTCATCTGATTTACGATAAAACATTTATTCTGGGCGGATACATTGCGCCTTATCTACTCGAAAGCGACCTTGCGTTTCTTTATGAAGAAATCAAAAAGCTCACTCCATTTCCGGAAAATTCTGATTTTCTGCAGATCAGTAAGATGCCCAAACACAATATTACGATTGGAGCAGCACTCCCTTATATTCAGGATTTTTTAAATATCAAATAATTATTATAGTAATCCATATTCCGTATCAAAAGACCTGCCATTTAGTGTGGCAGGTCTTTTTTCTAATC
>JBJELY010000128.1:0-1683 GCA_051879395.1 Roseburia sp. | reverse complement strand
TGTGCGGGAAGATGGTTATATGGAAATCGATATTTGTTTTCCGCTAAAATGAACACTGTCATGGGACGCAGCGATCAACGCTGCGTCCTCATTGCTCATTCCTACAGAATTGACACATTTGACTTTAGTTTATGCCTATTTGTTTATTGATAGTTCGGTAAAATGATAACAAGAATAGTTGAGACTTTATCTCTGCAAATATTTATGATATAAATAAAAAAGACAGAACGCGCTAACACGATCAAAGCGGAATATCTCAGAAAACCCTTATAGGTATGCGTCAAAAATCGGTGTACCTGATTCTAAGCTGACGCATATGCTTGGATTAGTGGTTCACCTTGTAAATCATGAAAAAGAGCAGGAGAATTTGATCATGGTACATCTGGTATATTGCGATAATGCAGGCAAGAAAGGCGAAAAGGTATTAGAAAAGATTTTAGCCGGGACAAAAACAATGGTGGTGCGTGGGGCAGCAGGAAGAAAGATTCCGCATAGCAGAGTTTTCGAGGGAGAGCGTCTCTATTTTATGGAAAAAGGAAGCGCAGAAATCACGGCAACTGCTATTGTCAAAAGTGTTCAGAATTATGTGAAACTGTCTGATGAAGAGATTGCAAAAATTCTTTCAGACAACCAAAACAAGCTCCACTTATCTGAGAAACAAAAAGAGCGCTGGCACAAGAAATGTTTGTGTTTGGTGGAATTTGAAAATGTCGAGGAAATCACACCGCTTGCTTTTGAACATCAAAACAATATGGATGATTGGCTGATCCTTGAAAGACCCGAGGATGTTGTTTCCGGTACAAGCGTTCCCTACAATTATGAAAAATCAAGATTTTGAGTGATTTGTTCCTTTTTAAGTTGGTAAATCGGAATTTATCTGTGGAGGGAATATGATCAAAGCTGTTTTTTTCGATGTGGATGGGACTTTAATTTCTCATACGCAAAATGCAGTTCCGGAGAGTACAAGAACATCTCTGAATCAGTTGTCTGAAAAAGGAATCCAACGAGTAATTGCGACAGGCAGACACATGCTTGAATTATCTTTCCTTCCAGTTAATGACATTCGTTTTGATGCCTATATCACACTGAATGGGCAACTCTGTTTGGATGCACAAGGCAATATAATATTCGGGAATCCAATTACCGGGGAGAGTAAAGAATGCATTATTCGGATGTTTCACGAAAAAACAATACCAATCATGATTGTTGAAAAAGACAACATGTACATCAATTTTGTTAATCAGCATGTGAAAATCGCGCAAAAGGCAATCTCTACGCCTATTCCGAATGTGGGAGAATATGCAGGAAATGAGATATTTCAAGCAATTGCCTACTTAGAAAAGGGCAAGGAAGAAGCAATAGCAGATCAAATGCCCGGTTGTAAAGTGACGAGATGGAATGACTGTGCGGTAGATATTATCACAGCTTCTGGAGGAAAAAGGACGGGAATAATTGAGTATTTGCGAAAAAACAATATTCAGAAAGAAGAAACGATGGCTTTTGGAGACGGAGAAAATGACATTGAAATGTTGAAATATGTTCAGATAGGTGTCGCTATGGGAAATGCTGATGACAATGTAAAAGAAAATTCAGATTATGTTACTTCATCTGTCGACAATAACGGTATTGAAGAAGCATTGGTTGCATTAAAAATCATTTCCCAACATAGCCTTACAAATTCCA
>JBJELY010000127.1:0-1683 GCA_051879395.1 Roseburia sp. | reverse complement strand
TTAAGTTCTTTTATCCGTCGACAGAAGATGGTTCTTATGGTTCGGACGATGGATTTTATCTATTCGCTGAGTTCAGCATCGAGTAACAAATTCAAGTTTATCGGGCAAATGCAAAACAAGGGCTCATTTTGCAACGAGCCCTTCTTATGCCGAGGGCTGCACGCAAGAAGAGACTAGGGGACGGTTCTTTTGTCTTGATCCAGAGTACCCCCAATGCTATACTGAAAGCATCGGGGGTGGCCTTTTTGCTTAGAGCTACATACAAAAACGAGACAGAAGAACTGTCCCCTTGTCTTCAAGGAACCGTCCCCCTGTCTTCTAAAGCGGCTATCCCCTGTGGACTTGCCGTCCGCAAACGGTTTTGACAAACCGTTCGCCGCCAGCAAGTTTGAAATACATAAATGAAACGATAAGCAACGGCGATATGGCTAATTTGTCAAGTCGCCGTTTTTGCTTTTCACAGGATATAGTGCAATCTATGTATCTATATTTGCAAGGTATTCCCAATGTATTGAACGCTTCAAATTTGAGAGATATAATATCATTGCAAAAACAGCTTTCATGTATGGAGGTGATAGAGATTTGAAAGTCAAACTCGTTGTAAGTAAAGGACGCTACGAGGACATTAAAAATATGCTCACAGAACGAGGGATTGATATAGATGATAACTCGGATTTAGTTTTGAGCGAAAGCAACCGATTTGTTGATAATTTGATTGTTAAAGACAAGGTATCTAATGAGCGTGTGGTATTGTCGATTGAGGACATAGCATATATTGAAACTTTCGGTCATTCGGTTGAAGTGCATACGATAGGAAAAACCTATCAAGCGATGGATAGACTGTATAAAATCGTCAATCTGCTTGACCCGGACAAGTTTTTGCGTATCAGTAATTCCGTGGTAATTGCAAAAGGCAAGGTCAAAAAAATCACCCCCACACTTTCTATGAAATTTATCTTAACAATGGCAGATGGAAAAAATGTTGATGTAACAAGAGGTTACTACTACATTTTCAAAGAGTATTTTGGAATATAAGAAAGGAACTTTACACTATGGGATTGCCTATATATTTTCTTCTGCTTTTGGGGATGGTCTTTCTTCTGATTACCGCTTGTGTTGTGTATTATCTAATTTATAAGCGTAAAATCAATATGGCTTTGGATGGGACAACAGAACAGCACAAGCCAATGCCAGCACCTTTCAATGTAGCAGTTGCATTAACTATTATATTTCTTCTCTTTGCCATCCTTATGAGTTTTATTATAGGTTTTGGTATAGGCTATCGTTCACTTGACAACGATGATGGACAAATTGATATTCATGCTTTTTATGCCGAAGTGCAAGAAATCAGAGCGGAAACAATAACCGTAAAAGGCATACAGCTCAATGATGAAGAATACCGTGATGAATCTACATTTCAGTTATATGAGGGCTTAATGATTGAATGGCATGAACAGCCTATTTCTCTTTCGGATTTGGATGAGGGAGATTTGGTCTCTATTATTCTGATAACTGACGCTGGTGGTATCGAAGATGTTTTCAAAATTTATTTATTAGATGATGAAATGTAATGAGCAAATAATAGCAGACATGGATAATGTTAGGACCCGGTAAGAATCGCCAAAATTTATCATATTATGCTGCGGGGGATCAACCGTCAGGTGATTTTTCAGGACGATGAAG
>JBJELY010000126.1:0-1693 GCA_051879395.1 Roseburia sp. | reverse complement strand
GTTAGGGACTTGCGAAATGCGAATACCTGACTGCCATAAAAAGGTATAAGTCTATGAAAAGTCGGCATATTTCAAAGGGATTGCATGATAATTATGGTGATAAACATAATAAGACATCAAAAGAAAGCCTGTCATCCAAAATGCAAGCAGATTAAGCAACCAGAGATTTGAAACTCCGGCAGAATTTTGGCTTATGAAGCCTGTCAGCTGCCACAACGGTAATAAGCTGAGCAATACCGGCTAAGAGCATATCTGATTTAATCGTGTTAAGATTACGGGTTTTGCTGTTAGCTATGCACATTGAATCTTTAAAATGATTAATACAGCGTTCGACTATGGTTCTGACTTTGTAAAGTTCATTGAATTCTTCGGAATCCCTAAGGATTCCGGGGAGTTTACGGTAATCATTGTTGTATGTGTATGTAGTTCTGCCGCAGACAGCATCGCTGCATGGTTTTTTGCAGTCACACACATATTTACCATTAACCATATGAACTTTTGGGCATTTCCATTTAATACGGTTACTGCGTCCCTCTTCCTTTGTAATACCGCAGCGTTTCATAACGAGGCTTTTATCATTGGGACACACAGGATAACCGTATTCATTGTAACCGACAGAGGGCAAAAGGCTTTCATTGCGTGGGTTTAATGGAATCAAAGCCTTTTTAAAGTGACATTCATCTATTAGGAATGTATAGTTATCGACAGAATCAAAAGCACTGTCACCGAGGAATGCTTCATAAGAAAACTCGGGATGGGCTTTAAAATAATCCTTTAGTATCGGCTGCAATGAAGAGGAATCTGCAATAGATTTATCATCATCCGGAGACTCAGAAGTTTCAGAGATAATAACATTTGGGTGTTTAGCCTTAAAGCTGTCATCAAGAGAAACGATAGCTCTGGGAATGCCGAGACCGTTTGAAAGTATGCCGAATTTTCGAGCGTAGCAGAAATGACCATTGATGTACATTTGCCTTATGGATGAATCGGTGTGGGCGTATTTAGGCATATTGGCATATGCGATAGCATATACATCATTCTCATTTTTGATTTTACGAGGGTCATCATCGGGAAGATTTTTATTCAAGTTAAAGACAGTTTTTAACTTCTTGATAGATGAATTAACGAATTTGGGATTGTTTTCGGCAACGAAGCACTCAACGCCGGTAGTATCATAAATAAGCATATCGGCGAGTTGTTTGTTGATATTCTGACATATAGGCTCAGTGTAGTCAACCAACTTGTCGAACATAGATTGCAGCTGTTCTGAGAAATCCCGTTTAAATATAGAGAAACGTGTTTCATCGGGCACAGTAGTAAATCCGCATAATTCTCTTAATTCTTTACTTACAGAAAGAATAGTAATTAAAAGAGATACTGTGGGTATAGATAAAAGCTTTTGTAATACAAGAGCAGCAATGAATCCTACTAGAGGAAATTCTCTTTTTCTGCCGAAACGGCGGTAAAAAGTCATATAAAATTCAAGTGGGATAAATTCATTAAAATCAATTACGCTTTCGATAATGGATATGAGCTTAGGTTTTTCGTTGAAAGATAAATCATCGCAAAAGTCATAGACATCGGAAAGTGATAGTTGAGCAAACTTAGGCATAGTATTTTTTCTCCTTGATTTGGTTTTTGGGGTAAATATATTATATCATATTGAGGAGAAAAATGCTATATATAAAACAGT
>JBJELY010000125.1:0-154767 GCA_051879395.1 Roseburia sp. | reverse complement strand
GTCGGGAACAATAATACATCCCTAATTGCAGGGCTATTTGTCATCATCATAACCATACGGTCGATACCGAATCCGATACCACCTGTTGGAGGCATACCGATGCTAAGAGCATTTAAAAAGTCCTCATCAGTGTGGTTGGCTTCTTCGTCACCTGCTGCGATAGCTTCTTCCTGTGCAGCGAAACGCTCACGCTGATCGATTGGATCGTTCAGCTCGGAGTAAGCATTTGCCATTTCCCAGCCGTTCATGAAGAACTCAAAACGTTCTACGTAGTCTGGGTTTTCCGGTTTCTTCTTGGTCAATGGAGAAATCTCAATTGGATGATCCATAACAAATGTAGGCTGAATCAAATGTTCCTCTACATATTCTTCAAAGAATAAGTTCAAGATATCGCCCTTCTTGTGTCTCTCTTCGTATTCGATATGGTGCTCGTCTGCTAATTTTTTTGCAGCTGCTGTATCTGGTACTTCGTTGAAATCAACGTTTGCATATTTTTTCACAGCATCTACCATAGTGATACGCTCAAATGGTTTGGAAAGGTCCATAGTGTGCTCACCATAGGTAAGTATTTCAGAACCTGTTACTTCTTTTGCAACATAACGGTATAAATTCTCTGTTAAATCCATCATGCCGTGGTAATCTGTGTATGCCTGATATAACTCCATCAGTGTAAATTCCGGGTTGTGTCTGGTATCAAGACCTTCGTTACGGAATACACGTCCGATTTCATATACACGTTCCATTCCACCGACAATTAATCTCTTTAAGTACAATTCCAATGAAATACGTAGTTTTAAATCTTCATTCAAAGCATTGAAATGTGTCTCAAATGGACGAGCGGATGCACCACCAGCGTTTGAAACAAGCATTGGTGTCTCAACTTCCATGAATCCCTGACCATCTAAATAACGACGAATGCTGCTAATTACTTTTGAACGTTTTATAAAAGTATCTTTGACATCTTCGTTCATAATAAGGTCAACATATCTCTGACGATATCTGGTATCTGTATCAGTCAAACCATGATATTTTTCTGGTAAAATCTGTAAACTCTTAGAAAGTAAAGTAACTTCAGAAGCATGGATAGAGATTTCTCCTGTCTTTGTCTTGAATACTTTACCTTTAATTCCTAAAATATCACCTACATCATATTTTTTGAAATCTTTGTAGGAATCTTCACCGATTTCATCTCGGGCAACATATGCCTGAATACGACCCTGCAAATCCTGAATGTTACAGAAAGATGCTTTTCCCATAACACGTTTAAACATCATACGACCTGCAACGCTTACTTCCTGTCCTTCTAATGTATCGAAGTTTTCTTTTACTTCTTCTGAGTGATGTGTAACATCATATTTTGTAATGACAAATGGGTCTTTTCCATTGTCCTGTAATTCCTGTAATTTCTCGCGACGAACCTTTAAAAGCTGGTTGACGTCCTGCTGTCCATTCTGATTCTGTTCAGCCATTTCTTCCTCCATTCTGCATACGAAGCCCTTGCATTAGCAAAAACTTCTCCTCTCGCACTGTGCAGCTACTTAATTAGTTAGATCTCTGAATCTCAAGTACTTTGTACTCTAATTCTCCTGCCTGTGTCTCAACCTTTACAACATCTCCTACTTTAGAGCCAATTAAGGCACGACCTACTGGAGATTCGTTGGAAATTTTTCCTTTTAAGCTGTTTGCTTCGGTAGAACCAACAATTTTATATTCTAATTCTTCATCAAATTCGCAGTCTAAAATTTTTACTTTACAACCGATGCTAATTTTATCTAAATCTACTTCATCTTCTACCACGACTTCTGCATTTTTCAAAATCTTTTCGAGTTCTTCGATACGAGCTTCGATATCACGCTGCTCGTCTTTTGCAGCATCATATTCTGCATTTTCAGACAAGTCACCCTGTTCTCTTGCTTCTTTGATTTTCTGTGCTACTTCTTTTCTTTTTACTACTTTTAAGTCCTGAAGTTCATCTTCGAGTTTTTTCAGTCCTTCATAAGTAAGAATATTTTTCTTGTCCATGCTTTTTCTACCCTTCTTGCTTTATTTTTTATTCAAAAGCCTCTTCTAATTTGTCTGAACTGGGCTTTTATTATCTCTTAACAGTCACAGTATTATAACCGATAGACGCCCGAATGTCAAGATTTCTGGAGTTTTCACCTTTCACATTCCCGTCAATATTTTTCGGCATTTCCACCCTCACATTTGATTGTATTCGTTCACCTCACGAAACAGAGCTTCCAGCTGCTCATAATTCTCCACCTCGTTGATTCTTCCACGAAGTTTTGAAGAATTCTTGTATCCACTGGTGTACCATGCCGCATGTTTCCGGATTTCACGAATTCCGGTATATTCTCCTTTGAACTCCAGCTGCATTTTTGCATGCCGGAGCAACATATCCGTTACTTCTGCAAAAGATGGTTTCTTGGAAAAAGTACCAGTTTCAAAGTAATGAAGAATCTGTGAAAAAATCCAAGGATTTCCTTGTGCGCCGCGTCCTATCATAAATCCGTCACACCCGGTCTGCTCTTTCATAGCAATGACATCTTCTGCCGTTAAAATATCTCCGTTTCCAATCACGGGAATGGATACCGCCTCTTTTACTTGACGAATAATATCCCAGTCTGCTTTTCCGGAATAGTACTGTTCCCTTGTTCTTCCATGCACTGCAATTGCTGCTGCACCGGATTCTTCTGCGATATGTGCCATCTCCACTGCATTGATATGCTCGTCATCGAATCCTTTTCGGATTTTTACTGTTACCGGTTTTTGAATGGCACCGGCTACTTTTTCGATGATTTTTCCTGCGAGGACCGGATTTTTCATGAGTGCTGAACCATCCCCATTATTTACCACCTTTGGAACCGGACAGCCCATGTTGATATCTAAAATATCAAATGGTCGTTCCTCGATTTGTTTTGCAATCTCTGCCATAATATCAGGATCGGAGCCAAACAACTGTAAGGACACCGGATTTTCTCTTGGGTCTATCGTTAAAAGTTCTTCTGTATTTTTATTTTTATATAGAATTGCTTTGGCGCTGACCATTTCCATACAGAGCAAACCTGCTCCCTGTTCTTTGCAAAGCAAGCGAAATGGCAGGTCTGTTACCCCTGCCATCGGTGCTAGTATCAAATTATTTTCTAATGTTACATTTCCAATTTTTAATTTCTCGATTGAATTCATTTTTTCACACTATTCTTACGATTCTGTTTTTTGTAAATCAGGTTCATTCCCTTCAAGGTAAGGTTTGGATCATAGATATCAATTACATCTGTCTCATTTGCAATGATTCTACCAAGTCCACCGGTTGCCACAACTTTTACATTATCATACCCGGATTCTGCTATCATATTCTTAACAATGTATTCGGTCTGACCAATCTGACCATATACAAGACCTGCCTGCATACTGGTAATGGTTTCTTTTGCCAAAATACTCGCCGGCTTTTCAATTTCAATCTCAGGAAGCTTGGCTGCGTCTTCCCAAAGTGCTTTTGCACAGGTTCTGATTCCCGGTGCTGTCACACCACAAACAAATGCTCCATCTTTGTCGACTAAATCATACGTGGTTGCTGTTCCAAAATCCATGACAAGAACAGGGCCTCCGTAAATTCCATATGCTGCTGCTGCATCTACGATACGGTCAGCACCAATTTGACGAGGATTTTCCGTTGCCACACGAATTCCTGTTTTAATTCCCGGCTCCACATTGATTGGTGTGATATGGAAATACTTTTTAATTGCCCCTTCTAAAGAATGCATGACATTTGGTACAACAGATGCTATAATAGCATCTTCAATCTGATCCTTTGTAATGTCATTTTGCTCTAAAAGAGTCAGCAACATGGTCGCATATTCATCTGATGTTCTAGGCATTTTCGTTGTAATACGAAAAGATGCCTTGATTTCCTCTCCATCAAATGCTCCCACTGTAATATTCGTATTCCCTACATCAATTGTTAAAATCATTTCTAACCTCCATGGCTGCACTTATGTTCCGTGCAAGCCCTCTCTTCTTTCAGGAGTTTTTTCTCCAGACTATTCTCCAAGTTCCTCTGCCGTCATGCCAAGAAACATGGTTTTATAATATAGCTCTAATGCACGCATGGTTTCTTCTTTTTCCTGCTGCAACTGTTTAATCTTCAATCCACATCCAATGTCGTCATAAAGCAAATCGCCTTCATCATGAGATGTTCGAAATTCCAAATCTCCGTCTTCATTAAAAACAAGTTGAAAAATTCCACCGATATCTTCCGTGAAAAGCACACACATAATTTTTAATTCGTCCTGAATACTTCCCGGCAGATTTTTAAAATTTTCATTTAAATAAAATTTTTTGTTATACGCACTTGCTCCACAGAGCACTACTTCTTCTCTAGACATAACCATATATTCCTCTCACTGATACTTCTCCGGAGGAGACTAACTTTCTTGACTCCCAGGTATCTACAATCAATTCACCCTTGGCTGTAATTCCCATCGCTTTTCCTTCGAATGGCTCCTGAGGATCAAGAACACGTACATTCTGATTCACGTTAACTAAATTCTCGTTATATTCTTTTACAAGACCACTCAAATCTTCTGTCTCTAAATAAATTGCATAATATTCCTCAAAAGCTTCTAACGTTGCTTCTATCAACTGAGCACGATTAAAATGCTTTCCTGTCTCTAAAAACAGGGAACTTGCCATCTCTGATATTTCTTCCGGAAAAGCTGTATTATGTACATTAATCCCAATTCCAACTACAATATGATTTACATAATCAAATTGAGCACTCATCTCTGTTAGGATTCCGCAAATCTTTTTCCCGTTCATCACAATGTCATTTGGCCATTTGATTAGGGCACGTTCCCCTGTGACTTTCTGGATTGCTTTCACAACTGCCATCGCACTGACAAGTGTTATCATGGATGCATTATTCGGGTTAATATCCGGTTTTAATACCAGTGTCATGGAAATCGTTGTTCCCGCCTGAGACTCCCAGCTTCTTCCTCGTCTTCCCCGTCCTGCCACCTGCTGATTTGCAACTACAAGTGTTCCATTCGGATGTCCCTCTTCTGCAAGCTGTTTTGCAAGGACGTTTGTAGAATCAATTGTGTCATGATAGGAAATTTCGCATCCCGCCCAGTCTGTTTTTCGGATACTCTGCAATTCACTCTCACTCAACGTATCCGGTGCAGATACAAGATGGTATCCCTTGTTCTGCACCGCCTCAATTTCATATCCGGCTTCTTTTAACTGATTGATGGCCTTCCAGACTGCTGTTCTGGAAACGCCAAACTTTTCACATAATTCCTGTCCGGATACATATCCATCTGTTTCTCTTAATAACTTTAATAGTTCTGTTTTCATGTTATTCCTTCATTCAGTCATTTTTCTTCTGACTGTTTTGGTCCTGCTTTTTAGGACCCACTTCATTTTTTATTTTTCGTCTGCAAGTGTTGCATACATAATCGCTTTTATTGTATGCATCCGGTTCTCTGCTTCATCAAAGACAACCGACTGCTCGCTTTCAAATACTTCATCCGTTACTTCTAATTCGCTGTAACCAAATTTTTCATAGACTTCTTTTCCAATTTTGGTCTTCAAATCATGGAACGCCGGCAGACAGTGCATAAAGATTGCAGTATCTTTTGCATTTGCCATGGCTGCTTTGTTGACCTGATATGGCATTAAATCATGAAGACGTTCTTCCCAGATTTCATCTGGTTCTCCCATGGATACCCAGACATCCGTATAAATTACATCTGCATTCTTTGTTCCTTCTGCTACATCTTCTGTCAAAGTAATGCTTGCTCCAGTCTCCTTTGCAACACCTTTGCAGTAATCTACTAGTTCCTGTTCTGGGAAATACTTAGAAGACGTACATGCCACAAAATCCATTCCCAGTTTGGCACATGTCACCATTAAGGAGTTGCCCATATTATAACGGGCATCGCCCATATATACAAGCTTTATTCCTTTTAATTTACCAAATTTTTCTTTTATGGTAAGCATATCGGCTATCATCTGAGTCGGATGGAATTCATTGGTGAGACCATTCCAGACCGGAACTCCGGCATATTTTGCAAGTTCTTCTACAACGTCCTGACCAAATCCACGATACTCAATTCCATCAAACATTCTTCCAAGCACACGTGCCGTGTCTGCAATGCTTTCTTTTTTCCCAATCTGGGAACCGGATGGATCTAAGTAAGTCACATGCATGCCGAGATCATGTGCTGCCACTTCAAACGAGCAACGTGTACGGGTACTTGTCTTTTCAAAAATAAGAGCAATATTTTTTCCCGCCAGTTCATCATGACGGATTCCCTTTTTCTTCTTATCCTTTAACTCTGCTGCCAAATCAACCAAATACAAAATCTCTTCCGGTGTATAATCTTTTAATTTTAAAAAATGACGTCCTTTTAAGTTCATACCACTTTCTCCTTTTATGTAGCAATCGGGCTGCCAAAGTTGGCAGCCCGTAAAAACATTCCAATGTAATACTGGCCCGGTTACCCGTCCATCTTCTTGCGTCTTACGACGATTTCAAACTACTCTTCTTTTGCAACTTCTACGACAGATTTTGCTAAACCTGCAATTCCCTGGATTTCAGATGGAATGATAATCTTAGTTGCTTTTCCGTCTGCTGCTTTTGCAAATGCTTCTAAGCTCTTTAACTGGATAACTCCCTGATCCGGTGCTGCTTCTTTTAACATGCGAAGACCATCTGCATTTGCCTGCTGAATCTTAAGAATTGCTTCTGCCTGACCTTCTGCTTCGCGGATAGTAGCTTCTTTCTTTGCTTCTGCACGAAGAATTGCTGCCTGTTTTTCTGCTTCTGCATCTAAGATAGCAGATTCTTTTTTACCTTCTGCAACAAGGACAGTGGATTTCTTCTCTCCTTCTGCTCTTAAGATTGCTTCACGACGTTCACGTTCTGCTTTCATCTGTTTTTCCATGGCGTCCTGAATGGCTGCCGGTGGAATGATGTTCTTTAACTCTACTCTGTTAACTTTGATTCCCCATGGATCTGTTGCCACATCAAGAGAAGCTCTCATCTTTGTATTAATGGTTTCTCTGGATGTTAATGTCTCATCTAACTCCAAATCACCGATGATGTTACGAAGTGTTGTTGCTGTTAAGTTCTCGATTGCCATAATCGGATTCTCTACTCCGTATGCATAAAGCTTTGGATCTGTAATCTGGAAATAAACAACTGTATCAATCTGCATTGTTACGTTATCTTTCGTGATAACCGGCTGTGGTGGAAAATCTACTACCTGTTCTTTTAACAATACTCTTTTTGCAACGCGGTCAATAAATGGTGCTTTAAAATGTAATCCTACATTCCATGTAGCAAGGTAACCGCCTAATCGTTCTACAACAACTGCCTGTGCCTGTGGCACAATTTTAATACAGGATACTACGATGCAAAGTGCAATGATAATCAACACAATGATTAACCCGATAATAAAACCCTTCATTTCAATCCCTCCGTTAAATTTTTATCATGTTGTTATCATCTTACTACATTCCCTAAAAGAAAACAAGAAAAAAAAGAGACCAAAAAGGGGTTCCTCTTTGGTCTCCGTCTGGTTCTAAAAGAAAACATGGTTTCCGATAACTGTTCCGGCATGACCGGATCTTGTTGGGCGGAAGCTCGTTGCGCCGCCTGTATTATCAACACCATTAATGGCTTCCTGTGCTGCCTGCATACAGCTTGCACATGGACCACTTGCTACTACACTTGCCACTTTACCATTACCTGCCGGTGTAAACTGGCCACTTTGAAAAATAACATCATAAATGCTTCCCGGATATCCACCGCTTCGTACACGGTTCATAACAACCGCACCGACTGCAAGCTGTCCTTCATAGCACTCATTTCCAGCTTCACACTGGATAATTGCTGCTAGCAATGTAACATCATCTGCTGATGCTGCCACTGCTGCGTTCTGGGTTCTGGTTGTTGCTGTTGTCTGTGCTGCAGCTTTTGCAGCTGCTTCTTCTTCAGCCTTTCTAATGGCTTCCTGCTCTTCTTCTATGGTGATTCCTACACCAAGTTCAAGAGACAATGTAACATATCCTGCACTGACATAGCCAACCCGATCGTCACATTTTACTGCAACCCAGCCTTCTGGGGCTTGTGTTTCTGTTGAAACAACTAAGGTTGAGCCCTCATATACCGCTTTTAATACAGATGCCTCTTCGCTTGCTTCACTTCTAACACGAAGACCATTCGTCTCAACTGTTGCAACTGTATCAAAATTTGTTTTTGCATATTCCAATGCATCCGTTCCAAATAAGCAGTACTCATTCTTGACATAGCCATCTACGTTACCGGATGTAATATGTGTCCATTCTCCGCTCTGCTCCACGATAACTGCTTTGTCACCTTTGTACAGCTTACCGACAATCGAAGCATTTTCATCTGCTTCTGCTCTGACATTTAAAAACTGATCTACGTTTGGCATTAAATTTGCCTGCCATTCTACTTCTTCCTCTGTCAGAGTGTCCTCTGCTGCTGTTACAACATCTGTCTGTGTCTGTTCCACACTGGCTGTAACAACTTCGAGTGAATCAAGTGCTGTAATCTCCATTGATTTTAATTCAACTACAACACCAGCCATTCCGTTCTTTTCTAATTCCGTAGCTTCCTTTGTTAGAACCTGCGTTGCTGCAACTACCGGTTCCTGTTTTGCAGAACCATTATTTGCAACTGCTGCGATAGTCGTAATCACGGCAAGTGATGATACTACCACGATAGACTGAATCGCTTTTTTGTCTAATCTCATATGAACCTCCATCAGCGAATTCTACTTTTCCAAAACCAGTCGTCTTGAATTCGATATTTCTATTTTTCCAAATTGAAAAATATTCCTTACATAGTATTACGCTTTTGTTTCGTTTTATGCATTTTTATTAAATTTGTTACGGATTTGTTACGTATTGCGATTATAGCAGAGGTATTATTCCTTGTCAAGTTTTCCTCTTTTTTTGTCAGATATGTATAATTTCACTTGTAATATTTAGTAGTTTTTTCACTTGATTTCACAAAAAAATTGGTTATCGTTAAATTTTTCGATAACCAATTTCTTAAAATTTGCACAATATTTTTAAAAGCGTTTCTTAATATCAAGAAAAAATTTCTTCTAAAACAGCGTCTAGCAATTTTTCTTGTTCTTTTGTACTTTCTGTTTTCAATGTCACTTCTGTTCTTCCAACTTCCGACTGTACTTCTTCTTTTAATATTACTTCTTTTTCTTCTTTTTCCGGTAATATTTCCTCTTTCCCGTTCTTTTGTATTTTCCGTTCTATCCTTTTTATCCGGTGCATGCTACCTACTGTCAGTAATAGTAGAATTCCCTCACCTAATGCCAACAGAATATTCATTTCTTCCATGTCATGCTCCTCTTTTCTTCTATATAAAATAGCTTTCGGCGTCAAACCTTACTTTTACCGCCTGTCTCTATTATAATGAAAAAAAGGCTCTCCGAAAAGAGGACAGACCCAAAAATCCATCGCAAATCACGACAATTCTGCCAACATTTTTACAGTCTTCTTCCTTCCTCGACCGGTACCAGATAACCTGACAGGCAAAACCCGTATTCATGATTCAACTGTATCAGTCTGTTAAAAGAGCTTTCCGTAAGAATTTGAAAAAGAGCTCTAGTACTAGTATCCTTTCGAATCGGACATAACCAGTAACGGGTATCTTTTCCTTGCAGCAATGGCAACATCTGAGCATTCCAATAGGATTCTGCTCCGCAGTTTGGCAATGTAACCGCCCTGATTTTTTCCTTGATATTCCAAAAACGCATCGCTACTTCCGGAAAAAATTTTCTCATATTTACATTTCCCGTCACCAGTACACCAAATCGCTCCTCGTTCTTTTCTTTATTTTTATGATATTGCATGACATCATAATCATGTTCATGCAAACATCTCATTGCACAATTTGCTCCCTCACACATCTTTTTCATACCACAGCCTTGTTCTCTATGATACACTTTAGCCGCCAAAAGACTGTCTTTCTCTGACGGACTTGCACAAATAGGTCCCTGGTACATCATAATAGACGCATACGGATAACTCCCAAACTTTTTCTGAAATGTCCCCATTATTTCATTAATACTCTTAATGGAGTCTTCTATCTCCCATTGTTCATCAGCCAGTTCCTCTCTGACATACTGAGAAATCTGTTTTACATCGGGCCCATATACACCAAAATAGAACATCCACTGTCCTTGTACAATATAACCTGCTTTTACAATTGGTATCTGACACCCTTCCATTTCATATACAAGTTCCCGAATATTCTCTTCTACCGGTTCAAATTGATAGCCCGGCATTAAAAAATCCAGCTCCTTTGGAACTGTTTTTCCATTTTCATATAAAAAATAAACTCGTTCTACATTTTGATTTTTTAAATAGGAATATGGGGCGTCCAAAAACTGAATCACTTCTTTTCGCTCCCTCATACCGTTTGGAATCTGTTCTGCAAGAAGAAACCTCTGAATGGGAGTAAGATATGGTAAAATAACAACTTCTACGCTAAATTTTGACAATGTTTCAAGCATTTTACAAATGTAGTTTACTGTGTACGCACCCAATACATAAAAATCCAATTTTCCTCTGCATGTTCCCATAGATGAAAGAGGTTCTTTCTCTGCACCTGTGCTTATATTCTGTCCATAGCTTCCCGCTGTATATACAAAACTAGTCCTTATTTCTTGTGCATGATCTCTGATACACCCTGAATGTATAATTCCGTCTTTTGTATTTTCAAATAAACTTCGAAAATAGCATGCCAGCACCTATGCTCCCCCTTCCTCATCTGCCATACTATGTATATTTTATATGATATTCGCATTTTTACAAGTCTTTTCTTGACTTTTGTGCATAAGGGTATTATAAATAGGAAGTGACTCAAGTTAGAACTATATCGTGTGAAATTCTTCACAAACCTCAGGAAAGGCATGGTTATATTATGAAAAAAATTGTTATGACTGGTGGCGGTACTGCAGGACATGTAACCCCAAACATCGCGTTAATGCCAGCTTTACAGAAGAAAGGCTATAGCATCTCATATATTGGTTCCTATGAAGGAATGGAAAAACGTCTGATTGAAGATCAAAATATTCCTTATTACGGAATTTCTTCCGGTAAATTAAGACGTTATTTTGACTTAAAAAATTTTTCAGATCCATTCAAAGTATTGAAAGGGTATGGTCAGGCAGTTAAACTCTTAAAAAAATTGAAGCCTGATGTTGTTTTTTCAAAAGGAGGATTTGTTTCCGTTCCTGTTGTTTTGGCTGCAAAACGCTGCAAGATTCCGGCAATTATTCATGAATCTGATATTACTCCGGGACTTGCCAATAAGATTGCAATTCCAGCCGCAAAAAAAGTCTGCTGTAATTTCCCGGAAACATTGAAATATCTTCCTGTCAACAAGGCTGTTTTAACCGGTTCCCCAATTCGTCAGGAACTTCTCAATGGAAATGCCGAAGCTGCCATTCCGTATTGCGGCTTTGAAGGTCGAAATCTTCCTGTTATTTTAATTATCGGTGGAAGCAGTGGTTCCAAAGTGGTCAATCAGGCGGTTCGCTCTATTCTTCCGTCCTTATTGGAACGCTTCTCTGTCATTCATTTGTGTGGTAAAGGAAATTTGGATGAAAGTCTGAATTCCACAGAAGGATATGCACAATTTGAATATGCAAACAAAGAACTGACTGATATGTTTGCACTTGCTGATTTTGTCATTTCACGTGCCGGAGCAAATTCCATTTGCGAACTTTTAGCACTTCGCAAACCTAATATCCTGATTCCGCTTTCTGCAGCTGCAAGTCGAGGCGACCAGATTTTAAATGCAAAATCATTTCAGGCACAAGGGTTTAGTTATGTTATAGAAGAAGAGGAATTAAATGATGCTTCTTTACAAAAAGCAATTGATGAAGTTGTAGCAAAAAAAGACGTTTATATCGACGCTATGAAAAAGAGTAATTTAATGAATTCTATTGATACGATTTTATCTTTGATTGAAGAAGTTTCTCTTCACTAATTCTTTATTTTATAAAAGCCTTTCGTTTTTTGATTCAAAAACGGAAGGCTTTTCTTTTACATTTTTAAAGAATCTCTGATTGCAGTCATTTCTTCTTCTGTAAATTCCTTATGACTCCATTCAATAATTCCCTTGTTTTCATCACTTTCATATCTTGGAATCAGATGCATATGGAAATGGAAAACAGTCTGTCCTGCTACGGTACCATTATTCTGTACCAGATTAAGTCCCTCACATCCAAGCACCTCTTTCATGTGCGTTCCAACTTTTTTTGCCACTTGGATTACATGACCAAGCATTTCCTCTTCTATTGAAAAAATATCCGCATAATGTTCCTTTGGTAAAATCAATGCATGTCCTTTTGTTGCAGGACTTAAGTCTAAAATCACTCTGCATTTTTCATCTTCATAAATTGTGTTTGACGGAATTTCTCCTGCTGCTATCTTACAAAAAATACAATTACAATCCTTCATTTTCTTTCTCCTTTTGCTATTTTGCTTATATTTCACAGTTTTCTTTCTCCAGAATTCTGTCGAAATTTGTTATCAACTTTACATTGCACTTTATCCTTACAAATGCTACACTATTCCTGTTAAACGCCATTTTCACGTCGTTTCATAGTTAGAAAGAGGATAACAATGCTTAATAATAATGATTACTTAACAATCTTTCATGAAATTAAAAATTCAATCACACTAATTGGAAGTTCTCTCCAGCTACTCGAAAAAAAGTACCCTGAAGTTCAGGAATTTGATTACTGGAAGGAATCTATGCAGGAAATTCGTTTTCTGAAAAAAATTGTTACAGAGCTTTCCGCCGCTCGTGTGAATGATTCTATTCAATTTACTATAATTTCTGTTTCTGACTTTCTTGCAGAAATTACAAGTTCCATCCGTTCACTTTCCTGGGAAAATTTCTTCTGCAAAGTATCCGTTGAGGATTCCCTTTCCAATATTGAAATTGACCCACTCCGTCTTCGTCAGGCTATCATCAATCTTTTAAAAAATTCCTACGAGGCAATGAACCATTCCGGAACAGTGTTATTAAATGCTTCTCGGGAAGAATCCTTTGTTCGCTTTGATATCATTGATTACGGAGGTGGTATCCCTGCGGATTATCAAAACCACATTTTCGAACCACTTGTCACCTCAAAACCAGATGGAAGTGGTCTTGGTCTTTCTATCACAAAAAAAATTATTGAAGCTCACAATGGTGAGATATCTTTTGTTTCCCGTCCCGGCGATGGCTGTACTTTTACCATACGTCTTCCTATTCACCAAAGCTAAAAGCTGTATCTAATGTACGAAGTGTTCTAAAATTACCTTTTGCCGTCATTTCTCCTGTCATGAATGCACGCTGAAATGTCATTTTTCCTTCCAGGATTCGCTCTAATACTTCCGTTGTTACTTTTAGATAAACATCAATATTTTCTTCCTGACCATAATGAATTTCCAACTCATCTTCTTTGATTTCAAGGAAAAGTGGCTTCTGTTTTCCTTCTATCATAAACAGATATCTTGCATGGAACTCCGGCTGTTCTTTAAACTTATCCCGGAAGCTTGAAATATACTCTTCTTCTTCCTCCTTCTGTGTTTTACCCATCATATCTTTAAACATGGATGCCAGTTCCTCAATATCTTCTTTTTGTTTCTTCACATAACTGTCATCTGATACATATCTGGAAAGCTGCTCACTCTCCTGCGGTGTCAATTCTAACTGCTGTGTACGGAGAACACTCTGCTTTACAGCCTGATTACTAGTCGGCAGGCTCTTCATCTTTTGGGAAATCGTACGATACAAGTTCTCTGCTTTCTTCTCGATGATGAGTGTATAATCCGTATTCATCTCAAAACTTACTAAGTCTTCTACATAACCGGAAAGTCCAGAGCAAGGAAGTCCACCCAGTATCTCCCATGCATTCGCAAGTGTCATTTCTCCTTCACGCTCTCCATAAGTAGTTGACATAACAATTGGTTGCATATAAGTATGAGCGATCTTTTCCTTGTCACCGTATAACCAGCACGAATCCAAAAACTGCTGCATATAGCCACCAATTCCTAACCATTCAATCGTTGTCGCAAGAATAATCCCATCAGCATCTTTCATTGTCTGTGGCAGAACTGCAATTTCATTTTTACGTTCATAAATGTTGATTCGTTCTACCTCTACTCTAAGTTCACGCAACACTTCTTCCATCTTATTCAGGACATATAAAGTAGGATCATCCAGCAATCCTCTTCCGCCATAATAAATATTTACTTTCATTCACCTAACCATGCCTTTCCACACCCCGCAAACTTTCAGATGCCTTCGCACCTTGCGCAGGCGTGATATTTTCACACTACAGCTGTATTTATTTCTCTGCTGCGCTTATTTTTCTTCTTTCTTTAGTATATAAATTTTCCATCTTAAAATCAATCTTTTTGGCTATTTCTTCGATATAAAAGTGCTGTCAGTACAAATCCTGCCACCATTCCGCCGATATGAGCCCAGTTATCTACACCGGCACTTGAAAATCCATAGTAAAGACTTAATAGAATCATAAAGAGCACTCCTCTGCTCGTTAGTCCGGAATATCTTCCTCTATGGATTAGTACTACCCACAAGAGTCCTCCTATCATTCCAAATACTGCACCGGATGCACCAGCCGATACTGCGAAGCTTCCTTCTCTTATCATCATAAATAAAGACAGCAACCCTCCGCAAATTCCAGAGAGTAAATAGATGGCCAGATACTTCAAATGTCCGGTTGCCTTTTCTAATATAGAACCTACGCAACAAAAAATAACCATATTATTTAATAAATGACTAATATCAAAATGAATAAACATCGCAGTTAAAATACGCCACCATTCTCCGCGTTCTATCACATAAGGCGGAAAAACTCCACCATGCATCACGACATAAATTCCATCTAAATATCTACCACTCATAAAATACATCACAAGAAATACTATAATATTTGTCGCCACAATTCCAGCTGTAATGACAGGGAATTGTTTCCAATTTCTCGTAATGGTCCGACTGCTTTGCTTTTGCTTAGCATTTCCCTGTCCTAAAAAGTTTTCAAAGACTTTTCGTAAGCCAAACATCTCCCCTGGTTGATTCTCATAAACCAGAAGTGTCTTGTCTTCCGGAAGAATTCCCCATATGTTATTACACTTTCCAGCAAGTTCACGTATCTCTTCCGTCTGATTTCCTACTACAAGCGTCAGTCGTTCCACATGGTATACCGGCAACCCCTCCGGAAATCCCGGTAGTATTCCCTCTGGATGATAAAACAAATTCATCACCCTTTCATTCAAGGCTTCATGCTGTTCCGGCGTTATCTGAAATCCCTTTGTAGAATCTATCACCAGACACACCCAAAATCCTTCCTGATAAAATTTATAATATATTTTTATCTGTTCCGGTTCTGCTTTATAACTGCGGTATCCCATCTGTTGATATAGTCTGTCTAATTCCGCTATCATACTTTTATCATTCTCCTTTATGGATTTCTAATAAAAGTATTATAGAACTTCCGTTCCAAAATGAAAATGCTTAAAATCTTATCTTTCTATAAATTATCTTCCTATAAAAAACGATAGCTTTCATTGGCAAATCGTATTTTACTATTCGGATTCAAACTTGTTTTCACTTTATAATTTAGCATCTCCTCATTTAAAAACGTCCCATTGGTAGAATTCAAATCCTCTAAAAAGTATATCTCACCCTCTTTTGTAATCTTCGCATGAATTCTGCTTACTGTCTCGTTTTTAATCACTCCCTGTACCCGCGCTTCATCACTTCCAATTAAAAATGGCACTTCCTTTATCTCTAAATCCTCCTGCTCCCCACCTCCTTCATATAAAAGGATTCCCTGCACACCAGTTTCCCTTTGTGCAAGCAAAACTGTTGGATGACTTACACTGATTTCTTCTTCCGGTTCAAAGTACATTGGTACTTCTTCTTTTTTCTTTCCATTTTTCGTTAGCCAAATATTTCGGCTTTTAATCCGTTCGATGATTCGCTCAAATATGGTTTTTTCTCTCTCTTCTAACAAATTCTCCGACATTTCCTCTTCAAATTGTCTTTCCATTCTCATACACGTATCTACAGTATCTTTTGATTCTTCAAGTTGACTGTAATCTCTCTGTTTTCTATCTTCTGCCACCTCATTGGCTGCCCCTTTCAAATCTACAAGCTGGTAGCCTTCTTTCAATGAAATATCATACAACTTATATGCAAGCCTTACCGCACCCTCTTCCCCGTGATCTATCTTTTTCAACAGTTCTTCCATTAATCCCTGAAACTGTTTTGTCAATTCTTCTTCATAAGCCGGACAATAACAAAAGCTACAGTTTTTTGTATCCACATCCAGAAAAATAGTATCCGGCAAAAGCATTAAATGCCTTTCATCTAACAAATGCCTTTCAAGCCATTCTACTGTCTGGCTCAATCCACAAAGAAACTTTTGAAAAAACTC
The DNA here is from genome assembly GCA_051879395.1 of Roseburia sp. Taxonomy (GTDB): domain Bacteria; phylum Bacillota; class Clostridia; order Lachnospirales; family Lachnospiraceae; genus Roseburia. The sequence continues at coordinate 138,250 of JBJELY010000125.1, read as the reverse complement.
TTCATCCAATACATGCACAGAGGCATAAACATCCAAAGACTGTTTTCCACTTACCTCAAACCAATACTCTGTCTTTTCATCCTGCTCTATCACTTCCAAAGGTAAAAGGGCTCCACATCTCTGTTTTTTCAATACTTTCTCATCATAACCACCCGGACACCGTTCCATTTTTATAATCACATAACTCTTTTTCAAATTTCTTTGATATGCTATTTCCATTGTTCTTCTCCCTACTCATTCTCTGTCTCAACAGAATAGCCTAATACACCTTTGATCCACTCTTCTGCAAATTCTGTTTGATAAAACATTTTCACAATTGGTATTTCCTCCACTTCTCCCTCTTTTGCCACTTCTTTTATCTCTTCGTGGTAATTTATAGCAATATTAATTGTAGCTATCATTATAAGCAAAAGAAATGGCATAATGAGAGACGCCTCTATGGTATAACTTCCCTGATAATATTTTTTCATGAACAAATTCCTCGCTCCAAACAAAGTATGAGTAAATACCCCAGACTCAAAAACGGAACAAACGCTATTTCATCCTCTTTCTTTTTCCGTTTCAGCCAAAGCTGGAAAAGACTATAGAAACCTGCCAAACAGGTACCAACAAAAAAAATTGCCGTATTTTTCTGCCAACCAAGAAAAAATCCTGTCACAATAAGAAGTAACCCATCTCCTACGCCTACTTTTCCCCCTGTTATCTTGGACACCAAGAGTAATCCTACCCCAGGCAATGCTCCCAACAACATCTCATAAACATCCAGTCTTCGCCAGCAAAGATGAAAAACCACTGCCAAAATTCCACATATTAATATCCATATACTATTTACTTTTCTTTGTCTTATATCTTCCAAACTACAGACCAGCAAAAACCCCATTAGTGTTCCCGTTTCAATCACGTTATGTTCCCCCTTCTTTTCCACATTTTGAACATGCTCTCCGATCGCCTACTTCGGATTTTCGAACCATGTATATTGTTCTTTTCAATCCACTGCAATTTAAATCCGTATGATAGCGATTTCCATAATCAGTAATGTACACCGTCCCCATTTCTTTCCCCTTTTTGGCGCAAATCGGGCATGGATAGTAAATAGCGCCACTTAAGCTACGCCGATATTCCAGCTCAGAATAAGGAACCGTTTGAATTGACAAATCCAGATAAGAGCAGCTTTTTGTCGTATGATAAACGCTTCCATTCTCCGTTATGTATACCCAGCAGTCTGTTTCATCCTCTTCACCTGTATTCCAACCGGTCCATTTTCTCACCTTTGTCTTCTGCACAGCTGAAACTGAAAATGAATCCAGCAGGTTCAATGGAAATTTGACCTGATAAGTTGCTACCAACTCCAACTCATCCTGACTGACTTCTGAATGAATCAGACTGATCCCCGTAATTCCTCCTTCAATCCATTCTTCCAATTCCGCGCTTCCTGAAAGTTCTTTCTGTAAAAATAACTTTGCAGTAGCAATTTCTACGATTTCTTCTGCTTTTCCTTCTTCTCCCTGCCATACGCCTGTATAAACTGCAAGTTTTCTTCCCACCGTATCTAGCCCCGTCTGAACCTGCAGCTGTATTTCCAGTATGTGAAAGAAAAACAAAAGCAATGCAAAAAAGCAAGTCAATAGTGGTATTACAAATGCAGCTTCCACTGTAAATGAAGCCTTGCAGGTAAATCGGGGTGTCCCTTTTGCTGCAGACATATTCACAGAAGGACATTGATAAGAATTGCGGTTAGGGAGAGATTTCTTCTTATTGATTACCCGATTCCATATGTGTAAAAAAAGAGACACCCCGATTCACCTGCCTTACTCTATTTGATAAGAAAACTGTCTGGTATCCGAAAAGGAATAGGAAAAATCCTTTGTTCCCTCCAGCATAATCAGTTTCCAAAATAATGGTTGTGCACCATACTGATAAGATAATTGTGCTGAAACTATCATATGGTCCATTTTTACATGCTCATATGCCGGTTCCATATGAAGATTCTGTTCGATGATATCCATTGCTCGATAACTAAGTTCTTTTTTCCCTTGAAAAAACAGGAATTGCATTAAATAATCTTGATAAGTTAGTCCGTCCTCGCATTCCTTTGCTTTTGCCGATTTATTAAATGATGATATAATATTTTCGGCATCTGTTGTCCATTGGCTTTTTGTTTTTATGAATGCAACCTTTCCTCCTTGTAATAAACTCCTGATATCCAAAATGCTTTCCAGATATGCCCATGCCCCAATAATACATATTTGAACCCCTTTTATAATTTCCGGATTTGCAGTAGCTCCTACTAACAACGTCGCCAATGCCAACGCTTCATTCACCTTTGTGGAATCCAGCAAAATCGATGCGACATTTCCGGCCTCCCGCGCCAGCATAAGCCGCTCTACAACTCCTTCTAAATTTGCACGATCAGTCTTTTTCCCACAGATTAAATATTCTAGCTCATATCCTAACGCACGGTTGTCCAATTGTTTCGTATAATTAGAAAAGTAGGACGTCAGATATGTTTCAAATAAAATCTTATCGTACCAATTCGCATCTTCTTGCTCGATGTAAGTTCCTTCTTCACAATTTCTTTTTAAAAGAGTATCTTCTAACGAAATCGCTGCGTCTGATATTTGTGAAACATCTGATAAAACCATTCCAAGTATTGCATTCTGCTTCAACTTCGAAACATATTCTAATAAGCTTATTTCTTCCTCGTTCTGTGCCACTTTTCTCATCGATACACTCTCTGATTCTGACGCAAGCTTCCTCACCGATACGCTCTCTGATTCTGATGTAAGCTTTGCATTCTGCATCGCACTTTCTACATCAGAATTCTCCTCTTCTATCTTTTCCCCTTCCTGAATGCGGTCATACACTATTTTTGCCGCTTCCTGTGGTAGATTCTCCTTCATAACCTGAATCACATACTTGTAAAATACTGTTCCTTCTCCATCTGTCGCCAACTGATAAGAATCCACTTCTACCCCTGATACCTGCATTTGATATAAATTCGTTCTTCTTTTTCCAAAATAAGTTAAATCGTAATTTAAATTATCGTTCGCAAGTTGATATGCTGCGCCCTTTACTTTCTCAAGCGAAAATTCTTCCCCTCCATATGCTCCATCTAAAAAAAGAAGATGATAGTCCTCCCAAATTTTTGCATTATATTCTGCAAAGACAGACTCCGTTACAACTGCAGACTTTTGCTTCGTCTGTACCTGGAGTCCGTAGTATCTCGCGGACTCCAGAAGTGCAAACAACAAGGATGCAATCAACATCATGCTCATTGCTGAAAAAACTGTAATACTCCCCTTTTTCATAGTTCCCCTTTTCTATATTGTCTTGACTTTTCCTGTAATTGTTTCAAAAATATTATTCACAATTTCCGTCAACTGCTTCTTAAAAATAATTACAAGCCCAATTAGTACGACCAAAATCAATATCATCTCTACTACTCCAATTCCATCTTCTTCCCTTAAAAACTCATTAAATCCTCTCATACTTCTTCCCCTTTCCTCTTACTTTTTCATGATTGTTCCCTATTTACGAAGCCACTTGTCCTTGTTCTCTCTTACATTTGAAACGACAGTGCCGCCGGCACCATAATAATCACGATTACAATTCCAAGCATTAAAATCATCGGAAGTAATAATTTCGTACCCGCTTCCTCCGCATATTTTTTTGCTGAATTTTTTCGCTCTTCAAATGCATCTTCCGATTCCTGCTCAAGCAAATGTGTTAATCCACATGTCCCTTTTTTTGTATTTTGTGTCAAAAGCGATGCTAACTTCCGGTAGCGCCTTATTCCGCATCGTTCCCCGAAATGCACATATGCCGTTTTTTCTCCGACACCGCTTTGCATCTCCCTGCATGCAATCAACATTTCTTCATATGCCGGTTTTTTCAGTTTTCCATTCTTTTTCCGCTCTTTTCCATATGACGTGGCAATTCGATTCCATGCATGATTTAGCGTCATGCCAGCACCCAGCAACAATGCCAGTTTATTCACAAGTTCCGGATACTCTATCTCAAGCAACATTTTTCTCTCTTTTTCTTTTCTCCGTTCCTTCTCAGCTTCCGAAATTTTTAGCCCTATCGCAAACACCGCCCCTAATCCTAAAAGCTGGTATGCAATGTTACTTTTCTTTTCCTTCCATGATAGCAGATAGCCATTTATTTCTTTTGGGAGATAAAAAGACTGTGTTTCTTCCTGCGCTCCTTGTTCTTCTAATGCCACTTTGACACCACTAAGCAATTGTTCTTCTTCCGTCTGTTCCGGTAAAAATGCCTCAAAATAAAACTCATACTCACTTTGATATTCCCCATACGTCATTTTGCAAACTGCCTGCACCAGGCAACCTTCCTGTGACAGATTTTCTTTTCTCAAAGTTCCATCTACCTCTATGACATTATAAGGATCAAAGCTCCAATCTGCTGTCACAAGCCCTTCCTGATACTTCTCTTTTAGCACAACATCCTGTGTAATATGATTTAGGGAATCATTTTTTCCCAGAAAAACCTCATCGACTTCCTTTTGCGCCAACTCAAACAATTGTCGTACTTCTTGCTGTGTGAGCCTTTCTTCCGGAATATCAACAGACATCTCATACTCTTTTTCCAATTCCGGCACTTCCAGAATCAGTTCTGCTTCCTTTTCCCCGCCTCCGGCAAGATTACGTACAATGCTTCCATCTTCCTGTAACATCCCCTCCTGCCCCTGCAAGAACTGTGCTGCCGCTCCTAAAAATGCAAAAGCACCAATACAAAGAAACATTTTCTTTTTTATAGCTTCATGCCGATGCATCCTCCAATAGCACAAAAATGCTACCATTCCTACCACTATACAAATGACCATAACCCACTCTTCTATCCTCTTACTCTTAAAATTCATTTCTAAATTCTGCACAATTCAGAAGCTCATAGCAACATTTCGCATTTGCTTAAAATGTGCTCTGCCAAAAAAAGTGTTCCGATATACGCTAGCAATGCGCCTGTCATAACTACAACACCTAATAAATTTCCATACAACAGGTCTAAAAATCCCGGCGATGCCACATCCAGGTAAAACAAAATGAAAAACGGAATTCCACTCATGATATTCTGTTCCATCTTCTTTGCGGCAATTGCTGTTTCCATTTCCTGCTCTACTTCCATTTTTTCTCTGATATGGCGGGATGTCGTTTCTATGATACGAATAAAGTCCCCTCCCCCTCTTTTTGAAAAAGAAAATATCTCTGCAAATAGCAAAATATCCTCTACTTCCGTTTCCTCTGCCAATTTCTGCATCTGTCCCTCTAATGGCTGATTCATTCTTACCGCAGCATTCATTTTAGAAAACTCTGCTGCCAGAATTCCCTTACCGTGATATAATTCCTCCAATTCCTGTTCGGCTTCCCGCCATGCATTTTCCATCGAATATCCTGCTGTCAGTGCAGTCGTTACTGCCTGCATGGCCTCCTTAAATTCTTCCCGAATCTGCCTCTTCCTTTTCTCCTTCTCTTGCTTTTTCCATTTTCGCCAGACCAGTCCATAGACGAACGGATATAACAACATTCCCCAGAAAGAATGATAAAACAGATACGCGATAACCCCTGTCAGCCCCAACGCCATTACCATGCAGAATCCCTTTTCTTGTATTCTTTTTGCTGATATTTTTTCTTTTTTCCACAAATGTGTCATATTATTCCGCCTTTATCAACATTACGTGGCTTTTATTCCTGCCATTTTACACTTTTCACTGTGAATTAATTCTCCTGTTCTCTGCAACTTTCCAACTACCTTTTCCTTCCCGGCGCACAAAGTATCTTCCCGAAATTCAAAAAGCGGATGCAGTTTAATCTCTCCGTCTTCTATTCCATCAATTTCTGCAATCATCATGACCTTTCTGCTTCGGTCGCGTAGCCTTCCAAGGTGGACAAGCAAATCGATTCCGGAAGCAATCTGACTGCGAATCGCAGGCAGCGGCAAATCCATTCCCATTAATACCATGGTTTCTAGCCTTGACAACATGTCCCGGCATGAATTTGCATGACCAGTCGATAAACTCCCATCATGCCCCGTATTCATTGCCTGCAAAACATCTAACGCTTCCGCTCCTCTGCATTCTCCTACGACAATCCGATCCGGCCTCATCCGTAACGCAGTCTTAATCAAATCACGAATTGTAATTGGCTCTACACCTTCTAAATTAGCATTTCTCGTTTCAAGACGAACCAAATTGGCATTTCCCTGAATCTGCAATTCTGCTGAATCCTCAATCGTCAGGATACGCTCCGTTTTGGGAATATAAGCAGATAGTACATTTAGAAAGGTTGTTTTTCCTGAACCAGTTCCACCCGATACAAAAATATTATATTTTGCTTCGACCATTTTTCTCAAAAACTCTGCCGCTTCCGTTGTAATGGAACCTTTTTGGATCAAATCCTCCATCTGAAAAGGTCTTTTGGGAAATTTTCTTATGGAAACTGCGGCTCCATCGATTGAAATAGGCGCTAAAACAATGTTGACTCTAGAACCATCCCGCAACCTTGTATCCACGATTGGAGATGCCTCATTTACCATACGGTTATTGGTTCCTACAATCTGTTGAATCACATCTTCTAGTCTTTCTCGATCTACAAATTGCTTTTCCCACTCAAAAAGTTCTCCCTTTTTTTCATAAAAAATATGCTCCGGACCATTTACCATAATTTCCGTAATATCAGGATCATCAATCAATTCCTGCAACACATCTAGTTTTCTTAATGTATGGAAAGTCTCCTGCTCTAATTGTTCCCTTTCTTCCAAAGAAAGACAGTGATACAACGCATAATACTGCACCTCCTCTTCGATCAGCGTTCGAATCTCTTCATCTGAAATATCTTTCGATAAATCCAGCCTTTCCAAAACTCGCTTTCTGATTTCAGCTGTCATAGGCAACTGCTCCAAACAAATATTTCCTTGCCATATCCCCTAATTCACTCCACTTAAACTGCTCTAATAATCCCATCGCCGGGACTACCTGAGATGCGGAATACGGAAGATAAATCGTCTGCATTTTTTCCAACAATTTTTCATGTCCACTATTTTGAATTGCCCTCTCAAACTGCCCTCTCCGGCACTCCGGGAAAGGACCGCTTTTCATGAGAGAAAAAACTTCGTCGCAATAGGAAAGAATATCGAAAAATCCTTGAATTGCACTTCCTATATCCAACACCACTACTTCAAAATCCGTTTGCTGCTCCAAAAATGTAAAAAGATTGATATACCCTTCTTTTTCTAATTGATACAGATTCTCTGGATTGGTTACAGGAGGAATATAATAAAGGGATTCATTTTGACTGACTAACTGCCAAAAACCTTCTGCTGACAACCGATTCTGCCTGACTTTCACTAACAAATCGCTTAAATTTCGTTCTCCTTCCAAGTGAAATAACTCCAAAAATCCGGCACACTCCATCAAATTCAAATACAGTACTTTCTTTTTCTCAGATAACAAAGACGCCATTGTAACAGAAAACGGCATTTGCATCTCATGCTGAATCGGAGAGCACACTCCTATCCACTCTATCTTTCCTTTATGCCCATTGAATTCGTTCTCGCATCCCTCCTCTCTCTCACAAGCCCGGTAAATCTCATGCAAAATATTTTCTGCAGACTGATATTTCAAAATAGTTTTTACCCTTTCCTGTTGATACCCTTTTTCCTCTGCCACCCTATATTTTGCCTCACCATGTGTCCCATACAGGCTCTCTTCACTGAAATCCGAATCGGATTCGTCATCTGTTTCAACTTCTTCTGCCAGATATAATATTGGAATTTTGTACTGCCGGATTCCTTCTTTTGCTTCATCAAATCCTCCTCCCAACAATACGACCTGAAACCTTTCTTCCAATAACCCCTCCATAAATGGCTCCAATCTCGTAAAAGTGTGTAATACAATCTGTTCCGGATGATGATTTCTGACATACAACGCAAACCGTTTTACATACGCTTCGTCACAGTCACAGACTGCTGCTACAATTTGATTCAAATATACACCCCCAGACACCAAAGATATCCCATTAAAATTGCAATTGAAAAATGAATGAAATGTTGTTCTCCGCAACGCCACTTTTTTTGCATGATAAGTTGTATTATTTTTAGCAAAGATAATCCTGCTGCAATGAAAAATGTAGTCAAAATCAGCATAATCAATTCCCTGCTTCCTAAAAATCCACCTGCTACGGAAAATAACTTGATATCGCCTGCCCCTAAGGCATGCTTTAGAAATAAAAGATATAATAAGATAACCGGAATAGAAATATTCACCAGAAATGTGAATACACCTGCCCCTCCGCTTCCCCAAATGCGAAACGACAATCCTGCTGCAAGTCCTGCCAGAATCAGCCGGTTACTGATCTTGGTTGTCCTGATATCGCTCCAGACTGCGATACACAAAAGAACAAACAGCATGAGATAATTTACTCCCCCAATCCATCACCTCTCTTCAATTTTTGTAACATGGATTATAACAATGCCTTTTTCCTTTGTCCAGCCCTTTTTCCAAATTAAATTATTTTTGTAACTATATTACAAAAATTTGCTCAAAACAATTCCGTATAGAAGCACAAACCCGCTGATTCCAAGGCTTCCGATTGTCAAAAGGCTTGCCGGATTAATTCCTACCACAGCCTCTATCCCTTCACTTTTTAACATCTGATTGCAAAAAGCAATCCCCACTGCTCCTAAAACCATGCGCATCACAAAATTAGGTCCTGCCTTACTATTCCGATTCATACCTCTCTTCTCCTTTCTCATTCACACTCTATTTTTCCTTCACATCCTTTTCTTATGTTTTCTCTTCGCCATATCTTGCTTCCGGCTTTTTGCTTTTTACACTATATGCTATGGTCGATTATATTATTTAGAACTTTTTTCGCTAATTTTGTATAGATTGGAAATTTCTTGCTTATACTTAAATTAAAAGAATGTTGGATTAGAAAGTGGGGGTTCTATATGCGCGTCTTAAAAAATAAGCCAATCACGGATGAGCATTATACCTTATTGAGAAATGATTTGTGTCAAACTGCAAAAGAATTGCGATATGCTTATGAAAATTTGGAAAATGTAATTGATCCCGATATGATTGATTCCTGCATTTACGAAGTAAATGCTGTCCAAATGCGTTATAAGTTTTTATTAACTCGCTTAAAACAATACGAAACAACATTACATTTTGATGCAGAAAAAGAGGATTCTTATACTAAGAATCCTCTGGATCTGTCAAATTCCTGACAGTTTTCTGTTAAATTATCACGTCCGTAGGTATATCCTGCATACACCTGCTGTGTATTTTTCATAATCGGTTCTGACGTATCCTGTGCGGCAACTTTTTCAAAGCTGTCGTACAGGCGTTTTAGAATATCTTCTGCCTCTTCTAATTCTTGTAGGCGGTACTTGTACATACATGATGCAAGTTCTTCCCTGCAAAATACATAAAGTGGATACAGTTCTTTTGCCAAATCATATGTAAAATCCAAAGACTGCATCAATTCTAAAATTCCCTTATCAGCCTTTCGGACTGCCGTTTTAAAAGCTTCTTTGTCCTGCTTCTGATATGCTTCCTTTGCATCTTCCAAATAAGCAAATATGATATCATAAATAATCACAATCATGCTACCTTTATTACACTGGCTGATTCTTCTCGTAAAATCCTGCTTCTGTTCTTTATTCATGCAAAAACCTCTTTTCAAAGTTTTCGGGCAGCATACGCCGCCCAAAATTTTTACATTTTATTTTCATTACTGTAACAACTGTAATACCTGCTGTGGAATATCATTTGCCTGCGTTAATACAGAAATTGCTGCCTGATCTAATACATTATATCTCGTGTAATTCGTCATCTCGTCTGCCATATCCAAATCCTGAATACGTGACAATGCAGCCGTAATATTTTCACCTGTCTCATCCAGACTGGATACTGAATAATCCAGACGATTCTCATATGCTCCAATTTTGGAACGAATGGATGATACTTGTGAAATTGCTTCATCAAAAGATACAATGGCACGAGAAGCGCCTGTTACTGTCGTTACATTTACATCGTCAATATAAAGGCTCTTCGTAGATACTTCCTGAATGCGGACATCCGTCTGTTGACGCTCATTTGCGCCTACCTGCAACGTCAATGTTCCGATATCGGATACTTCTACCTTAACATCTCCTGCGTAATTTTCATCTGCTAAAAATCCAATAGAAAATCCATCATAGTCTGTAACCGTCACTCTGTTTCCTGAAGTTGCAACGGTTGCTGTAGCAGAAAATCCGTTTCCTAAAGTTACTTTGGCATTTTCTCCCTCAGATGCAATATTTAACAAAAAACCATCCTCTGTATCTGTACCTGAGCCTGTAAAACCAAGTGCTGCTACAAATGCATCACGATCATCTTTTGATTCCAATAATACATTAACAGAAGTTCCTGCCCCATATCTCGAACTTACAAAAGTCAATGTTCCATTTGTATTCGTTAATTCTGCTGTTGCTTCTCCTATTTCTGCAGCATCTCTGATTTTTTCATATACCTGCGCATAAGTATCTGTTGCATCAATAGAAACCTCACTTCCATTAATGGAAATACTTCCGCTAACACCAATCTGTGTTGTATCATCCAGATAATTTGTTGCTGTACCACTTGCTGTTGTTGTTTTTGTTGCAGCATCTGTAATCTGAACTTCATAATCCCCTGGTTTTACAGTGTCGGAGATACTTAATCTGGTTACGTTTTTGGCATAAACTCTGGTATCTAAGGTTCCATCCAACAAGGATTTCTGGTTATATTCAGTATCTGTTGAAATACGGTCAACCTCTTCCTTTAAGGATTCAATTTCTTTCTGGATTGCTTCTTTATCATCCTGACAATTCGTATCACTTGCTGCCTGTACAGAAAGTTCTCTCATTCGCTGCAGGATACTGGTCACCTCATTCAAGGCTCCGTCTGCAATTTGAAGAACGGACACACCATCCGATGCATTTCGGGAAGCACGGTCTAATGCATCAATCTGCGCCTGCATCTTATTGGAAATAGCAATTCCTGCCGGATTATCTTTTGCATGATTAATTTTTAATCCGGAGGACAGACGCTCCATGGAATCTGCCAGATTATTTTCTGTTCTGAGCAGCTGTTTATTACTGATTACCGCCATCATATTCTGATTAATCTTCATGTTTTTTACTCCTTATCCATGTCTTCTTATTTTTGCATCCATGCCGTTCCACTGCGACCATCCGTGTCATCTCTCTGCTTTATATATCGACCCCGGCAACTATTTTCCTTAGGAAAAAATAAATACTTTCTTTTGATTTTATTTTCCGAACCTTGCATTTTACAACTTTTCGTATTATAATTACCACATCTTCGGACATACTAGGTTCGAAACAATATACTTATTAGGAGGAAATAACATGGCTCAGGTTACAAAATCAACTATGATTGGTGAATTACTTCAGATTGATCAGAACGTTGCACCAGTTCTTTTAAATATCGGAATGCATTGTCTTGGATGCCCATCTTCTCAGATGGAAACAATTGAAGAGGCTGCTATGGTTCACGGTATCGATCCAGATGCTTTAGTAAATGAAATCAATGATTTCTTAGCAAAGGATCTTGCATAATCGTATCTTGATATCACATGTAATATGCCATCAGGCATATGCAAAAAAGGAAGACACTATCTTAATAGCGTCTTCCTCTTTTTATTTTCTCATTACTGAACCATCATCTTTCTTATGCTTCTATCCTTTTACAGCTCTGCTAACGTCTGAATCGCATTTTTTTCCAAAAGCAAGGTAAAATGCTCTCTAAAATATGCCAGTACTCCTGCTGTATAATTCATCTGATGTGCATATTCTGACAAAATATTACATACCTTGTTGAACTCTTCCGGTGTCTGCTGGCTCTTGCGCACCAATAAATAATACTTATGCTCTTTCTGATCCTTGTATAAGTCATTCTCTCCCTGATAGAATCCATTCAGTACATGCGCAAGCTTCGAAATCTCTTCTAAGCTATGGAACACAAAGAGTTTTGTAATATCAACCGGTACACTGACTTCTGCCATCGTCTTTTGAGCAGCTTTCCCAGCCACACCTGTCTCATCTTTCTTCGATGTTCCCGCTTTCGCTGCCTCTTTTTCTAATGCATTCTTCCGTTCTTCCTGGATTTTCCTAAACAGACCTAAAATATCATCTGCGCCTTCCTGCTCCACTCCATTTCCTGCATTTCCAAGGCTTTCTGCAAAGAAATCACTCTCATCCGGCTCTGAAAATTTGGAAAAACGTGTATCTAATTCTTCCGGATATTCTACTTTTGTAACCACAAGAATAATTGTATCTGCCGACAATGGAATTGCCTCTATCATCAATGGAATATCATCTGCTTCAAAGCCAAATTCATAAGCGGCCTGCTGCATCATATCACGGAACAATGCTTTCGCTTTCTCAGTTCCATAAGCTAATTCACTTATCTTAATCTGTCTATCTGCCAAATCTTCTTTCGTCAATGTACAACGAATCTGATTCTCACTTACTTTTTCAATCTTCATATAAACCATTCCCTTCATTACGGAAACTATCCCTCGTTACAATCTAGACCTGATACACTCGAAACTATCTCATTGTCTAAACTGTAAATCTATTATAATCAAATGCCCCTACGATGTAAAGTATACCTTTTTATTAAATCTTTCTAAATTTCCTAAATTTTCTTTTTTTGAAAAAAACTATTGCATGAAATATTTTTTCATGTTATAAAGATATGCAAGAGATGCGCCGCCGACACGTCGGAAAGGAGCGAATCAACACAATTCAAGTAACAACTCTGTTTGGAAGATATGAACTTTTATCGGTATTAGGCAATGGAAGTTCAAGCACTGTTTATCTTGCCAGACATCTGAAATTGAAGACTCTTTGTGCAATTAAGTGTATCCCCAAGACTTATGCACCGTCTTCATCGTATCTTTCAGAAGCCAGACTTCTGAAAATTCTTAGGCATCCGAGTATTCCCATTTTGTATGATTATGAAGAAGATGAAAATTATTTTTATCTGATTGAGGAATATGTTCAGGGTGACCAGCTAGAAGTGTTCGCACTTCATCAATCTATTATTTCCGAAACATTTATTATTCAGACAGGTATCCAACTTTGTGATCTTTTATCTTATCTTCACAACTTATATCCTGTTCCCGTTATCTATCAGGACTTAAAACCGGAACATATTATCGTATGTGGAGATACCATAAAATTAATCGATTTTGGAACTGCGGCTTTTTTATCTGAAGCCGGAAATAATCATCAGTTCTATGGGACCGAAGAATTTTCCGCCCCTGAAGTAAAGAACGGGCAAAAAATTTCTATTCGTTCTGATCTTTTCAGTCTTGGAAAAGTTCTAAGTTTTTTAACTGGAACACACCTTTCTTCCTACTCTCCGGAACTGCTGCATATTATTCAAACATTGACCGCAGAATCAGAAGCTTCTCGCTTTTCCTCGGCCAGTGAGGTAAAAAACTCCTTACTTACATTAAGGAAGGATACGTGTCTGCCGCATCTCTCAAATCAAATTGCCGTTATTTCAAGTGAACCGGGCATCGGTTCCACGCATTTTGCGATTTCTCTTGTTTCCGTCCTGAACAAAAATGGCTACTTAAGTTTTTATGAGGAAAAGAACCATTCACAAAGCCTACAAAAAATCTGCAACCAGCACTCTTGCTTTTCCTCGCCGGACGGAATCTTATCTTACAAATACCTGAAAGCACTTCCGAATTATGAAGAGGGTATTTTGTCTGAGCCACCCGCAGTAGGCATCCATGTAAAGGACTATGGTGTATACAGGAAGTCAGAAATAGAATTAGATTACGAAGAGACTCTCCTTTTTCTCATGGGCTGCCGTGAATGGGAGTTAGACAATACCTACGCAATTGGCGAACAAATCCAACACCGGAAGCACCTTTCTCTCATCTGTAATTACGGAAATCAGCAAATGACAAAGAAACTCGCCCGGCACTTTCAGCAAAAAGTCTATTGCTTTCCACTCGATCCGGACCCGTTCTGTGTGACCCCGGAAAAAGAAAAATTTTGTCTGGAAATACTCGGCTTACAGAAAGGAGGAATTTCACGATTCCATTTCGGCAAAAAAGGAATGTAAAAGATCATATTCTCATCGGAATTCTTGGCTCGGAGCATGGGATAGGCGTGACACATCTTGGTATTGCACTTGCCAATTACTGCCGCTCCTGCCACCATGCGAAAACAGCTTTCTTAGAAGTCAATGACACGTTAGAACTTCAAACCTTGCAGGATCCGGAAAGCCAGTCCTGCATCCATATCTACGGTGTCGACTATTATCCTGCCGTCTCACTTTCGAGACTTTCCGATTTCTATAATCTTGATTACCGGTATTTTATTCTGGATTTCGGTACTCCAAACAAGGAACGTTATCAGGACTTCCTCCGTTGTGACCGGAAACTTATCATTGGGAGTCTTTCTCCCTGGAAGAGACACTGTTTTGAAACTTTCCTATCTGTCTATCAACCATTACAACAAAACGTGGGAAATTTTGTTTATCTGGCTCTATTCGGAAACAGAGCAGACTTATTGGAATTTTCACACAGCCACCATCTTCCCATCCGGGCTATTCCTTTTATTGCAAATCCATTTCAATTGGAAAAAAATCTGTTTTCCTTCTTGGAAAACCTGATTTAGGAGGCATTTTTATCTTACGAAACCGAAGAAAACTAATTATCATTTCTGTTTTGACAGGAATCTTGTTTTCTGCTCTTCCTTTTTTCTTTCTATTGTTACATATGCAAAATAAAATTGGAGAGCTAAAACATGAACTTCTTTCTTATCAGGAACTAGAAGATACTTATCACAGTGTCTCACTATGGGTATTGAATACTTCGTTGCATGCAGGGGATACCATTCACGAAGAAGACTGTACCAAAATAATTCTCAAAACACAGGATGTTACTCCGTTTAGGGAGCTGGCTTCGGCAGAATCCCTCGAAGGTTTTTCTGCAAAGACCGCACTCTCGGAAGGCTGTGTTTTGACAGAAGAAATGTTTTATCCGGCAGAAGACTTTACAGAGAACAGTAAACTACTTGAATTAAGCGACCTGATTCTCCCCTCCTGGGTTTCAACTCACGACCTTATTGATATCCGCATCCGTTTTCCAAACGGTGAAGACTATATCGTGATTTCACACCAGAAGGTAAAAAAACTTCTTACCGATGAGACAGAGACCTATGGACTTCAATTGGAACTGACGGAAGAAGACTTGCTTCGCTTATCCAGTGCCCGTGTAGATTGGGAGCTGTATAGCGGCTGTGATATTTATATCACAAAATATGTAATGGATTTTCAGGAGGCATCTCAAAAAGATTATCCTGTCAATCCGGATGTTTTTACTTTAATGCAATGGGATCCTAACATCATAACTCTTTTTACAGTAGAGAGCGAGCAGGAAAAAAGAGAATTGCTGGAATCCCATTTGGAGGGATTTTTACAAAAGGGAACCATTGGTGAGGCTGATTTTTCTGAGAGTACTTCCAGAGAAAATAATTCCACGGAAGACACTTCCAAGGAAGACGATTCAGAAGATTCTCTCACCGTATATCATCCGTAGACAATTTCACTGCTATGTTGCCATTCAGTTTACATAACAACAATTTAATATATCACGACCGGCTCTGCCGGATTCTTTGCCCACGGAGATAACTTCCTTTTGGATGAAAGTGTGGGGGGATGATATTTTTTGAGTACCGATAATATGCAGACTCTTTTTATGGAGCTGCAATCTTATGAAAATCAAGGCATTACAATTTGGCTGGAGGGGTTTTTAAGTACACCGATGCATGTAACCAGCAAATTAAGCCTGAACGAAGAAAATTTATACATGCGTGACTATATTTTTGACGAGGGGGTATTAAAGGAAGTTCGATTTGATAAAATAAACCATATTTAAATTAGCTGGGTATATGATTGTAGTTCCTCAATGCACAATCAGTTTCAGTAATTGACAACGGATAAAAAGATACGAGAGGGCTGTCATAATATGGCAGTCCTTTTCGTGTAAAAACCTTGAAAATCCGAGTTGTTATGCTACAATAAGAATATCGTGAAAAGAAAGGATATTTTACATGAAGAAGAAAATCGTACCTATACTGACTGTTGGAGCTTTGATTCTTATTATTGTGCTGATTCTTTTTCTCAGCCACATAATTAAAAAATATACTCCAAGTGATGAACATGAAGATTTAACGGAATATTATAATATTTCCGAAGAAGATCAAACTGCTTTGATTCTGAATGAAGAAGTTCTTGAGGAAAAAGGCTTATTGATTGGAGATGTCGTATATCTCGATATTGCTACCATTCAAAAATATTTGAACAGCCGCTTTTACTGGGATTCCAAAGAAAATAAATTGCTTTATGTGACTGCCAGTGATCTCATCTCTGTTGACGCAGAAAGCACGGATTACTATGTGACGAAAAACAAAAATTCCTTTTCCCACATTATTGTTAAGGTGGATGCAACAACTGCTTATGTTGCTGTTGATTTTATTACACAATATACCAATCTTTCCTATACATTTTTTGATTCCCCAAACCGCCTGGTACTCACAAGTGAATGGGGTGATTATGAAACTACGACTGTAAAACGTGACACTGAAATCCGTCACAAAGGCGGCATTAAAAGTCCAATCCTTGCCGACGTTACAAAAGGCACTATTCTCACACTGTTAGAAACAGATGAGACCTGGTCTAAAGTTATGACGGAAGATGGCATTATCGGTTATATTAAAAATAAAACAATTGCCGATGCCACTACTGCAACCTGTACAAATGACTTTACAGAAGAAGTACATACCCATATTACCAAAGACTTTGAAATTAATCTGGGATGGCATCAGGTTACGAACCAGGCAGCTAACAACCAAATAGCTTCTGTTTTATCTAGTACCAAAGGCATTAACGTCATTTCTCCGACCTGGTTCTATCTAAATGATAACAATGGCGGAATTGCTTCACTTGCTAATTCTGATTATGTCAATTACTGTCACCAGAATGGCGTCGAAGTATGGGCACTTGTTTCTAATCTGGAAAACCCAGATGTAAGTACAAGCGAAGTTTTAACCTATACTTCCAAAAGAGAAACTTTAATCAACAATTTGATTTCAGCTGCCATACAGTACAATCTGGATGGTATTAATGTAGATTTTGAATCCTTGAGTGCAGAAGAGGTAGGCGATTCCTATATTGAATTTATTCGGGAGCTTTCCTTGAAATGTGCAAATAATGGCATTGTATTGTCAGTTGATAATTACGTTCCTAGTGATTACACTGCTTTCTATAACAGAGCAGAACAAGCCGTCTTTGCTGACTATGTGATTATTATGGCTTATGACGAACATTACTATGGTTCCGAAGAAGAGGGTTCTGTTGCTTCAATTGGTTTTGTTTCGGATGGTGTTACCAATACACTGAAAGAAGTTCCTGCCGAACAGACAATTCTTGGTATTCCTTTCTATGCAAGAGTCTGGGTAGAAACTCCAGCAGAAGATTCCTCCGAAACAGAAGATGACAGCTATGTTCTTTATAACCTTGATTCTTATGCAGCAAGCATGACAGAAGTTCAGAAACTGATTTCTGCAAATGGAGCTGTTGCGGCTTGGTCCGAAGCAGACGGTCAGTATTATGTTGAGTATGAAAATGGTGGTTCTATCTATAAAATCTGGGTAGAAGATGCTACATCCATTGAAGAAAAATTAAAAGTCATGGATGAAAACAAACTTGCCGGTGCCGCATTTTGGAAACTCGGCCTGGAAGATTCCACAATCTGGGATACCATTTTAAAATATATTAACTAGTCTCTCATAACTCCCGAAGTTACGCATAGAATACTACTAAGCGAACTTCGGGAGTTTTTTATGAAGAAAAAACTAGAACTTCTTATGGGAATTCTGCTCCTTTTTGCCGCTTTTCTCCTCGCCCGAAATGGCGCAGCACTTGTACAAAGCACAAAAGCAGAAAAAGATGTTCTACGCATTGTGATTGACGCCGGACATGGTGGTATCGACCCCGGTAAGGTTGGAATCAACAATGCTTTGGAAAAAGATGTGAATTTGGAAATTGCATTAAAACTGGAAAAAAAGCTGAAAGAAAAAGGAATTGATGTTGTCATGACAAGAACAGATGATTCCGGTCTTTATTCGGAATCCTCTACAAACAAAAAAGTAGAGGATATGCAGGAACGCTGCAAGCTCATCTCAGAAGCAGAACCTGTTTTCACGGTCAGCATCCACCAGAACAGTTATATCACAGAAGATATCAAAGGAGCTCAGGTCTTTTATTACGGGCAGTCCGAAGTCGGAAAGGAACTGGCAGAAACCATTCAGGCTAGCCTGATAGAACTTGTGGATTCCAATAATAGAAGAACTGCCAAAGCTAATGAAAGTTATTATCTGCTCAAAAAAACCACATCTCCTACTGTTATTGTAGAATGTGGTTTCTTAAGTAATTCCGAGGAAGCGGCTCTTCTTGTCACCTCTGAATATCAAGATACGATTGTGGATGCCATCTATCAAGGCATTCTAAATTATTTAGAGGCAAACCATTTTCTCTGATTTGCCTCTAATGATAACTTTCTAAGCTGTAATTTCCTTTATGGTACGGATAAAGCTTTCTGCAATCTGATACAGACGGCTTGTCTGTACCTCATAAGATTCTGCATCCACTTCTTCTTCCAAAGCTTCTTCTTGTGGTGCTCCCAGCAAAAATCCTGTTTCTGTCTTTTCTACACTGGTAGAAAAACGGTCCAAATTCAAGTCGTCTACAAATGCACAACTTAAATCCACACTCTCCTGATTCTTTTCCTGAATTGTCTCTGAGAAAAGCCCTAAATTCTCTGCCAGAAAATCTTTTGTTTCTTTGTTATCTGTAGCAATTAATCCACTGATACTTTCTTCCTTTGCCTGGAATTTTGCTGCTATTTTTCCCATACGATTGATATCCATCATAATATCAACCATACCTTTTTTCTTCGTACCGCGCACAATTTTTAATTCTACATTCGTAACCTCTCCATTGACAAGTACAGGAATCGCATAGTTTTCTTCCTTGGCACGCTCTGCAAAAATAGACATCTGTGCATTCACAAGACGCATGGCTTTAATATCTACACTACTTACATTGTCATCAATCATAATCATATTATCTAAAGCATGCTCTGCAACTTCTGCGAGTGTTTCCTGTGCTTCTGCCATTTCTTTTGGCGTTTTCACTGCTTCTCCGAAACGCTCTAATATTTCCTGTTTAATCTGCTCTAGATCATCCTGCGTAATTTCATCCGGATTCTCATAAGAACCAAACAGTTTTCGGAACGCTTCATTTCTATTCTGCATATATTGCTGTGCTGCAAGTACATTTGTAATAGTATTAGGAATCTGGAAATGCTCCAGCATATCATAAACATCCTGTGAAGCCCTTGCACATGCCTCTAAATCCTGTATCTGCTCTTTATAATATTCCTGCTCGATTCCTTCTTCCTGGGTTTGTACCTGTTCCATTGCTTCTTTCAACTGCTCCGGCGTCATATTCTGCCATTCTTCTGTTGCAAGCAACTGCTTCATATTTTCCGGTGTCATATTTTCTAACACATCTTTGATGCAGTTACTCTGATATGCGGTTTCAACCTGCTCCGTCACAGAAAGACCTTCTTTTGTCAATTCCTCGATTTCGCCAAAGTTGTCATCTACCGTAATATCAACACTGCCACGACGTTCCGTCCGAACTGCTGTCATCAAATTCCGCATCGTCAATTCTGCTCCCTGATTTACCAATGCACCGATTGCTGCTCCATCCGTCTTTTCAACCTGTGCAATCAAACGATAGATTCCAATGTAAGAACTTCTTTCCTCCTCACTGATTTCATTGTTCTGCTCTAATTTCCAAAGGTATTTACTGAATTTCTCATTATCATTTTCCCCGGTTTCCTGCTGAATCTCCGCAATTTTTTGATTCAATGTTGTAAAATCCATATCCAGAGGGTTCTCGTTTCTGCGGATCATTTCAACTACGGTTTTCGGTGTTAATCCTGCAAAAACACGCTGCACTTCTTCGTCCGCAGCCTTCATTTCCAAAATAGACTCTGGTGTAATCTCGATACTGTTATATCCTAAAATACGAACAGCACGCTCATTTGCCTGACTTGTTTCCATGCCGAGATCTTCTAAGATATCGTCTACATTCTGGAATGCCTTTTGTATGGAATCTCCCATATCAGCTCTTGGTGCTGTTTTCAAGGCTTCATAGCTCTCATTTGCTTTTTCAAACGTATCCTTTAATATCGTTCCGGCTTCATGTACGCCTTGAATGCTCGTTACGTCAGCACTCTTTGTTCCAAGTACGTAGGCAGGAACCGTAGCCATTTCCTGTAATTTTGTTGTAGTCTCTGCAAAAAGCGAAACATTTTCTTCTGAAGCTTCCACACCTGCTGCTTCCAATAAGTGGGTATAATAATCATTCTCTGCATTTTTTAATTGTTCTACCAGTTCCACAAGCGGTTTGGTATCAATGGAAATTCCCTGCTTCAATAAAGACAAATTCGCTTCTGTCGTCATGGCAAGTCGAGTCTCCTCTAACTGGCGTTGTGCCGTCAAAAGCGCAAGACCTTTTTCTGTATAAGCTCCAGCTTCTGCCACCCCACCAGATGTGCTCTCTCCTGCCTGGCTCTTTTCTCCACGATGTTCTTTCGCTTCCTCTAAATTAGAAATCGTAAGTTCCATCTCATGTTCCACAATGTATGCCAAATCCTCATCAGAGGCCTCTGCAATAATCTCTACTGCATGTTCTGCCTGGTCTTTCATGGAATAGCCCGGTAATAACATACCATCCTGTGGACGCATATTTTCCGATACCGCTGTTACCATAGCATTAATGACATCCGCTCCTTCTGCCGGGAGTGAAAGTCCCTTCAGTTCTTCTAAATATGCTAAATTTTCTGCTGTAAACAGCACCTGGTTCTCTATCATCCATTTACTGTCCGCAATCGTCTCTTCATTCACCTCAAGCCCGGCATTTTGAATCACCTGCTCTATCTGAGACTGCAAAGCTTCAAAATCAATCTCACTGTCAGTCTGCCCACTATAATTCGTACTTCCACTGTATTCTGCCTTATAGAGATTGGCAATGCTTGGCTCTAAGCGATTATCCAGCATGTATTTCATGGCACCTTCGTTTAGCGGTTCTAATGCCCCTGCCTGCTCATATGCTTCTAAAGAATCTTCCATATTTTCATCACTGACCGGCAAATCTGCTGCTTCTAATGCATTGGAAATCTGATTTGCCACCGCAGCGTTTCCTGTAATTTCTTCCATTTCATCTCTGCTGATGCCATCTCCATAAGATACATCTGCTCCGCCTTTTGCCATTGCAACTTTTATTTTATCCGTCACCGTTACAATGGTATGACCTTCCGTAGAGTGCATGGAAAATCCTTCTTCTTCCATTTTTTTATAATCTTCCGGTGATGTGGTATGGGACAGAACCGTCATCTGATTTTTCCGATCTGTGACATCCATGCTCATAGACTCTTCTAACTGATCCAAAAAGGTCTTTTCTTCTTTTGCAGGATTCCCATAAGTTGCTTCCCGCATATTAACAGCAACGCTTCCCGTTTCATCGCATTTGGCTGCAGATGCTTTTTTTGTCGGAATCACAGTAGTTTCCTGATTATCCTGACTGCTTTTTTGCAATGCTTCTAAAATATTGGCCTGATCAATTCTCATATGCTTCTCCATACCTTTCTCGCAAATCGTCCACAAAAGGACGCAAAAATGGCGCATTTTTTCGTTCCCTCGAAAAGATTGCGCCATCCGTAGCTGATATATATATCGGTGTTATCAGCTCAATTATTTAGTTTTCTTTCCTTTTCTTTTTGGTTTTGGTTCTTCCCCATATTCGAAAACTGCGACACCGTAAGGTGGCAATGGATAAGCAATGGAATACTCTCTTCCGTCGCATTCTGATTTGACTGCTTTATAAGTCTTAGGACGCTTTTTGCCGCTTCCGCCAAATGCTACGTCATCACTATTTAATATCAGCTTATAGCTTTTTTCCTCCGGCACTCCCACCCGGTAATCCGGACGTTCAACCGGCGTAAAATTGCAGACAAACAATAAATTGTTGTTACCGTCTTTACTTTTACGTACAAAGCTGAAAATACTTCTCTCTGCATCATTTGCATTAATCCACTCAAATCCGTTCCATTCGATATCAAGCTCATACATGGCCGGGTTTTTGGTGTAAATATGTAATAACTCTTTGACAAAATTCTGAATGTGCTGATGATCCGGATTCTCCAATAAATACCAATCTAATTCCCGCTCTTCACTCCATTCCCGAAGCTGTGCAAACTCCTGTCCCATGAAAAGCAACTTTTTCCCCGGATGTCCCATCATAAACGCATATGCTACCATCAGGTTCTGGAACTTCTCTCTGCCAAGTCCAGGCATTTTATTAATCATGGAACATTTTAGGTGAACCACTTCATCGTGTGATAACACCAGGATATAATGTTCACTGCTATTATAACTCATAGCAAAGGTCATCTTATTATGATTTCCTTTTCTAAAAAGCGGATCCTGTTTCATATAATCCAAGAAATCATGCATCCATCCCATGTTCCACTTGTAGGAGAAGTTCAATCCTCCATCCTGTGCCGGTCCCGTAACCATTGGCCATGCTGTTGATTCTTCTGCAATCATCACAGCCCCGTGGTTTCTTCCGGTCACTACTGTATTAATATGACGGAAAAACTCAATCGCCTCTAAGTTCTTATTTTCACCATACTGGTTTCTGACCCACTCACCATCTTGTTTTCCATAATCAAGGTACAGCATCGAAGCAACCGCGTCTACACGTAAGCCGTCAATGTGATACTGTTCTACCCACATAAGGGCGCTTCCAATCAGAAAGTTCTTTACTTCATTTTTGCCATAGTCAAAAATTTTCGTTCCCCAGTCAGGATGTTCTCCCTTTCTTGGATCTGCGTATTCATAAAGACAACTTCCATCAAACTCTGCCAATCCATGCGCATCCCTTGGGAAGTGCGCCGGTACCCAGTCCAAAATTACGCCGATTTTATTTTTATGACATTCGTTAACCAGATAAGCAAAATCTTCCGGTGTTCCATAACGGGAAGTCGGTGCGTAATATCCAGTTATCTGATATCCCCAGGAACCATCGTATGGATACTCTGAAATTCCCATTAATTCAATGTGGGTATAACCCATTTCTTTCACGTAAGGAATTAAGGATGCTGCCAACTCGCGATAGCTGTAAAACCCATCATCCTCTCTGCCCGGATGACGTTTCCAGGAACCCGGATGCACTTCATAAATTGCCATCGGTTTTGCATACGTTTCTTCTCCTTCTTCCCGCTCTTTCATCCACTTTGCATCTGTCCACTTAAAGTCGGAAATATCCACCAATGCAGAAGCATTTCCCGGACGAAGTTCTGAATAGTTTGCATAAGGATCTGCCTTATACAATTTTCTTCCATCCTTTGTCTCAATCAGATACTTGTAAAGTTCCCCCTGCTTCAAGCCCGGAATAAATAATTCATAAATCCCCATATCTGCCGGCTCTAAACGCTTCATTTCATGTACATTTTCATCCCAACCGTTAAAACTTCCGATGACCCATACACGCTCTGCATTTGGAGCCCAGACATCAAAGCATACCCCGTTTTTCCCATTTTGCTTCATAAAATGAGAGCCCAGTTTTCTGTAAATCTCGTAATGTGTTCCCTGCCCGAACAGGTAACGGTCTAATTCTGTAAAGTATGCCATATACATCTCCCCCGGTATTTTATGTTTTTAATTTTCAAAATCCTTCTCATGTAATATGATGTAGTCATTCTCATCATATCTTCTTGCTGTCAGGATACTGAATGCTTTCTTAAGTCCGCCTTTTTCCACCTTCTCAATTGCGCCATCCACAATCTCTTTTACTTCAATCAGCGTTGTTCCCTGATCCACTTTCTGGATATTGCTGATGCGGTTATAAAGCGCAAGTACTGCCATTTCTTCAATGTTATATCCAGCCTCATTTGCATATGTCTTTGCAAATGCAACAAGCTCGTCACTGGTAAAAATCGGAATGTTCAACTTCTCCGTGAATTTCGAAGCAAATCCCTCATCTTTTCCAAGTGCCTTTGCAATTCCCCGTTGTGTGTCTTCGATGATTACCATCAGACCACTTGTTTCATTTTCCATCAGTAAGGAAAGCTTAATTGCTGTCTCTCTTGAGATTTCCCCCGCTTTTTCAATAATGAGACATCCTCCTGCTACCTTCTTGAAAAGCTGGACAATATCTTTCTGATTCAAAACAGAACCTTCAATTTTTCCGATTTTTCCATTCGGTCGTCCGATTTCTTTCTGCAAGACTTTGACTACATCAGTAGCTAGAACTGTTTTTCCACAGCCTCTTCCACCTTGAATAATCAAGTTTCCACGACCTGATGTTTTATCATTACTGAAGTGTTGCATTAATCCGGTCAGTGCCTGACAAAGTTGTTCTTTCATTCCACTAATCGGTACAAAATAAGAGAAAATCTCTTTCTGTTCCTCTGTCAGCTTCGTGATAATGTGTACACTTTCCACCTCGTCTTCTTCTAACTCCGGTTCCGTAATTTCCGGCAATTCCGGCTCTGTCGCTTCCGGTTCCAGTTCAATCTTTGGAAGCTCCGGTTCTTCCGGCTCTGACTTGCCTGCCTCTTCTTTAAAAAGTTCTGGTTCAATTTCAATCTTTGGAAGCTCCGGTTCTTCGGCCTCCGGTTCCTCAACTTCCGGCTCCTCAACTTCCAGCTCCGGCGTTTCTTCTTCCAAAAGCTCCGGCTCGAGCTCAATCTCTGGAAGCTCTGGTTCTTCAACTTCCGGTTCTTCGGTTTCTGGTTCTTCGGCTTCCGAGATATCCTCTTTATACTGTTCCGTTCCAACTGCCGCAATACGTTCATCAATCTGACTGTTTTCCGTATGCAATCGATCTATTTCTTTCTGAAGAAAATCGTTCATGCTGGCAACTAGTTTGCCAGCTTCTTCTACTGGCATATCGTTCAGTTGCGGTGCTACCCAGCTTGGTGCGTCTTCCGCAAATTCAATTGCATCTTTTGCGCCTGATGCAAAATTATCTGACACAGCATTCACTCCTGTCAAAGCCATCATTTCTGCTGCTGTCAATCCAACTTTTTCTGCACCTGCTAGCACACCGTTTCCTTGATGTCCTGCTGCAATGGCTTCCTCTGCCATCCGTTCCGCTTCCTGCTCCTGTTTTTGCAGATATTCCTGCTCTAATAAATCCTTTGGTGTCAATCCGGAATCTAACTTTGGAATAACATCCACAAGTCGTTCCATAATATCTCCGGCTTCCTGCAGGGCACGTGCCTTTGCAGATTCCAGCTTTCTCTGTTCTGCTTCCTGTAAGGCTGCTTCTGCTGCCCGCTTCGTCTTTTCCCACTCTGCAAGAATATCATCGATATCCAGCTGTCCGGTAATCTGACGTTCTGCTGCAGATTTTTCCGGTACAAAAAGACTCATCTGTCCGTCATAGTCTTCTGCCAACATTTCATTAAAATTATCTTTCAAGGAATGATTGATTTCTTCATCCGTTTCAATATGTTCTCCGGAGGAAGCATTCTCATCGTCTTTTTCATGTGGTATCTGCAAATACGGAATCTCTTCTACAAGCTTTTTGATATTATCCATACTGTTATCTACTGTGTCTTTTTCTGTTGCATTCATAATCTGCTGCATGCTTTTTGCAAGTTCTTCCTGCAAATTGACGGTATTGAAACGCTCTGACGGCTCTTTTACCTGTGGTATCTGAACAGTTTCTCTGACAATCTCTCCGGATTCCAAAGCATCTTCCGGGCGTATCTCCACAATACCTGCATGACGCTGACGAAACTGACGATATTTTTCTTCCTGCTGCTTCGTCAATGGCTGATAAAGCATCTTCAATTCAAGTGCACGCTCTACATAAGGACCATCTCCGAACCAGAGAATCAATTCGTCACAGGCTTCAATACAATCCTCACTTCTGCCTTCTTTATGATAAAGATATGCCAGCTCATATGCCCATTCTTCGGTATACTCCTGCTCTTTGTATTCTTCCAGAATGGAAATAAGCGCCTGATTTCCTTCCCCTTTTGCCTTACTCAAATTATAACGAAGTACGTATTTTAAATTGTCGTGTGGTGCAATCTCTACGAATTCATCACAGTATTCCTGTGCTTCCTCAAAATCCTTCATTTTGATTGCGACTTCTGCAAGACGGTATATAATGGTTCTTCCTATCGGAGAACGGTCATATGCCTGTAACAGGACTTCCTTGCTTTCTTCATAACGTCCTGCCTGCTCATATATTTCTCCAGCCTTTACCAAAGCACTTACGTTTTTCACTTTTTTCCAATTAATAGAATCCGCTATCCCTGCCGCAGTTTCACAATTTCCCTCTGCCGCCATAGATTTCATCTGATCCAGTTTTAATTTATATTCGTACTTATCCAATTCTGCCACCTCAAATATGTGCTTTTGTCGAATCTTCTATCTATCCGCAATCTACTTTTTTCACGGTTTTTACTTTGTTTTAGTGTAACATACAGGACTATAGATGTCAAAAATCGTTTCTATCTTTTGAGTCATCTTTTTCACTATCCCACTTCACGGCTTCTGCCTCTTCTTTGTCTTTTTCCTTCTCTGCTTTCGACTGCTCTTTGATTGCAGTTTCCTCATATAAAAGCTGGTTCGTCTTTCTATCTACACTTGTCATATGAACATAAGAAACAGTATCTTCCGGCAGATTTCTTTTCCGCAAAAAATATTCCACACTGCGCTCTACTATATAGTAAATTACTGCCATAATCGGAACTCCAAGCAACATGCCAGGGAATCCCCAGAGACCTCCAAATACCATAATTGCAAAGACAACCCAGAAGGAAGACAGACCAGTCGAGTTGCCTAAAATCTTTGGTCCAATAATATTTCCATCCACCTGCTGCAATACAACAATGAAAATCAGGAAATATAGTCCCTGCATCGGATTCTGCAATACAATAATAACAAAACTTGGAACCGCTCCAATAAATGGTCCAAAAAACGGAATGACATTTGTCACACCAATAATCACTGCTATTAGCACCGTATCCGGCATCTTCATAATACTGAGAATGATATATGCCAAAACACCGATAATTGCAGAATCTAATATTTTTCCACTGATAAATCCGCCAAATATTTCATTGCTCTTTCTTACCGTTTCTACGATTACATTTGCACGCACCGGTTTAAAAATTGCATAGATAATTTTTTTGGCCTGCCCTGCAAATGTTTCCTTGCTCGCCATAACATAAATGGAAACAATTAATCCAATCAAAACATTCAAAAGAGATTTTACAATACTAATTCCACTACTGATAATAGAAGTCACATAAGTCTGTGCCTGTGGTATCAGTTTCTCATCGACAAAGTTCTGCAGATATTCGCTTCCTTTTGTAAGAATCTGCTCCGTCATATCAGCCAGCTTACTGTCTCCCTTTGTAATGTCCTCTATCCAATTACTTAAGTTTGTAATTTCGGTTGGTAATCCGCTGACAACTCCTTCTATACTATGTGCAATAGACGGAACGATACTTGCAATTAGAAGTACAATAACTCCAACTAAAAAAACTAAGGAACCGGCAATTCCAAGTCCTCTCGCCACTTTCTTTGCCTGTCGTTCACTCTTCATACGAGGTTTTAATACCTTAAGCATATTCTTTTCCAAAAATGACATGACCGGATTCAGCAAATATGCCACTACCAATCCTATGATGATTGGCTGTAAAACATGCATTAATTTCTTCCAGAATTCTGTAAATCCGTTATATCGATAAATCATGAAAAAGAAGAGAATACAACAACAAAACGTTACAAATATCACCAGTGCAATAATAATATACTGCTTTAAGTCCCATCGACTTCCCTGCTCTGTTTTTTTGTCTTTCTCCTTCTCTATCTGTTTCTCCAAAGATATTCCCCCTTTATATTTTACTCCCTTTTATCTTAACACAAAACCGACGCATAGAAAATGCGTCGGTCCTTAATTTTTACAAAATATTTTTATCCTTTATAGTAATTAATTAAACATCCTTTTAAGATGATTTCTCTCTCATCCTCTGTCAAATCTCCTAATTGCAGAGTGAATTCTTTTAAGCTACCGTCTTTTACAACATATGCGGTAATCTCATGTGCTTTCTCTTCTACTGCCTTACGGATTCCCGGTATAAAAAGATAATCAAGGTTCTTAAATGGAAGTTCTCCTTCGGCAATCGTAAATGGAAGCATTCCCCAGTTGATTAAGTTGGAACGATAACGTTTTGTTGCATATTCGTTTGCAATGTTTGCCCAACCACCAAGTACTTTCTGACAAGATGCTGCCTGTTCACGCGCAGAACCATCTCCCGGTTTTACTGCAAAAATAGTACTTCCGAAGCCGATATTGTCATGATTTACATCCGGGAACTGTCCCTTAACGACACTCATAACCGGTTTCAATTCCGGAACTGCTTCTGCACCACACTCTCCTGCTTCAATTGCTTTCTGTGCTTTCTGGATTTCTTTTGCACGTCCAACATATTCCGGATCTTTTCTGGAAAGTGCAAATTCTGCTAATCCTAATGGATTCGAACGGAAGGAAGATGTTTCTCCGGATGGAATCAATTCGTCTGTTGTGGTAACAGGGTCATGAATCTCAGAAACTACTTTTAATACCAGATTTTCCGGTAATGCACTCATTGCCGGCCAGTCTTTGATGTTTGGTCCAAACTGGATTTCTACCGATGGATCTGCAACACCCTTGCTGTCGAAAACTCTGTTTTCATAAATCGTCTTATCAAAGAAATATTTTGGCTTTGTGAAATCTACATCTACATCTGTAGCTGGTGTTAAATAACCTTTGTTTGCTGCTGTTGCTGCAATAGAACGAGCATCCATAAGCGCAACGGATGCAACCTGTCCCTTCTGAACTTTAGAACCTTCACGGTTCGGGAAGTTTCTGGTGGAGTGACGGATGGAGAATGCATTGTTTGCAGGTGTATCTCCCGCACCGAAACATGGGCCACAGAATGCAGTTTTTACAATTGCTCCGGTTGCCATTAAGTCAGCAACGGCTCCATTTTTCACAAGTTCCATATAAATCGGTGTACTTGCAGGATAAACACTTAAGGTAAATTCATCCGCACCAATGCTCTTGCCGCGTAAAATATCAGCAGCATCGCAGATATTTTCAAATCCACCACCGGCACATCCGGCAATAATCCCCTGATCTACGTATAATTTTCCATTACGTACTTTGCTCTTTAAATCTAAATCAACGGCACCGTCGAAGCTGACCTGTGCACGTTTCTCACAATCATCTAAGATATCCATTAAGTTGGCATTCAATTCTTCGATGGTGTATGTGTTGCTTGGGTGGAATGGCATAGCAATCATTGGTTTGATCTGGCTTAAGTCGATTTCAATCATTCCATCATAATAAGCAACGCTTTCTGGATTCAATTCTTTGTATTCCTCAGTTCTTCCATGAATCGTATAGAACTCTTTTACTTTATCATCGGTTGCCCAGATAGATGATAAACAGGTTGTCTCTGTTGTCATAACATCCACACCGATACGGAAGTCAACGCTTAAGTTAGCAACACCCGGTCCTACGAATTCCATGACTTTATTTTTTACATAGCCTTTGTCGAATACTTCCCCGACAATTGCAAGGGCAACGTCCTGAGGACCAACTCCCTTCTGTGGAGTTCCAGTCAGATAAACGCCTACAACACCCGGCATATCAATATCATATGTCTTGCTTAATAACTGTTTTACTAATTCCGGTCCACCTTCACCAACTGCCATGGTACCAAGTGCACCATAACGGGTATGAGAGTCAGAACCTAAAATCATCTTTCCGCCACCTGCAAGCATTTCTCTTGCAAACTGGTGAATAACTGCCTGATGAGGTGGTACATACATTCCGCCGTATTTTTTTGCACAGGTTAATCCAAACATGTGGTCATCTTCGTTGATAGTTCCACCAACTGCACATAAACTGTTATGACAGTTTGTCAAAACATAAGGAATCGGAAATTTTTCCAGCCCTGATGCTCTTGCTGTCTGAATAATACCTACAAATGTAATATCATGGGAAGTCAGCTTATCAAACTTAATCTGAAGCTTGTCCATATTTCCCGATGTATTGTGTTCTTTTAAAATTCCATAGGCAATGGTTCCTTCTGCAGCCTGTGCTTTTGTTACCTCTTTGCCTGTTTTACTTTTTATGATTGCTGCCGCATCTGCGGAATCTGCAACTAATTCGGTTCCGTTTATCAGGTAAACACCGCTATCATATAATTTCATATTCTGTTCCTTCCCTTTCTTTTTCTACATTCATTTGGGACTTCCGGCTATATCACCGCCTTCCCCTATGGTTACGAATTATAATGGTAAACCCCTTAAAAATCAAGGACTTTTACACACTAAATCGTAAAATTCGTATATTTATACATAGAATAAAAAAATCTGAACGTTGTTTTGTTCAGATTTTTTACTGGAATACGATTTCTTATATCATTTTTATTCTCTAAATCTCTACTCACAAATTTGATTATCATTATTTAAAAACGCCCTAACTGCCGGATTTATTACAACTATAGCAACTACGATTACCGCTACAAATGTATTACTTATAATCAGCGTCCTCGCATCCAAAAACTCGCATAATATTCCGCCCACAAAGTTGCCGAGCGGAGAAATCGCCATTCCCAATGTGGTTTTCATGGCAGAAACTTTTCCTCGCTTATTCGCGGGTGTTTTCAACATTATTGTCGAATTCAACACAGTATTGAACACAAATTGAAACCCAAATGCCATAAAAAAGAATATCAAAATAAGAACGTACTGATTAAAAAATGCACCCACTCCTATGCTTACAATAAATAATAATATCGATGCTATGTAAATTCGATATTTGTGTTGTGATTTGATGGTGCAAAGTGATAACACAAGCATTCCTACCATTAATCCAACACTCGAAACCGCATTCAAAATTCCATATTTTGTCATTCCTAGTTGAGAATTTCCTAAAAACCACGGAATAAGTAACACTCTAATCATTCCAAACAAGAAATTGATAAAAAATGACATAATAATTGTTCTTACCAATCCCTCATTTTTAAAAACAAATCGAAGTCCATCTTTGAAATCCTCTATAAATGTAACAGAGATATTCTTGGCTTCTACCGTTGGAATCGCAATAAATCCCTCAGTAGCCGCTGAAACTAAATATGATATTCCATTTATTAGAAAAATGATCGGCGCTCCTAATACCGCATATAAAGCTCCTCCAACAGACTGCCCTAGTACATCCATTCCTGTAACCGCAATCTGATAGATGGAACTGGCTCTAATCATATTTTCAGCCGGAACGATATCGGGCAGAACAGATTCAATAGCCGGGTTAAAAAAGGAAGAACAGATTCCTAATACAATTGCTCCAACCATAATCATCCATATTTCCAAAAACCCTTGTTTTGCAGCTAACGCAATAAACAAAATTCCTAATCCCCTTATTACATCCGCTAAAACAATAAGTATTTTTCGATTAAACCGGTCTACAATTACTCCGGATATTGGCCCAAATATAATTCGAAACATTGTAACCAATGCCATAACTGTTCCCATAATAGCAGTAGATCCTGTCACTTCCAATACAAAAAAATCTAAAGCTATCGTATATAATGCATCCCCAAAAACAGATACCATCTGTCCTTGCCACAAAAGGAAAAAATTTTTGTTCCAGATTCCTATTCGTTTTTTCATAGTCAAACTTCATCCGCTCGTTAATATTAGTGTTTCATTCAGTTATTATTGAAGATAATATTTCTGTTATTTAATCAGTCTCTTAACTCCAAATACAAGAAAGCACGCCAGCATCGATAAGATACAATATCCCAACTGAATTTCTTTTACCCTTAAAATATATAATACAGCTAAAACTATGGTACAAATAATAAGAATTACGCCAACAATCCCTAACAATTTCTTCATCATATTTTCCTCTCTTCTTCTTTCCATTTTTTGTAGTTATAAACAGCCTGTCCGCAGCAAGTAATTACCATGATGCAAAAAACAATACTTGTTGCCAAAACTGATGAAAAACGCCAATAAAATAGTATCGATACCACCACTATCCATGGTATTAGCCAAAGTGTTCTTATAAACTTTCGACGATAACTTAATTTAAAATATATTAATTCAAATCCTTTATCCTTTTTTTTCCACGGTTTTTCTATTCTGTCTTCCAAGATTAAGAAGCATCAAGAAAAGATCCACACAAAGCAATACCATACTAAATAGAAGACAAACGATTGCCATACCTATATCCATTTTTCCAGCATAGCTCATTATCCCAAGTATAGCCGTCATTATCCCTGCCAAAATTGTAATTATTCCCACTACAATTTGCACCGTAATTAATCTTCTTTGATATTTATTCATACTGCATGTTCTCCTTGACATTTGTTCCCCCTATATTCTTCTAAATGAATCTCCTTTTCTCAAAACCACCAACATGGCCCATCAAGCATAAGAAAAAACCAGTTTCTAAATTTTTCAGAGCAGATACACATTCCGATTGTCCCAATAAGTGAAAAACATACACCTACTATTGCCAATAAAAACCCACCATTTTCTAGTGTAAACTCTAATATTAAAGATATATACCCAATGATTGCTATTATCATCTAAAAAATTTTCTTTTTCATTTTTATTTACTATCCCTTTTTTCATTATTTTCCTGAGATGTATTCTTTGAAAACGTTAATGAAATCCCAGACAATATAGCACGTTTTTTCATCCTATCCTTCTATAATTAGACCAATTAAAATCCTTCTATTTAACATTGCTTCAACCGCTTTCAAATTCTCTTCTTTCTTTGTTCGCAGAACTTTACAATTCTTCCTTATATTGAAATAAATTACTAAAATCAACACATTTTAACACCTGCCGAGGAGAAAATAATGGTATTACAAAATCCCCGTATAGATCATGCTTACACCTCTTCCATGTATTTCAACTTTCGAAATGTTCTCACTTATGTCTTTTACCCCTTCAATATATTTTTTGTAGTCATCCTGACTACGAAATAAATACCTTATCGCTATTCGCTTCACCAAAACCAATACTGTCTTTTTACCCCAATGTAAATTCCACCTGCCAATAAAATTAAAATACATCCTCCGCCAGCCAATGCTTTTTTTACGCGTAATCCCGCTATTTTTTCAGCCGTCAACAAATAAGTTCCCTCTGTATCAATGACTAAAACTTTAATATTCGAAGTAGAAAGTTTCTGGTATGCTTCCTTTTGATTGCTATATAAATAAAGGTATTTTTGATTGGTAACTTTCGGACTAATGTCAAGGGTTATCTTTCCACATAATTTCTGATTTTCATTCACACAAAATGAAAACCCGTGCTCTGCTTCCTGAAAAAAAAGTTCTGTTTTCAATTGGTTTGCTGTGTTGACAATATCCGCTCCATTCAGATAAATAGTATAATTCTCTCCTATAATTGTAATCGACTTTTTGTTCTCATACAAGTATTTCAACATCGCTGACGTCAGCACCGGATAATCCTGCACACTTATCACTTCCGGCAGTATCGTCTCCTGTCCTCCGCTCACTTGCAACGGTTCATTTTCTTCTTCTGCTGTACTCCCATTTTCATTCACGATGACAGTCACTGATACTTGCAAATCCCCATTTGATACAACAATTGCCGTATTCCCACAAGCTTTTGCTGTGATGAGTCCACTTCCTGACACCGTTGCCACAGCGTTATTCAACGACTTATACGTCATGCTTCCAGCTGCACCTGCTGGTTCCACACTTGGAGAAATTTGAAACGTATCTCCCGGTTTCATAACACGATAATCACTATTTAATACAATTGCTGTCGTTGCAATTTTTACAGTAATTGGCACTTGTTTTGTAACGCCTCCGGCTGTTACCGAGATTACAACCTGTCCCGGTGCAATTCCTTTTACTTCTCCAGAAGAATTCACGGTTGCAATCTGAGTATTCGAAGACTGATAAGTAACCGTTGCATCTGTGGCGTCAGAAGGCAGTACCGTTGCGCTCAGTGTTAACGTAGCATCTACTTTTAGTTCTTCCTCATAATCACCTATTTCGATATCCTGCACGGCAATGGTCTCTTCCGTTTCTGATACTTCCTCTGATACCGTTAATGGAAAAGATTCCATTACTGTACCACAAGTTACGGTAATCTGCGTCGTTCCTTCACCGACTGCTGTAATTCTTCCCATTCCGTTGATGGTTGCAACACTTGTATTAGAAGACTGATAGGTCAATTCCTGACTTGTTGCTGTTTCCGGGAGAACAGTGACTGTCAAAAGCTGCTTTTCTCCAATTGTCATTTCTGTCTGATAATCCCCAAGATCCAGTTCTGTTGGAAGCACCTCTTCCACTTTGTTCTCTTCTATTGTTACGTCTGCTGTCTCCTGTAACACATTGGAAGCATTGCAGTAAAAAGACGGAATCAATAATGATGCCGCCAAATAACATAATAAAAATTTTTTCATCTTTTTCTCTCCCGTGTCATCTTGTCAATAATCCTAATTTCTCTAAAACATAGTTAAAATAGGTCACTTCATCATAGGTAATTCTTGCTTCCACCGTCATTCCATTTGACAGATTTACCTTTTTTCCTGATTTACTGACAACATAGTCCTCGTTTGGCTCTACCTTAATCTTAAATACAGAATTAGAACTTCCATCCTCGCCTTCTATTGAAGTTACATTACTGTCAATTGATTTCACCGTTCCTGTAATATTTCCATAGACAGACTGCACCAATCCATCTACGGCAAGTTCCACGCTGTCTCCTTCTTCCATTCGCGCCATATCAGCAGTACTGACATATGCTTCAATTAATACTCCTGCATTTTCCGGTGTAATCGTTGCGACTGCAGAGCCTGTCTGTACCACCATGCCGCTTTTATAATCTGCTAACAGGTGCAATACTCCGGAGCTTGCAGCTTTTACGCTGTATTCTGCCTGTCCGCTACCAATCGCAGACAACTGTGCATCAATTGCTGCAATCTGCAATTCGGCTTCCTGAACCATGTTTTCTGCTGACTGAATCGCCGAATAATAAATCTCCGAAATCTTTCCCTGATTTTTTTCTAATTCATTTTCAATCTGTTCCTCGGAATATCCGTATGCCTGATACATACTTCCATCAAAGGTGTTCTGCGCCACCTGCGCCTTATACGCTTCGAAAGTACTGTAATACAGTTCATCATCCGGGTTCGAGGCATCAAAATAATTCACATCATCCTTAATCGACTGTACAAGCAGCTCGGATTGCTCAATCTGCTTTTCATATGCTTCTTTGCTTTCTTCTAGCTGTTCTTCCTGCACATTATAGTCCGTACTCTTAATGGTGAATAAAACGTCACCCTCTTCTACTAATTTTCCTTCTTCCAAATAACACTGTTCAATTTCGCCTGTATACACAGGCATCACGTAACTGGAATCACTGTTTGTCACCGTCCCCTGCGCAATAATCATATATGGTTTTTTTGCATATGCACTCCAGACGGTAACTCCCACCAGCGAACATGTTATGATAAGCAATAGCATATAACCAAATGCCGGCAGCTTTTTTTCAAAAAGAAGACGACTGTCCTTTAACTGTTCCATTGTTTTTATCTGTTTGCTCAATGTTCTCTCTCCTAAGATGTATTTTGACACTTATCTAAAGCCTAAATTACTAAAGTGAGTAGGCTAACATTATGGCTTAAAATTGTACGCGGATGATATGTCAAATCCTTCCGGCAAATATTTTTCATCAATTACGGACAAATAATCAAAATCCGTAAAACCATCGCAAAATTGTTCTACCAATGCCCTCTTTGGTATTTTATCTGGAAAAATGTCATTATAAGTTCCAAAGTTGGTTTTATATTTCCCCTCTGCTCCTAGAAATTTTTCATATTCATTTATGCCTATAGTTTTTTCCCGACACAGAATTCTTACCAAGATTTGCTTCTATACTACTTCTGTTTTTTCTCTATGTGTTTTACACATATTAAGATAAATCCACTTCCAAAAAATATACCGCATAAAATTTTTAATAATTTTTCTAAAAATATTCTATTTTCATAAAAAAAATCGTTTGCACATGCAAATAGTGCTATCAAAATAGTACATCCTAAAAAGCTTGCTCCGAATATCACTTTTATAGCTTTCTTAATACCCAACACCTTCTTTCCCTATCATCTCCAAAATCTCTTACTTTACTTACATTTTTCCAGTCGATTTCATTAGCGCACTTTAAGCCATGACACAATTACAAGAATACCCTGGTGGAAGCATTGTTACTTCTTCTGTAACTATAACCCAACGAGCAGCTCCATGACTTAATCGTATCGCCTTTGCCTGTTTCCATGCTGAATATGTTTCTTCTGCAATTATTCCTGCTCCACCTGCTGCACAAAATGCAATCACTGCCGGTAATCCTGTTATACTTGTCGCTGCCGTAGCGACTCCTAGTCCCCCTGCTATTGCTGCATACAGCGTCGCATTCATCTTTAATTCCTTTTCAGCCTGTACTGCCCTCATATAACGTACCGCCTTTACTCCTCCTTCCACATAAGTCATTTCTTCCTCATTCATTATCGCATAACTGCTTGGCATTACTAGTGCCTCTTCATAACACATTTCCATCTGTATTTCCTCCTATTTTCTCGGCATAAAAACATCTGCTGTCATATAATCTTCTTCCTGATTGTTGTCCACAAAAATTGTATAATTATAATCCTCTAATAAAATGTCATTTTCAAATGCTTCCAAATGAATCTTGTCATAAGCAAATTTTAAGGATGTCTCCGGTCCTATATATCTGCAATACAACGCATTCGGAATTCGAATCACTGATTCCATGCTATATGGCTGTTCCACATTATGTATGTAGTTGTTACATTGCAACATCATAATAATTTCCACATCAACCTCATTATTTTCATTTACAGATGTTTTTGTATATTGGATAAGTGGACCAATTTGCATGGCTCCTTTTGTTTTAATATAGGACCGCATCTGCTCTATGGCTACTTGAAAATCAAAATTTTTATCATCTAATAGAATTTTATACTTTAAAACGTTAGATAATTTTAACGTTTTATTTTCGTGATATTGTAATTTATTCATGTAGCTTCACTCCTCATTTTTACTTATTATCCTTTTTTCTGCTTACTAATAATGCCGTTGTCGCGCAGAACAGATACACTGTTCAATTCCCCCTGCGACTGCCACCCAAAAAGTTTTCTACCTTCTTGTAGTAGAATAAATACATAAACTTATTCTCTATCTTTCTTTTTCATTGTTACAATATATTTAATTTCAACTATAATTCCCATTAATATCAGTACACTCCACCATCCAAATCCATCTTTTAAACAAAGCGCTGCTGTTTCGCTTAAAATTACCAGAACATTCCCAATTAACCAAACTCTATTATCATCCATTTTTCTACCTCTTCTCATTTTATGATTTAGTATAGGTACATAATATATACTATATACTATATACTATATACTATGTACCTATACTTCATTAATATAATGATTTAATTTATTTCTTAATCATGCTTAAAAGTTTATTTTCAAGTCCAATTTGAAATGCCACCAAACCTGGACTATTCATCAGTAAAATCTGTCTTTCTGCTGGTATAATTGCATAATATTCCAACATTGTATCTACCCCAGCATAATATATCCGCTCTCCACAAGCGCATCCTGCGGCATATGTTCCACCAGCAACACTGAGTATTATTGCAAGGACTGCTTCTACTCCAATACCTCCTTCCACATAAGTCATTTCTTCTTCGTCCATAACTGCATAACTACTTGGCATTACTAATGCCCCTTCATAACACATATCCATTTGTGTTACCTCCTCTTTTTTATTTTTCTTTGTCCCCGTTTGCAACCGGTTTCAAAATATATGTAAATGCATATTACATCACAGTTAGATATAACTCATTTCATTTTCATCTACTGCAATTGTAGTTTCTTCTAATTCTTCTTTTTCCTCTCGTACGGTAAAGTTTCCCTGCTGCATTTCCCACAAACGGTAATATGCCCCCTCTTTTGCCAAAAGTTCTTCATGTGTTCCCTGCTCTACAATTTCGCCTTTGTCTAACACGATAATCTCATCGCAATTTTTCACATTGGCAAGTCTGTGTGCAATAATCAACATAGATTTCTCACGAAAACGGTTATAAATCATATCAAAATAATATTCTCTGTAGCGAAGTCCAAATTACTGGTGCTTTCATCTAAAATATAAAACTCATTTTTCTTAAGAAATGCAAATATTTTTTGTTCCAATTCCCTAAAAGATACGACATTCTCCGCTAAAATTGTATTCATCATAAGCCATTTTCAATAAATGGTAAAATTGACCTCTGGATTTCCTGTATAAGTAATATCCTCCATAAAATCTTCCGGCAAATACTCCTTCGGAAATCTCAATCCCAGAAACCAGTTTGGATAAATTCCCTGCGTATTCACATATACGATACTTTTTTCCTCTTCTAAAACTAAAGCGTACTCGTAACTAGATGAAAAATTATACATAGCAACATATGCAGGATATTGGAAATGCTCCGTATCTTCTCTGATTCCGGTGATTCCTTTTACACGCGCTACCTCTTCTTCAAATCTCTGCTCCGGGTAAGTGCACTTTAAGTAAATTTCGCAAGTAGGATCTAAAAATGTGTCCTTTGCCCAATAATAATATGATACCTCTTCTGCTTCCTCATCTAACTCTTTTGGAAAAATTTTCAATTCACTATATCCACAATATGTTTCAAACTCACCATACTTATCCACATCGGTTGTCCCCTTAAAGAACAAAAATGGTACCAATACAATAAGAAGAATTACTACTAAAAGCCCCACGCCAATTGATAAAAAAATAGTTTTTCTTTGTTTCATTTTGCTCTCCCTTCCTAAAGAATATTCCATACCGTTGCATATACTTTCTTTCTAAGTGCTGTATCCCCACCATCCTCAATATATATACCATCTGCCGCTTTACTGTAACAATACGCCGCGATTGCAGGACTTATTATTGCAACTCTATCATAATGGTAGTAAGCATAAGCATGTGTATACAATTCCTGTGCAATCTCTAATGCAGTCATTCCATGTATTCTTCCTGAATTAACTAACATATTTCCCTGCGACAAACAAATATACTTTTTTAAATAATTTTCTGAGCAATTGACGATGACATAGTTTCCTCCATAAATTTCTGACATTTCATCCTCATTCATCACATAGCATTTTTGTGGCAAAATACATTTTTCCTTTTCCATAGTTTTTCTCTCCTTTTTTATTTTTCTTCATCCCCGTTTGCAACCGGTTTCAAAATATATGTAAATGCATATTACATCACAGTTAGATATAACTCATTTCATTTTCATCTACTGCAATTGTAGTTTCTTCTAATTCTTCTTTTTCCTCTCGTACGGTAAAGTTTCCCTGCTGCATTTCCCACAAACGGTAATATGCCCCCTCTTTTGCCAAAAGTTCTTCATGTGTTCCCTGCTCTACAATTTCGCCTTTGTCTAACACGATAATCTCATCGCAATTTTTCACATTGGCAAGTCTGTGTGCAATAATCAACATAGATTTCTCACGAAAACGGTTATAAATCATATCAAAATAATATTCTCTGTAGCGAAGTCCAAATTACTGGTGCTTTCATCTAAAATATAAAACTCATTTTTCTTAAGAAATGCCCGCGCCAGTGCAATTCGCTGTTTTTCTCCGCCGCTTAAACCATTTCCGGCTTCTTCCAAATAGGTCTGATACTGCATCGGAAGGCGCTTGATAAAATCATGCGCATCTGCTGCCTTTGCCGCTTCTTTTACTTCATCTAATGTGGCATTCCTTTTGCTCACTCTGATGTTGTCATAAATACTTTTGGAGAAAAGCTCAATATTCTGTGGCACATAGGAAATTGCTCTGCGGAGTGACTCATTGGAAAATTCATGGATATCCATTCCATCGAGCAAAATCTCACCACTCTCCGGCTCGTAATATTTTAACAACAACTTGGCAATCGTAGATTTTCCACTTCCGCTGGCACCAACTAACGCTATCTTTTTTCCCTTAGGAATACAAAATGAAATGTTATTTAGAACCGGTTTCCTGTTTCCATAACGGAATGTGACATTTTTCAGTTCAATGTCTCCCTCTATTTTTTCCAGTTCCTGATAACTTCCCTCTGTCTCTGCACTCTGTTCCCTCTCATAATCCAGAATTTCAGAAATACGCTTCATGGATATATTGGCTTCCTGCAATGACAATTGTAGACTCACCAGTCTTCCCACCGGATTCATAAAATATCCTGCCAGTGTCATAAATGCCATCATACTTCCCAAGGTAATATTCCCATCTATGACCTGCATAATTCCGGCATAAGTCAAAATCAGATTCCCAAGACCTGAAATCGCACTAGAAATGGTATTCTGTATATTTGAAAGCATTCCTTCTTTATAGCCAATCCGAAGTGATTTGATATATTCTCTTTCAATGTCTTCAAGTTCTGCATCCTCATTGGCATTTCCCTTTATAGTCTCTACTGCTCTTAAGCC
Source organism: Roseburia sp. (assembly GCA_051879395.1). Lineage (GTDB taxonomy): Bacteria > Bacillota > Clostridia > Lachnospirales > Lachnospiraceae > Roseburia. Next base: position 97,474 of record JBJELY010000125.1, on the reverse strand, counting down.
TTCAATAATCTGCGAATTTAAAATGGACGCCTGTTGCATCTGCTCTTCGTTAATCTTTTTATATGGCTGCTTAAAGATAAAGACCAAAAGTACACTGATGATGGTCATAAAAAGAATGATGGAAAAGAGTGTCGTATTTTTCCGGAACAGAATTACTCCAGTCACCCCAGCCATTCCTATATCCATAATCAGTGTCAATGCGATATTGGTAAAAACATCCTTTATCGTAAATGCATCTGAGAAGCGGGTTGTAATATCCCCAGTTTTTCTCGTTGCAAAAAACTTCATCGGCAATTTATAAATATGCTCAAAATATCCAAGCATGAGCGGAATGTCAATGCGAATAGACAGATGCATCATCATCCACTGCCGGATAAATTCAACCGTGATCTGCACGATAGATACTCCCAAAAATACCAGAAGCACCATTTTTAATGTATTTTCTTGTTTATATGGTAATATTTCATCATAGATTACATTGTTAAAAATAGACGATACGATTCCTAATACCGTAATAAGAAAAGACGCCAGAATCCCATAGAAAAACAATTTTTTCTGTGGCAATAACAACCGAAGATACCGGTTGAATATCTTTTCCCCCTTTATTTTTCCCTTCGAAAAATCCTGATTCGGTTTTAATAAAAGCATGGCCCCTGTAAAACTTTTATAAAACTCTTCTATCTCCATTCTTATCAGGTCTTTTGCCGGGTCGCCCACCACAACATACTTCTCCGTTATTTTAAAGATAACTACAAAGTGACTTAATCCTTCTTTTGTGAGTATATTTGCAATCGCCGGCAAGGTGTATTTACTTCCAAATCCTTCCCGATCCACTCTTACCGCCTGCGATAAAAAGCCAAGCTGCTCTGCGCACTTACTTAAACCAAGTAAATTTGTTCCTTTTAAATCTGTCCCCATTTTATCTCGCAGCTTTGTAATCGTCGTCTCTTTTTTGTAATGAAGACATACCATCGCCAGACAAGCTGCTGCACAATCTGTCGCGTCATGTTGTTTTACAAATGTGTATCTCATCTTTTAGCCCATCTCTTTTTCATTAATTGTTCTTTACCCCAAGAATACTCTAATGTATACTTTTTCATTTTATAATTATGTCACTAAAAAAAGTCTATGACGTTTTCTGAAAAATTTATTTTCAAAAAACGTCATAGACTTTTGTTTTCTTTTCATTTAAAATTATTTTATTATGTTTTTAATACATATTCGATCAAAAGAAAGGGACTAAACAAAAAATGAAACGATTTGTAAAATTATTAGCACTCTTATGTATCTGTTTACTTCTAACACCGGTTTGTATTCCAACCGATCCAGATAACTCTATAAATAGCTATCTGGATGCAGAAGATAATAATTAACTTATAGTTGCTTTGAATACAGTTTTTCATAAGCATTTTTTAATATACTAACACTTTTTTCATATTTATAGAGAGAAAGCAGATAAACGCTACTTTTTAGACACCTTTCTGCTTTTTCTTTCTTATCGCTTTCTTTTTCATATATGCAAGAAAAGTTTGCCAGTATCTGTCCTGCAAAATCACCTCTCTGACAAGAATTCATTAAGTACAATCCCTCTAATCCTACTTTTTCTGCCTCTTCTAATCTGTCTGCTTCTTCTAATATTCCTACGTAATTTACATACAACAAAGCATTTGATACCACATGACATTCTCCACGTACATGACTACTTTTATATTTTTGCATAATCTGTTCGTATATCTCAATCGCCTCATTCTTCCTTTTCATTCTCTTTAAATATAATGCAATTTTATTTAGAATCATAAATTCCAATCGGAATGGTGTTCGAGGTAATGTCTGATGATGTTCCGGCATTGTATATGCTAATATCTTTTGAAGCTCATGAATTGCCTTTTCATATTCCTTGCAATCTGTTTGACTGACACTATATTTTCCTGCCTCAATAAACTGCCGGTTTACTGTCTGTGTTAAATCTAATTTTGCTTCTAACTCCCGCAACAAACTTTGCGCCTCTGTTAGTTCTCCTTTCCCAATTGCACGATTGTATTTTCTGACTTTTTCATACAACGCATAATCTTCCGCAATAATAAAGCCATAGTATGTGCGCCGCTCCAGGTTCATCCTATCTAACATTTTATAAAAATTACTTCGATTTGGACTTCTTTTTCCATTCTCTATCCTTGAGAGGGTTTCCTGCTCACAAATATCAGCCCCCAGCTCTTCCTGCGATAAATTTTGAGAAATACGCAATTCCTTTATTAACTCATTACTGATTACAACTTCACTTTGCTGATTTGCTACCATCAGAAGAAAAAATGGCTCCTGCCGAGATTGGTTTCCGGTAATTTCATCTAAATAGTGTATGGCTTCCAGATATTTTTCCCTGACTTCTTTCTCTTCTATTCTATCTAATTTTTCTAAACATTTTATTTCCAGTTCTAATGTCTGCATCATAAAAGTCAAAGAGCCATTCTCTGCCAGACATTCCTCCCCTGACTTGAGTAAATCATATGCCTTGGCAATTCTTCCCTGAAAATAATAAGTCCGTGCCAACATCCATGCACACTTTGGATATATCTTGACTCTTTCCTCTTCATCGGAAAAATGGATATCTATATATCTTGTCACCCTTTCCAACTCTGGCTGACTATCCTTTAAAAGATATAGAATCATAAGCATGATTTCAATTTCCTGGATGCATAGATAGTTCTTTTCCCATCCTTCTTTCCACTCCTTAAATGTGACTTTAAGGGCTTCCTGTAATTGCCCGATGCACAATTTTTCATCTTTTTTTTCTAAAAACTCGTTTGCAGCCTTAAGCTGTAAATACGATTGTACCTGCAACTTTTCTTTTCTACTGATTTCTCTCTCATACTTTTCCAAATTCTTCTCAATACTTTTCCCGGCAAGCAGTTGTTGCAACGACTGCATTTTTAAATCATACAAATGATATTCTTCATAGGAAACAGCAAGTTCCAATTTATCAATGCTTTTCCCCAATCTCTGAAACAATGCCTGTAGTAAGAACCAATCTGCCTCACTTTCCCCGGCTTCAATTCTAGACAGCTTTGTCACACTTGTAATCCCCTTTGCCAATTGGGCTTGTGATATACCTCTTTCTTCTCTAAGGCTTAACAACATTTTTCCGACATGACTCATTATAATGCAAGCTCCTTCTTCTCTCGTATTCCCTATAACTCATCATCATGACTCCTACTGACTATCATTGTACACTAATATAGGCTTATTTATCAACTAGATTTGTAAGCAAATTCACCAATTCATCCAGCGAATCCACTTTCGCCTCAATCCGCTCCCAGTCTTCTTCGGTTGGTTGGGTGAGATCCGGAACCATGACGGTATGAAGTCCGGCAGTAGAAGCAGCTTTGATTCCATTTGGGGAGTCCTCGACACCGATACAGTCCTCCGGGCGCTCGCCAATCTGTTCACAGGCATAAAGGTAAATGTCCGGTGCCGGCTTTCCGTTTTTGACCATGGTTGCACAGATAATTTTATCGAACTTTTCGTATATTCCTATTTCACTTAAGTAAGCTTTTGCACGGACTTCGTCTGTTGCCGTTGCCACTGCCGCTTTAATGCCTTTTTCATGGAGGTAATCTAAGATTTCATCCACGCCCGGCTTTTTTTCAATTCCGGTCTTTGCCAGCTGGGCATTCATAAGTTCTTTGCGGCGGGCACGAATTTTTTCATAGTCAAATTCCGGTCCGAAAATGCTCTGAAGATACGGCTCTGCGTATTTTGCAGCAAGGCTTCGAATCTGCAACGCATGTTCATTCGTCATCTCAAATCCGGCTTCTTTTGCCGCCTGCCGCCAATAAATATTTAAGTACTTCTCGGTGTCAATAAGGACACCATCCATATCAAAAATCACTGCTTTTATCATATTTCTTGTTCCTTTCTCTATACAAACAGCCGGCTGAATCATTCTCTAGCCGGCTGTGTTTTGGTATCTACTCTTTATATAATGGGAAAATAATAGTTGCCTTAAATAAATCTCCATCCACACCAATGGAAAACTGCCCTTTCATAAGCTGGGTCAGATTTTTTGCAATAGAAAGCCCTAGTCCGCTTCCCTCGGTGGTACGTGATTCATCTCCGCGGATAAAACGCTCTGTCAAATCTTCGACTGCTGCGTTCTCCAATGCCAGTGATTTTTCCGAAACATTTTTTATGGAAAAAACTGCATTCTCTCCCTCTACTGCCAGTTCCACGTAGACACGCGTTTCCTGAAGCGCATATTTTGCCGCATTATTATAAAGATTTTCAATAACGCGGTAAAGCTGACGTCCATCCGCATAGACCAGAACCGATTTCTTTGGCAGTTTCGTCACAATCGTCAAATTCTTTGTTTCAAATTTTTCATTAAACTCTCCGCCTGTCTGATAAATCAGCTCAACAAAGTCAATCGTCTGAAAATCCAGTTTGATGTTACCGGAACTGATTTTTGAAGCTTCCACCAAATCTTCCGTCAACTGCTTCAAGCGCATGGATTTTTCATCTAAAATCCGGACATATTCTTTTACCCGCTCGTTTTGAATATCTTCCCTCTTTATCAAGTTTACATAATTGATAATAGAAGTCAACGGTGTCTTAATGTCATGCGAGACGTTTGTAATTAAATCTGCTTTCATACGTTCATTTTTCGTACTGTCGTCTACTGCATGATGGAGTCCTTCTCCAATATTATTGATTGCTTCTCCTAAAACCTGATTCGCTCCATGCAATTCCGTAAGGTCAATTTTATACTCTAATGAGCCCGACGATATTTTTCGCACACCCTGTAAAATCTGATACCGCTCCACTGCTTTTCGTAACATGAAATAACATTCTACTGCACAAAATAGAAAACCAAGCACAAGACACCAGGTTATTCGGTAGTAAAATGCTCCAAACGCAAGGAAAAAGCAAACAATAAAATGTATTCCAAAGGCTATCAGTACCTGTGTCGTAACTTTTCTCTCCCGGAATGTTTTTTCAAATCCATTTTTTAAGAAAAGCGCTACAGAATTTTTCCATAAGACTTCTGCTTTCAGCCGTCTTACCATACTTAAATAGAATACCAGAAAAATGCTGTCTGCCACCCAGCTTATGGTTCCCGCTGCTACAAGAAGTCCCGATAAATTCCAGGATTCTTTTGCCACTTTCACGCAAAGTGAAATCAGCTCATATGACACTGCCAGAAAAACTGCAATGATAATTTCCGTTTTTATCCGGTCGAGTGCATTGAGGATAATTCCCTCTTCTCCTTCCTTTCTTCCTGCCGCAAGCGTCAGATAGACAAGGGAAACTACCCAGCCAATTCCTCCAAGAATACTTAGAACTACCACTGCCTTTATCCATGGATGCAGCTGTTCATATTCCACCTTTGCCTCTCGCAAATCATCACTATATGGGAAATCGGTATTTATGGAAATTACCATAAAACTCTCCTGGGATTTCATCATGTAATTTGCATTGTATTGTTGAAAGAAAATTTCTTCAATTCCATTGATGTTTGTCTCAAATTCGAGGTTTTCCACATCATAAATCAAGTAATCTCCTCTTTCACGGACAGACTCTAATAATTTTTCTTTTTGTAATTGTGAGCCTTTTTCCATCTTGGGATCATTTGTATACAATGTACCATCTATTTCACACCAGTATAAAAAATTGGTTTTTTCTTTCTGAAATTCATTTTTATATTCCAGATAGTACCGTTTCTCTTCTTCCTGCAATTCTTCGGGAATTCTTTCTAAATGCAGATATTCGTTTAGCTGCTCATACTTTTTCTCAAGACAGGACAGATAATATCCCGAATTCTCGAAGGATTCCTCTCCAATGTCATTTGTAGTCAGCATGCTTTTCCCTAACAAGGAAGCAAGCGTAAACAATGACACCGTCAAAAGAATGGTAAAAAACTGATGTACGATAATCCCGGTCACCTTGGTACCGTAGTTATAAGACCTGTTCTCCATCTCTGTTATCCCTTTCGAAAATCTTATTTCTCAATCTTTTCTATCTTATATCCTACGCCCCATACTACTTTTAGATATTGCGGTTCTTTGGGATTGATTTCGATTTTCTCACGAATATGACGGATATGGACGGCAACCGTATTATCTGCTCCGATTGCATCTTCGTTCCAGATACTCTCGTATATCTGATTGATTGAAAATACCTTACCCTGATTTTTCACCAGCAGAAGTAATATGTTGTACTCAATTGGTGTTAACTTTACAACTTCTCCATCTACCGTGACTTCTTTTAAATCATCATTGATACGAAGTCCGCCCACTTCATAAATGGTGTCATTTGTTTCTTTTACATTGCCAAGTTGCGTATAGCGGCGGAGCTGGGATTTGACCCTTGCCACTAATTCCAATGGATTAAATGGTTTTGCCAGATAATCATCTGCTCCGATATTTAGTCCCAATATCTTGTCCGAATCTTCCGTCTTGGCAGATAAAATAATAATCGGAATACTGCTCTTTTCCCGGATTTTTAAGGTTGCACGAATTCCGTCGAGTTTTGGCATCATAACATCTAAAATCAAAAGATGTACTTCGTTTTCTTCTAAAAGTTCCAAAGCCTCTTCCCCGTCATAGGCTTTGATTACATTGTATCCCTCCTGCTGCAAGTAAATATCAATTGCTTCTACGATTTCACGGTCGTCGTCGCATACTAGAATTGTATAAACCATGGTGTTCTCCTTATCTTTCATTAGAATAGGCGGGCGTGAAACATATCAATGTCCACGTCCGCCCTTCTTAATATGTTCTGTATTCATTTTACAACGACATGCGCTTCCTTGCAATTTGAGATTTCTTAATTGTTTTTTAAGGGCGCATTAGCGGTTATCTACCTTTTCCGGATAAAGATCATGATTTGCCATGCGCTTCCATGCTACTTCTTCCCATTTTGTTCCTGGTTTTCCGTAGTTGCAGTATGGATCTATGGAGATTCCACCTCTCGGTGTAAATTTTCCCCATACTTCAATGTATTTCGGATCCATCAGGCGAATGAGATCTTTCATGATAATGTTGACACAGTCTTCATGGAAATCTCCATGATTGCGGAAGCTGAACAGATACAATTTTAAGGATTTACTCTCTACCATCTTCTCTCCCGGTACATATGAAATTGTAATTGTCGCAAAATCCGGTTGCCCTGTAATTGGACAGAGACTGGTGAATTCCGGACAGTTAAATTTTACAAAATAATCATTTTCAGGATGCTTATTTAGAAATGTCTCCAAAATTTCCGGTGCATAATTATCCGGGTATTTCACTCCCTGATTTCCTAACAAGCTGATTCCTTCTTTTTCTAAATTCTCTCTACTCAAATCTATTTCCTCTCTTTTCAATTGCTGCCGGGTCTTCCACCCCATTTAATCGAAACGCTTCCTGTCTATCGATACAGGTTCCGCACACGCCACAAGGCTCCTCTCCGCCTTCATAACAACTCCAGGTCAAGTGATACGGCACCTTTAATTCCAACCCCTTTTTTACAACCTGTGCTTTTGTCCAGTTTACAAATGGTGCTTCAATTCGAAGCTGTTTGCCGCTTCCCTCGTAGATTGCTTCATTCATGGCATTATGAAAAGCACTGCTGCAATCCGGGTACGCATTTCCCGCAGAATCGTCCGCATGTGCCCCATAATAAATCACACTACACTCCTTTGAAAGTGCAATGCTTGCCGCTGAGGACAAAAACAGACCGTTCCGAAACGGAACATAGGTAGAAACCGGTGTCCCATCTGTCTTCTCTAACTGCTTTGCGTAACTTTCATGCGGAATCTCTCTATCGGAATGTTGCAAGAGAGAACAGTCACTGTATTGAAAAATCGGTTCCAAATTCAGATAGAGGTGCTCCACACCGTAATACCGGGCAACGTTTTGTGCCGCTTCAATCTCTTTCTGATGCTTTTGTCCATAAGCTATTGATAATGCAACTACATTTTCTTTTCCATATTTTTCTACTGCAATTCCGAGGCAGGTCGTAGAATCCACGCCGCCACTTGATAATACTAATGCTTTCATCTTTTTGATACCTGTACCTTTCCTTTTATTTTCTACACACCGCGCTGCTGCGGGTCCCAGATTACTTTATGCATCTGTATCTGGACTCTGACATCATTCAGCTTCTTTTCCTCTAGGAAATTTACAAGTTCTACGGGTTCTATCTTTCCGAAAACAGGGCTGAAATATATTGTGGTCTTTCCGACAAGCTGATACTTCTCTATGACTTCAAGTGCACGTTCCATATCGCTTCTGCTTCCCACCACGAATTTCAATGTGTCTTGTTCTAATAGCAATTTGAAATTGTCAGGCATCATCTTCGCTTCCATACCGCTCCCCGGCAATTTATAATCCATCGTAAAAGATGGTCTTTTTTCTAACGCATCATACGGCGACAAATCAATGCTTCCATTCGTCTCAATTTCCACCCGGAAAAAAGGGTTCTGCAAAATTGCATTGATTAATTCCCACATTCCTTCTCTTAAAAGTGGCTCTCCTCCTGTCAGTGTTACATTTCTTATTCCTGTCTCCTCTAAATAGGCAAGAATTTCTTCTGCCGACATTTCGATACTCTCGCATTCTGCTTCGTTTGCCCATGCCGTGTCGCAATAACTACATTTCAAGTTGCATCCTTTAAAACGCAAAAATACCGCTAATTCCCCGGCTCTTTGACCTTCCCCGTTGATACTAACAAATTTCTCTGCGACCTGATATATGTTTCCTTTTTTCTCCATCCTTTTATTTCTCCTCCCGATAAGAGGCACAGTTATTCGGTGTTTCATAAACGGTTGCACAAGATACGGGATATCCTTTTTTCTTCATTTCTTCATAAAAGTATCTGGAAAAACGCTCTGCTGTCGGTCGGAAATCCACTTTTTTGAGCTGAAATCCCTCTTCTACCAATGCTTCTATCGTCTTTTCCTTTAATGTCTTCGCCTCATAAATCAGGGTATGGTCAAACGCATCTGCCAGCTCCCTTAAATCCCTTTTTAGATCTCCAAAATCTGTAATCATTTCACGGAGCTGTCCGTCTTCCTGTAAGTTTTCCTCTTGCACTTCTAGTTCCACATGCCAGCGGTGGCCATGAATGTTAGAGCATTTCCCCTGATATCCTGCCAAAAAATGTGCAGAATCAAAGTCTGCTGCTGTTTTTAATTGATACATGCTATCTCCTTTTCAGACAGCTCATCTCTTACCCATACTCTGTACGACATACAAATTTTATAAAGCAAAAAAAGCAGACTCCGCCAGAGTCTGCTTCCTAATAATCATTTATCATTTGCTTTAGCCCTAGTTTTGTTTATAGACAGGATGGTACCAATGAACTGTCTTCGATTTTTGATTGTTGCTTTGTAATAAGCAAGTCTATTGTATTCGCTTCTATCCAAAATGTCAATTTCTTCTTACCAGTCACTAATTTCCCCATCCCTGTTTTACTGCTGCCGCAAGGATTTCAACACAGGCTTCTTTTCCAAGCTTTCCGCTGTCTAAGCAGATATCAAAGCATGAGATATCTCCCCACTTTGCTCCTGAGTGAAGTTTAAAGAAATCACTTCTTCTTTTATCTACTTTCTTTAATTCTGCTGCTGCATCTGTCTCTTTTACTCTTTCTCGTTCCACAGCCCGCTTCATACGGTACTCATCATCTGCTCCGATAAATACTTTTAGGCAGCCAGGTTTGTCTGCAAGGATATGACTTGCGCACCGACCTACAATAATACAATTTCCTTCATTTGCAGCTTCTTCGATAATTGCCTTTTCTGCTGTAAATACTTTTTCTGCCATTGGAATACTGTTATCATTTTTCTTTGAACTGCTCTTTGCAGTTTTTGACATGTTAAAAATCGGATTACCCGGTGCTGTTTCTTCCAGATTCACAATATAGGTTGTCGGGAGTTCTAACCGCTTTGCCGTTTCCACTAAAATATTGTGATCATATAATTTATAACCTAATTTCTTCGCTAATAACTCCGCTATTTCCTGTCCACCACTACAATATTGGCGTTCTATCGTGATATACTGATACATCGCACTTCTCCTTTCCGAGCCTTCTACCCACACGAGTTTATATAGATTTATTCTATCATTTTGAAGTTTTATTTCCAATAAAAGGTACAGATTTAGGCGGTTTTCAGCGGAAATGAGAGTTTAGTTGAAATCTCTTTTTTTAGTGATTGCAGTGGAGATCATAATTCCAACAATATGAAAAAGTATTTTACTCCATATGATGTCTGACGTATTTGTAAATATTTTTCTTATAAAAATGTGCTTCATATTGTTTTCTTATCTGACTTGTATTAAGATATTGTTTAACAAGTGAAGGTCACTATTCTAATAATTCTAACAATTCTTTATTTCTTTTGAATTGAAACTTTCCCATTTTTACACTATAATAAAGGAGGTGGATATGTGCCTCTAATTTCCAGCTTTTATGGAATTTTAATTAAAATGTATTTCAATGATGATGAACAACATCACACACCGCATCTTCATGCTTTCTATGCAGAATATTCTGCATCCGTTGATTTTTATGGCAACATTTTAGCTGGCAGTCTGCCCTCTGGAAAATTAAAACTTGTTCTTGCCTGGATAGAGATTCATCAAGAAGAGCTACATGCGCTTTGGAATCTTATGCAAACCGAGGCAACGTATTTTAGAATTAAGGGGTTAGATTAATTATGAAAAAATATCCTTCACTTGTTTCTGCAAAAGCACTTTCAGATTATAGAATTGAATTAAGATATGACAATGGCGAAATTCGTATTTATCCTTTCTTTTCGGAATTAGCCCATCCATTTTATCAAGATTTGAAAGATGTTCAAGCTTTTCAAAATATGAATGTCCAACACGGAGAACTTTTTTGGGCATCCGGGCAGGATTTCTGCCCAAATACCCTTTATGAAAAAAGTGTCCCTATCTAATTGAAATCTCTTTTTTTAATGATTGCAGTGGAGATCATAATCGCTAAGAGATAGATGATGACTCCGATTAGTAATACTAAGAGTGCTGACTCCTGAGGATGACTGAAAATCCAGAGGTTCGCATATTGTAATGGATTTTCCTGTATCTCATCTAAAATAGCCATGCCGGCAAAAAATCCGGCAAACCCCGGTACCATACGGACTATCCCTATCACCTGATGACTTTTTCCTTTTCCAATTGCATAAAGCAACACATTCTGTAATGCAATCATAATCAATCCAACTCCAAATGCAATCGGAACTACAATTTCAAGTCCTTCTGTTATCTTTCCCTGAATTCCTCCAACTATAACCATTATCAGAGTTCCGACACCCCCACCTAAAAGTAGAAAACCAAATGACTCCAAAAACCTTCCCGCAACACGTTCTGTCTTACTTCCAGGAAGCATATTTAAGAATCCAGACTCCGACATCTGATCCATTAAGAATGGCTGTCCCGACAAAATAACACCACAGAAAATCATATAACAAAAAGAGAACCATGTTCCACCTTTCATATTAACTGACAATAAAAATGCTATCAACGAAAAAAGTAGCATATATTTTAACTGTACTTTACTTCGCATCATATCAACTTTAAAAAACTGAATTGCTTTCATACTTCTCATTCCTTTCTTTCCTACTGATTCTGTCCCTTTATCATATAAATCATAATCTGATCGATGGATGGTTTATCTACTACAAATCCCTTCGGAACATATACTGCATCATCGGTCTTTAGCAAAGCCGTGAAACCAAATTCCTGTCTGGTAATTCCAATCATCCTTTTTTCCAGTTCCGGTGACAATGCACTATTTTCTCCTTTCACCAGTACATAGGATTCTAATAATTCATCTTTTGTCTCATTTAATAAAAGTTTTCCTTTATGAATAAAAATAATGTAATCGGCAATCTGTTCCAAATCCTCTAACATATGCGTCGAGAATAAAATGCTGTGCTCCCCATCTGCAATATATTCCTGCAATAATTCCAGAATTTCTGCACGCATCACCGGATCTAATCCGTTTGTTGCTTCATCTAAAACTAATAATTTTGTTTCTCTCGATAGTGCTGCTGCAAACATCAGCTTTACCTTCATTCCTCGGGAAAATTCTTCGATTTTCTTTTTCTCCGGAAGTCCGAATTGTTTGATTAATTCATCAAATTTCTTTTCCTGAAATGTCTTGTAAAAAGATTTCTGGATCCTCCGGATATCCTGTACATTCATTTCTTTTGGAAAATAAGACTCATCTCCGATAAATCCGATTTGTTCTTTATAAAGTGTGGCATTCTTTTCCACATTGATGCCATCTACCGTTATTGTTCCCTCGTTTGGGGTACACAATCCTGTAATACAGTTGATGGTAGTCGTCTTACCTGCGCCATTCTGCCCCACATAACCCATGATATATCCTTTTGGCAATTGGAATGAAATGTTGTCTAATGTGAATTCTTTATATCGTTTTGTAACGTTTTTTACCTCTAGCATAATTGCTCCTTCCTTAGGACACCACATACCCGGTGTCCTATTCCTTCCAACTCTCATGTAAGATTTCTTCTAATTCCTGCTCACTCATTCCTATCCGCTTTGCAGTCTCTACCGCAGTCTGAATTCCTTCTTCAATGCGTAAATAATACTGTTCTTTTAAGAAATCATTTTCTTTTGACAATACAACGCTTCCTCTTCCCTGCATGGAGGCGATAAATCCCTCTTCTTCCAGGTCACTGTAAGCTCTCGTTGTCGTAATGACGCTGACACCAATCTCTTTTGCCAGCTTTCGTATGGAAGGCAATACCGTTCCTTCCGGTATCTGACCATTTAAAATTTGTTCTTTGATTTGTTCTTTAATCTGAGCATAAATTGGAAGCTCAGATTGATTGGAAATTAATATTTTCATTTTTTACCATTTGCTCTGATATCTGCAGAATACCAAAGCTTCCTTTGCAAAGTATATATTGTATATATGTTATTATATACAGTATGTGCAATTTGTCAATACTATTCTTAAAAAGAAAAAAACTTGCTACATGCTTCCCTATTCTTAAGCATGTAACAAGCTCTTTTTCTTTACTTCTTTCCCAATAAAAATTTCTTAAAGCTTCCTTCTTTGGCTGCTTCTTTTTTACTTTCTTCCGGTTCGCCTTCCTGCTCTTTCCACTGAAAGTATTCAGCATCCAGATTGACTTTAATGTCAGACATGACATCCTCTTTTTTCTCTTCCGGCTTACTTTCCTCTTCAAACGGAATTCCATGTTCTTCAAAGTATTCCTGATTGATTTTAATATCCGGCTTAATGGATTTGTAGGAATACATTTCCTGCTCCTGTTCAGCTTCCCGCTTGCGTTTTTCTTTTTCGGCTTTACGGTTGCAGTCTTCAATGATTTTCAAGTACTTTTCCGTATCCTGCAAATCCTGCAGGTGTCCTTTTAATTCGGACTGGTTTGTGCGCACTCTGCGTTTTTCCTGCTTTAGCTTTTCCTCCATCTCCTGATAAACTTCTTTGATGGAATCCATCGCTTCCTGCATGATGTCCTGTACATCTGCTAAAGCTTCATCCGTATATAATACAGATGCTGCATAAACATCTTCTGCTTTTTTGCTTGCATCCCAGACAATTTCTTCCCCCTGTTTTCTGGCTGCGCGCTCTGCTTTATCACGGCTCTGCTGTGTCATTTCATATTCATCCATAATCTCATAAACGGATACATTTAACTGCTGTAGTAGTTCTAACATTTTCTTTTTATCAATAATGACACGATTCGTTTCTTCTTCATAAACTTCACTTTTAGAAAGCATTACATGCATTTCACGTAAGATTTTTTCTGCCTTATCATGCGCACTCATTTTTTATCTCCTAACTTATTTCCTTTTTCTCTTCCGAATATGTTTTACGATTTTTACTATTATTACTATAAGCAATACAAGAAGTAAAATCAAGAGTACGACTGCTCCCACAATCATGGCAACAAATTTATTCGGATTCGACAGACGTGCAGAAAAATTAGTGCTCTCGTCCACTACCTTGCGATTATGATTCTCACTATAATACTCCGGCACATTCGCAATTCCATCCCCATCTGTATCCTCAAAGGATGCCATATAGCGCGCAATTGCATCCCATGCTTTTAATTCTTTTCCATTTTCATAAATAATAACATCGGAAAAATCGGTTATCTCTGTTCCATCTGCATTTTTTGGTACTAAAGAAAGCAGACCATAGGACATGTCCGTTACTGCACTCAACATCTGTCCGCTATACAAATCTGCAACAACCCGGTACAGCTTATCATCTTCAATTTCAATCCGGTTTCCATCCTCATCCACTAAATAAGCATCTGTTACACGGTTTAAAATCATGCGGTTTGGATTATAAGTGAAGTTTAAACCACTCATATAGAGTCTTGCCGTTGGCATCAATTCTGATACAGAGGCATCAATCTCTGCTGCTATTTTTAATTCTTTTCCTGTCAAATAAACACTGACCAAAGGATATCCCGGGATTCCATCTTCTCCGGTTCCAAGAGAAAAGGAATTGAAAACATCTGTTACGGTAATGTCCCCAACGGCATATGTGTCACGAATCGTTCCCGCCGGTACTACCGCTATCTGTACCGTTTCTCCGTCATAGTCATCTGCATTCTCAACTGCATAAATATAAGCATCTGACATAATATCACCGAGATTCAGTTCCGTGTGCCTTGTCTCTAAGTCTGAAAGACTGCAGAATTCAATATCATTTGTAGCTAATACCTGGTCTTTTGTGTAACCGAACTGTGCCAAATAAATTTCATCTACTGCTTCCATGAAGCTGTCAATTTTTTGTTGTGTTGGCTCATCTTTTTCAATTTCATCTGTAATTGGAATCAATTGATAATCTTCTAAGTTCCATCTTCCATCTTCTTTTTGTGTCATAGAAAAAGAACCCAGATATTTTCCATATTCACCCGGTGACACGATATAGGTATCACCATGCTGAATCGGCTCTTCTAATACAGTATGGGTATGACCGCTGACAATCAAATCTAATTCCGGTACTGCTTTTGCTAAAATCTCATCTTCCGATTTGCTTTCGTCTTCCTGATTCGTTCCACTATGAGAAACACAGACATACATATCCACGTCTTCTGTTGCTTTGATCTCTTCTATCGTTTCTTTGACTGCTTCGGAAGCATCCCGGAACAAGAGGGCACACGTTGGTGCACATGCCAGAGCATCTTCACCAAACACTCCGATTAACGCAATTTTTACGCCATCTTTTTCTACAATGGTATAATCTTTGACCCCGTAATTTTCAAATGCATCTTTTAAAAGCTGTTGGTCTTCTGTCAGCCCTTCCTTTTCCATCGCATCCCAGTCCACATTACAGACAACCAGTTCCGGAAGTTCCTCTCCGCTTGCTGCTGCCGTATCTAACATATTGGCTATACCCTTGGAGCGATAGTCAAATTCATGATTTCCAAACGTAGTTACATCAAACCCCAGATATCCCAGCATACGCAGTTCAGCTGCTTCTTCTTCGTATACGGTCTGCACTAAAGTTCCCATGGAGAAATCTCCACCATCAATCAACAGTGTTTCCGGATTTTTCTCTTTTTGTTCTTTGATTAACGTGTTAATTCTGGCAAATCCGCCTACTTCTTTGGATTCCCCATCTACCACTGTCATAAAACTATCAAGATGGGAATGTGTATCACTAAGAAACATGATATCCACTGATTTTGACTGCTCCTCTGCTCTTACCGGAACTCCCCCAAGTCCACCTAACAGCATAACGGATGCCATTAATAATGCCAGATTTTTAAGTCTCTTTTTCATTGTGCTTATCTCCTTGTAAAATACCTTATTCTGCAAAATGCCCCTTATTCGTTGCAGTTTTGATAGTTCTATTTTACACAAATTTTACGTGGCTGTAAACAAGTGCTTCCCCACAAAATAGAAATGGCATTTATGCAATTGTAGTTGATTGCATAAATGCCATTTAACGTTTCTATAATGTCGTCTCTTTCCCAACAGCATGCTAAAAAGTTATTCGTACTGCGTCTCCCGAATCACCTTTCGCACCGGAAGAACAAAAGTCGGAGATACTGATAATTCATCAATTCCCATTTTTACAAACTTCTCTGTCAATGTAATATCAGCGCCTAATTCTCCACAAATTCCAACCCAGCAATTTTCCTTATGCCCATTATCAATTACCATCTGAATCATACGAAGAATTGCAGGATGATGTGCATCATAGATGTTGTCAAGTTTTGGATTCTGACGATCGATTGCCAATGTATACTGGGTCAAGTCATTGGTTCCGATACTAAAGAAGTCAACTTCTTTTGCCAGCAAATCACTAATCATGACTGCTGCCGGAGTTTCAATCATAATGCCAAGTTCTACTTCTCCGAAAGCAATTCCATCTGCTGTAAGCTCTGCTCTTACTTCTTCTACAATTCTTTTTATTTCCTGTACCTCTTTTACTGAGATAATCATAGGAAACATGATAGAAATTGTTCCATACGCAGAGGCACGGTAAAGCGCGCGAAGCTGTGTCTTGAAGATTTCAACACGATCCAGGCAGATACGAATCGCACGATAACCCATTGCCGGATTTTCTTCATGCTCCATATTAAAATAATCCACCTGCTTATCGGCTCCAATATCTAAGGTTCGAATTACCACTTTTTTTCCGGCCATGTTCTGTGCTACCGTTTTATACACCTGAAACTGTTCTTCTTCCGTTGGATAATTGTCCTTTTCCAAATATAAGAACTCACTTCGGAACAAACCAATCCCTGCTGCATCATTTGCAAGTACTGCTGCTACATCTGCTACGCTTCCGATATTGGCATATAACTTAATATGATGACCGTCTAATGTTTCATCCGGTTGTCCCTTTAATGTCTGTAGTAACTCTCTCGCTTCTTCGTCTGTTTTCTTTTCCGCCCTATATTTTTCAAGAGTTGCCGCATCCGGATCAATGTAGAAGCAGCCATTTTTTCCGTCTACAATTGCCATTTTTCCATTCCAGCTCTCTTCAATCTCAACTCCGATTAAGGCCGGAATATTCATCGTTCTTGCAAGAATTGCAGTATGAGAATTAGAAGAACCTAATTTTGTTACAAATGCAAGAAGTTTTGATTTATCCATCTGCACTGTCTCACTTGGAGCCAAATCCTCAGCCACAATAATGACCGGTTCTTCTCCAATATTGCTGTCCGTATTTCTTCCTTGCAAAATACCAATCACACGTTCCGAAATATCCTTCACATCTGCTGATCTTGCCTTAAAATACTCATCTTCCATCTCAGCAAACATAACGGAAAAATTGTCGCCGGTTGTTGCTACTGCATACTCCGCGTTAATTCCTTCATTCCGAATGATGTTATAAACCGAATCATTATAATCATCATCTTCAAGCATCATTGCATGTACTTCAAAAATCATCGCATTTGCTTCGCCTACTTCTGCTACTGCTTTCTCGTGTAATTTACCAAGCTGTTCGATTGCTGTTGCTCTCGCTGCTTCGTATCTTGCAATTTCCTGCTCTGTATCTTCTATCTTTCCACGCTTTACCTGCTGCTGATTTTTCGAATAAAACAGGATTTTTCCAATTGCTATTCCTTTAAAAATTGATTTTCCTGTAAACTGTTCCATGTTAATAACCACGCCTTTCTAATACTACCCAAAAAACGTCTCCCTACAGATTTTCTTTCATAAAGGCTTCCATCTTCTCAATTGCAGCGTCTTCATCTTCGCCTTCTGCTCTCACAACAACAGAAGCTCCATTCTTAACCCCAAGGCTCATCAGTGCCATAAGCTTTGTTGCATCTGCGCTTTTTCCATTTGCCTCGATTGTAATCTTAGAAGCAAATTCCTTTGCCTCTTTTACCAACATTCCAGCTGGTCTTGCGTGAATTCCAATTTCATCTGTAATTACATACGTAAATTCTTTCATTTCATATACCTACACTTTCTTTTAATTTTTTATTTTATTCTTTCGTTTCTTCACTATTTTCACTTCGTTCTGCACTGGTTACTCTTTCAATGTGCATTGCCAGGTATCCAATCTCTTCCTCCCCTAACGGGCTTTGCAGTCTGTTGCTGATTCGATCACAGACTACCTTTGCTACCTGAAAAGCTTCCGGAAATTTTAGTTCCATGTAATCATTCATGCTTACCTTTAGGTTCTCACCTTTTAAAGCGCGTACCACCATATAACGGATATGATTCATTAAACGGTTATACGATAGCGAAAGTACATCAATCGGTTTTCCAATTTGTTCTTCTACTAAAGAAACACATTCGCGAACCGACTGTGCAATCTGCATTGCCCGTGATACTTTTTCTTCTTCAATGGCTGAATGGATGTGCAAGGCAATATAGCCAATTTCATCTTCGTCCATCTGAATATCTAGTTTTTCCTTTAAAACATCTTGTATACACTGTGCCGTTTTATATTCTGCGTGAAACAAAATCCTGATATCCTCAAGAAATGGATTTCGAATCTGCTCCCCGCTTTGAATTCGTTTCACGGCATACTCAATGTGGTCCGCCATTGGAAACAGCACATTTCGGTCAATTTTTCCAAAGTTTTTTTCCGCATTCTTTAATACCTCATCCGCTATTTCCAAGTAGACCGGAGGGATAGATTTCGCAAGACTGCGGGCACTTCCTCTTTCCGTGTGTTCCTGCAAAGAGTATAACGTGTCCTCCTGTCCTGCCTCGATTCGTTCATTGATCTTTTTGCCAAAGCCGATTCCTTTTCCCAGAATCAAATATTCCTGCTTTTTCTCCACCGAAATCGCTATGACTGCATTATGATTCAATACTTTTTCAATTCGATACATCCTTATCCCCTCATTCGCTTTTTTCTATAATGAATGATTCAAAGGCTCGATATTCCAATGACCTTTTGCAACTTCCACTATGCTTCTTCATAAAAATCTACCGCAAACAGTTCTTCGCCTGCTTTGATGTCTCCCTGTTTCAACAGACGGACTTTCTGATTATCTTCCATTTCAGAACAAATAACCGGGGAAACAATAGAAGGTGCATTTTCCTTCAAGAAGTCGATGTCAATCTTCATCATAGGATCACCCTTCTTCACTTTCTGTCCGTTCTCTACAAAAATTTCAAATCCTTTTCCTTCTAACTGCACCGTATCAATTCCGATGTGGATTAATAAGCTGATTCCAGTATCTGTCAGGAAACCAATTGCGTGTTTCGTATCAAATACAAATGCTACTTCTCCGTCTTCCGGTGCTCTTACAATATTCTCTACCGGTGTAACCGCTGCACCGTCTCCTAACATCTTATTGGCAAACACCTCATCCGGTGTTTCCGAAAGATCTGCCGCTTTACCAGTAATCGGGCTGGAAATCACTACAGTTTTTACAACCTTATTTTCTACTACTTCTTTTGTTTCTTCTACAGAATCTGTTCCGGCATTCTCTCCTGCCTGTGCTGCTGTGTATTCCTCATTCGGAGCTGTTTCTAAATAATCTTCTAAGTTAGATTTTACCACTGTTACTCTTGGTCCGTAAATAATCTGGACACCATTTCCTTTGTGTACCACTCCGGAAGCTCCTGTTGCCTTTAAGGCTGCATCATTTACCAATTCTGGTTTGTGAACAGTACAACGAAGTCTGGTCGCACAACAGTCTACGTCTGAAATATTTTTCTTACCACCAAGTCCCTGACAAATTGCTTTGGAAAGAGCATCCTCCTCAGAAACTTCGTTTCCTTCTGATGCAGTACCTTTTTTCTTCGCATCTACATCACTTCTACGGTATAATTTTACCTCTTCATCATCATCTCCACGTCCCGGAGTCTTTAAATTCAATTTCTTGATAAGGAAACTGAATAAGAAATAATAAACAATAAAATAACCAATTCCAACAATAACAATCCAAATCCAGTTTGTCTTTGCATTTCCCTGAAGGATACCAAACAGGAACATATCGATCAATCCACCGGAAAATGTCATTCCGACACCAACTTCGAAGACATGCATTAACATATAAGCAAGTCCGGCAAATACACAATGAATTCCATATAACAATGGAGCTACAAATAAGAAAGTAAACTCTAGAGGCTCTGTAATACCTGTTAACATAGAAGTAAGTGCTGCTGATAACAACAATCCGCCTACTTCTTTTCTCTTCTCTGGCTTTGCTGTCTTATACATAGCAAGTGCTGCTCCCGGAAGACCAAATATCATCAGCGGGAACTTTCCTGACATAAATCTGGTTGCAGATACTGCAAATTTTTCTACTGTTGGGTCTGCTAACTGGGCAAAGAAAATGTTCTGTGCTCCTTCGATTACCTGACCACCAACTTCTAACGTTCCACCTACACCTGTCTGCCAGAATGGAAGATAGAACACATGATGAAGTCCAAATGGAATTAAAAGACGTTCCATTAATCCGTATACCCAGGTTCCTGCATAACCGGAATTCAATACCACATCACCAACTGCGTAGATTCCTGTCTGAATCACTGGCCAGATAAAATACATTACAATTCCGACTGCCACATATACGAGGGATGAAATAATCGGAACAAATCTTGTACCACCAAAGAATGATAGTACCTGTGGTAATTCAATTTTGTAAAATCTGTTATGCAAAGCTGCAACGCCAAGTCCTACAATAATACCACCAAATACACCCATTTGTAAGGATGTGATTCCACATACAGATGTGGTTGCTCCATCCAACATCTGTTCTGCGCCACCGTTAATCGTAATCATTGCACCAATGGACGCATGCATAATGAAAAAGGCGATGGCTGCAGCCAATGCTGCAACTTCTTTTTCCTTCTTTGCCATACCGATGGCAACACCCATGGCAAATATAATTGGTAAGTTTGCAAATACAATATTACCTGCTTCACTCATAACCTGAAATATTGCATTTAATACAGTTCCCGGTCCCATAATTCCAGTCAGTCCATAAGTATTAAGCATGGTTTCATTTGTAAACGAACCACCGATTCCGAGTAGCAGACCTGCTACCGGAAGAATTGCGATAGGAAGCATAAAGGATCTTCCTACACGCTGAAGTACACCAAAAATTTTGTCTTTCATACGTTTTACTCCTTTTATTATTGTACAGCTATTCACTGCTTTATCGGGTTCTAGAATATTAGCGGCAAATGCCTCAATACATAAGGCGTATAGAAGAAAATTTTTCTATAAAAATATAAAGAGACATTAACTCACATAAATACCCTAAAATATTCATGTACAGTTAATGCCTCATTCATTCATAAATAAGTAACATACCGTATCACTAAATTTACCCTATCATACTTTTTGGGGATTGTCAAACAACTTTTTAAGTCTTGCAATCTCTTTCTTTTGCTCATTTACTTCCGGTCCTTTTGTTACCTCATAGTCCTCTTTGAGACTATCTAAAATTCTTTCATGTGCCTCGATTGCTTTCTCATAATGTCCCAATTTTTCTTCTATCTGGGCTATGGAATACAAGCCGTCACTGATTCTTGGTCGTTCCTGCATGGCAAAACATTCTTCGTAATATTTTAATGCCTCTTCATAACGTCCAAGCTTTCTCAGCCTATCACCCATCTTACAAAATGCCTGCCACTGTTTCGGCTCTATTTGCGTTCCTTTTTTCCACAGTTCTAATGCCTTTTCTGTCTCCCCTTTTCCATATGCAACATCACCATAATACTGGATAACCATGTATTGTCTCTTCTCTTTGCAACATTTTTCTAGCTGTTCAATATAAGGTAGTGCCTCATCAAATTCATCATCCACTAATAAATTTTCAATGAGACCATAAAGTGCCAGGAAGTTATCCGGATGTCTTTTCAAAAAATCTTTAAAATAGGAAATGACTTCAAAATGATTGTCATACCAGTCATCTCCGGAAACTCCATTATTTGCTTCCAAATACCATACCCAGGCATCCTTATTATCCGGATTTAATTCAAATGCTTCTTTTGCATACTGTGAAGCGAGTTTGTGGGAGGCCAGTGCCCGCTGGTTGTATAAGAGTGCCAAATCCACATAAGCCCGTTCCTTTTTTTCCTTTTTCTGTGCCATGCTAAGCAAAAAGTTCTCAAAATACGCAAACGTATGTGGTTCTATTTCCTCTTCCCTGTATGCCATATTTTCAATTCGTAAAAATTGTTCTTCATCCGGCATTTTGAAAAGTTCATCAATTGTAATTCCAAAATAAACCGCAATTTGAGGAAGCAGCCCAATATCTGGTGTACTGGCTCCATTTTCCCATTTTGACACTGCCTGAAAGCTGACTCCCAGATAATCTGCCAATTCCTCCTGTTTTACTTTTTTCTGCGTTCTATAATACTTAATCTGTTTTCCGATATCCATAATGATTTATCTCCATTCTACTTTTGTTTTAGTTCCTATCAGCTGATAAATTCATTATATTCATATATTACTGGAAAAACAATCGACTTGTATTTTAGCTTATTCAACTATTAGTTGAATTCATCTCTTTTAGATGAATCACTTGCTTTACCCTATTACATATTAAATTCCTTTTGACTTTTTGGTGCAAGCTTTCATTGCCTCAATCACAGCACTCCGCATTCCTTTTTCCTCGAGGACACGTACCGCTTCAATCGTTGTTCCGCCCGGTGAGCAGACCATGTCTTTTAACGCACCCGGATGCATGCCCGTATCAAGAACCATTTTGGCACTTCCCAAAACCGCCTGTGCTGCAAATTTATATGCCTGTGCACGAGGCATTCCATCTGCAACTGCCGCATCTGCCATTGCTTCGATGAACATAAAAACATAAGCTGGAGAACTTCCGCTGACAGATGTAACTACATCCATCAAATGTTCACTGATTACTTCCGTCTCTCCAAATCCGCTGCAAATATCACGTACCTGCGCTAACTCTTCTTCCGTAACTTTTGCATTGGCGCACATACCTGTCATGCCTTCCCCGACCATAGCAGGTGTATTTGGCATGGTGCGAATTACCTTCAGCTCTTTTCCAAACTGCTCTGTAAACCATTCTAATGTTTTTCCCGGTGCAATGCTGACAATAATCTGTTTATCTGTAACTACATCTTTAATTTCTGCAATTACTTCTGCATAAAACTGCGGCTTTACTGCAAGAAATAACAAGTCCGCGAACTCTGCTACCTCTTTGTTGTTCTTCGTAACAGAGACACCCAATACTTCTTTTCTTGCCGCTAATGTTGCTTCTGTCTTAGCAGACACCAAGATCTCCTCTGCCTTCGCTTTTCCAGCTTTTAAAATTCCCTGCATCATAGCATTTCCCATGTTGCCGCATCCAATAAATCCTATCTTCATATTTATGTTCTCCCTTCTGCTTATAACCTATAGGCAATTGCGAAACTCTTTTTACTTAGTTCACAACAATATGATATTTCTTGTTTTTGTTTCAGCAGTTGATTTTGACTTGACAAAAATGTTTTGCTTTTCGAAATTGTTTTTTACATTTGAAGGCTGGTGTCCGTCCATGCTTCGACATATCCGCTAGGTTTGTCCGTAGCAGGAAATTCCTACATCGTCTTTTAGTGCTTCTAAGCGGATATGTTCACCACCTTTGATTAGATGCTGCTTCCAAAACTCGCGCACTATGGTTGTGAAATTTGTTGGGTAACAACGCTCAAACAATTGTCCGCAGCATCCTTGGTGCCTCACATATCCGCTAAGAAGCACACAAATACTCTGAAAGGAATTTTCTTGCTTCGAACAAACCTAGTGGATATGTTCGAAGCTTGGACGAATAGTAGCAATCGTATAAAATGTAAAAAACAATTCCGAAAATCTACACTTTTGTCTCGGAGAAATCAACTGCTAAAACAAAAAAAGCAATAGTATACTGTTGTGAACTAAGTAAAAAGAGTTTTGCAATGACTATCTACGCTATAGATATTTTAATCATATGCAGTGGTAAAGTCAATGAAATATCTTGTTTAGACAGGTTCCCTACACTGTTCTAATTGTTTTAATTGGTAATGATTACGACTTGTTTGTAGATGGTACGCTCTTTTTGTACCACAGATCTTTACCAGCGGTCATAACTGACCGCTGACCTTTTTGATTTGATAATAGACAACTTTACATTTTTTCCATAAATTCTTCTATAGATGTAACCTTAGCTGCAAGCTTAAGCCACCTTCTTAGGATTTCAATATCTTCCTGTCCTAAAATTTTCTCTGTCAGTTCTTCTGGAATAGTACCATAATCCTCTAGTAAGTCCAATACATCCTCTGCTTTTCCTTTGGCTTTTCCATCCTTTTCTCTGTACTTCAACAATTCTTCAAATGTCATATATCTCGCCTCCAGATTTCTCTCTTTCTTAAGCATTGCTACTTTCCTGTGCAACTTATTAATTGTCTCATCTTCTGCCATTGCTACATAGGCGTCTGTACTATTTTCCATATATTCCAGAAAATGAACCAATTCCTTAGGTACTTCATCTCTATTTTCACCCTCGGTACTCAAGAATATCTTTTTCGTCTCATCCCCAGAGGAAAATCCTGCCCCGGTTTCAAAGATGACACATCCATCTCCGCTTGATGATAGCGACTTCGCTTCGGCAGATTCCCTTCATTTATATTCCTCCTGACTGCAAAACAGTGCAGAATAGGAACCTATCTATAAGCTGATTATATGCAATATTTCAATACATGACAAGCATTTTTCTCCCCTCTATTCTTCCTTTTGATAAACAATTTTCCCCTCTATCATTGTCATTAATACGTTAGCACCCCGGTCAAAGGGACTTTCTTTCGCTAACACAAAGTCTGCATCTTTCCCTTCTTCGATACTTCCTACCCTGTCTTCAATTCCGATATGTTTTGCCGCGCATAGCGTTATGGAGCGGAGAGTGTCGAATTCACTCATTCCGGCATCCATTGCAAAACCTGCACAAAGCGCTAAATACCGCTCTTCTACAACGGGGGAATCTGTAATCACGGCCACATTACATCCAGCTTTTGTTAAAATTCCCGGTGTCCGAAAACTTTTCTGCCGCAATTCATACTTTGCAGCATGTCCAAAAGATGGGCCTACTGCTACAGATACGCCTGCTGCCCCCAATTCACCTGCAATCAGAGCCCCGTCAGTCACATGATCTAATTTTACCTCTATGCCAAATTCTTCGGCAATCCGCAGTGCTGTAAAAATATCATCTGCC
The DNA here is from genome assembly GCA_051879395.1 of Roseburia sp. Taxonomy (GTDB): domain Bacteria; phylum Bacillota; class Clostridia; order Lachnospirales; family Lachnospiraceae; genus Roseburia. The sequence goes on along the minus strand of JBJELY010000125.1, from coordinate 72,339 downwards.
CGATGCACATGTGCTTTTAGTGGAAGTTTTCCTTCAATTACCGGAATCAAAGCTTCCAGCTTTGCATCATATGACGGCATCTTAAGTGCATCCGGTTGTTCCGGAAATCCTGCTGCTTTCTTTCGTTCGTTATAATCTTCCGCTTTACAGAGCATCTCGCGGATTTTTGCAGCTATTGTCATTCTGGAATAAACTCCTTTTTCTGTATAACAGTTTTTCGGATTTTCACCAAACGCTATTTTCATTCCAACTTTCTTTTTTACTACCATGTCATCTATCCGTTTCCCATGAGTCTTAATGGCGCAAAAAGTTCCGCCAATTACGTTAGAACTTCCTGGTCCTGTCGCAACGCAGGTGACTCCGCCACTCCGTGCCATCGCGAATGTTTCATCCTGCGGATTGATGGCATCAATTGCTGAAAGCTGCGGTGTTATGCAATCATTCAACTCGTTATAATCTTCTCCCTCAAACCCAATTCCAAATCCCTGCAGGCCTAGATGACAATGCGCATCCACAAATCCCGGATAAATCTGTAATCCGGTGGCATCTAAAATCTCGGCATCATTGATTTCTTTCCCTCCTATTATTGGCGCAATCTTTTGTATCTTTCCATCCACCACAAAAATGTCCCCCACAAACACTTCCTCATCCACAGCATTATGAATATTTCCCTGCTTTATCAACAAACTATGTTCCATTTTCCATACTATCCTTTCCCAAAATGTGCAACTATGAGAAACACGCTTTGCGAGTTTCCTCGCTACTCGCAAAAAAAGAGAGAACTCAAAGTTCTCTCTAGTATTTGGAAAAATTTCCTATTCTATTCCTAATTCATAACTTTCTTTTTCCTGAAGCATTCGGATAAATACCGTAACTACCATTGGATCAAACTGGGTACCGGAACAACGTTTCAACTCTTTGATAGACTCTTCCTGCGTCATCGCTTTGTGGTAAATCCGATCATGGGTCATGACATCATGAGAATCCACCACTGTAATGATTCTAGAAAGCAATGGTATCTCTTCCCCTTTCAACCCACATGGGTAACCCTTTCCATCCCATCGTTCATGATGGCACAGAATGAAATCTGCTATCTGACTCAGTTCCGGGGTAATTTTTGCAATCTCATATCCCTTTACCGTATGACCTTTCATGATTTCCCATTCCTCATCCGTTAGGCGGTCTTTTTTGTTTAAAATATTTTCCGGAATTGCCACTTTTCCAATATCATGCAAAACAGCCAGTAACCCCAGCTCACTGATTTCTTTTTGCTTTAATCCAAGATGTTTTCCAAGCTTCATCGCAATATCACGGGTACGGACTGCATGCTGTTCGGTTTCATAATCCCGTTCAATCAATGTCTTTTCCAATGATTTTAGAATCGAACTACGTGCACTCGTCTGATTCATCATCTTACGCTGAACCATTTCGTTTCGCGCTTCCTGAAAAGCAAGCTCATGATTTCTTTCCTTTTCTCCATAAGTTGCCTGACCATATTCCACGCTAACCTGTTTTCCATCTACTTCTAGTTCCTGCATGCCTGTAAAAAGTTTTTGCAAATGATGTTCTGCTGTATCAGCATCAGTTCCAGGCATCACAAGAACCATTTCGTCTCCATCAATTCGAGCCGCGAAATCATTCTTACGCAGATTTTGTTTCAGAAAATCTGCCACTTTACATAACACCTTGTCTCCCGCTTCGGAACCATACACTTGATTGATTCCCTTTAAGCCATTAATGTTAAATAGACCAAGGCTGACTGGGGTATGAATCGTCCTAATCTGTTCTTTTGTATATTTAAGTAAATAGTTCCTATTATATAATCCAGTCAATAAATCATGTGTACTATCATACTCCATTTGCTCCATCGCACGCTTCTGCGCCGGAACTTCGTTGTAGACAATCATTGTCCCCGTAAAACGGTTCTTCTGATCCACCAGACGTTTGTACTGAATCTGATACCAGCTGGATTCCCCATCTTTCTCCAACACAACTTCCAAAATATCAGCTCGTTTCTTGTTGTTCGGTGTCAGATATGGATTCTTTATGCAAAACTGTGATAACGTCATCTTTTTTTCCAGCTTGAAAAAGCCACCTGCACTTTTATTATACATGACAAGTTTATTCTGATTATCGAACAAAAGAACCGGGTCATTCATGTTCTCAAAGATATACTTGCGCACATCCGCCTGTAATCCAAGCGGTTCATATTGAAATGTATAGAAATAGAAAAGACATGCCAGGATACAATACAGGATAATCGAAAAATCTACTGTCAAATCCAATACTAGAAAAACTCCGTTGATTGCGATCACACCAAGCATTCCGATTAAAATTGCTGCATAGCGTCTTCGGTATACCTTTGGTGTCTCAAGACACTTTCGAATTAGCAGAAAACTCGCCCCTGCAACCATGACATAACAAATGGCAAGATGACATTGAAACCATGCATATGGCTCAAATACTACATAAATATCTTTTCCCGCTACTACTTGCCGATAGGTTAATGCACACTCTAGAAAAGGATTGCATGCCAATACAACATTATCGCATCCTAATGCAAATAACAGCACTATTCCACTTTTTTTCGGGAATTCTTTTTTTTCGAATAGAAAATAGCTATATTCCAAGAAGAAAAAGAGCATCCAGTCAATCATCATAAATACCAAACTATTTCCCAAAGACATAACGAAATAGGAATTCGATATCATCGTTCCCATATAGGACAAAATTGCTATCAATCCACAGGTAATCATACGATTCAACGTCTTCCCGATTCGATCTTTTTTATGAAATGATTTTAGAAAATAGTATGCTACAATTGCTGCCACGACTAAGTAAATCCATGCATACAAAAATTTTGTCACAAAATAATGCCTCCTTAACCCAACATTTTAGAAGCATTCTATAGTAATACCCCCTATAGATGCAAAAATATTTTTACATATTCTTTCAAACCTGTAAGCCATCCCCCAATAGCTTCAGTTCCAAATATAGTATCATTATAACATGTCCTTCTAAAAATATGCAAAAAATTTGTGTTAAAAAGGCATTTTTTGTTTAAACTACTTTTTCAGTTGTATATTTCGTATTTTTTCACGTACCGGTAATATCATAGATGGTGATACCGATAATTCATCAAATCCCATTTTTACCAAAGTTTCCGTCAATGTAGTATCTGCTCCAATTTCCCCACAGATACCAACCCAGCAGCCTCCTTTATGTCCATTGTCCACAATCATTTGTAACATACGAAGAATGGCTTCGTGGTGGGAATCATAAATGGAATCCAGGCTTGGATTCTGACGGTCGATTGCCAGTGTGTATTGTGTCAAGTCATTCGTACCTACAGAGAAAAAGTCTACTTCTTTTGCCAGAAGGTCGCTAATCAGAACGGCTGCCGGTGTTTCAATCATAATTCCAAGTTCACAATCCTTGAACGGGATTCCCTCTTTCGCCAGTTCCTCTTTTACCTCGTCTACAATTTCTTTGATGCGTTTTACTTCTGCAACAGAAATAATCATCGGAAACATAATGGAAATCGTTCCATAATAGCTGGCGCGGTAAATCGCACGAAGCTGCGTTTTAAAAATCTCAGGGCGGTCAAGGCAGATACGGATAGCTCGATATCCCATAGCCGGATTTTCTTCTTTTTCAAGATTAAAATATCCTACCTGTTTATCTGCGCCGATATCCAGCGTACGAATGATCACTTTTTTTCCTGCCATATTCTCTGCAACTGTCTTATATGCCTGAAATTGTGCTTCTTCCGTAGGGTAATCCTCTGACTCTAAGTAAAGGAATTCGCTTCGGAATAATCCGATTCCGGCCGCATCGTTTGCCAGAACACTCGCCACATCACCTACACCACCAATATTGGCATAGAGATTGATTTTTTTGCCATCTAAGGTAACCGTTTCTTTTCCTTTTAATTCCTGAAGCAACCGTTTTTTCTTTTCCTCCTCTTCTTTTTGGACCTGATAATTCTTTAAGGTTTCCTCATCTGGCTCTATAATGATTTTTCCTGTATAACCATCTACAATCCCCATTTTTCCATCCACATTCTCTGGAAAATCAACACCAATCAACGCCGGAATATTCATGGTCCTTGCGAGAATTGCTGTATGAGAATTTGTCGAACCATGGCGCGTTACAAAAGACAATACTTTGGACTTATCTAACTGTACCGTCTCGCTTGGCGCCAAATCATCCGCCAACAGAATAAACGGCTCATCTCCAGTCAATCCACTATTCGCATTCCCCTGCAAAATCGAAATCACCCGGTTGGAAATATCTTTGACGTCTGCTGCGCGTTCTCTCATATAATCATCATCCATGGCTGCAAACATTGCTGAAAAATTGTCTCCTGTCCCCGCCACTGCAAATTCCGCATTGACTTCCTGTGTCCGAATCATATTGGTGATAGATTCCACATAATCTAAATCATCCAGCATCATCTGATGCACTTCAAAAATCATGGCATTGACTTCTCCGACTTCTTTTACCGCTTTTTCATAAAATCCCGCCAGCTGAGTCTTTGCAGTCTCTTTCGCATCTATAAAGCGCTTCATTTCCGCTTCTACATCTGTTACGTGGTATCTTTTTACCTGGCTGTCTTTTTTTTCGTATACAGTAAGTCGTCCGATTGCGATTCCTGCAAATACACTCTTCCCTTCTAAAACCATGCATATTCTCCTTTCTCTTGGTTGTAAGCGATTGCAAAACTTTTTTCTTATTTCGCAACAATATCATCTTTCTTGTTGTTCTTTCTGCAGTTGATTTCTCCGAGACAAAAATGTAGTTTTTCAAAATTGCTTTTTACATTTTTCTGATTGCTGTTATTCGTCCAAGCTTCGAACATATCCGCTAAGTTTGTTCGAAGCAAAAAAATTCCTTTCAGAGTGTTTGTGTGCTTCTTAGCGGATATGTGAGACACCAAGGATGCTGCGGACAAGTGTTTGAGCGTTGTTACCTAACAAGTTTTACAACCGTAGAACGCGAGTTTTGGGAGCAGCATCTAATCAAGGTTGGTGAACATATCCGCTTAGAAGCACTAAAAGACGATGTAGGAATTTTCTGCTACGGACAAACTTAGCGGATATGTCGAAGAATGGACGGACACCAGCCTTCAAATGTAAAAAGCAATTTCGAAAAGCAATACATTTTTGTCAAGTCAAAATCAACTGCAGAAAGAGCATCAAGAACTATCATATTTTTGTAAAATAAAAAGAAGTTTTTCAATCGCCTACTTCCGGTTACAGAAAGCCAGGTTTTTTAAGACCCGGCTTTCTTTCTGCTTTTTCAATCCATATTTTCTTATAAATTTTCTTTTAAAAATGTGCTCAAGTGTTCCATGGCCTCTTCTTCTTTTTCGCCATCGGTTTTTAACACAATTTCCATTCCACATTTTATGCCAAGTCCCATAACTCCTAGAATTCTTTTGGCATCTACTTCTTTTCCGTCTTTGGAAATAGTAACACTACACGGAAACTGTGCTGCCTCTTTTACAAAAAGGCCGGCTGGTCTTGCATGAATTCCTTGTGGATCTGTAATAGTATATACAAATTCTTTCATATCATTTTCCTTTCACATCTTTTTTTAAAACGCCGAGCAAGATACATCCTACGATGGAGCCTGCCAGCAATGCAACTAAATACATAAGTGGACTTCCAACTGTTGGTACAACGAAGATTCCACCGTGAGGTGCCATCAAAGTACATCCAAATGCCATGGATAATGCTCCTGCCACTGCAGAACCAACTACACAAGATGGAATGACACGCAGTGGATCGGATGCTGCAAATGGAATTGCACCTTCTGAGATAAAGGATAATCCCATGATAATGTTTGTTGGACCGGCTTTTCTTTCTTCTACAGTAAATTTCTTTTTAAAGAAAATGGTTGCTAATGCAATTGCAAGTGGTGGTACCATTCCGCCTACCATAACGGCTGCCATAATTTCATAGTTACCTGCTGCAATAGAAGCTGTACCAAATACATAAGCTGCTTTGTTAACAGGACCTCCCATGTCAACAGACATCATTCCGCCTAAGATTGCTCCAAGTAAAATAGCACTTGCTCCATTTAAACTGCTTAATCCATTGTTCATTAAGGTATTTAGTGCTCCAACCGGTGGCTCTACAATATAAGTCATAATGACACCCACTAGGAAAATACCAATCAACGGATACAGCAATACCGGTTTGATTCCTTCTAAGCTGTCTGGCAATTTGCTAAAGATTTTCTTTAATAAAAGAACTAAATATCCTGCTAAGAAACCTGCAACCAATGCACCTAAGAAACCGGACGTTCCATTTGCTGCAATGGCTCCGCCTACAAAACCAACGGCAAGACCCGGTCTGTCTGCAATACTCATGGCAATAAATCCTGCCAGAATCGGAAGCATGAATCCAAATGCAACACCACCAATGGATTTAAACATCGCAGCAAGTGGTGTAATCGTACCGAAGTTTCCACGTTCCTCCATTGGTAAGGAATTTAAGTCTACAGAAAATCCGTCAATTAAGAATGCAATTGCGATTAAGATACCTCCACCAACTACAAATGGCAGCATATGTGATACACCGTTCATCAAGTGCTTGTAAATCTTGTGTCCAATGCTTTCTCCACCTATAGACTCAGTCTCTTCTACTTTTCCATCTGCTTTGAAAAGAGGTGCTTCTCCTTTCATTGCTCTTTCAATTAATTTATCTGCTTTGCTGATTCCATCTGATACCTGACACTGAATGACTTTTTTGCCATCGAAACGGTCCATTGGAACCTTGGTATCTGCTGCAACAATAATGCAGTCAGCTTCTGCAATTTCTACTTTTGTTAACACGTTTTTAGCTCCACCGGAGCCTCTTGTTTCTACTTTTATCTGGCATCCTGCAGCTTTTCCTGCTTTTTCTAACGCTTCTGCCGCCATGTAAGTATGTGCAATTCCTGTCGGGCAGCCGGTTACTGCCAAAATCTTCTTACCTGCCTCTTTCTGGGAACCGGAATTCTGAATCACTTCTTTTACAGAATCTTTTGCATCTTTTTCTGCTTCTGCTTTATCGATAATCGCTAAAAATTCATTAACGGATTTTGCATTTTTCAATCCCTCTGTAAAAGTTTCCTCCATCAGTAACACGGATAATTTGCTCAACACATCCAAATGCACGTTATCCTCTGTATTCGGTGCTGCAATCAGGAAAATAAGGTGAACCTTTTCTCCATCTAATGCATCGAAATCAACCCCATCTTTTAATACCATCGCTGCAAGACCTGGTCTGCTGACTGCTGCTGATTTGCAGTGTGGAATCGCAATTCCTTCCCCAATTCCTGTTGTACTTTCCTCTTCTCTTGCGTAGACTCCTTTTCGATAAGTTTCTACGTCTGTGATTTTCCCACTTTTTGCCATTAAGGCAACCATTTGATCCAGAGCTTCTTTTTTTCCACTTGCTGTGCCATTTAATTCAATGCTTTCCACAGCTAATAAATCTCTGATTTTCATGTTGTACCTCTCCTTTCATTTCGTATGCCCTGCATACCTTCTTTTGCTTCTTCCCCATTTATTGTGCTAACAAAGTAAGAACTTCTTCCTTTGTTGCCATCTCTTCCGAAAAAGCAGATGCGCTTCCGGTGCAAACGCCCCAGGCAAATGCTTTTTCATAATTGTGCTCTTCCATGTAGCCTGCTACAAATCCTGCTACCATGGAATCTCCGGCCCCTACGGAGTTTACCAGTTTTCCTTTCGGTGCTTCTCTTTTTAAGACCTGACCATCTTCTGTTACGAGGACTGCTCCTTCCCCAGCCATGGATACCAGTACATTTCTGGCTCCTTTTTCCTGCATTTTTTTTGCATATGGAACAACCTCATCCCGTGTCTTTAACTCTACCCCAAAGATTTCACCTAATTCATGGTTGTTCGGTTTTATCAAAAATGGATGATATTCCAATACATTTAAAAGTAAATCCTTTGTCGCATCCACTACGATATTTAAATTTTTCTTTTCCAAATGCTTCATGATATCCATATACATGGAACCCGGCAGACTATCCGGTATGCTACCCGCCAGAATCAGCGTATCGCCTTCTTGCAATTGGTCAAGCTTTTCATAGAGCTTTTTGACATCCTCTTTTGTCATCCGTGGTCCCTGTCCATTGATTTCTGTCTCTTCCTCTGACCGAAGCTTTACATTGATACGGGAATTCCCCTCCGCAACAGTAATAAAATCTGTACTGATTCCTTTTTCCTGTAAAAGACTCTGAATCTTATCTCCCGTAAATCCCGCCAGGAAACCAAGTGCGGTACTCTCAATTCCAAGATTTTTCAATACCATGGAGACATTAATTCCTTTACCACCCGCGTATATAATTTCTTTTGTAGTTCTGTTTACAATACCGCATGTAAAATGATCTACATTCACGATATAATCAAGGGACGGATTAAATGTTACGGTATATATCATGTTCCTTCTTCACTCCTTTCAAAAGTATACTTCTTTCTGCTATTGTGAATTTTTTCTATGATTCAATATTCACTATGTTATTGTATTTCAAAAATGCCTGCTGGTTCAGCCCTGTCGTCAAGACAGTTGCACTTTCGAAATCTGCAAAGGTGACACTTGAAATCTGTGAAAACTTGCTTTCATCTGAAAGTACATAACGTTCTTTACAATTTTCCATCGACTTCTTCTTTACCAATGCTTCTTTTACTTCCGGTGTAGAAAATCCTTTTGTCACACTGACTCCATTCGTCCCCCAGAATCCTTTGGAAAAATTGTATTTTTCTAAGGTTGTAACCGCTTCTTCTCCTACAATAGCTTCGGTTACTGCCTTGAATTCTCCTCCCAGTATGTAAACAACATGTCCTCTTTCTGCTAAACGTTTTGCATGGGTGATTGCATTTGTCACAAAAATCACATCTTTACATTCAATGTAATCAATCATACACTCTGTCGTCGTTCCGGCATCCAGATAAACAAAATCTCCCGGTCGTATCAGAGAAGCCGCATATCTTCCTATGATTTCTTTTTCCCCCGCATTCTTGTTCTTACGAATCAACACGTTGTCATCCATTGTACTGTACACCGCATTTTTCAAGGTTGCTCCACCATGTACTTTGTTCAGCATCCCTTTTGCATCCAGTGCTGTCAAGTCTCTTCGGATGGTAGATTCCGAAGCATCCAACTCCGCCATCAACTGCTGTACTGTTACGCTTCCCATACTTTCCAGTATAGATAAAATCCTTGCAAATCTTTCCTCTGTCAGCATATTCTTCTCCTTCATTTTCGGTCAAATAGCTTCAATTCCGTTCATCTTTATATCTGTATTATAAAATCACAAACGTTCAAAGTCAATCATTTTCAGTCAAAATCATCCACAAAAATGCCATAAAAAAATTAGGCAATCTGACAGTTTCCAATCTGATTACCTAACTTCTTTTCCATTAATTTGATTCAAGATGGAATGTAGAAAATCTCTTCCACGCAAGCTTTATTTTTTCCTCATCCACTTCTGCAACTTCTGTATTTTCCAACTTATAGCGTGTAATCATAATTTCTTCTTCAAACGGTTCCTCATCTATGTAACAAAAAAGTGCCATCACCACTGCGCTATGCGTCACGACCAGAACATCTTCCGTTTCTTCTTCCCGGATTTCTTCCAATGCTTCCAGTGTTCTTTTCAAAACATCGTTATAGCACTCTCCTTCCGGTGTCTTTGTATACCGGCGATGCGCATTCCAATACAAATATTCTTCGCCATATTCCCGACGGATATCTCCCCAGTTTTTCCCTTCCCAAAGACCTAAATCCATTTCGCGGAGCCCTTCTTTGCATCTGCATTCCACCTCTAACGCCTCCGCCAGAATTTCTGCCGTTTTTACTGCACGTAGTTGCGGGCTGGTATAAATACGTGCAACTTTAATTCCCTCTTCTACTAACTTGGCGGCAAGAGCCCCCGCCTGCTGTACCCCTGTCTTATTTAAAGGGACATCTGTTTTTCCCTGTATTTTCTTTTTTACATTCCAGTCTGTTTCCCCATGCCGGACAAATAAAAATTTCATTTACTAAACCATACCTTTCCACTTCCTGCAAGCTTTGTGCCTTTCTATCTTTTATTCTACCCATAGTTCCAATAAAAAGTCAATGCAACAGCAATTTCCTATAGATCAAAAAAGGGATGAATCCTTTTCATTTTAAAAGATTCATCCCTTTATTCTTTTACTATTTACTTGCAATATCAATACGAATCAACGCTTTACGCAATGCAAATTCTGCACGCTTTACATCGATTTCTTCTGTCCTGTTTGCAAGACGTTCTTCTGCACGCTTCTTTGCTGCTTCCGCACGATTGGTATCGATTTCATCCGGCCATTCTGCGATTTCTGCTAAAAGAGTTACCTTATCTGACAGAATCTCAGCAAATCCGGAGTATACTGCGGCCTGTACTTCTTTTTCTGCTTCATAAATGGTTACGATGCCAGGCGCAAGTACAGTTGTAAGTGGAATGTGTCTTGGATAAACACCAATTTCCCCTTCCGTAGTATTAAATTCAATCATTGACGCCTCTCCCGTATAAAAAATACGGTCTGGCGTGATGATCTCTACGTTAAACATTTTGTTTTCATCTGCCATTTTTTAATAGCCTCCTTGTTTTGCGGAGCAAAATGAAACCACCAAGGCAGTTTCATCGGATATTGCCTCCCTCATTGATGATTGTTCTTACTGCATTCTTGCACGAACATCATCAATTGTTCCTGCATTCAGGAAATAGCTTTCTGGAACATCGTCATGTTTTCCTTCAAGGATTTCTTTGAATCCACGGATGGTTTCAGCGATTGGAACATATTTTCCTTCCAAACCGGTAAACTGTGTTGCAACGGAGAATGGCTGAGATAAGAATCTCTGAACCTTTCTTGCACGGTTTACAACAAGCTTATCATCTTCTGATAATTCATCCATACCTAAGATGGCGATGATATCCTGAAGTTCTTTGTACTTCTGTAAGATTTCCTGAACTCCACGGGCTACTTCGAAATGTTCCTGTCCAACAATATGTGGATCAAGGATACGGGATGTAGATCCTAATGGATCAACAGCCGGATAAATACCTAACTCTACGATAGAACGGTCTAATACGGTAGTTGCATCCAAATGTGCAAATGTTGTAGCCGGAGCCGGGTCAGTTAAGTCGTCGGCTGGTACATAAACTGCCTGTACAGATGTAATAGAACCATTCTTTGTAGATGTGATTCGCTCCTGAAGAGCACCCATCTCTGTCTGTAAAGTTGGCTGGTAACCTACGGCTGAAGGTACTCGTCCTAACAAAGCGGATACCTCAGAACCTGCCTGTGTGAAACGGAAAATGTTATCAATGAATAACAATACGTCCTTTCCACCTTTATCACGGAAGTATTCTGCCATGGTAAGTCCGGTAAGCGCAACTCTCATACGTGCTCCAGGTGGCTCATTCATCTGTCCGAACACCATGGTGGTCTTATCGATAACTCCTGATTCTTTCATTTCATAGTAAAGGTCATTACCTTCACGAGTACGTTCACCTACACCGGTAAATACAGAATATCCACCATGCTCTGTTGCAATATTGTGAATTAACTCCTGAATTAATACGGTCTTACCTACTCCGGCACCACCGAATAAACCGATTTTTCCACCCTTCTGATATGGGCAAAGAAGGTCAACGACTTTAATTCCTGTCTCTAACATTTCCTGAGATGTAGACTGTTCTTCGAATGCTGGGGCTTTTCTATGAATTGGCCAATGCTCAACACCCTGTGGATCTTCTACGTCATCAATAGGATTTCCTAATACGTTGAACATACGTCCTAATGTATTTTCACCTACCGGTACACTAATAGGTCCACCAGTTGCAATTGCATCCATTCCACGAACAAGTCCATCGGAAGAACCCATGGCGATACATCTCACTGTATCATCACCCAAATGCTGAGATACTTCAACGACTAATTTATCGCCATCTTTTTTTGGCACTTCAATCGCATCGTTAATCTCTGGCAGGTTGCCCTCTTGGAACTTGATGTCAATAACGGCACCGATGATCTGGGTAATCTTACCAATATTATTTGCCATCGCTTATTTCTCCTTGTTCTTAATATTATGATATCGCAGATGCACCGGCTACAATCTCAGTTAATTCCTGAGTGATAGCTCCCTGACGTGCTCTGTTGTATTTCAATGAAAGATCACTAATCATATCTTCTGCATTGCTGGTAGCAGAATCCATTGCCTGCATTCTGGCACCATTTTCACTTGCTACGGCTTCTACTAAGGCACCATAGAAGAGACTCGTTACATACTTTGGAATAATCATATCTAATGCTTCTTCTTCATTAGGCTCATAAGTCATCATTATCTTAGAGTCTATCTCTCCTACTTCTGCTTCATTCACTTCTACAGGAAGTAATTTCATGAGTTTTGGCTCATGGCTTACTGTATTTTTGAAGTGTGTATAAGCAAGGTAGATTTCACCAATCTCACCCGCTACGAATGCATCTAACACTTCTTTACAAAGTGCAGCCGCATCTTCGTATACCGGAGATTCAATAATCTCAGAAGCATCTTTGTGAATATGATATCCACGTCTCTCTAAGGCCTCTCTTCCTTTGTTACCAACTGCATAAATTAAAAGGTCTTCTTTTGGAAGATCACTTCCTGTAATCAGTTTGACAACATTGGAATTGTAGCCTCCGGCAAGACCTCGGTTTGAAGTGATTACTACAACCGCAATCTTTTTCGAATCTCCCGCCTTCAAATACGGATGATTGATATTACCGGATTTTGCAAGCATAGAGCTGACTGTACGATACATATAATCAAAATATGGTGTCGTCTGTTCTGCTCTGTTTCTTGCTTTTTGCAGTTTAACGGTAGAAACAAGTTTCATGGCTTTCGTGATCTGCTGCGTACTCTGTATGCTGCTCTTTCTTCGTTTGATGTCTCTCATTGAGGCCATCGTCACTCACTCCTTCCTATCTGGAACTTATTTCTTGAATTCCTTTTTACATTCTTCAATTGCCTGAATTAATTTTGGCTCAATATCCTCACCAATCTCTTTCGTATCACGAATGGATTGTGTAATTTCAGGATATTTTGTATCAACTAAGTCAAACAATGCGCTTTCAAATGTAAGAATATCTTCTACTGCTATATCAAGCAAGTATTTCTTTGTTGCCGCATAGATAATCATAACCTGTTTCTCAACCGGCATTGGCTGATACTGAGGCTGTTTTAAAATCTCACGGATTCTTTCACCCTGAGCAAGCTTCTCTGTTGTATCTGCATCCAATTCAGAACCAAACTGTGCAAAAGATGCAAGCTCACGGTACTGTGCTAACTCAGTACGAATTGGTCCTGCGATTTTCTTCATCGCTTTAATCTGAGCAGAACCTCCTACTCGGGATACAGAAAGACCTGCGTTAATAGCTGGTCTGAAACCTGCGTTAAACATATCTGTTTCCAGATAAATCTGACCATCTGTGATGGAAATTACATTCGTAGGAATATATGCAGAAACGTCGCCTGCCTGTGTCTCGATAATTGGAAGTGCTGTTAAAGAACCTCCGCCTAATTTATCAGAAAGTCTGGCTGCACGCTCTAATAATCTGGAATGTAAGTAGAATACATCACCTGGGTAAGCTTCACGTCCTGGTGGTCTCTTAAGAAGTAAGGAGAGTGTACGGTATGCAGTAGCATGCTTACTTAAATCATCATAAATAATGAGTACGTCTTCTCCGTTCTCCATCCATTCTTCACCCATCGCACATCCTGCGTATGGTGCAATATAAGTTAATGGTGCTAATTCAGATGCAGTTGATACAACTACTGTTGTATATGCCATTGCACCATTTTCTTCTAATGTTTTTACAATTGCTGCAACGGTAGAAGCTTTCTGACCGATTGCAACGTAAATACATTTTACGTTCTGACCTTTTTGATTAATAATGGTATCAATTGCGATAGCAGTTTTACCTGTCTGTCTATCACCGATAATTAACTCACGCTGTCCACGTCCGATTGGAACCATGGCATCAATCGCTTTAATACCTGTCTGTAATGGTGTATCTACAGATTTTCTGGAAATAACACCGGATGCAACTCTTTCTACCTGACGGAACTTATCGGTCACGATTGGACCTTTTCCATCTATTGGCTGTCCTAATGCATTTACAACACGACCTAATAAAGCATTTCCAACCGGAACCTCTACTACACGTCCGGTCGTTTTTACGGTATCACCTTCGTTGATATTTCTGGAATCACCGAGTAATACGGCACCAACGTTATCTTCTTCAAGGTTTAATACCATTCCATATACTTCACCTGGAAATTCCAGAAGTTCGCCCTGCATTGCATTGTCAAGACCATGGATACGTGCAATACCATCTGCTACCTGGATTACAGTTCCCACGTCAGCGACTTCGAGCTGCGCTGCATATCTTTTAATCTGTTCTTTAATAACGGAACTAATTTCTTCTGGTTTTAAATTCATGGAGCGCATTCACCTGCTTTCAACTGTATTTTTGATAATTCGCGTGTCAGCTTATTCAGTTTGGTACGAATACTGCTGTCGACTACGCGGTCGCCGATACGAATTACTAATCCACCGATAATTGCGGCATCGACGTTATAATGGATTTCAAAAGTAACATATTTTGTGGTCTCAAGAAGACGTTTTTCAATGGCACTCTTCTGTGCATCGCTAAGCTCCACTGCGGAGGTAACATATGCTGTACCAATGTTACGGTATTCTTTTACCTGATCTATAAAGTAAGTAAATACACTGTCTATCTCATCAAAATGGTCTTTATCGACAATCATTCTAATTAATCCAACAAGTTCCGGGGAAACTTTCCCTTCGAATATGTTCTCTACCACTTTTATTTTTTCTTCTTTTACGACTTTCGGATGAGTCATTAATTTGAACAAGTCCGGATTTTCTTCCATCGCAGTTTTCACTGCTTTGACTTCCTCTAAGAATAAATCGAATTTATTCTCTTCTAAGGCAATTTCAAACAATGCATCACCGTATGTCTTTGACACTAGCTTTGCCATGTTGAATCACCCATTTCTTTCAATGTTTCTTCTACCAGCGTATCCTGGATCTGTGTATCAATGGATGCAGCAACTACTTTTGCTGCCATCATAGATGCAATTGATACCATCTCCTGTTTTACATCATCCATAGCGTGCTTCTTAGAAAGCTCTGCTTCCTCATTCGCTCTCTGGATAATACGAGCTGCCTCTTCCTTGGCTTCGTTTTCAATTCTGGCAGCATTCTTCTGCCCTTTCTGACGAGCTTCACTAAGGATTTGCTCTGCTTCTTTCTCGACATTTTTTAATTTTGCTTCGTATTCTGCCTTGAGTGCTGCGGCATCTTCTTTGTCCGCCTTTGCACTGTCGATGTCGTTCGCAATCTTATCTCGTCTGTCCTGCAATAACTTGCGGGCTGGATTCAATAAGAGATATGACACCATCAAAAACAGGAAAAATACAGCAATCCCTAAAAGAACCGTATCCTGTATAAGCTGTGCGTCAAGATTAAATAATCTTTCCAAGTCTGGGCCTCCTTTCCGTAGTTATTCGATTTTTCTTATACTAATGGTTTTACGAAAAGTAAAAGCATAGCTACTAACAAACCATAAAGACCTGTTGTTTCTGCTACGGCCTGACCTAAAAGCATGGTTGACATAATATCACCTTTTGCTCCTGGATTTCTACCTACTGCTGATGCACCATGACCAGCTGCGATACCCTGACCAATACCAGGTCCGATACCAGCGATAACTGCTAAACCTGCACCAATTGCTGAACATGCTAAAATTAAATCCTGTCCTGTAATATTCATAATGAAAATCCTCCTTAAATTTAGGTTTTTTATTCAGTTTCGTAATTTTGACTGATGTATGTCATAGATAACATACAGAATACGTATGTCTGAATTGCTCCGGAGAACAAGTCAAAGTATACGTGCAGCGCTGCTGGCCAGATAATTGCAATCTTACTCAGCAAGCCATAAACAAGCGCCATCATAACGGTACCGGACAATACATTTGCGAACAAACGTAATGATAACGAGATTGGTACGGCGATTTCACTGATTAAGTTAATCGGGAACCAAATCGGTAACCATGGCGGTAATGGGGAACACATGTCCTTCCATATCTGCTTTAATGGCAGATTCTTAAACTGCGTTACGTGAATAAGGACAAATGTAATAAGACCAAGTGCCAATGTTGTTCCATAGTCTGCGGTTGGTGGTCTTAAACCAAATAAACCGGATATGTTGCTCATTAAAATAAAGATAAAGATTGTGCTGATATAGTTCACAAACTTTGGAGCAGCCACTTTTCCCATTGTCGAGTAAACCATGTTGTCGAGCATATCGACAATCAGTTCTATGACATTCTGGAAGGAATCCGGAACTTCTGTTGCATGCTTCAATTTTCGATTGGCAATCAGACAAAAAATCAAAATTACCAACATTACAATAAAGATGCAAACGTGCGATGTTGTAATCCAGAGCGTCTGACCGAAAAGCTCATAGGAAAATATCCCATGTATCATAAAATCGATATCATCAGCTCCGGAAGACATCAAAATTGCATTATTCACAATTTCACCTCCTTATTAGTTTTACTATTCTAACTGCCTAAATTTTGTTTTGATGATTCTTTTTCTGACAAATCCATAAATTCGTCTTTTGTATCACCTCTCCCCTGCAGTTTACGTATAGTTTTATGTGTAAGGGGTTGCAGGTACGCAGCTACCTTTAATCCCATCACGCCGATAAATGCGGTAAATAAATTACCTAAATTAAAGTACATCATTACAAAGAAAACGATTACAACTACTGCATATCGCATTAACGACTTTGCAACGATTTTCGCCTGGGCATGATTTTCGCCCATGATGCTGACTGCATCTTCTAAAACAATTGCTATATTGATTGCCATTCCACAGGCAAGGACAATTCCGATTAATAAGCCGGTGGAATAACGAATTTTATCTGTAACAAACCAGACACCAATTAATTCTACTGCAATTCCATATACAAGAATTCCCAAAATCAGTTCCGGCAATGCATCATTTAGTCTTTTTAACATGTCTGTTACCTCTGTCACTTTCCTGTTCCCAGATTTTTTTTGCCATCTTGTAAACACTGGTAAATCCGGAAAGTGCACCCACGATAAAAAGCGGAACTGTAATCCACAAGATATCGTATTTTCTGCCAATCCAGACTCCAAATAAGGTACACATCAGAATCGGAACTATCATATTCAGTCCAAATTGCAGTATCAATGTCAGTGATTGAAAGACTTTATTTTTGTTTTTCATGATAACTCCATCCTAACTGTTAATCGTTTCACAATTATATCACGAAAAAGCTCCCATGGTAAGGTGCTATTTTCACAAAATTATGCCTAAAGTTGCATAATTATCTCGCGATTTGTATGCTCGTATGGTCGTAGTTCTACACCTGCCGCTTTCAGCATTTTTTTCGATGCTATCACAGCCGGTGTACTCTCATATTTGTCACTTGCATACACAATTCTTTTAATGCCCGACTGAATAATTGCTTTTGCACATTCGTTACATGGAAAAAGCGTCACATAAATTGTAGCGCCTTCCAGGCTTCCGCCCCGGTAATTCAAAATTGCATTCAACTCACTGTGAGTGGTATAAAAATACTTGTTTTCCAGCGGTTCTCCTTCTCTTGCCCATGGGAACTCGTCATCTGAACATCCTGTTGGAAATCCGTTATAACCCATAGATAAGATTTTATGATCCGGTCCTACAATACAGGCCCCTACCTGCGTATTCGGATCTTTGGAACGCATACCCGAAAGCATGGCAACCCCCATAAAGTATTCGTCCCAGCTGATATAGTCTTCCCTCTTATTACTCATTTCAATCACCATGTCCCTTCTATTAATTTAAACAGAGAAAGGGAAAGATTTCTCCTCCCCTTTTCTTTTATTTTGTACCAAAAATTCTGTCTCCTGCATCCCCAAGCCCTGGAACAATATAACCATGTTCATTTAAATGATCATCAAGCGCACCGATATAAACATCCACATCCGGATGCGCTTCCTGCATCTTCTTTACTCCTTCCGGTGCCGCAATAATGCACATTAGACGGATATGAGATACTCCTTTATCTTTTAACATCTGAATTGCAGCCGCAGAAGATCCTCCGGTTGCTAACATTGGATCTACAACAAAAACCTCTCTATTTGCACAGTCTTCCGGTAATTTGCAATAATATTCCACCGGCTCTAATGTTTCCGGGTCACGGTACAGACCAATATGTCCCACTTTTGCCGCTGGAATCATCGTCAGCATTCCGTCTACCATTCCAAGACCTGCACGTAAAATTGGTACGACTGCCAGTTTCTTTCCTTTTAATTCTTTTACGGTTGTGGTACAGATTGGTGTTTCAATCTCCACATCTGCTAGTTTTAAATCTCTGGTTGCCTCATAGCACATCAGCATTGCAATTTCGCTGACCAGGATACGAAAATCTTTTGACCCTATCTCTTTTCTTCTGATAATCCCAATTTTGTGCTGAATCAGTGGATGATCCATTACAACTACTTTTGACATTCTTACTGTTCTCCTTCGTTTAATAAGTTAACTAGTTTTTTTATTGTCTTACGCATTGTTTCATAACAAAGCCCATATGCCTGAAGACTGCCCCCATATGGGTCAATAATTTCAAGTTCATCTCCCACCAGTTCCGTCAAAACATATACATTCTCAGGATTGGCGTTTTCGTATTTTTCCAGTACTTTTTCTAACTGGGTGTGCTCCATAACAAGCACAAGTGTATCCTCTGTAAAATCTTCTTCGGTCAGCTGACTGGACATAAATCCCTCCAGGCTGATTCCGTTACTGATTAAAACTGCTTCTGTTTTCTGGTTCATTGGCTCTGGAAATAAAACTACAAGTCCTCTTGCAACAATTTCCACCGGATGCTTTAGAGTACATTCTCCTAAAATTCCGGCTGCCATCGGCGCACGGCTTGTTCCACTTTCTGCCACGAACACAATTCTGTTATATTCTTTCATCCTGTTCACGTCTCCTAAACTGTCAACACCTGATGTCCCGCTGCCTTTAACAATCGATTCATAATTGCCTGACCGATGCGCGGCGTTGCAAAGCTTTCCGAATAAATGATATCTACTTCGCTGTCGTCAAACTCACGGAGAATTTTATAAAGATGCTTTGCAATTGCATCCTCGTCTGCTCTCGCTCCAATGCTGAATACAATGTCCGCACAATAAGATGGCGCGGTTTCATCTGTTGCGATGACGCCTACTTTTTTCCCCTGCTTCTGTTTTTCTTCTACCAGCTGATTGATTTTTTCTTTTACTTTGTCGCTTTCCCCATCTACAAGAATAAGGTCTGCTTTTGGTGCATAATGTTTATATTTCATCCCCGGTGCCTTTGGCTTTGCCAGGGAATCTGCCTCTATAATGCCCGGATCCACTTTTACCTCTTTCCCTAAAACATTCTCAAGCATCTCTTTGGTAATATATCCGGGTCTTAATATCATTGGTACTTTCTCTGTTAAATCTATAATCGTAGATTCGATTCCGATTCCAACCGGACCACCATCCAAAATCATTGGTATCTTTCCATCTAAATCTTTTTTCACATGGGATGCCTCCGTCGGGCTCGGTTTTCCGGATGTGTTCGCACTTGGTGCTGCAATCAGGCAGCCGCTCTTACGAATTAACTCTAATGCTACCGGATGATTCGGCATACGGATTGCTACTGTTTCCATCCCGCCCGTTGTCTCGTATGGAACTTTTTCATTCTTCCATACAATCATGGTAAGCGGTCCCGGCCAAAATGCTTCTGCCAGTTTTTTCGCCTGTTCCGGCACTTCTTTTGCAATAGATTCTAAATCTGAAAATTCTGCAATATGCACGATTAACGGATTATCCGATGGTCTTCCTTTTGCTGCATATATTTTTTTAGCAGCTTCCGGATGCAGGGCGTCTGCTCCCAGTCCATATACTGTTTCTGTTGGAAAAGCTACCAACCCTCCTTCAGCAATAATCTCAGCTGCAGCGTTCATTTCGTCTTCATCTATATGGTCCAAATCTATTTTTACTACTTCTGTCTTCATTTCTATTCTCCATATGCCCGCTATTTCTGTCGGGCACATTTTCTACATGAGAATCCATGTATATTTCTTTCTTCTTTTCTCAGCTTGTATTATCTCACAATTATGAAAATTAGGCAACCTACTTGCCAGCTTTTTCCAAATATGTCATAATACAACATTATAATCGAAAGTAAAGGCATGTATTGAGGCACAAAACTTTTTGTACTTCAGAAAGGGCATAACAGATTTATGAAAATTACAAAGACTAATTATGGTATGACAACATCCGGAGAAGTTGTAACTCTATATCATTTAGAAAATAACTCCGGTGCTTATGTGGAGGTAATTGATTTCGGCTGCCGTATTACTAAAATTATGGTTCCTGACAAGGCCGGTACTCTGACCGATATCTGTCTTGGCTATGACAGTCTTGCTGACTATATCGCCGATGAAGGCAGCCTTGGTGCGGTTGTCGGACGTGTCGCAAACCGTATTAAGGATGGGCGTTTTTCTTTAAATGGAACAGACTACCAGCTTGCCATCAACTGCGGTTCTAACCATTTACACGGTGGAATTGTCGGGTTTGCGTCTAAAGTCTGGGAATCTAAAATCAAGGATGATAAACTTATTTTAACCTATTATGCAGCTGATGGTGAAGAGGGATATCCTGGTAATCTGACACTTTCTGTTACTTATGGATGGACAGAAGATAATGAGCTCTCCATTCTTTATGTGGCAGATACCGATCAGGATACGTTGCTTAATGTTACGAATCATGCATATTTTAATTTAAATGGAGAAGGAAATGGGGATGTGCTTTCCCATGAACTTTTTATTGAGTCTGACGAAATCACGGAACTCGATGACACACAGGCTCCAACCGGACGCTTTCTTTCTGTCACCGATACTCCTTTTGATTTCCGTAAACTGCATCCGATTGGAAAATTCTTTGATTCGGATTTTGAACAGTTCCGTAAATTCGGTACTTATGACCACAATTTTGTCATTGCCGGAACCGGGCTGCGCGAAGCTGCCATTTTACAGTCAAAAGAAACAGGCATCCGCCTGACCTGCTTTACTGATCAGCCTGGTATGCAGCTTTATATCCCGGGCAGTGAAGCTAATATAGTTGGAAAAGATGGCAAAAACTACGGAAGAGGTTGTGCTGTCTGCTTAGAAACCCAGTACTATCCGGATGCTATTAACCACGAAAATTTTCCAAGTATTGTGCTTCACCCAGATAAGACATTCCGTTCGAAAACTGTATATCATTTTTCTACTTTTGCAAAATAGTGTTGGTCAGGTTAGTTAATACTAACTAATATTTTCACCTTTTCCCACTAAAATTTATTTATTTTTTACAAAGTAGCGTTTTTCCTTATAACATCAGCCTTTGCGGAATTTCTTTTTGTTATTTTTTTCACAAAAAGTCTCATGTGCTGATTTTTATACATATTTTTCTCTTGTCATCGCTGAATTTTTGTATTAAAATAGCTTAAAAGCTACGTTGTGGTGGCTGATGCTTAAGAAACAATTCACTCATGTGGATGGGGTTTCTTACATATTATGTTTTTATTTTATAAGGAGGAACTAATTATGGCATACGTAATTTCTGATTCTTGTGTAAGTTGTGGTACATGCGAACCTGAATGTCCAGTAGGTGCTATTTCTCAGGGAGATAGCCAGTTCAATATCGATGCTGGTGCATGTGTAAGTTGTGGTACATGTGCAGGTGTTTGTCCTACAGGCGCTATCAGTGCTGAATAATTAAAGTAAAAAACGGGGATGTACCCTCAAGGGTACATCCCCATTTTTCGTTATTCCGCTTCTATTCAAAATATTCCATCAAATCTTCAAAAGTGCTCTCCTCTACCTCAAATATCATCGAGACTCCCGCAATTTTAAAACTTATATTCTGACTATCATAAAGCGTAATGGTACAAACTTCCTGTTGTTTTAAGTCTTCTTTTTTCTGTCCTGCTTTTCCGGTCTCTTCCTGTGAAAAAGAAAAGATTCCTACTTTATTAGCATCTTCCGGAAGTTCACTTGACTCCCATGTTTCAACGTCAAGTTTCGTTGTAAAATTCTCAATTTCTTTTTCTTCTGTTATAGATTCTAATTCCTCTAGCGTATCTGCGGAAAGCACAGAAATTTCCTGCGCTTTCGCAAGTGTATTGCTATAATCCGAGACATCAGATTTCCCTTTTGGCTGACAACCGCAAAGAAAAAGTGCTGTCACCAAAAAAGCCAACGATATTTTTTTCATGCTGCTCTCCTTATGATCTTTCTACTTCACCACGTGTATTTCTTAAGTCGTTTTCGGTTCCGTATTCATACGAAATCGCGGCAGTTTTCTTTCTTTTTTACGAAGATTGCCGCGAATGGCAGAATCTAACTGGCGGAAACGTGCCTCCTGTGCTTCTTCCTGCTCTCTGGCAAGGTAGTTCATTTCTTTGAGGACCTGCTCGGATACTTCTTCCCCAATGGATTTGCTCAATTCGTCATTATTTTCCGCTATGGCTTTTTTAATAATGCTACTCATTAACTGTTCAAACTGCGCCATCTTGTCCGGGTTCGACATGACCGGCGTCGGCTGTCTTTTTTCCTGTGCGGCAACAAACTCGGATGGTGTCTGATGAGGCACACCTGCCGAAACCGGTAACGAAGCCGTCACAAAATCTGCTTCTTGGGGATCTAACGTTCCATTATGTACTATCATACGGATTGCTTTTAACTGATAGCCCTGCTCTTTTAATTCTTTTATCTTTTGAAATTCCTGAATATTTTCTTTTGTATAGTATCGATGTCCCATTTCATTTCGCGGGATATTCAATTCGAGTTCATCTTCCCAGTAACGCAATACATGCGATTCCACATCTACGAGATTCGCAGCATCAGAAATCATGTAACGTACTTTTTCCAATTGAAGCCCTCCTTTTTTTCTGACAGGTTGTTCCGCTTTTACTGGAACTACAAAACCTATCTTCTATCTTTTATTATAAAGTGTTGGGACATGCCTTACAATGAAAATCGGTCGCATTATTCCGACAGGTTTTGACGGCTTTCCTCTATGGGACATGTTTTCCTATATATAAAATAGACCCTCGCCTAAGGCGAAGGTCAAGTATTTTTTAATTTCTATTCTTTTATTTTAAAATTTTTTGACAGTAACTCTCTGCCACTTCTTGGCTGATGTTAAATCTTCTTACAAGTTTTTGGATTACCTGTTCTTTTGTTTTTCCTTCCTCTATATTGTCCAAAATCATAATCTGAATTCCTTGCTCTATCCCTTGTTCTATCCCTTGCTCTATCCCTTTCTCTATCCCCTCGCGCAATCCATCTTCATAAGATATCTTCTTTTCATTTTTAATATGTTGTTCCTCATTATATTCAAAGATACTCACTTCTATCGCCTCCGCTCTATTCTGCATCAGAAAGTGTATGACATCCTGTCATACACTCAGCTAGAAAATATGCTTTGTATTATTATAGCATGAGAATTTTTTCTTTGCAAAACCCTTTACGATTTTGTCCCAATATAATACACTTTACGATTTTGCCCCAATATAATACACTTTACGATTTTGCCCCAATATAATATAAAAAAGCTTCTTCTAAATTATTACAACTTCCATCTGTCTGCTCAAGCAGTTCTGGGATGGTTCCCTGCGTTAGGATTCTACCCTTATTCATAATAATCACTGATGATGCAATTGTCTCAATATCACTGACCACATGCGTGGCATAAAGCACAATTTTATTTTCTGCAATCTGTTTTAAATAACTTCGGAAGTTGTTACGTTCCTTTGGATCTAGCCCCACTGTCGGCTCATCTAGAATCAAAATATCGGGATTTCCAAGCAGTGCCTGCGCCAGCAGGACACGCTGCTTCATTCCGCCGGAAAAGCCTTTGATTTTTCGGTTGCGCACCTCATATAAATTTACCGTTTTTAGCAGGTTTAAAACTTCTTCCTTACGCTCTTTCTTTTTTATTTCCTTTAACTCAGCCATATACATCAAAAATTCTAATGGCGTAAAATCTTCATAAAGCGCCTGCTTTTGCGGCATATAGCCAAGTTTTTCCCGATAGGCACTTCCCAGTTCTAAAATCTCTGTTCCATCCAGTTCACAGAAACCGCTGTCCCGTTCTACATTATCGGTCAGAATTCCCATCAAAGTACTTTTTCCTGCACCATTTACACCTAAAAGCCCATAAATTCCACACTCCAGCTTCGCAGAAAAAGAATCCAGTGCCACCAGATCACCATATGTTTTCTTTAGTCCTTTTATCTCTAATACCATTTCCTTATTCCCCCGTCTTCCAACTTCTTTTTCCGGCGATTCCGGCAAGAATGCCTGCCAATGGAATACTTACTGTACAATTTTCATATCCGATTACCCATACCAGTAACAACAAAAGTGCCGATAAGAAAAAACATTTCCAACTGTTGCGCAAAAAAATGGACAACCATTTTACCACTTCATACAGCGCAATGGTATCTACAATGCGCAACACCATCCAAAGTGCCAGGTAACTGCCAATAGACATCTGAATTGCAAAACGTTCAAAGCAATACAAACTCTGCACCGGCAGAGATAACCCCGGTAAGCCAAAGGAATGAGCCAGAATTCCTAAGTCCATCCCATAAACGAGAATCACTACCAAGAGTATCCCACAAATTCCCGCTCTGTTTTTTGCCCGATAACTAAGGGTACACCCTTTTTTTGTGCTGCGGTACAAGGTGTATACCAGATTCTCCCGATCTTCCGAAAAACTTCGATACCCGAGAAAAAGTATTGCTGCCAATACCAATGCCAAGTTCATCTTTTCCCGCTTTTCGCCTTTTTCTCCCCAGAGATAGTTGTAACTTTCCTGTACCAGAAGTCCTCCGCGTATTCCTTTTTGACGGTAAAGCTGTCTTAAATAAGTCATATTTTCTTCAAGATAAGAAAGCCCCATCACCGTTCCACCACTGCCGCCAACATCAAACATCAAAAGCGCATATTCTTCTGCCGAAAGTTCTCCCTGCTGATATGCTTCCTTCGCTTCCTCCAACTTTTGGTTCTGTCCCTCTATCTCCGCCTGCCATTCCTTATAAGCAGTCGCAGTCTCTTTTCCCGGAACACCTTCATAATTCTGACAAAATTGCTGATAGAGTTTCTCGCCATCGTTATACGAAACGGTATCCACCTGATTGTTTTTCCATGAAAAAATTCCTATCGCTAGTAAAACTACGATTCCGCCATGCACCACATAAGTCTTGTAACATTCTTTCCAGAACAAAGATGTGCTTGCAAACTTTTCATGTATGCGTTGCAACAGTCTTGCTGTAAATTTTTCCAGGCGATTTCCCGTTCCACAAGGTCTTTTTTTCTCCTGAATCTGTATAACAAAAACGGAAAGCCCAAGGAAAAGCACCGCTGCTGCCACTGCCATTAGCAACCAGACATTTACGAGAAAACTGCCCGCTCCCCAGTTCTCATAGTACAGCAAATAACGCTGCGGTAAAAATGCTGTAACCAGATTGACAGAGCGAAACACCCGAAGAAAAGAATGTTCCGGTATCAGCAACATGCAAATTGCTTCCAGTCCTCCTAAAACCATAGCAAAAAGATATCCGATAAACGGTTCATAAAAGGCACTAAAACAGACATAAATCACCAGCGCCGCCAAAAAGCTTCCCAGAATGGAGGCTCCCAGATAGAGAAGCAAAAATGCAACCTTGTTCATGGCAACCGGAAAATGCTGAAACAACATACTGCTTTGTACCATAGAAAATAAATCGCTCCATCCACCAAAGCGAATCATTCCCAAGAGAAACTCGCTCCCCAGAAAAAGTGTCTGTACCATCACTGATACCACAAACAATGCCGTTATTTTCTTAACAGCATATTTTTTCCTGTGTTTTGTCTCTGCATAAGTCACTTCCCAAAACCCATTTTTTCGCTCCGTTAATAGTCCCTCTGCTGCCAGAATCAAAAGAATCAGTACAAAAAAGTAGGACCAGTTCCAGGAAAGCATCTGCTCCAGTGCAGTGTCGTTTGTAGTTGTAAGTTTCAGTTCCTGACAAGAGGCAAAAGCTTCTTTCGTCCTTTGAATATTTTGATAAGAATAGGTACTCTGATTCGAAAAAATACTGATTCCGCTTAGTGTGTCTGCCGAATCCCCTATCTGCGCTAAATATTCTGTATAGTTTTCAAGGTAAGTCTCCTTATCATAAGAAAGACTTACCTCACTTTGAAAAAATAATATTCCGTTTAAAATTAAAAGCAAAATGAGAAGAAACCGCCAATTGCTTTTCCATAAATGCCGAAACTCCATGTTGTCATCCTCCGTGCGCTTTTATTCACTCGTTTCTTCTTTTCCAACCGTACCCCATTTTGAATAAATGGAACCTCTATCCTCTAACATTGCTTTTTTGTCTATATAATACGTATTCTTACCATCTGTTGTAAAAATGTAGTTATCATCTCCAAGTGCCAACTGATAATAAGCATCCGTTTTTTTCTCTATTTCCTTTATAAGAGTTCCTTCCGATGAAAGAACATATAATTTATTTTCCTCTTCTAACGCATTTAATTTGGAAAGCCAGTTGTCCAGATAAATATATCCATCTGTCACACGTATCGTTCCCATCGGAAAAGCACCCTCTGTATCATAAACCAGCTTCACATTTTTTCCATCCAAATCCATCTGATAAACATTTCCACCCACCAGGCAATAATAGATTTTTCCTGCTTTGGTATCCACATCATAAGAAATGATATTTTCTTGGGAAAGTAACTGCTTCTCGCCTGTCTCAATATCATAAGAATACAATTCATGGAAAAGTCCACTGTTCATACCTTCTGCCGTTTCTACTTCATATTCTTCTGAAATCCATGTATGAAGTAAATATATTTTATTCTCATATCCATATATCCCGGAAAAGGTTGCTCCTATCCCAGAAAAGCTGTCTACCACTTCCGGCTTAGCATCTTCCTCCAATAAAATCTTATAGACGTATGCTTCATTTCCATTTGTCACATCAAGCGTTTCGATTTCGTAATAAGCTGCACCATGATGTAAGATGATATTTCCAATGTTCTCTTCTTTATTTTCTGTTAAGCGGCACAACGTCTTCCGGGTTGCTCCATCCGCACTCACCTGCTCCAAATAAATACCATCCTCTTTGATTGCCTCCAGGTAAAGGCTTGTCCCATAGCATTTCATCACACCAGGCTTATATTCTTCGCTTGAAAAATAGGCATTACAATTCTCGTCATCATGAGCACACTCTGGTTTGTTGCATAATGGCACATACTCTTTTGTCTCTGCATCCCAGAACATAACTAAATCCGTATTTTCATCAAAAATATAATAACCGCTTTCCGTAGAGCCATAATTCTGCCATAATGACCAACCATTCTGTGCTTCAATATTTTCCGTCACTTCTAACGGATTTTCCATGCCCGCCAGATTTTCCTTTCCACAAGCCCCAAGTAACATTGCGAAAAGTATTATAATTGCCACCATTCCTTCTTTTCTCATACACCCCTCCAAAATTTTCCATGCCCAAATATTTCAACTATAACAATCATAGTATTGTTTAAATTAGATGTCAAATTTTTTGCTCTTTACTTTGTTATTCTTACAAAACAATATTCACCATTCCATTCAACTTGTTCATCAAATACTTTTTTCATAACACAAACATCTAATTTCCAGTTTGAAATAATAATTATCTTACCATTTGTTTTTAAAACTCGCTTACATTCTTTTTCAATTTCAATCCATTGATTTTGAATATGATAAAAAGCATTATACAATACAACTGTATCAAACAAACTGTCTGAATACTTCATTTTCGAAGCATCCATTATACTAAAACTAACATTGTTTAACTCTTCTTTCTTTACTCTTGTATCATCCAAATCAATACAACAAACAGAATCCGCATATTTTGCTGCTGATTTAGAAAAATCAGCAGCACCACAGGCCACCTCAAGTACTGATTTATTTACAATGTCTTCTATCAAAAACTCTATAACTACATCACTTTTTTTCATTTACATATTCTCCTTTGTAATATCCTTTAGGCATTTTCTCCATTTTATGTATTCCCCTGCATAATCACTTCCAAAGGCTTCTTGGAATGTTAGTTCTCCAGCAATAACTTGTGCAACTTTCTTTTCTCCATATTCTTGCGACAAATATTTTACAAAAGAGTATGCCTCTACATAAGACAATGCATTTCCATCCGTGGCAATGCTTATTCCATCTATACTTGTTCCTGCATACTCCGCAATTGGTACATCTGCAAGCGGAATCTTGGATTCCAAATCAGAATATTCTATTTTAGCTTTTACCATTGCTTCATAAAATAACATTAAGTCCACTTCGTTCCCATTGGTTGGGAACGCTGCATTTTCCATATATGTCTCAAGAACATGCTGTTTATATTCCATGCTCTCCTCTGTCTCCCAATCCTCTGTCGTCGTTATATAAGAATAGGTATCATTCCTCCATTCTTCCCCGACATAAACAGAGTCTGCCTGTATACTTCGTGATAAATATTCTGCTAATCCTTCACATAGCCATGTTGAATCTTTATCCGTTCGCTTTACAATCGTATGAATCATTTCATGCCAAATATTATAACCATGTGAAAGATAAATTTTGTTATCCGTTGTAACTGAAACAGCCTCATTTGTATTTTTAAAATGAATTTCTTTCTTTTCTTCCAATGCCTGTGCAACTGATTTTATTTCTCCAATTTTACAGTTTTCTATTTTTTCCTGTAATAAATGATAACCAGCCATGCTGTCTTGTACAAATAAAAAAACTTTCTCCGGCGTATCTAACCAATCTGTTTTTTCAAAATACATTGTCCAATTATCGATTGTAATCATAAGCGGATTTAATCTGGAAATGCTATATGTCATTTCTCCTATATCCTGCATATCATCGTCTGTCCATGGATATACTCCCTCTGCCTCAATCGACTTCAACCATTCTTTTCTATAGGATGACTTTTCTCCGTTTTGTAAAAACTCTTTTAATCCATAATTTTCTACAACATAAGACGTTAATGATGTTGCTGTTTGTTCTGCCTGCCAAATCGTATCTTCGTCTGCAAATTCTTCTACAAAATACGATGGAAACAACGTTAACGTATTCATATTTTCTTCTTTATTATAATATTCTTGTAACTTTTCCTTATCAATCTCTCCTTCACCAAGCAAATATTCTCCTAATCCGACGCTCTGCCACAAAGGCCCTATTTCATAATACGCTTGTACCAAACATCTTTTATAATCTCCATTTTCCATTTCGTTCTTTGTAAGATATACTTCGTTTTTCTCGACTTGCGCTTTCTCCGTAACAGTTATTTCCACAATATAAATATCTACATTTGGATTTTCATCCTGTGGTTCTAGTTTCTCAAAATCTGATTCCAGTTTCTCAAAATAATCTTCTGCTTCATCTTCAGAGAAAATGCTTGTTGCTATATTTAGTGTAAAACCATTCCCTTGTTTTCTCATCGTGTCAAAATTTGCCGAATATGACTCCGTTCTTTCATGATAACTTTCTTCAAATTTTGTTTCTGTCTGTACCGTTTTACTGTTTTGATTAATGTTACATGCTGTAAGTAATAAAAATAATGCTATTAAAATTCCTGCTGTACTATACTTTTTCATATTTCCTCTTACTTTCCCATCAAAAATGAAACGATTATTCCATCTTCACATTTGCAACTGCTGCCCCTGTAAAAACGATGACACAAGCGGCTGCTGCCATTAAAAAGATAGATGATACGGATACTCTAACTAATAAGGCACTGATTAGAAAAGATGCGATTGGGCTTGCCGCAAGTCCGGCTGCATTAAAGATAGAAGCTGCTCTTGCAAGATAATCCTCTTCCACATTTTTCATAAACTGAATATTTACGATTCCAGATACCCAGCTAAAACCAATTCCTAAAAACAATGCAAGTGTACCACATAAAATATAAGATGGAATTGGCTGACCATACGTCAATTTTCCGAGGGTAATACCTGCATAACATGCACCAACCAGAATACCAGAACCAGCTACAATTGTTCTTATTTTAAGCTTTTTCATAATGTAAGGAAGTAAAAAGCTACCTCCGCTCATTCCCAATACAAAAGCAATTCCGTAAATACTTAGCAATTCACTTCCCAGTCCAAATATTTCTACTGCCATTGGTGATTGCAACGAGCTTACCGGTCCTACAACTGCATTTGCTAAAACTCCAATTAAACAAAAATTAAATACAATCTGCGTCTTTCTCAGATAGCAAAATCCCTCTTTTAAATCAGAAAAATAAGTTTTTGCACTCCATTCCCCTCGTTTTAAGTTGCTTTCTTTCACTTTTACCCATGCTGTCAAAATTGCAGAATGCAAAAAAGTTGCCGCATCTATTAGCATAGCAGCTCCAACTCCAAATGCACCAATGATTGCTCCTGCAATTCCAAGTCCAATCAACTGCATTACATTACTTAATGTTCCGTTCAACGAAGTTGCAAAACTATAATATTTTTTATCAATTATTTTCGGAATCAATGCCACACTTGCCGGCAGGCAAAAAGCTTCAACCGAGGAAATGATAAGTGTCATGATTGCCAATACCCAAGGATTCACCAATCCCTGCACATATAAAATTCCAAGTAGTGCAACAACTGCTCCCCTTACAATATCGGATAGAACCATAATTCTTTTTTTATTCATTCCCTCCACTAAAACACCTGTAAACGGCTGTAATAATACGGATGGAAGTTGATTCAATGCAAAAATAATTGCCGACCAAGCTGCACTCCCTGTCACTGCATACACAAGCCATGTAAAGGCGATGCTGTCAATCGAATCTCCGAATCTGCTGATTACATTGGATGCGATGATTTTTAAATATTGCTTTTGTGTTAAAATATCACGATAACCGATTTTTTCCTCTTCCACTACTGCTTCATTTACTTCTGTAATATCCATGATTAATGTTTCTCCTCTTTTCTTTTTTCGTCATATAAATAATCTAAAATTGCATGTTCTTCAATGGTAAGACCATCTCCCTTTTTTCCAATGCATTTATTATTTTCAATGCTTCTCCTATATTTACATGTCCCGATACAAAAAGGAAGTTCCACACACTTTTGACATTCCGTATTTTGAATCGCTGAAACAAATTTCAACCTATTGTATTTAGCCAAATTTTTTATGTGTATTTCTCCATCTTTATCTATAAATCCTAACTCTCTTGGTTCCTCTGCATTTGTGCATATTATAATATTGGCATTTGTATCCACAATAAATCCATTTGTTTGACATGCTTGACATGCTATATATTTGTTTTTTCTCCCTGCATAATTATAACCAAGATTAATTGCTTTTTTATAAATTTCGGCTACACTTAACTTCTTTTCTGTCTGGTATAAATTTGATACAGAAATAGTAACTCTATTTCGATATTTTAATGGAATAGATTCTAATAATTCATCTGTACTTGCCAAATTCTCTGCATCTACATTTATTCTAAGGATAATAGAAATTTTTGTTTCAAGTAAATTTATTAAATTTGAATACACTATATCATATGTTCCTTCTCCATTTGCTAAAATGCGTCTACTATCATGATATTCCTTATTTCCATCTATCGTAATTTGTATTGAAGAAAATCCTAATTCTGACAGGTCTTTTGCCATATCTTTACCTAATAAATAAGCATTTGTAGCCATAGAAAGTTCTAGTTCACAATTACTTTCTTGGCAAATTTTCTTTGTTGGACTTGTTATTCTCTTTATACTTTCATATTGCAATAATGGTTCACCGCCAAACCAAGCCACTTTAATTTTTCTGACCTTTTTTGACACATTAGATAACAAATTTATAATTTTCTCTTCAGATTCTAAATCAAGATTTTTTGTTTCATGTTCCTGTATACAATAACTGCATCGGAAATTGCACGCATTGGTAACTACAATCATAATATTAAATACGTTATTTTGATAACGACTGACATTTTCCTGCAAATATAAATCTTCTATTTCGTTAAAATCATCCGAAATTAATATTTTTTTATTTAGAAGTGACTTTATTACTCTAATTTCAGACTTTGTATATTCTCCTTTATTTACATTCTCTAATAAAGAATATATTTTTTCTCTATTTTCTACTTTGTAAAGATAATACTCTCTTGAGGCTGTACTATATATCATTCTTGTATTTTGATTAATTTCAATATCTTTAACATAATTTGATACCCGCATCTATCTCTCCTATTCTAAAAAAGCAGAAAGAAATTTCTTTCTGCTTTTCTTTTCTAGCTTCTTATAATAGTTATAATTGAACACCCATCCCCGAATTCATTCTGTTCTTCTGCACTCAAATCGAATGTCTGATCCTGAATTGCAGCTGCTAATTCCTCTGAATCGATTATTACTTTTCCATCTGCAACTTTTAATTCCTCTGCTTTTACTACATAGTTTCTGTTTTCCATTTCTTTCTTCCTCTTTTCTTATAATTTTCTATATCAATTTAGAGATTACTCTAAACCAATAACAATTTCATATCCAATTCCTGGATTTTCTTCTTCCTTTTCCAAATTAACGTTTGTACTTTGAATTTTTAAATTTTCTGTTTCTACTATATCAAGTTTCTTTTCTTCTTTCTCTTTCACTCTACTATTCCTCCATCTCATAAGGTGCTAATACAGTAAATAAACTATATGTTTCTTTACTGTCCAAATCTTCTTTTGACTGATATTTCTCGAATAATGCATCTATTTCCTTACAGAATTCTTCCATATCTTCTTTTTTTGCCTTCATAAAATAGGATTTTATCTTATGAGGCTTGTCAGCATTAATATTTACATTTTTAACAGCATTACGAACCATAACCGCAAAATGTTGCGCAGAAACCTCAGCTTTTCGCTTACGTTCCCCCTCTGACATAGTATTGCTTTGCAAGTAATTGATAATCTCTATGTCATTTGAAACTAATTCATAGCGTTTTTCTGATTGCCCATTCTGTATAATAGAAGATTTTTCCTTTATCAAGCCTGCTTTTCGTAAACGTTGTAAATACAACTGCACGGCATAAATAGGCATTCCCAACTGTCTTGCAATTTCTTGTTTTGTTTCTAATTTATCCATTAAACAAAACAAAACTTCCATTCCTCTGCCTGCCAATATGTCCTGCTCTAATTGCTCATTTTCCTCTAACATATTCATTTCATAAATACATGTCATATCCGCCATCTTACCACCTCCTTTTGTAATTTTATATTGCAACTATGTCTAGTAATTTTTCTATATTATCAGTCCCGATGACCGCCAATCCCATATTGTGTTCTGCCAAAATATCTTTTGCAACACGATTTACATCTTCCTGCCTAATATTACGAATCTCACGAATTGCATTTTCGATATAAAAATTGTAATTCATTATGGAACATTTCCCGATATAACGTAGATGCTCCGTAATATTGTCTACTGACAGTAACAATGATGTTTCCATTGCATTTTTTTCTCGCTGAATTTCTTCTTCAGTAAATCCTTTTTCCTTCGCTTGTACCAATACATCCATAATAACCTTTGCACATTCATGTACCTTTTGCCTGTCGCATACCGCCATAAATCCTAATGTACCTCGTTCTTTATAAAAGCTGGAGAATCCTCCTGTTGTATAGGCCAATCCTCTTTTTATTCTGACTTCTTGTATCATACGCGACTGCATTCCACTTTGTCCTAACATCCTAACCATCATTTCTGTGGCAGCTCGATTTTTTGCCTGATACGCTGGTCCTCGGAATCCTACTGAAAAGACAGCACTTGCTCCGTTTCCTTCATTTGAATAAATTCCAGGTGTGCTTTCTACCATTCCTTCTTCCATGTAAGATGGTCTATCCTTCCATTGAGAGAAATATTCTTCTACCAAATGCAGTGTTTTTGTATAATCGATATTTCCGACTATGAAAATCATTGAATTTTCTGGAACATAAGAATTTTCTACAATTTTTTGTATTTCTTGTATTGATGCATTTGCAATATTTTGCATATTTCCCATTATGATTTTTCCCGTTCCAGAGTTTCCCCATATCGCCTGACTCGTTCTCTCTTTAATTTGCTGAAAGGATGAATAGAAACTCGTCGCCTCCTGTAATACAACTTTCTTTTCATTCTCAAATGCTTCTGAATGAAACTTTCTATTCTCTTGCGCAATACAAGCTAAACTATCTAGGCATGTAGGCAGTGTACTTGATAATCCTGTAAAATAATAACAGGTATACTCTTTTGTTGTTGCAGCGTTATAAATTACACCCTCCGCTGAAGCCTTACTTAATAAATCAGCATATCTCTCATTTATTACATCCTCTGCATTCAATAGCAAATGTTCTGTTAAATGAGATAATCCGTTATTCTCATCTGTTTCATATACTGCACCTTGTTTCACCCACAGGCCGCAAGATACTGTTTTTGCTCCTTCTATTTTATGTAAAACAACTTTTAAACCATTTTCTAAATATGCATTTAATACATCATACATTGCTATTTCCTTTCTGTTCCCTTTCTTGATTCTTATTATAATTACTTTTTAAACAAAACCCATATAAGTAAATGGAAACTTTAAAGTTTCCATTTATGTATTATTCGCTTCCCACTTTTTCCTACCCATAATCCTTATTGCTTTTTCTTCTTTCCCCTTTTATAATGAAATATAGTTATTTTGTCTATTAAGGAAGGTAGTTTATCATGAGTATCAGAAATGCAGGAAAAACAATACGAGAAGCAAGGGAACAGACAGGATTATCTCAGGAAAAGTTTTCAGAGGGAATTTGTTCTACCTACTCTCTTTCCCGCATTGAAAGCGGTGCTGCCGGGGTAAGTCCATCCACTTTTCAGGCTCTTATGTCACATGCAGGTGCTCCTTGCGAACTATTCCCAATCTTTGCTAACCGAACTGATTTTGATTGTTACTATGCCTTAAAACATGTGCGATTTTTTTTAGATTCCTGGCAATTAGAGTCGGCTTATCAGGAATTAGATAAAATAGAACAACTAAATTGGGCTGAAAATAAATTCTACTATCAGGAGTGGCTTATGCTCCACAACAAATTGCAGTTTCGCTCCGGTTGCTCTAACCACGAAGAAACCTTAAATTCTCTCTTGGATGCTCTTCATGTTACAAGACCAAATTTTGATGTATATAATTTTCGTTCTCTCCTATTATCCACAATTGAGATTGAACTTTTGACCTTACTCGCGCAAGAATATCTTTATATAAACCAACCAGCAATTTGTCTCTCTATCTGCAGTCAACTCTATTCTTACTTAAATAACTTAC
Organism: Roseburia sp.; assembly: GCA_051879395.1. Classification (GTDB taxonomy): domain Bacteria; phylum Bacillota; class Clostridia; order Lachnospirales; family Lachnospiraceae; genus Roseburia. The sequence goes on along the minus strand of JBJELY010000125.1, from coordinate 36,854 downwards.
AGCTTAGTTACCTAGAAAAGAACCGCTTACTTGCAGAAGAAAGCATTGTATATGTAAAATATCTTATTGCAATCGGCGATTTTCAAACAGCTTATAAAATTGCCAACTTCCATCGGCATACTATGGTTTTAGACGTGGAGGATTCTCCTCTTTTAGAACTGCATTTTCTGACAGGATTAGCATGTTTTTATTTAAATGACGCAGAAAAATGCAAAGCTTATTTTAAAGATGCTTTTTATTCTGCCCATTCTATTGAGAGTCCTTATTCTACTACCTGTTATCTCTATATAAAAGGACTTGATTCTGCCCTGATTCCGTCAGATATAGAACAGTTAGAAAAAGTATCTCTGCATCAATATGCAACAAAAAAGACCATAGATACATCCTCTTTTTCAGAGGGAATCTATGATCCTTTTTCGGATGAGCTTTATACATTGGGGACTCTTATCAAAGACTTTCGCAAAGAGCAAAAAATTTCTCAGCTTGTACTCTGCCAGGGACTTTGCAGTAAATCTACACTTTCTAAAATCGAAAACGGTACTTTACAACCTGATATTTTCCTTGCAGAAGCCTTGCTTCAGCGTCTCGGCATTTCAGAACGAATTTTTACTTTTTGGGGAAATGAAAAAGAGGCACAAATATATGAACTAAAGTTCAAATTGATCCATAGCCAATTACTTTCTCCTTCTGAGAAAGTAATTTTACTTGAACAATTTCATAGCTTGATACCTAAGACCGATAAATTACTTTTACAATTTTATCTATTTATTAAATCAGATTTGATTCAAAATATTCCTGAAAAACAACAACTCTTACAAAATGCACTATCCTTAACTTTGCCAAACCTTAATTTAACACAAATTTCAACTTATCGGCTTACCTGGGCAGAGTTAAATATATTAAACCAGCTTGCGTATATATACAGAAATAGCAGTACTCCTTACAAAAGTACCAACCTATTTTACAAGTTACTAGACTATTGGAATTATTGTAAGAATGATTTTCTTTTACAATCTAATATTTTCTGTCTAACATTTTACTATCTTTGCAGTTCGTTATATAAACAAAAGCATTTTTCAGAAATTGTTGACACCATGAAACCCCTTCCAATTTTATACTCATCCTTAAAACGATATGGCTACTTTTTACTATATTACTGTCAAGCTCTCGGCGAATGTCAAGATATAAATAATTCAAAGAAATATGGTTACTATGCATGTGCTCTCCAGAATTTATTTGAATTATTTTCAAATACAACTACATTATCATCCTACTTATTGGATGATTTTCAAATCAAACTACTCTGATATCTCGCTTTCTATAAAACCATCTCCATATGGTACAGTTCCGTAATTCCCTTCACTGCTTACCGTCACAACGGTAAGCAGCATACTTGCCATCATGACCATTGTCATCATTTTCTTTACTCTGTTTTTCCAATTGTTTCTCATTCTTTCTTTTTCTCCTCTATTACTTATCGATGTAATTTAACTACATTGCCATTCTATCATCCCTCCATAAAAAAATAAAATACATAAATAGAAACTTTAAAGTTTCCATTTATGTATTTTTATCTTTTTACTTCAAATCTTCTGTTTTAAAAGTCATATATCCTTCATAGTAGTAACTATGATCAATTCCTTTCATGTATACCTCACGGTCATCCACTTTATCTGTTAAAGCAGCTTTCAATAAATGTTTGATTTCGACATCTTTAATTGGACTTCGTTCCATTGCTAAAAGATAATCTTCCTTATCTACCAGACTCCAGTCTACGACCTTTCCAAGCTCTTTTTTCAGAATCAGGTCCAGCCAAATACGTGTACTGCGCCCATTTCCTTCTCGAAATGGATGTGCAATATTCATTTCCACATACTTTTCTATAATTTCATCAAAGTTCGACTGTGGCATTTTATCGATATTTTCTAGTGCAACATTAAGGTACATAAGCGGTGCAAATCGGAAATTTCCTTTTGCCATATTAACCTGACGGATTTCTCCGGCAAAGTCGTAAATCTCATCAAACAAATATTTGTGGATTTGGGCAAGCGTAGCATAAGTTCCTGCTTCCATTTTATCTAAATGTCCACTTTCGAATAACTCCAGCGCCTTTTTCTTGCTAATTCTTTCTTCTTCTCTTGCCAATTCAGAAGAATCTATGATGCCTAGTTTATTTTCCAATGCCATACGTATTGCCTTCTTTCCACATATTTATTTGTTTTACATATTCTTGCTACTTTTTTACTTCTCCATATTCGCAAACTTGGTGTACTGTGGCAACCATACTAAGTTCACGGTTCCAATTGGACCATTTCTTTGTTTTGCGATAATGATTTCAGAGATTCCTTTCATATCGCTATCTTTGTTGTAATAGTCGTCACGATAGATAAACATAACGACGTCGGCATCCTGCTCGATTGCTCCGGATTCTCGAAGGTCGGATAGCATCGGACGGTGGTCCGGACGCTGTTCTACTGCTCGGGAAAGCTGTGATAATGCAATCACCGGACAGGAAAGTTCACGGGCAAGTGCTTTTAACGAACGGGAAATATCAGAAATTTCCTGCTGACGTGACTCGCTTCTTCCCGAACCGCTCATCAACTGCAAGTAGTCGATGATGATTAACTTCAAATCATGCTCTAGCTTAAATTTACGACATTTGCTACGCATCTCATTGATGGAAATACCCGGTGTATCGTCAATGATTAATTTGGAATTTCCGATTGTTCCGGCTCCTTCGATTAACATTTCCCATTCGGCATCAGTCAGATTACCGGTACGGAGCTTCTGGGCGTCTACTCTGGATTCCAGAGAAAACATACGGTTTACCAGCTGCTCCTTTGACATTTCCAGAGAAAAGATAGCGGTACACAGATTCTCATGGAATGCGACATACTGGGCAATGTTCAATACAAAAGCCGTTTTTCCCATAGACGGACGGGCTGCAACCAGAATCAAATCGGATGGTTGCAATCCGGCAGTCCGGTAATCCAAATCAATAAATCCCGTTGGAATTCCGGTAACAGTACCGGAGGTCTTTGCCGCGTTTTCAATTTTTTCCAGCGCGTTCATAACAACCTGACGGATTGGTGTATAATCCGTATTTCCCTGACGGCTGTTTAACAGCGTAAAGACTTCTTTTTCCGTCTTATCCATAATAATATCTAAGGATTCCTGACCTGCATAGCAGTCATTTTCAATGCTCTGCGTTACTTTGATCAACTCTCTCCGCATGGCATTATCCTTGACAATGTTAGCATAATATTTTACATTTGCCGAGGTTGGTACGGCAGCAACTAAATCACCGACATACTCAAGACTTGAGATTTCCGGTGGTACATTTTTTTCTTTTAATTTATTCTGCAAGGTAACCAAGTCGACCGGCTGGCTGGCATTGAACAACTCAATCATTGTTTCAAACAAGATGCCATACTGCTGGTGATAGAAATCATCTTTATGGAGGATTTCCATCGCGGTTACAATTGCATCTTTATCCATAATCATGGAACCGATGACAGATTGCTCGGCTTCGAGACTGTTCGGCATAATTCTCTTAATCAGAGTTTCTTCCATGAGGCATTCCTCCTGTTTCTTATTCCTCTACAACAGAAACAGTCAGGGTTCCTGTTACCTTTGGATGAAGCTTAATTGCAACTTCATACATACCCAATGCTTTGATTGCTTCCGGGAGCTGCATTTTTTTCTTATCTAATTCTAAGTTTAACTGTTCTTTTGCAGCGATGGAGATTTCTTTTGTGGAAATAGAACCGAAGGTTCTTCCGCCTTCTCCTGATTTCATTTTTACAACTACTTTTTTATCTTTAATTTCTTCTGCTAAAGCAAGCGCTGCTTCGTAATTTTCCTGTGCCACTTTGTCGGCATGCTGGTTCTGTAATTTTAAATCGTTTAAGTTCTTGCTGGTTGCTTCTACGCCTAATTTTTTTGGTAAAATCATATTTCTGGCATAACCGTCACTGACATTTACAATCTCACCTTTTTTTCCTAATGTTTTTACATCCTGTAATAAAATAATTTTCATATGGATTCGTCCTTTCTGTTCTTATATTCTGTCAAATTTCTGTTATCTAATTGCTTCTGTATCATTTCTCTACTCTGATATATCTCCAGCCTTGATCATCTCATCTATGGTATCCTGAATAATATGTTTTGCCTGAATAATGGAACAATCCGTCAACTGGGCTCCTGCCACATTCAAGTGACCACCACCACCTAATTTTTCCATTATAAGCTGCACATTAATCTCATCGATGGAACGGGAGCTTACATAAATCTTTCCCTGATATTCGGTCAATACAAAGGATGCTTTGATTCCCACAATATTGAGCAGCTCGTTTGCTGCTTGTGCGCCTACAATTGTAGGACTTTCAATTTTATCTGCCGGACATACGGAAATAGCAAATGCCCCACGATAAACTTCTGTATGACGGACAGCTTCCGCTCTTGCCTTGTAATCTGCCATGTCATTTCGAAGCATTTTCCGAACACGGGTAACTTCTGCACCGGCACGTTTTAAGTAAGCTGCCGCTTCAAATGTACGGACACCTGTTTTTGTCATAAAGTTGTTTGTATCAATCAAAATTCCGGCATAAATACAATCTGCTTCGCTTGGTTCTAATTTGATATTTTCAGAAAAATACTGCAATACTTCTGCTATCATTTCACAGGCACTGGATGCATACGGCTCTATGTATGAAAGAACCGGATTTTCAATGATTTCACTTCCCTGTCTGTGGTGGTCGAATACAACGACAGATTTCGTCTTTTTCAGGATTTCAGGACACTCCGTATAACTTGGACGGTTGGTATCTACGACCATAACCAACGTGTTCTGATTTGTAATCAATCTTGCATCTTCACTCTTGATGAAAAGATCCGCAGGATATCCGTGTTCCTCTGTAAAACACTCTACCAATGGTCTTAAGGAAGAGGTAATTTCATTTAAAACAATCTGACATTTTTTTCCTAATACTTTGGCTGCGCAATACACACCAATCGCAGCTCCAAGAGAATCCACATCACTGATGGAGTGTCCCATAACAACGACATGCTCTCGGCTTTCTATCATTTCGCGAAGCGCATGTGCCTTGACACGGGCTTTCACTCGGGTATTACGCTCTACCTGTTTTGCTTTTCCTCCATAATAAAGGGTATCTTCCCCTTTCTTGATTACGACCTGGTCACCACCACGGCCTAATGCAAGGTCAATTGCCATGCGGGCATATTCATAGTTATGGTTGTAGTTAGAACCATCCATGCCGACACCGATACTTAAGGTCACTGCCATTTCGTTTCCGACTTTGACATTTTTTACATCTTCAATCAAGCTAAATTTATCTTCTTCTAACTGTTGTAAATATTTGTATTTGAATACAACAAAATAACGGTCTTTTTCAATTTTACGGACAAGCGCATCAATCTCTGTAAAATATTTATTTACCTTTCGGTCAATCAACGCAACCAAAAGGGAACGTTTTACATCTTCAATACTGTCTAATGCTTCTTCATAATTATCAATATAAACAAGAGCTGCCACTAATTTCTGCTCTTCGTTTTCCTTGATGTAACGGTTCAACTCTGTCTCGTCAAACAGATACATCGCTGTGAGGTATTCCTCACTGTCTGTCATGGATACAATATCGCTCTTTTTTGTCATTTCATCAAAGTAGATTCGCTTCATTGCGATACGGTAATTTCTTTCTTCAAATACAAGTTGGACAGACCTGACTTCTTCCTCTTTCTGAAGTACCTCTTTGGTAATACTGGAAAAAACGGTTGAAATTGATTTATGATAATTTTTATCTTTTCCGGTTATCTCTGTAAACAGCTCATTTACCCACAATAGCTTTCCGTTATAGTCAACTAGTGCATACGGAATTTCAAACTCGTTTAATAACTGCTTTTGTACTGTTCCGTATTGCGTTGCAAAATTGACCAGCTCATTGATGACCACCGGCTTCATTCTAAGATACGCGACAAAGGCTGCTCCAAAATAAAGAACTGTAAAGGCTGTAAGCAATCCTCCGGCTTTCCTATCTATCATATAAATTGGTATATTCATCAGAAGCAACAAAATGGTCGCAAATAATGGCCAATGCAGATAATTTCGGAATCTTCCTTTTAATTTCATTTTGGCTTTCATAAATTTCTCCATTCTACTACAATCTACTTCTATCGCATTCTAGTCTTCATTATATCATTTTGCCCGAATAATAGAAAGAGGTTTTTATCGTACCTTTTTGCACATCCCTTTTCCTCCCGAAAAAAACGTGCACTGCAAGCATTTTCATTGATACTCACATAAACAAAAGAAGAGCTGCACATGGCTGTTTCAAACAGCCATGGCAGCTCCCTCTATTCCGACCTTACGGCTGTGATTTATTCACAAACGTATGGCATTAAAGCGATATGACGTGCTCTCTTGATTGCTACTGTAAGAGCTCTCTGATGTTTTGCACAGTTTCCTGTGATACGACGAGGAAGAATTTTTCCTCTTTCAGAGATGTATCTCTTTAATTTGTTTGTATCTTTGTAGTCGATTACGTTATCTTTTCCACAGAAAACACAAACTTTTTTTCTTCTATGCATTGGACGTCTCTTCATTGGAGCGCCTTCTTTATCTGCTGCTTTATTGAAAGCCATGATAATTACCTCCTATTAAATCTAATTAAATGGTAACTCTTCATCAATTCCATCCGGAATATTCATGAAGCCATCGCCTGCTGCACTGCTTGGTGATGGTCTGTCTGCAGGTGCGAATCCGCTATTATCTGCGGAAGCATTTTTGCTTTCAGCAAATTCCTGCTCCTCAACAACAACATCGGTGGTATATACTTTCTGTCCGTCTTTGTTGGTATAACTTCCTGTCTGAATACGACCGGTAATTAATACCTTTGTTCCTTTACGGAAATATTTCTCAGCAAATTCTGCTGCACGTCCAAAAGCTACACATCCGATAAAATCAGCTGTCTGCTGATCTCCGTCTCTTTTAAATCTTCTATCTACTGCGATAGTATATCTTGCGATTGCTGTCGCCTGTTCCCCTTGGGAATAACGAACTTCAGGATCTCTGGTCAATCGTCCCATAAGAATAACTTTATTCATACGATTTCCTCTCTTTCCGGAACAAGGGATTCATCCCACGGTCCTAAATCCTATGTTCTATTTCTACGCTTCGTCTTTTCTTACGCATAAGAAACGAAGTACATTGTCCATAATACGAACATCCTGTTCTACTAATGCTGGAACATTTCCTTCAGCGTCAAACTGAATGAAGTAGTAGTAGCCTTCGCTCATTTTCTGGATATCGTAAGCTAATTTCTTCTTACCCCAGTCTTCTACTTCTGTTACAGTACCACCGGCACGTACGATATACTCTTTTGCCTTTTCTACTGTAGCTGTTCTCGCATCATCTTCGATTTTTGCACTTACGATGAGTGCTAATTCATATTTGTTCATGCGAATTTTCCTCCTTTTGGTCTCTGGCCCAGCTTCTTGCAAAGTTGAGCAAGGATAATTTAATATATCACGAATACATACTATACCATGAGTTTTCCGTGATTTCAAGCTTTTTTTCGAATTTCTTTTGTATTTTTTTCAACCAGTTTTCGTGCTACCATAATCTGATGACCACAACCCATGCACTTTAATCGAAAATCAGCTCCAACTCGCAATATTTCCCATTCACTGCTACCGCAGGGATGTTTTTTTTTCAAACGGACAATATCTCCGACTGCGTATTGATCCATGTATCTGTTTCCTTTCTTTTTCCGCTAAAACAAATTTGCAGAATTTCTAATTCTATAGCGTAATTTGATCGAGTACTTCTCCTATGCTGCCCTGAATGACAAGGTCTGCCTTGCGATCCATTGGTGTTGTAGATTTATTGATTACAATGAGATGTTTTCCCTTAAAATAATCAATCAATCCTGCTGCCGGATAAACAGCAAGTGAAGTTCCTCCGATTATCAATGTATCTGCATGGCTGATATAAAAAATTGCTTCCCGCAAAATATCATTATCCAGACCTTCTTCATAAAGAACAACATCCGGTTTAATTTGTCCGCCACACTCGTCACAAAGCGGAACTCCTGTAGACTTTTGAATATAAGCCGCATCAAATCCTTTTGCGCACTTCTGGCAGTAATTTCTGTGAATACTACCATGAAGTTCTAATACTTTTTTGCTTCCTGCTGCCTGATGAAGCCCGTCAATGTTCTGCGTCACAACTGCTTTTAACTTTCCTGCCTGCTCCATTTCTGCTAACTTTTTGTGTGCTTTATTCGGTAACGCATCCAGGCAAAGCATCTTATCACGGTAAAAACGGTAAAATTCAGCTGTATTTCTTATATAGAAACTATGACTTAAGATTGTCTCAGGCGGATAATCGTACTTTTGGTTATACAACCCATCCACACTTCTAAAATCAGGTATTCCACTTTCTGTTGATACCCCCGCGCCCCCAAAAAAAACAATGTTTTCAGACGCATTTATGATATCAAGAAATTCTCCTATTCCTTCTATTTTCATAACCTACACCCTTTCTTCCTGCACCATTCTCCTAATGTTCCTTCTGACTATCTTTTAAATATTTTACCATATTTTTTTTATTTTCCTAGAGAAAAATAAAAAAGACATACCCTTTCAGATACGTCCCTTCTTAGAGTTGCGGGAATAGGATTTGAACCTATGACCTTCGGGTTATGAGCCCGACGAGCTTCCAGACTGCTCCATCCCGCGATATTGATTACTTTTGCTATTATAGGCTTTTTCTTTCCACTTGTCAAATCCCTGCTAAAAAAATACTCATACCAATTCCTGCAGCCGTTGCAATCAGCGCTCCCGCAAGCGTATAGCGTCCCTTTTTTACACGAATACTCATAAAGTAAACAGACATCGTATAAAAAATTGTTTCAGTGCTGCTTAGCATGATAGATGCTGCCATTCCCAAAAAGGAATCGGTGCCATATTCTTTATAAATATCAAGTAAAAGCCCGGTTGCCGCCGAGGAAGAAAACATTTTTACAACTCCAAGCGGAATTAATTCTGCCGGGATATGAACCAGTTCTGTTACTTTTCCTAAAACTGCAGATACATCTTCTAAAAAACCGGATGCCCGCAAGACTCCTACTGCTACCATTAGTCCAATCATCGTTGGCATAATTCCGATGACCGTGTGGAACCCATCTTTTGCCCCTTCGATGAACTGCTCGTAAACATTCTGCTTCATTAGGATTCCCATTCCTACTATATAAAATACCAGCAATGGAATGATGGCATTTGATATAAAAATAAGAAAATTCATCTTTTGCCCCATGACGAATGCTTTCTTAATATAATCTATGTAAAACTGAAAAAAATATTACTAAAAAAAGAGAGTACTACATGTACTCCCTTTTATCATACAAAAAATCTGCTTTTTTTGCGTCTTTTGTGTAACCGGTTGCTACACAAATCACTTCTCTCGGACGTTTTTTGGTTTCTGCTTCTAAGATACTACCAAAATCTGATGTCCGTTTCTTTTTGTCATTGTTATCCTGCTGTTGGCGTCTGCTAAAGCCGGATAATCTGCCAATAACTACAACTGATTGAACTTGTAAAATACTACCATCTTGGTATTTTGCGTGAATCCCCTCCTTGGGTGCATATTTTAATTTGTTCTACTTTTTATATCGGCATATTGTCAGATAATTTAATACCTTTTTCCCATCAATTTACAGAAAAAAATTGCTGCTGCCGTGCTGACCGTTGTCGCAATGATAGCCGGAGCGACAACAGCTACCGGATTGACACTGCCATACTGACTTCGATAAGCCAGAATATTTACAGGAATCAGCTGCAAGGAAGAGATATTCAGTATCAGAAAATCACACATTTCCCGGCTGGCTGTTCTTCCCCCAGCTAAGAAATGCTTTTCCTCCAGATATTCCGGATTCCCACGTTCCTTTTCCAAATCCCCGAGTGCCTGCATTGCTTTTAGACCGGCAGGTGTGGCTGCCCAGCCTAATCCAAACAAATTAGCAATGATATTCATCGAAAGATATTTGTTTGCCTCATGTTCCGGTGGGATTTCCGGGAAAAAGAAACGCAGAAAGGGTCTTAGCTTTTTCTCTGCACTTTTTATGATTCCTGCTTTTTCTGCAATTTTCATCAGCCCTACCCAGAATGCCATAACTCCTGTCATTGTAATGCATAAGGTTACTGCTTCTTTTGCAGAAGAAAGTGCTGCTTCCGAGACTTCCGGCAGCTTTCCCTGAAATGCACCATATACAATTCCGATTAAAATCATGAATGCCCACAGATAATTCATACCGGGACAAACTCCTTCCCAACAGAATCTCTCTCTAAATCTATGCGGCATTTTTTCTTTCTAAACCTATTTTTTTTCGAACATCTGCATGACATTACTGATACTCTTTGCCATATCTATAATTTCGTACTTATTTTCCGCCATATATTTCTCTAAGTGGCAAATCTCATCATCATTAAATCCCTGATTCTTATGTATTTTACAAGATGGAATACTGCCTTCTGCGATATCTTTTCCACGTTCAAAGGATACTGAGATATAAGGTTTTCCATCCTTGGTTAAAACTTTTGAATAAGTCATCTTTACTTCTTCGTTCTGCTGCATCTTACTCTCCATTTCTGCGAATTCCTTTTCGCTTGTTATGCTGTAACTTTTTCGACTCTACAGATTCATAAGCGGAATATAAATGCTCTTTTCTTTGTTCCAATATATATATCGGCTTTTTTTTCTTTTTCCTAATGCGTTCCATACGTATCATAGTCTTTTAAAATTGTATTGGTACAATCAAATAAGAAAACATCACCCTGTTGAAAAGAAAATACCGTTCCTTCATTATCCGTCCGCTTTGTTTGAAATCCTTCCGTTTTCCACATATTGCAATATCCCGCTTTTTCATTCTTTTGATTACGATAATTTAAATTCTTTGCCGCTCCATAGTAAGATGTGAGATCAACATTTACAATGAGATAGCCACCTTGTAAAAATACATCATCCCTCGCTGGAATACGTCCACCTTTTTTCTGAATGTAAGATTTGATATCCAGTTCTGCCGGAACGATATAAAGATCCGCCGGAATCAGACAGCTACCCGACCAACAGAGATTTGCATTTCCCGTTTCTGAAAAAGATGTGCTTTCCAGCGTGAAAGGAAGGTCTATTTCTTCCAGAGTGTCTTTTTGATAAAGACGCACCTGCTGTCTTCCACTTCCATCTTTCTGGATATAGTAGTAAGTCGGCTTTAAAGACATCCCCATTTTTTCGCCTGCCCGCTGCCCTATCGTCTGAAAAGAAAATTCTACCCGATACCCTAGCCCAACCGGACCTGCATTGCTGTTGTAAGGATGACTACCTTTTAAAATGGGACAAAGGAAAAGCGAATTATTTTCCCGCTGACGAATTCCATTCAAATCATGAGTTCCCGCATAGTAACAGGTTCCCGTTCTTTTTTTCTGTGCAACATTCCAAAAAACGCTTTGCCAACGTGGATAGTCAATTATGTTTGTAATTTTAAAATCAAAAAGTCGACCGACCGCCGTAACCGGAATCTTCGTTTCCGCCACATAATAATGCCTGTCATAATTGGCATATTCCTCTGCATCTTTCTGATTTGGGCTGTTTATTGCAATTGTCCGAAGCACAACGTCATAATTTTCCTCTTCTGTTTCTATAGGGAGGAAAAAAGTCGTTGCTTTCTCTTTTAAGGTAATCCAACTATTTTTCTCAATAAACTGTGTTCCATAGGACACATCAAATGGAAACTTGACCTGATATTCCTTCACATAAGCTGCATAATCCCTGGTTCCATAGCCTGTTTGCTCTATGTGCTTTCCTTCTGCGGATATTTCCACAGTAAAGTTCCTGCCTAGAATCAGACTTGCTGCTTTTGTAGGCGTTACCTGCTGGTTCCACTCTTTTTCATCCGTTACCGTCCCGGTACATACAACCGGTGTGTGCACTTCAATAGCATTTGTTTTCTGGAGAACGGAGGAATCAGTTTCTTCCCCGCCAGCTTTTTTATAGTATGCTGTTACATTCGTCGGAAAAGAATTATTTTCCGCTTCTGGTCTTATAATGCCGGCAACCTGTTTCACTGATATGCTTCTTTCTTCTGTAAGTGCTGTCGGCGCTGCGGTCTCTTTTTCCTGCCAGCCGCTTTGCAGATAGACTTCTCCGTCAATCGCAAATCCATCATTATTGACTTTTATTTCAGGTACTGCTGCTTCTATTTTTCCCTGCACAGCACCATAGGGAATGGACGGACAACGATTTCCACCATTTAAAATACCACCTTCGACTTCTACATTGACTTCCGGCAAACTCAAATATTCTTTCTGGCCTGATAACTGCATTATTTCCGGCATGTATGTACTTAATATCCGCTTTTGTTCTTGTAACGCGGTATTGTCTATGAGCAAATTATCCAGATAGTAAAGAGAAACTTCTTTTAATTTCCAATAGGAATAACTCCTTTTTACCTCGTAAAATTCTAAAATACTTACGCTTTCTTCATGATGCGTTTCCTCATCCCAAACTAACGTATAATGAACATTGGCAACGATGGGAAAGGTGTAAGTTCCCCAGATATGCTCGAATATTGCCTGGTAATAGAATTTCTGTATGCTTCCCTCTGCATTCACAGTTTCACCGGATGGGATTGCCTGCGAAACCTCATAGGTTTCTGACGTCAGGTACAGTGAATTCCACTCCGGCAAATTCTCTTTTTGAACCAAAGAACCATTTGTCAGCAACTTACTATATTCTTCTACTTCCGGGACACGGTGCAGCATGTCGGGATTTCCCGGAAAGTAGACTTCTTTATTGTAATGGGTTCGCAATGCTTCCGGATCACTCCAGTCTCTTGCTCCGGCAATTCCTTCATACGTTTCATACACCTCTCCCCTAAATACGCCACTATAACTCATACTGCCCTTTACTTTCTCTTTTTCCATTACGGTCATAATGGCATCCAGATAAAGCATCCCGCCATTTAAATACAATTCTGTTGCCCATTCTTCAGAACATAACAAAATATTCTGGTAAATATTTTCTTTTCGAATACAAAAATAACAATAGCGATAGCGGGAATCCACCGGATCCGTCAGGCTCTCTTTTGTTTCTTCCAGCTTTACGCGGACTGTCTGAGTTGCTGAAATTGCTTTTCCTTCGCGCTTGATGGTAAAACCAATTGTTTTGTAGCGCACATCTGATGTTGCAATCCTGTCTCTGGTTGTCATCCAGAGATTTCCTTCTGCATCGAACTCTAGCCGTTCCCGATAAAGGTCCGATGCCCCTGCAAGGCGCTCTAAAGAATCCTTCCAGAATTTTTCCACAAAAGATGATTCTTCCGGCTTAGACCCTTTTTCCATAAAAGATGATTCTTCCGGCTTAGACTCTTTTTCTATAAAGGATGGCTCTTCCGGCCTGGATTTTTGTTCCGCTGGAAATGACGCAGCTGCTCCCTGCACATTTTTTGCAGCAAAAATAACCCAAAAGATTGACAATAGGAAAAGAAATTTTCTCCATTTTTTCAATTTTTTTCTAATTGGAATCCTTCCTCTCGATTACATATTAAGAGAAACCTTTACATATGATGTGTTAACAAGATATAATAGAATTAGGGTTTTATTCTAACATAGGAAATGAGGTATTTCAAGTTTGATGCATCGCACAACAACTATTTTTAAGAAAAAAGAAAAGCAGCTTTCCGCTGCAGTTTGTTTCCTTCTTGGCATCAGCCTTTCTATTGGCTGCGCCTACACTGACCACAAGAACCTGACATCCATTGGAACCGGCGCTGGAGATCCGACTGTAACGGCTGAATTTGATACATTTCTCGATCAGTTATTTCGAAATGAAGTTTCTTCTAATTTGATTAATCTACACTATACTTTGGCTGAACCTGAAAACTACGGGATTACTGATTACGAAGTTACATTGGGATCTGTGTCAACGGATTCTCTAAACGAAAATTATGCTACGATGGAAAATGCTCTGGCACAATTGGAAAAATTTCCTTATGATTCTCTTTCCGGTGAGCAACAGCTTACCTATGATATTTTAGAGGACTATCTGGAAATGGAACTAAGCGCAGCCAATTATACTTATTATGATGAAATTCTGCGCCCTTCTACCGGTACCCAGGCTCAGCTTCCTGTCCTTTATGTGGAATATACTTTCCGAGACTTACAGGATGTTGAAGATTATCTGGAGTTAATTGCTTTAACGGACGAGTATTTCAACGAAATTATCGCTTTTGAACAGGAAAAAGCGGATGCCGGGCTTTTTATGTCTGATTACGCTTGTGATACAATCATTTCCCAATGTGAGGATTTTGTGGAAAATCCGGATGAACATTATCTGATTGAAACTTTTAATGAAAAAATCGATACTTTTTCCGATTTAAGTGATACACAAAAAGATACCTATAAAATTGAAAATGAAACATTGGTAAAAGACCACGTGATTACCGCTTACCAGAATCTCGCTGATGCTTTACAAGACTTAAAAGGAAGCGGAACAAATGAACAGGGACTTTGTTATTTTCCGGAAGGAACAGAATATTATGAATATCTTGTTTATTCTGCGACTGGTTCTTCCATGAATTTAGATGATTTAAAAGATGCTATCTCCAGACAGCGTTCTGAGGATTTGAATACTTCAAATAATTTAATCAGTGATAATCCTGATTTGTGGGAAGAATGCAATGAAGCAGAACTTGGTATTTCAGAACCAACTGCTATGATTGGAACATTGCAACAGAAGATGCTTGCTGATTTTCCGGCTGCACCGGATACGAATTTTTCTATTCACTATGTTGCAGACTGTATGGAAGAGTACATGGCACCTGCCTTTTACATTACTTCTCCAATAGATGACTACACAAATAATTCTATTTATATCAATCTGTCTTCGAACTATGATGATATTAAATTGTTTACGACTTTGGCTCATGAGGGTTATCCGGGACACCTTTATCAGACCGTCATGACACACTCTGCCGGAATTGAACCGGTTCGTTCTATGCTGAATTATTCCGGCTATGTAGAGGGCTGGGCAACTTATGTGGAAATGCAGTCCTATCACTATGCCGGCTTTGATGAAGATGTTGCTACCTTACTGCAGTTAAACCAGACAGCCTTGTTAAGTCTTTATGCAACTACAGATATCGGCATTCATTATGATGGCTGGTCTCTAGAGGAAACCCAGACTTTCTGGAGCAATTATGGCATTTCTGATACGGAAACCATCCGCTCCATCTATGAATTGATTGAAGAAGAACCTGCACACTATTTAGAATATTATGTGGGTTACCTTGAATTCTTGAATTTAAAAGAGGAAATGCAGCGTACCTATTTTACAAGCTTCAATGAAAAGGCCTTCCACCTTGCCATTGTCAACATTGGTCCAGCACCATTTTCTATTATTGAAAAATACCTGCCTTCTTATTATGAGGCAGCACTGGTAGAATTAGGGGAATCATAAAAACTAGAAAGATGGGACATCATTTATGGGAACATTTATTTTAAACTATGTTACAAATTTTTTTACCTACTTAAGTATGGCAGTCACAGCAAGTTTTTTTGAAAATAAAGAATCTCAAAAGTCAAAAAAGATCTTTCTTACACTACTTATTGCTTTTTTTTCACTGATTTCTTTTCTAATAAATGATGTTGGGAATTTTTTTGTACTATTGCTTTTTCTGATTGCAATAAATATTACATTTACAACTTCTAACCTTGGTAATCGTTTTTTACAAATTATTTTTTCCTTTTTAACCGTGGAACTTCTATATGATATGGGACTCCTTTTTTGTATTATTATGGAACGTTCTTTCGGTTTAACTCCTACTAATAACGTAAAAAACTTTTTTGCAATTACGTCTGTCTTTATAAATGTTTTTATAGATAAAATCATTCTAAGGAAATGCCATCTTGGCAACTTTACCAAAGGAAAATTAAAATATTTTTTCTTTTACTCCATTCTCTTAATTGCTGATTTTATTATTTCTCATGGATTTTTTGAATACATTTTGGCTCAGGATGAAACTCAATCCTTTTTCATCATTGATATTGCATATGTGATAATCAGTGTCGGTTTTTACATAGAACTTATACTGATTATATATTTTATGGCTATGAGCGATGTACATAAAGCAAATGAGCAAATGGCAAATATGTATTTAAACATGCAGGAAAATTATTATGACTATTTAGAAAAAAGAGAAGAAGACACCCGTAAGTTTCGTCATGATATTCGGAACCATCTGACCATGATACGATTGCTTTATCAGGAGCATAACTATACAGAAATAGAAAAATACTTAGATGAATTAGACATAAAAATAACGCAACTTTCCCGCCATATAGATGTTGGAAACGAAATTGCAAATGCCCTGCTAAATTATTATGAAGATTGCATGCAGAAAAAATCAATCACCCTAAAGGTAGAAGGAAGAATTCCAAAGTCTATAAATATTTCCACCTATGATTTTTGTACAATTTTGTCCAACCTGCTGGATAATTCCTTAGAAGCACCACTTCCTGACAAAGATTTGGAGGTAAAAATTAGTTTTGCATTTGACGATAACCATTATATGATTTCATGCAGCAATCCCTTAAAAGAATCTGCTAAAAAAACAAATTTTTTTCAAACCACAAAAAATGATAAAAAGAATCACGGTTTTGGGCTAAAAAATATAGAAGAAACCATTCTCAAATATCATGGAATCATGGATATCTCTGCCGAGAAAGAAATGTTCCGCATTGATTTAATAATACCACGAAATGAGGCTTTACATGAAAATAGCAATTGTTGATGATGAAGAATATTGGAGAAATACTATTTTTCAAAAATGTAAGAAAATATTGAGTAAAACCGAAATTGATTTTCAAATTAAGACTTTTCCAAATGGGGAATCTCTTTTTCAAGATACAAATTATGATATTCTTTTTTTAGACATTGAAATGCAGATGGAAGATGGCTTGCAAATCGCGGAAAAGTATCGCACTACCCATAAAGACACTCTTCTTATTTTTATCACCTCACATACAGAGTTTAGCCGAAAGGGGTATCTAGTTGATGCCTTTCGCTACATCATTAAAGAAAATCTGGATGTGGAGCTAGACGAAGCAATCCATGCAGCACTGCCTAAGTTTTCTCAATTTCATACTATAACATTTCATATTCTCAATTTAGGAAATAGAGATATCAAGATTCATGAAATTTATTTTCTAGAAACTGAAAAAAGAAATATTAGAATCCATTTAGCAAATGAATCTTTTTTAGCAAGTGATAATATTACAGATATCAGTGAAAAGCTTTTACCATACCATTTTTATCGTACCCATAAGTCATTTTTAGTAAATATGGCAATGGTTAGTAATTTTGATCATGAAAACATATATTTGATAAATAAAGAAAAAGCTATGCTCAGTACACGTCATTATCCCGATTTTAAAAAGACTTTTTTTGAATATAAATTAAAAATGGCAAATAAATAAATTTCTCCGTTTACGCTCTAGCGTTTGCGCAAAAAATGATACGTTCGCGCAACTTATCTTGTATATAAGATTTTCTTTGGATAAAATTCTATTATCAAAACGTTTTGAAAATAGAATTCGAAGGAGAGGACTATAAATGAAAAAATATAAAAAATTAATAGTTTTTATTTTGGTTGGCATGATATTCTTTGGCGGAATATCACAAAGTACTAACGTTTATGCTTGGAGTAATGAGGAAACACAAGATTTTGCTTATACAACAAATTTTGAGAGTATGACTGATGAAGAATTAAACATTTATATTCATTCAATTGCAACAATGAATATCGAAAGCACCCAAAATCTCCCAAGTGCAAATCCACAAGCTGCTATTGCTAATTCACCATTAAAGACTGCGTGGTTAGCTGCTGCTGAATTAGCAAAAAGAAATGGCTATGAATGTGCTGGAACATTAGTACAATACTCTGTAAATGGAAAAAATTATTCTGAAACAAATGGTATTTTTTCAAAAAAAATAAAAACTTCAAATGCGTATACTAAATGGAAGAAAAATACATCAGTTACTAGTATAGAATTTGCACATAATGATATTAGTGATTTATATTACGCATTGCATCTAGCAAATATATTCTTATATGGAAACAGTACTGGTGCAAACGCTGTTGTCAGAGATACTTTCGATTTTGCTTACACATCAGATATGGGAAGTTTATTTTCAACATTTGTAAATGACTGGGGGTGGTTATCACAGCAAACAGGTGCATTAACACCTATTAGCGTTACCATTTATATTTCCCAATAGGAGGATACATGAAACGAACTATAAATTTAATAGCAATATTCTTCTTATTTCTTTTTTTAACAGGATGTGCCGGAGCCGGTGATTGGAAATACACTGACTTACCAGGAGATTATGAATTGCTTCGGACAAGTGCCAATAATATCAATCTCGCGAAAGCAGATCCTGAAAGTGATGTTCTGGCCAATAATATAATTGAAGGATACATCACTCAATTTATTGTCTCTGGAGATTATATTCTGGTTACAAATGAAAAAGATGATTCTATGCTATACTACATCGTGAATGCAAAAGATGATACCATCCAGGAATTTGAATCAGAGGATGAATTGTTTGATGTCGCAAATCAATGTGGAATCACTTCTGAATTAGAATGGATAAAAACAAGCGATGTTGAACATGAATATGAATAGAACAAGAGCTTCCGGCTCTACTAAAAGTAGAACTGGAAGCTCTTGTTTGTATAAATGCAACTATATTTTACTGTCTATGAAGCAATCTCATTTTAAATTCTCTGATTTTTAAAGCATACCGACTAGTCATAATGACACCGACTACCATCATTCCTAATGTAATGCCAAGGCACATGCCCCCAACAAAATTATCTGCACGGTCCGTAAAAAGTAATACCATATAGGTAATAGCAGCCACAAGTCCTGCAATAAATAACACGTGCATTCTCTTTGTCAATTTCTGCTTCTCCTCATTACTATAATCTGCAACTTTTAAAACAGTTTCTTCTAATTCTTTATTCATTTTCTCGTTTTTCCTTTCTCCATCTAATAATTCCCGGAGATCCACATCATAATAATCAGCCATCTCAATGAGAATATCCAAATCCGGCAAATTGCTTCCGGTTTCCCATCTTGAAACAGTTCTCCGGGATACCTGAAACTGCTCCGCAAGCTGTTCCTGGGTGAGACCTTTCTCTTTTCGAAGACTTTTTATGAAACATCCTATTTTGATTTGATCCATAGGTCTCGCTACCTCCTTTCAAAAACAGAATACCCTCCGTAAGTCCGGAATAACAGGACACAAAACGAGCAAAATCTATGATTTTCGTAATGAGACACCTCATGTCCCCTTCTATATTTGTTAATTTTCCAACAATGCCTGGTAAATATCACGCTTACTGACTCCACGGTCTTTTGCGACCAACTTCATGGCTTCTTTGTGAGCAATGCCTTGGTCTTCGTAAATTGCCATATGTTCTTCAATCGTCATGCTTTCCCATGATTTTTTCTGTTCTTCCACAATCTCTTGCATAGTCTTTCCTTCGAGGACAAGGACATATTCTCCCCGTGGTTCATTGTCTTCATAGAAAGATAAGGCATCTTCTAATGTCGTCTTTGTCTTTTCCTCAAAGCGCTTTGTCAGCTCCCGGCAAATGGTAATCGTACGATTGCCTAGTGCCTCTTTCAGTTCTTTTAATGTTGCTACAAGATGATGCGGTGCTTCGTAAATGATAATGGTTCTTGTCTCATCCTTTAGTTCTTCTAAAACAAAAGCCCGCTCTTTTTTATCTTTTGGCAAAAATGCTTCAAACGCAAAACGCCTTGTCGGAAGACCTGACATTGTTAAGGCTGTCACACAAGCTGCCGGTCCCGGCAAAGACGTCACTTCAATTCCCTCTTCATAACAGATACGCACCAGTTCCTCTCCCGGATCTGAAATGCCCGGTGTTCCTGCGTCCGTAATCAATGCGATATTTTTTCCCTCCCGGAGCTTGTCCACAAGCTGATACGCTTTTTCAATTTTATTGTATTCGTGGTAGCTTGTCATTGGAGTCTTAATTTCAAAATGATTGAGCAACTTAATCGAATTTCTCGTATCCTCTGCTGCAATCAAATCCACTTCTTTTAATGTCCGTAGCACACGGAATGTAATATCCTCTAAATTTCCAATCGGTGTGGCACATAAATATAATTTTCCCTGTTTTGTCTGTTCCATATTTTTATACTACTCTTCACTTTCCTGAATTATTTTTTCAACACTGTGCCGCAATTCCTGCATCTTATCAATATAAGTCGAAATAATTTCTTCACAGTATTTTTGTATTACACTTAAATCATAATCGTGTGCCAATTCATTCCTGACTTTTAACATCTGAATCCAAATATCATCATGGATTAATCCAACCTCAAAAGACTTTTTCAGTACCTCCTTAGGAGACCCTTTTGCAAAATCAGATATCATATGATAATCTGTCAAAACATCCTTCATTACTTTCCATGCAAGTTCCATCGTTATGCTATACTTGGCTGCTGTTCCACTTAATACAAAAGAATCCGACATATCTCTTTCCTTTGCTTCCGCTAACGCATCTAATGAATTTGAAAAACTTCGAAATCGATTATAAAATTTGTTTTCCATATTTTTTCACATCCTCTATCAATAATTCATTTCCGCAAGTATCCAGATCAACAAGGTCAATTTTATAAATTGTATCTATTTCATCTATTATATCTTCTAATTCAAAAATATCTGTAACTCCGCAGACTGCAATATCAATATCACTTCGTTCTCCGGCATTTCCTGTGGCGCGTGAACCAAATAGAAAGACTTTCTCCGCCCCAGCAACTTTACATGCTGCTATAATTTCTTCTATTACTTCTTCTACACTCTTGCTTACATGAATCATAATATTTCTCTTTTCTTTTATTCTATTGTCATTATAATGATTTCCTGGGAATTGAGCAATGATTTTTGCTTGATTTCGTTAAGATGCTTGCTTTTTTAGTATTACTTAAATATACGGAACAAATGGGACAAATCTTTGCACAATCATCTACCTGACAACTTAAGGCCCTTTTAGAATTCCGACTTTAAACTCCGGTCAAATAATTCATTTATTTTAACCTGTGGGGCAGCGTTTTCGTATAGTATGGAATATACCGCTTCACATATAGGCATTTCAATTCCGTATTTTTGTGTCATGAAATGAACTGCTTTGGCAGTTTCGACACCTTCTGCTAACCCAGCACTTTCATTTCCAAGAATATAGTCTTCTCCATATCTTCTGTTATGACTAAACTCGGAAAAGACTGTGGCCTCGTAATCTCCAAGATGACACAATCCATATGCACTAAAAGGATTTCCTCCCATGGCTTCAATCAAACGTGATACTTCATGTGTTCCTCTTGCCATCAGTGCACCTTTCAAGGAACTATAGTTCAAGCCATCTAACATTCCGGCAGCAAGTCCAATTACATTCTTTGTTGCTGCTCCGATTTCATTTCCGATAATATCTGTTCCGTAATAGAATCGAATTAGGTCGCCAGAAAGTTCTTTCATCATTTTTTCTTTTGTCTCTTCGCACTCCGAGTCGATTACCATGCAATTAGGATGTCCTTTTACATATTCCTGAACATGTCCCGGTCCCAGCCAGACACATATTTTTACCTTTGATTTTAAGGTTTCTCCGACTACCTGTGAAAGACGTTCTCCTGTACTAATTTCGATTCCTTTCATACAAAGTACAATCACTTTTCCGCTCAAATCATAGCGATTTAATTCCTCACATAAACTTCGAAGTCCCTGAGAATTTACAGAGATAAATATTGCTTCGGCATCTTTTACTACCTCAAGGGTATTTGTGAGCTTTTCTCTATCTGAAAGTTCCAGATAATCATTTTTTCTTGTTTCCATTAACTCCTGCATATGCTTAGAGCTACTTCTTCCATATAAAGTCACATCATGACCTATGCTATCCAAGTACCAACTAATAAATGTTCCCCATCTTCCACATCCAATAACTACTGTCTTCATTCTAGCCTCCCATTATCTGCTTACTTTTAAAATTACAATTTTCTACTAACTTCTATCTTACCCTAAAATAACGCCAAAAAACAGATTTCTTTTATCTGTTTTTGGCGTTCAAACTTTGAATACAATTTCATTTTCCTTTTTTCTTGCATTACTATGTATCTAATAAAAACAAATCCATAAGTTCATTCATCTTGTTTTTCGAAAGCAACATTTTAAGTCCGTCCATTATCTCTTTACGACTATAATTGTTTTCTAATAAAAACTCATCATCCTTCTCGTTTAAATAGCTATAGAATGCCAATGCAATTGGCAGACCACTATTTTCTGATTCCTCTGTTAGCTCAAATAATAAATTTTCTGCTTCATTAATCTCACCCTCATCAATCATGTGCCGAAGTTTTTCTAGTGTTTCCTGTTCTGCTTCCATCTCCAATAATTCTGAAACATCTGACTTTGCCTCCTTATTAAATATAATTTTGGCTAGCATTTTCGCTATATCTTTAATGGCACGCATAATATAATCCTGTTCAAACATTTTATTCCTACCTTCCTTTTATATTTATTAATTGATTGAAAGCTTTATCTGGAATTAGGCGCCAACTATCATAAACTCATTTACTTTTGATTTATTTGTCCCTATTAATAAAACGATTACTTTTGTACATCAGCTGAATTAATAATGTTCCAACTCCACTAATTGTCGCAAGATAAACAATAAGTGCTAATTCTGAATAGATACTGCACTTATCGAACACTAAAAATATCGCCATAAGTATCAAAATCATACACATAAAATACACAAAATATGATTTTTCATTTTTTATTACTGTAGCCGCAATAATGCCAATTACAGACGATACATAACTTACCATTATAATCCCTATAAACAATGTCAAACCGATACTAAATTCCGTTAACAGTAACCCTTCTTTTTTCAGCACCAAATAAATTAGAAAAGAAAGTATACAACTCACTAAAGACAATATGCTATTAACTGCCCATTTTGACACAACTATCTGATACTTCTTAATTCTTTTATTTAAAAAATACTGTTCAAAAATACCTTCTTTCATGTAATTAGATGTTTGTGACAAAGTTGTTTCCATAGATATATATATTGGTACTATTAATATCATCAAAATAGTCAGGCATTGTTTATCAGCAAGTATCCCATTATTTGATAAAAGACCTAGTATTGGGAAAATAATTGATATAAGTACTGGCAATAATTTTGTTGGCTTATTTTTAAATTCAAAAAAATCACGATATAGAAACATTAATATATTAGACATCCTCTTCCTCCTCTGTATACTCCAGATATAACGCTTCAAAGTTATGAATATCTTCTATTTTTCCCGCAAATACAATCTTATGTTCATTGATAATAATAACTTCATCACATACATCTTCAATAAATTGAAGATTATGACTAGTAATAATCACTGTTTTACCTTGATCTTTTTGGCTTTTTATTTCGTCTTCCATTAATTTCTGTGTTCTTGCATCAACCCCCATCGTTGGCTCATCGCATATCAATATATTTGCATTTTGAACATTTGCGCATAAATATTTTAATCTTGCAAGCATACCTGTCGATAGGTTGCGTGCTAATTCATTCTTTTTTTTGTGCAAATGCCATTTTTTTAATTCTTCATCAATATTATGTGATTTAAACTCATTGTGAAGTTTATACGCAATGTAAAGATTTTGGTACACCGTTAATTCACTATATACCCCTTGTCTCTCTGGCACATAAGAAAATGTCATTTTACCATCATTAATTACTGTCCCAGATGTCGGTGTAATCAATCCTAAAATAGCACGCAAAAGAGTTGTCTTTCCTGCACCATTATGTCCCACTATTCCATACACCTTTCCAGTGTCAAATGTATACGTGATATCTTTTAATATAATATTCTTTCCATAATTAAAACATAAGTTATTAATTTTCATTATTAGTCTCCTACATTGTGTAATCTCATAATGATTTCTAATACTTCCTTCTTTGAGAAATGCTCTCCTATCTCTTTACCTTTGTTGTCATTTCTGTGCAAACTTCTCTGGTACGCTTTTTTATACCAGACAAATTATCTTTTTATTGTAACACTCATCGAAAGAATGTCCATGACGTTTCGCGAAAACTTTCTTTTTTATCCAATTTTTTTCAATTATAAAACACTCGATTTCAAAAAGGAATTTTTTTTAAAGTTTCGAAAGTAATTTGTTGAATAAACTATTTGTATGATGATATAATAAAACTAGTTTCAAAGCAACAAATATTTTAAAGTTTCGAAAGTGGTGAAAATATGAAAACAATTATAAGAGAAAAATATTTAGAAAGAATTAAATCTTTAAAAGATACACCAGATATAAAAATTATTACCGGCATAAGACGTTCAGGAAAATCTAACTTGATGCAAACATATATCAAATACTTAAAAAATAATTTTCAGGATATTAATATCATCTTTATTGATTATATGGATTTAGATTTTGAAAAAATAAAGGAATACCATGCTTTACACAAATATGTCGAAGATAGATACGATGAAGAAAAAAAGAATTATCTGTTTGTTGACGAAGTACAATTATGTCCGAACTTTGAATTGGCTATCAACAGCTTATACTCCAAAAACAAATATGATATTTATATAACAGGGTCAAATGCATTCTTACTTAGCGCTGACTTAGCAACATTGTTTACTGGAAGATATATTGAAATTCACATGTTTCCTTTTAGCTTCAAGGAATACTGTGAATACTATTCTAGTGAAACTGACAAGGATAAATTATTTGAAGAATATTTTCTAAAAGGTGGTTTGGCAGGATCATATGCATATAGCACCGATTTAGATAGAATAACCTATATTAAGGAAGTGTATGAGACCATCGTTAATAGGGACTTAGTTCAAAAATATAATTTGCCAGATACACATGTACTTCGCCAATTGAGTGAATTTTTGATGGATAATATAAGTAACTTGACTTCTCCTAATAGAATAAGTGACATTTTAACAGCTAATGAAGTGCCAACAAATCATGTAACAATAGGAAAATACATCAAATATCTATGTAATGCTTTTATTTTCTATGATATTAAACGATATGACATCAGAGGGAAAAAATATCTGGAAACTTCTGATAAATTTTATATGTGTGATACAGGAATGCGTTATGCTATTTTAGGCAGTCGCAATATGGATTACGGGCGAGTATATGAAAATATTGTGTGTGTAGAACTTTTACGTAGAGGATATGATGTCTATGTAGGAAAACTCTATCAAAAGGAAATTGATTTTGTGGTACAACATGGTAGTGAAAAAATTTATATTCAAGTTAGTGACAATATCTCTAATCAAGAAACTTTTGAAAGAGAATATTCTCCATTACTACAAATAAAAGATGCTTATCCTAAAATAATTATTGCGAGAACAAAGCATCCGAAATACACATATGAAGGCATTGAAATATACGATATTGCAGAATGGCTGTTGAATACAGACTAAATCTAAAACAAAAAGACGGAATGTCGTGGAACGCGGTTCAAGGGGGACACACTTTGGGATGCTCAAGTGTGTCCCCCTTGAACCGCAAAGTACGTCCCCAACGTCCAGTGTTCCACGACATTTTATTCCTCATACCCATAAATCTCATACACATCCCGTGTATACACTCCTGGACTTTCATAGACAATCAAAGGTTTTTCCACAGTGAGGCGGGATTTTGCTCCTTTTATCCCCTCTATTAACACCATATTGGGTTCTTTATCCACATAAGGATGCACGAGCTGCATTCGTTTGGGCTCAATTTTATAAGCAACCATCTTGCTCATAATTTCTGCTAAACGGAAAGGTCTGTGTACCATGAAAAAATGACCTCCCTGCTTTAAAAGAAGCGCACTTTCCCTCAGAATATCATCCAAATCACAAAGGACTTCATGACGCGCGATTGCTTTTGCTTCACTGTTAGCCTGCTGACCATGATTTCCAATCATATAAGGCGGATTTGTGGTGATGATATCAAAAGAAGATGCTCCAAAACGTTTTGAAGCATCCTTAATATCACCGGTTACGATTTCAATTTTCTCTTCCAAATGGTTAAACGCAACACTTCTGGCTGCCATATCTGCACTTTCTTCCTGAATCTCTAATGCAGTAAAATGGGAGGCATTTGTCTTTGCCTCCATCAAAATAGGAATAATTCCGGTACCTGTCCCTAAATCGAGAACCTGATCTCCCGTTTTTGCTTTTGCAAAAGAAGACAAAAGCACCGCGTCAATTCCAAAGCAGAACCTCTCCGGGTCCTGAATAATCTGATAGCCATTCCGATAAAGATTGTCTAATCTTTCGTTTTCCCGAACCAGGTTATTTGGTGTCATCGATTCTGGATTTTCCTCCTTTATCCTCTAACGCTTCTAATTCTTTCAGTTCTTTCGCAGAAAGCTTTACATTATCTTTTCTGCGCTTTGGCTTGAATTTGAGCTGGTCTACACGATAGTCGCGAATCTCTTTTTCATCATCGAGTTCTACAATGACCTTTACAGTCTGACGAAGCACGCTGACAGAGTTTACCTCTCCTTTTAATCCGTCATCTGTAGTTACATAGTCACCTACATTTGGAAGACGGCTGTTCAAATATTCATAGGTTTCTTCTTCATTTTTCAAACAACACATCAGTCTTCCACATACTCCGGAAATCTTCGTTGGATTCAGGGAAAGATTCTGCTCTTTTGCCATCTTAATGGATACCGGAACAAACTCGGAAAGATAAGTGTGACAACATAATGGTCGTCCACAAATTCCGATTCCTCCCATAATTTTGGTTTCATCACGGACTCCAATCTGCCGAAGCTCAATTCTGGTACGGAAAACCGCTGCCAAATCTTTTACAAGCTCACGGAAGTCAATTCTTCCATCTGCAGTAAAATAAAATAATAATTTGTTATTGTCAAACGTATATTCCGCATCCACCAGTTTCATTTCCAGTTTGTGTTTTGCAATTTTTTCCAGGCAGATTTTAAATGCTTCTTTTTCTTTTTCATGATTGCGTTCTTCTACTTTTAAATCTTCCGGTGTTGCAATACGCATAACCGGCTTTAACGGCTGAATTACAGTTTCTTCCGGTACCTGCTTTGGAGCTGTCATGACCGTTCCAATTTCTACACCTCTGGCTGTTTCTACAATTACTTTATCTCCAACTTTCATTTCTAATTTCATTGGATCAAAATAATATATTTTTCCTGCGGTACGGAATCGCACCCCTACTACTTTTATCATAAAATTTTACCCTTTCTGTCTCCATATCCTATGGAATGCTTTTAGTTTTCCTTGATTGTCAACAACAGTAGTTCTATCACTAATTCAAAATTCACATTAGCATTCAGACGAAGCTTCGCTTTATCCAACGCTTCGATGATGTTCTCAATTCCCTGATAGGAACTCTTTGCTGCCTGTTTCTTAATGTCGTAAACCTCATCTTTAAAGACTAGTTTATTCACATCACTTGTTGCTTTAAAATATAAAATATCACGATACCAGATCATCATCAGATCAAAATAATCGTTAATTTCCAATTTGTATTCGGCAATCTGTTTGACTGCCTCCGTCATCTCATATAATTCAATATCATCCAAACGCTTTAATAACTGCAAGGCGGCTGCCTTTAGTTCATTAAAACTATCGGAAGAAGCAAGCTGAATCGCTTTTCCAACGTTTCCCTGCGCAAATGCCACACAAACATCTGCCTGATAATCTGGCAGTTGATGTACTTTCATCAGGAAATCCTTGATTTTTTCATCCCGGACTGCCTTTATATTCAATCTAACACAGCGTGATAAAATGGTTGGCAAAAACATGTCTGCATTTGTAGTCAAAAGTAAAAGTGTTGCATAAGCAGGCGGCTCTTCAATTGTTTTTAATAACGCATTCTGCGCCTGTGGATTCATTTTTTCCGCTTCATCTACGATGTAGATTTTCCGCTTACTGCTATATGGCTTTACCACAATATCATTGTTAATCTGAGTACGGATATCGTCTACGGAAATCGTATTCGGTTTTTCATGGCGGACAAAAATAATATCCGGCTGGTTTCCACTCATTGCCTGTTTGCAGGAATGGCATTCCATACAAGGCTCTGTTCCACCTTTTTCACATTGTAAGGTCTGAGCAAATGCTTTTGCAAGCATCATTTTTCCAGACTTGTCCGGTCCGTTTAGTATATATGCGTGTGAAACTTTATCCGTCGCAATTGCATTTTTTAAATGTTCTATAATCTGTTCATGTCCAACAATTTCTGAAAAACCTGCCATACCTTGTATTATACTCCTTTTCCTGCTCTGATTCTACACCTGTCCCTGTTCCGTTATGTTAAAATATCCAACAACAAACCTCTGATTTCACCAATCTTACTTAAAATAGAAATGTGATCCTTTTCATCACTACATAATTCTCTTGCCAGCTCGTCCAGATTCTCATCTACTAATCGAACTAATCCATATACCCGGTGGCGTCCTTTTCGATCTAAAAAATTTTCTCTGGAAAACTTATGGGAACGATAAACAACTTCATTCATGAATTCCCGGATTTTTTCCCGGTACTTTTTCATGTCACGGATATCCATATGCTGGGCAATCAAATTTCCCTGCTTTGTAATATCTGTCAGAAGACTATCAATCTTTGCCTGCAAATCTGCATCATCGATTGCACTTGCAAGTGTATATTTAAAAGATCCATCCCCTAATTCTGTTTTTACCGTATCCGGCACCTGTGTGACCGGTGTGGTTGTATTGACTTTAATATCCATTGATTCACTCCCGTCTTTCCACCGTCATTCTGATTTTCTATAACGTTATCCACATTTAGTCGGTTTTTTTTCCTCCTTCGTGGATAAACGAAGCTATTTTTGCTTCTGTTGTGGTTAAATCAATATTTTGAAATCTTTCTACAATTCCGGCAGCTTTTAAATTCTCTTCGGAAAAATCTGCCTCATCCGCCAGAAAACGTCTGCACATCTCTGCATATTTCGGAGTATCCTGGCTTCGCTCTCTATCTAACGCGCGTTGCAAACGCAGTCCGTCGTCTACTTCAATATATATCGGAATGACTTTTTCACTTCCATAGTACTCTCTGATTTTTAAGAAAGACTCTAAGGTTCCGATAATCAAATAATCCTGTTTTTCCAAACATACCTGATCATCATCCACCGTAAAATATTTCCACACACCATGTACGGTATTGTATGCCCGCAGTTCTATGACTTTTCCTTCTTTTTCTAATGCTTCTGCTTTTTCATCATCACAGAAGAAATATTCCACGCCATTCTGCTCTCCGGCACGAATTGGTCTTGTGGTATAAGATACAATCGTTTTGAGATGAAGCTCTTTTTCCTCTAGGAGCATTTTAAAAATAGTATCCTTTCCGGATGAGCTTTTTCCCATGATACAATATATTTTTCCCATTTGTCCTGCCTCTTAAGTATAATATAGTCCTTAAAAATATACAATCTTTATCCGTTTTTCCCAGATATTCTTTGCGCCTTCTACGGAAAGTCCAAGTTCCATACAGCGCTCTATTTTTTCCAGAAGTTCCTGCTCTAAGACTTCTCCCGGTACGATGACCGGTATTCCGGGCGGGTAAAGGTATATATATTCTGCTGAAATCTGTCCGACCGCCTCTTGAAATGAGACTTCTTTGGAAGCGAGATTTTCTGCCTGCGCAATCTGCAGTTTTGCTTTTTTCGGGCGGTACATGCTTGCCACAAGATGCTCCTTGCTGTCAGAATACTGCCCTTTTGTCATGGCTTTTTCCAGCCTATCATCTATCTGTTCCAATGCCTGAGCAAGCCGCTCGAATCCTTCTTCCGTGTCCATAATACTTGTCATGGCAAGTACGTATTCTGCAGAAACCATTTCCATTTCCAAGTGATACTTTTCCAAAAGTTCCCGATGTAGCATCGCCCCGGTGTAAGTATCTTCTTTTGAAAAAATTACTATTTTAGAGGGGTCCCAGTCATAAGCAGCTATCTTTTTCGTAGCTGGCTCTTTTGAGAAATTTTCCCGACAAAGTACATGGAGATGCTTTAATTTCTTTCCTCTATCGTAGAATTGTTCTAATTTTTCCTCGTATTCTGAAAAAAGGGAATCTTTTTCTTCTCTGACATAACGGATACACTGTTCCATTCCTGCCATCAAGATATAGGATGGGGAACTTGTTTCAAAAATACCAAGGTATTTTTCCACTTTTTCTGCATCAACTCTATCTGAAAAAATATGAAGCAATGCCGTCTGTGTAAAGGAAGGTAACGTCTTGTGAAGACTCATGATGACAACATCTGCGCCATTTTTTCCGGCTTCCTCCGGGAATCCTTTTGAAAAACCAAAATGTGCGCCATGTGCCTCATCTACAATGAGTGGTACCTGATGTGCATGTGCAATCTCAGCGATTTTTCTGATATCAGATACGACTCCTTCATAAGTTGGCGATGTCACTAAAACAGCGCTAATATCCGGATTTTTCTGGAGAGCCTCTTCTACCTGCTCCGGTGTAATCTGTCCTTGAATTCCGAATGTATTACGTTCCGGATATAGATATTCTGCCTGCAGCTCATTTAAAAATACTGCATGGAACACTGCCTTATGACTGTTCCTTGCGATTAAAATCTTGTCATGCTTTAATGTACAGGCACAAATAGCTGCTAAGATTCCACAAGTACTTCCATTCACCAGATAAAAACTTTTCTTTGCACCGTAAAGTTCTGCCGCACGTGTCTGTGCCTCTTTTAGAATTCCTTCTGCATGATGCAGATTATCAAATCCTTCTATTTCTGTAATATCAATTTCATAAGGATTGGCAAAGTCCAATTTTTGGCGCTTATGCCCCGGCATGTGAAACGGATACATATCTGATTTTCCATATTGAATTAATTTCTGGTCTAATTCCTGCATTTTCTCCATGCCCTTCCTCTGAAATTTCGGTCTAACTAGATTATAATATGAAAAGATTTGCAAAACAAGAAAAGAATGTGATATAGTAATAGGCGATTTGGTAGAAATCAATCAAATTTTGTATCTAGCGATTGCGAAATTCATAAAATATTTTATTTTAGGAAGGTTTTATTAGAATGGAACATGCACTCGTCATTCTCTGCGGCGGTAACAGTGTACGCATGGGAACAGATAAGGCACTTCTGCCTTTCGGTGATTCTTGTTTAATTGAATATTTAGTAAAGGAATTTTCTCCTTACTTTTCGAATATTTACTTGTCAGTGAAAAGAAAAGGGGACTATGCACATCTGAATCTTAAGGTAACAGAAATTTCCGACATTTATCCGAATGCCGGTCCTATGTCCGGAATTTTTTCTGCACTTTCTATGATTCGTGAAAACGCAGCCTTTTTTATGTCAGTTGATACACCCTTTTTAGAGCCTGCAACAGGACTTGCTCTTTTTGATGCAATTGGAGATGCTGACATCTGTACATTAGAGGAAAAAGAAAAAACTCTTGATTTACCAACCGGTGTTTATACAAAAAATATAATTATGTCTGTAGGAAAATGTTTATTGCTACGACAACTCACGTTTCAAAATCTTTACGCGCGTTGTCATACAAAATACATTCCTTATGATGCTATACCAACTCAAACTCCGTTTGAAATTCAAAATTTCAACATGGATACCCGCTCAGATTATTATCATGCCTTGCAGATGTTATCCTGTTTTGAACCTGCAATTGTTGATTTAAAAAAAACTTCTGATTCTTTTAAATAGAATCAGAAGTTTTTCTTATCCCAAAAATCTTCCTAAATCCGGCATCCAGTCATCAAAAAAGATTTCGTCTACACATACTGCGTGCCATACCGGCTTCATAAAAGCCACAAAAGTTTTTATGACTTCTTCCCAGGACGGTTCCGTTCTCTTTCTGTGGCGCAGATATTTTTCCCATCGTTTTCTCATATAAGTATAACTAGAATAGCTTTCAATTGTCTGAAGCCGTGATTCCTTTTTGACTACCGGTTTTTCATTACATAATTCTTCTAAAATATCCCGGATATGTCTGGCATTCATCGCCTGCTCCGAAAGAATCCGATAAACAATATCGAAAGATTTCATATCAGGAACCAGCTCCATCTTTTCCATGATTTCAAAAAGTTGTTCTGCTAAAAGCGTTTCTGCCGGATATTCATAATAAGTAATGGTCTTATTTTTTTCTGTAAAAAGAGAAAGTTCTTTTTTCTGTGGAGTTAAATTAGCATATTCCACGGTCTGAATCTGGAGATAAACCGGAATCTCTTTTTCTTCAAAATCTGCAAATAAATTCAATTCTACTTTTCCGCTCTTTTCTGTCGCATTTCCTTTCCAGATAAGACTACTGCCTTCCTCCGTGCTAAAAATATGCGCAATCATGGCAAGCCCTAATAGACGGGAAAGTTTCTGTCCCGGTACAAGCTTGTTCGGCTCTATTTCTTTTTCTCCGGGGCAATACTGAAAACGAAGAATCAGA
Source organism: Roseburia sp. (assembly GCA_051879395.1). Taxonomy (GTDB): domain Bacteria; phylum Bacillota; class Clostridia; order Lachnospirales; family Lachnospiraceae; genus Roseburia. The sequence goes on along the minus strand of JBJELY010000125.1, from coordinate 4,245 downwards.
TTCTGTTTTTCCCGGTAATGCTCCACACCTAGCTTTTCACTGTCCTGAAGCCAAAGATAATGCCGAAATTTTGACTCTGATATTCTTCTTATAATTTCTTCTAACACATAACCGGCTACCAAATTTGAAAACGGAATGCCCAATGCTTCACTTTTTTCCCTGAGTGTAGCATAATCCACTTTTGTCTGCTTCATTTACAGCCACACTCCTATCATATTTTGAACTTTTTTCAATACTTTTCGTGCTCTTGCATATTCCATTAGTTTTGCGACATCCTTATCCTTGTCCTGAATATAAGATAACAAACCTTCTTTAAACAATTCGCGGTCCATCTTATCCTCATATTTCAGACAATCGCAAACTAATCTCTCTTTTTCATAAATCTTCATTTGTGTTCCGGCAATCGGAATGGTTGTCACACCTAAAGCCAATGCTTCCGGTTCCGTATAAAAAGGTGTTACCTGCGGATATTCCAACTTGAATCTGGATTTGGATGTATTCTTATCCACTGCTAACTTCCATCCATATGGCTTTTTCGAAATATAACCATACTGATACAACGCACTTTCCATGCAAAGAACGCAATCCGGAAAAAGTCCTGCAATCAGCTCATCTTCTGAAAACCCATCCAGACTGACTGCATAATATCCACTTTTTACCCGAACAAGATCTCCGTTTTCCACAAATTTCAAAATTTTCCGGTAATCGATTTTCAGTGTTCCAAGCTGTTCTTTTTTCACGATTCCACCGTTCTTTGTAATAAAATCTTTTACTTCTTCTAACAACTTCTCTTCTTTTTTACTTCTCATCGACTCTTCTACCATTTTTTCCGCTCCATGTTCTTTTTTGTGGTATATTTTTACTATAATCGAAACTACTTTTACTGTCAAATCTCATTTTCGTTGTTTTTTCCCCGTTCCTGTCGTAAAATGAAAGAAAGCAGACGGATACGATTTTTTTTACTGAACATATCAACATTAAAACCAAAAACGAGGTAAACTTTATGGAACATACAACATCTCTTCGTAAAAATCCTTCCAGAGAAGCCTGCGAAGGTATTATCAAACGTATTTTAATCACAGAAGTATTAGAAAAAGGAAAAAATGAGCACTTTAAATCTGCTTCCGATTTCATGAGCTATTTTGAATCTCTTTATCCCGCTTCAGATGCGTTAACGAAACAGGTGCAGCGAGCCGTAAAATCTCTTTCTATGCCAAAAGATGAAAATGGCTATTTCATTGTAAATAAAACAATTGAACAATATGAACAGGAATTAGAACTGAAATCTGCTTTTCAAAAAGCACATGCATCTTTTCAAGTATTAGAAGAATATGAAACGGTTTTCTTAAAACTGGAGAAACCTATGAAAAGTTATATTCTTCATTTATTAGAAACGTCTCCTGTCTTTGAAAGAAAATTCATTACGATTGTGGAAAGTTCAAATGGCTTACTTCTCTATACGCAAAATAAAACACAACTCCTCCTTCTTTTAGACAGTATGATTGGATAATTTATTTAATTGTCAGATAATTCAACAGAATTTTTCTCATGTCCTAATTTTTAAAAACGACAAGATTTTTATATAATCTTGTCGTTTTTTGTGTTTTTGACTTATTTTAAATGTTCTTTGTGTTTTCTATTACCAATTTTATTCAAGCACACTTACTTTCTTCTTTTTTTCCAGCGGTTTCTTACATTTCTCTCTTTTTTTCTTCCATTCTTTTGTTCTTTCCGATATTTTCTGATTTCAAGCTTATGACGAATAATATACATATTATCAATCAATGTTCTAATACCAAAGAACAATGCTACTAACACCAGAATTCCAACCAGAACCAAAATTACCTTTACCGGATCTATTTTTAAAGTTCTACTTTCCTCTTCCTCTGTTTCTTTTACGTTATCAAATGGGAATTCTTTTACTTCCGCTTCTGATATTAGAATATCTGCCCCACCAACAGCTCTGTCATTATACGTATAAGCTATGGTTCCTGCTACTGTATCACTGGTATTTTCATAGCTGATTTCGTATGTCGTATCGGAAAATTCTGCCGTCTTAGGAAGCACAATACATGCATCCTGATCCATACTTGCAAATACTTCATTCGTGTTCAGTGCTCCAACACTTTCTTTATTTTCAGTTTCAAATCTGGTTTCATTTTCTGCTATGTTCCACACCTGAAAATTATCAAAACAATATTCAAATAAGCTTGTACTATCCGTCCACTGCAATGGTGACTGGGTATTCATAACAACACAAACTAACGCCATTCCATCTTTCTCTGCATATGTCACAAGCGTACTTCCTGATGCAATGGTATAACCTGTTTTCCCTCCGGTACAGTATTCATAGACATATTCTGTTGTTTTTCTCGGATAAAGCATTTCATTATGGTTCTGCAAATAAGTTGGTTCTGCATGCTTATTTGTCACAGGAATTGTATATCTTGCAGTTCCAGTAATAATACGAAATGTCTCATTTTCATAGGCTGCGCGTGCAATAATTGCCATATCCTTTGCACAAGTCCAATGTTCTTCGTCCGGCAAACCATTTGGGTTATTAAAATGCGTATTCGTGCACCCAAGCTCTTTTGCTTTTTCATTCATCATATCCACAAAAGTTGGCACATCTCCGGCAACATGCTCTGCCACTGCCCATGCACATTCATTCGCAGATTCCAACATAATCGCATAAAGACACTGCTCCATTGTCATCTGCTCTCCGACATCTCGCCAAATATGAGAAGTATCTCCTTCATTCAAATATACAGCTTCCTCTGAAAAAGTAACAATTTCATCCATACTGCTATTTTCGATTGCAACTAAAGTTGTAAGTATTTTTGTGATACTTGCCGGATATAACTGCTCCTCCGCATTTTTTTCATAAAGAACCGTTCCTGTAGATACTTCCATAACAATTGCGGATGGAGTCTCAATGCTTGGTCCCTCCGGCCAATAATCTGCTGCTTCTATTTTTTGTGGCGCCACCTGTAACATACATAAAACTCCTAACAGCATTGCCACTGCTTTTTTCCCTCTTTTTAATTGAAACATATATTTCCTATGCCTTTCTAATCTGTAATTCTATCTTTTCTTACATTTTATCCATTTATCACCCTGATTAAGCTCGTATTTTGTAAAAAGCCCTCCTATTTTTACAGGGAATCATTAACAGTATAAACGCAACAAATTTTTCATGCAATAACTTTTCGCTAAAATCCGTAAAAATACTTTTTTTCTCCGATATTTTATTGTAAAATATTAGCCGATTACAAAACTCTTTTTGATCGACCAATTGAAAAATATGGAATGAAAATAGAAAGGATTGTTTATGAGACTAAGAAATATTAAAGGTGCCGATGAGGCAATTGAAAAAAGCGAATATTGTATCAAAAACCCAGAGACACTCAAAGGAAACTGGCAGTCCGTTTTTCCAACGGAACAACCAATTCATATTGAAGTTGGAATGGGAAAGGGAAGATTTATTATGGATCTTGCTGCAGCAAATCCAAATATCAATTATCTTGGCATTGAGCGTTATACAAGTGTGCTCTTCCGTGCCGTTCAAAAAATGGATTTGAATCCACTTCCAAATCTTCGTTTCCTTTGCATTGATGCGGCTACTCTTCCTGAAATTTTTGCAAAAGATGAAATTTCAAAGATTTATTTAAATTTTTCAGATCCTTGGCCAAAGGACCGTCATGCCAAAAGACGTTTGACTTCCCGCGAATTTTTTGCACGGTATGATCAGATTTTACAAAAAGATGGCTGTGTCGAATTCAAAACTGATAACCAGGATTTATTTACATTTTCCTTGGAAGAAATTCCGGAAGCCGGATGGAAGGTGGATGCTTTCACCAGAGATTTACATCATGATGATGTTATGAATCAGGGAAATATTATGACAGAATATGAAGAGAAATTCTCTTCTCTCGGAAATCCAATCTGTAAATTAATTGCAAGTCGCTAGACTTGCAATTTTTTTGACAAGAAAAAAGCACCGCCCCCGAAGTTCTTCTTCGAAAACAGTACCTTTGAGTGCGCCACCAGGGGTTCGAACCCTGGACACCCTGATTAAGAGTCAGGTGCTCTGCCAGCTGAGCTAGTGGCGCATATATATTGAACACGAATGTTATTATATAATAAATTATTTATAATTGCAAGCTATTTTTTCATATTTTTTTATTTAATTTGTAGGGTTACAATTGATGTGACACCCTACCACTATACAAAAACGGTTGAGTC
>JBJELY010000124.1:0-6352 GCA_051879395.1 Roseburia sp. | reverse complement strand
CTCACCCGTCCGCCACTCAGTCACAGAACAATCATTCCGAAGAAATCAAGTAAAGCGCTTCGTTCGACTTGCATGTGTTAAGCACGCCGCCAGCGTTCATCCTGAGCCAGGATCAAACTCTCATGTTAAAAGTTAAATCCAAGTCAGATTAAATCTGGCTTTTTAAATCAGAAACAAGTTCCAATTTACTGTTTTTTAAGGTTTGCTTTTTAAAAGCTGTTCGTCTAATCATTCGATTAGCTTGAATATTCTCAATTGAATCTTTCAAGGTTATTCACTGTTTAATTATCAAGGTTCAAGCACTTCTTGAGAAGTGTTTTGTTGTCTCAGCGACAACTTCTATATCTTATCAAAAACTTTCGTTTTTGTCAAGAACTTTTTTGAATTGTTTTAAAAATTCAATCAATTGTTAGTGTTATCATACAATTTTGATTTTTTCCTTTTAAAACTGAATTCTTTTTATAAGTAGCTTGATTATTTTATCAAATCAAGTTTCTCTTGTCAAGAACTTTTTTATTCTTTTTTCGTCTGAAACTATCTTGTTTCGTCAGCCCGTCTATAGTACCACTATAAAATAACTCTGTCAACTATTATTTTACTTTTTTTGCAGGGAAAAATTTCCCTGCAAAATACAATTCTCTACAACCTCATTTTTTTAACGAACATACTCTATAGTTTCATTCTTCCCAAAACAATTCATCCAAAGTTTTCCCTAATGCTTTACAGATTGCAATACACAATTTTATACTCGGATTATAATCTCCCATTTCAATTGCATTAATGGTCTGACGTGAAACTCCTACCACATCCGCAAGCAATTGCTGTGACATATCTTTGGCTGCCCTGGCTGATTTTAATCTTAAATTTTTCATTTATTCCTCTTTTCTGTCCTTTAAATCTTTGATACAACTCGTGACAAAAACGACCATGAATAAAATACCCGTCAGCAAATTGATATAATTACTTGCCAGTTCTCCCTCTACTACCATTTGTCCTGCTAATATTTTTGATGTTGCAAGCCATAAATTCATGATTCCAACAATTCCAAAAAGCCAATATAGATTTCTATTCGATTTCTTATCCCTCCCTAAAAAATATGCACCTTTCAAAATACTATATCCGCCAAAAGCAGATGCACCTACAACAATGCCTGTCATTGTAACCGCCTCCGGGGTAAACCATGACAAATCCATTACACTTCCAATCAGCGCATAAATTACTAAAAAAAGAAGGATAGAAAAAAATCCAAACCGGTATCCTTTCAACTGCTCTGTTCGCTGTCTTTCATCAAGTCTCTTTTGCGATTCCTCTCTCACTGATTTTGTTATTATGTATGCCACTATAGCAACAAAAATAAAAGTTATAATATAATAAAATTTCATGCTATTCCCTCCTTCTTTTCCATTGTATATTATACATAACAAAATGTCATTATATTTTACATCACATTCTTTTCCTTGTAGTTTATGAAACAGTAAAGCCCCAGGATACACCTGGGGCAACTCAACAACAAAGCAAAACTCTATTCTGTTCCTAATCTAAAGTTTAGTTCAAAAGTTTTGAATACTGGTTTAATATTTCTTCCTCATTTTTTCCATTTACAAAGAAATAGTCTATTACTTCCATTTCTTCTGTATAAAGATACGGTCCATACATTGGAATATTACAACACATCACTGTGCTGTCTGCCGGTATGATAATTCCATATCCCTGGCTTGATAAAACACACGGATACTTTTTAGACTTTTCTCCATAACAGATATATTTTGCCGTATTTTTTAACGATAATCTTTCTTCCTTTAAGATTCCTTTTGCTGTGATTCTTTCACTTCTCTGCCATTCAAAATAATTCCAGTTTCTGCATTGCTTTCCACGTTCTATCTGTCTTGGCTCCCTGCTTCGCTCCGCAAGTAGCAATTTCTGATTCCTATTATAAAATGAAATTGCTCCAGTAGTTTTTTCGATTGATACAATTATATTTTTCGTTTGAACCAAAACTTTCTCACGCGATTCCTTACATTCCCAACGAGTTTTTGTATCAGAACTCATCTTTATCTCTTTTCGCTTATCCTCTACTCCAAATGTAACACGAATCATATCTTCCGTTATCGGACTAACATAAAGCATCCCATAACTACTTACCAGTTCAATTCCATTTTGATGTTTCTGTATCCAGCGAATCCGGGTATCAATCCTTCCATGTCCAGCTGGACGTAAAACATCATTCGATGGGATATCCCCAAACTGATGTTGTGCTTTTTTCCCTGATGAAAAAACCTGTGGTTTCAAAAATTCTAGCTCGACCTTATCATTTTTCAGAATCTTACTCTCTTTTGGAACATCTATTTTTCTTGAAATGCCTATTTCTCTTGAAACATCCTTCTGGTTTGAATCTTTTCTTTCTTTTCGTTTCGGAATCTTTTCTACCTTAATTTCCTCTTTAAAAACCTGCTGTTCCTTTTTTAAAACCGGATCTGCAATCACTCTTGTCAAATTTCCTAAGTGAAAAACTGCAAGTTCATGCAAAGCGCGCGTTGCTGCAACATATAAAAGTTTTACATGTCCATCGTCCAAAGGATAATCTTTTTGATTTGGATCTAAAATCAAAACTGCATCAAACTCCAAACCCTTCGTATATTCAATTGGTAACACCATAACTCCACTTCCAAATTCGGCCTTTTCAACATCCTCTTCTAAAAGCTTTACTTTCTTCCCTAAAACATTTGCAACTGCCTTCGCTCTTTCCTCTGTCCTGCATATAACTGCAATTGTTTCCAGACCTTCCTCCTGCCAATTTTTAATTTTGTCAGTTACTGCTTCAAAAAGTACCTGTTCCTCTGTATATTGTTGCATCAATACTTCTTTTCCATGACGAATAATTGGCTCTACCGGATAAATCGGAAAATTTCCATGTTTTAAAATTCTCATTGCAAAATTCGAAATCTCTATTGTATTACGATAACTTTTCTTTAATACTTGAAAACTGTCGTAATTTCCAGTTAACATATGTTTCTTTAACTCTTCCCAATCATTTAACCCATATCCAAAATGAATATTTTGGGAAACATCGCCCATAATTGTAAAAGTACATCCCCTCATGCAGTATTTTAAAACAGCATATACCATCATTCCAAAATCCTGTGCCTCATCAATGACAACATGACTTGCTTCTCGAATTAATTCCGTTTCTTTCACCCTCTTGTATAAATAAGCAAGTGCTGCCAAATCATAGATGTCAAATTCTGTTTCGGAATATGTAGCGATATATCCTTTTTCTTTCTGTTCATTTAAAAAGTCTAGATACATTTCATAAATAGGTGTTTTCCACTCTCTGTTTCCAAAATAATTTCGATACTTTTTCCGGATTTCTTTTTTTTCTTCTTCCCCATATGTAATATTTTTTCCTGACAACACATTCTGCACTTTTGCCATAATGCGCTTATTCAAATATTGTATTTTATTTTGAATGGAGATGTCCGGATTATCTTCCAGATATTTTTGAATAGATTCTGCTGTTAAAAGAATTTCTTCCTTTTTCTTCTCAATTCCTTCAAAAAATATATCCTGCGCTAAAATTGTTTGGGATTCCAGTTTTTTACAATATTCTTCCAAATCTTGATACCAGGAAAAAGTTCCCTTTACGTTATCTTTTTCCTGATTTCTTTCCACCAAACGAACTTTCATGGTATTTTCATCCCAATCTTCGTACAACAAACGAGTAAGCAGCTGCTCCATCGTCATCTGACGAACTCCATACACATCCAAGTCTGGAAGTACACTTGTAATATAATTCAATAATATTTGATTACTTCCTACAATATAAAAATCTTCTGGTCGGAAATCCTCTTCATAATTATACAAAATGTAAGAAATACGATGCATCGCTACTGTCGTCTTACCAGACCCCGCCGCTCCCTGAACAATCACATTTTGTCTTGGAGACTTTCGGATAATTGCATTCTGTTCCTTTTGGATGGTTGCAATAATTTCTCCTAATACTGCTTTCTTATTTTTTGCAAGATATTTTGTAAGCAATTCATCATTTGCAACTACATCTGAATCATAAAAATCCTTTAATTGATCCTCCTCAATTTCATAAGTACGTTTCCGATTTAACTGAATCTGATAGGTTCCTTCTTTTTTTACGGTATAACTACAATCTCCTAGGGCATTTTCATAATAAACTGACGCGATTGGTGCTCTCCAGTCAATTACTTCAGGTTCCGTAATATTCCTTGCGATTCCTACTTTTCCGATGTAAAAAACTTCGTCCTGCTTGATGCCTTTATCATATAAATCAATTCTTCCAAAGTAAGGCTTTCTTCTTGCTTTCTCGCACCGTTCTAAATTCTTTTTCGTTTCCTCATACATCACCTGTGTATTATGTAACATCGATAAAGCCTCTACATCTTTTGCGCCATAACTCTCAACCAATTCATGAATATCTTCTGCAAGACGCTTCTCTTCTCTTATTGTTTTCTCCAGATTTTCTTCTGCGACTTTTATCACATACTCTAATTGCTTTTCTTCCTCTTCTCTCGTCACTCCCGGTAATTTTCTTTTTTCTTCCATTCTGCTTTTATCCTTTCTCTTGATTTTCTGCAGATATGCATGAACGCCTTCGCTCCATTCATGTCCCGGACCACTCTTGCAGTTTCATTCTTGTCGACACAAATATACTAACAAATATTTTTAGAAAATAGTAGACTTGTATTCCATTTTAGTGTATACTTGATAATGAAGTTTGCCTAGATTTTCTCTAGGCATTTTTTATTGCAAAAAACGCTGTGGTCTCGAAACGATTCCACAACGTTTTTCTCTAACAGTTTCTATAATACATATCAACCGATTATTTTTTCTCAAATAAATTTTCCCTGGTAATATTATGGAGCCACTTTCCACTTCGATAATGTTTAATTACCCACGGCCATTTCACAAATTCATCTGTACACAGCAAAAAATACACCCACATCACAGGCAATTTGAATACAAATGCTGCCAAAAAGCCGAGTGGCACTGCATAACACCACATATCAATCGTATCACAGATAAAACCAAAACGGCTGTCTCCGCCAGCTCGAAAAACGCCGGCAATCAATGTTGTATTTACAGCAACCCCCATAACATAATATGTATTAATCAACAACATATATTTTAAATAGTGCATTGCCTGTTCTGTTAATGCTGCATGCTTTAACACAAATGGACTGGCTGCCAGAATAATCAATCCACCGATTGCACCGGTTATTATCGTAAGCTTCATCAGCTTTTTTGCTCCCGCTTTTGCTTCTTCAAAACGATTCTCTCCGATTATATTTCCTAATAAAATTCCTCCTGCACTTGCCATTCCAAAACAAAGTATGGTTCCAAAATTCCGCACCACAACAACAAAAGAGTTTGCAGCTACCACGTCTGTTCCCAGATGTCCAAGAATTACCGAATACATGGAAAATGCCACACTCCAGCTGATATCATTCCCAAGTGCCGGTAACGACAATCGCACAAAGTCAGAAAATAACAACTTATTTCTCACAAACAAATACCGAAAATCCAATTTAATATCTTTACTAAGAAAAGATACAATAAAGCATGCTACCAATTCAATCAATCTAGAAATAGAGGTTGCAAGCGCTACTCCCATTGCTCCCAACTTTGGTGCCCCAAATAATCCAAAAATAAATACCGCATTTAAAAATACATTTAAGGAAAATGCAAGTACATTCATTGCTGTACTGATAACTACACGTCCAATACTTCTAAGTACTGCAAGATATACTTCTGTAATTCCCCAACATAAATAACTAATACTCATAAAACGCAAATAAGATGCCCCAATAGTTATTAACCCTGCATCATCTGTAAATATTCGCATCATTCCCTCTGGGGCAAACAATGCCATTCCCGCAAAAAATAGCGCAATTGCAATTGAAAAGCGCATTGCGATTCCTTCTACTACTTGTATTGCCTGCATATCCCCTTTTCCATAATATTGTGCACAGAGCATCGTTGCACCTGTACCCAAACCGTAAAATACCATAAATAAAACATTTGCATATTGAGAAGCCAGTGATACTGCAGATATCGCTGATTGTCCTACATAATTCAACATAACTACATCCGCAGAACTAACCGCTGCACTAAGCAGATTCTGAACTACAATTGGAAGTACTAATTTAAAAATCTGACTATAGAATGAATCATTTTTTATCTCTATCTTCTGTTTCATTGTAATCTCCCCATATTCTTAATTATGCGAAAAAACCTTGAAAGCACTATGACTTTCAAGGTTCTTTTTTATAGCAGGGGATGAGAGAATCGAACTCCCACCAAAAGTTTTGGAGACTCCTATCAT
>JBJELY010000123.1:0-27679 GCA_051879395.1 Roseburia sp. | reverse complement strand
AACCTTTTTATTTTTGAAAAGTTGGTGTCACATCATTGACTAATGTACATTTTTTAAACAATCCGATTCTTTTTCACCATCTGGATATATTCCTGGTTGTTTCTGGTTCTTGCAAACATATTCAGAATATTTTCTACAGCTTCATCTGTACGCATACCATTAATTGCTTTTCGCATGATATTCATTGCTTCCTGCTCTTCCTGATCTAAGAGAAGATCATCTCTTCTTGTGCCGGATTTTACAATATCAATTGCTGGAAATACGCGTTTTTCAGAAAGCTTACGATCTAACACAAGTTCCATGTTACCGGTTCCTTTAAATTCTTCAAATACAACGTCATCCATCTTACTTCCTGTTTCAACTAATGCCGTAGCTAAAATTGTAAGACTTCCGCCCTCTCTCATATTACGAGCTGCACCAAAGAAACGTTTTGGCATATGAAGTGCAGCCGGATCAAGACCACCGGACAAAGTACGTCCGCTTGGTGCAACCGTTAAGTTATAAGCTCTTGCCAAACGAGTGATACTGTCCAGAAGAATCATAACATCCTGTTTATGCTCTACTAATCTTTTCGCACGCTCAATTACCATCTCGGAAACACGTTTGTGATGTTCCGGAAGTTCATCAAAGGTAGAATAGATAACCTCAACATTATCTCCTTCGATTGCTTCTTTGATATCTGTTACTTCTTCCGGACGTTCATCAATTAAAAGAATAATTAAATGCATCTCTGGATTATTTGCAGTAACCGCTCTTGCCACATCCTTTAACAGTGTTGTTTTTCCTGCTTTTGGCTGGGAAACAATCATACCTCTCTGTCCCTTACCGATTGGAGAAACCAAATCCGTAATTCGCATTGCCACACTGCATCCTGGACGCTCCAGACGAATTCTCTCATTTGGAAAAATCGGTGTTAAATCTTCAAAGTTCTTACGTTTCTGCGCTTCACTTGGATGATAACCATTTACGGTTGTCACATAGAGCAAGGCTGAAAATTTTTCCTGCTGTGTTTTAATTCTGGTATTTCCGGTTACAATGTCCCCTGTTTTTAAATTGAATTTTCGAATCTGGGATGGTGATACATAGACATCGTTTTCTCCCGGCATATAATTTTCACAACGGATAAATCCATAACCATCCGGCATAACCTCTAAAATACCATTTGCCGTGATTCCACTATCAAGATTCTGACTATAATCTTCCTGCTTCTTCTGTTCTGGCGCCTTTTCTCCGTTCTGTGCCTCTTCCTGTTTCTCTTTATTTTCCTTTTCTTTTTTTATTCTCTCATCTTCTGCAAGCATCATCTCTACAAGGTCTGCTTTTTTTGCAGATGAAATATTTTTCAATCCCCTGCTTTTTGCCAAATCACGCAAAACAACTAATGACAGGCTTTCATACTTTTCTCTCATTTTATTTACTCCTCACTATAAAATCTTTCTCTATGGGAATTCTGTCTGAAGTGACATTCTGAATGATATCTATTATATTACACTATTTTTTCCTAAATAGAAAGACCTAATTTCCTTGATTTGTCTTTTTAGAAATGTTATCATAGCCTTGTTGCATTTTTAATAAGAAATAATTATCTATTTTTTCAAAAAAATGTAAGAAATTTGAGATAAACGAAAGGATAGAAACAACAATGGACATGAAAGAAAAAGCTATTTGGGCTCATAAAGAATGGAATGGTAAATTAGAAACCATCGCAAAATCAAAAGTAAACTCCCGTGAGGATCTTGCTATCGCCTATACTCCTGGTGTTGCAGAGCCTTGTAAGTTAATTGCAGAAGATAAAGAAGCAGCTTATACCTATACAATGAAAGCAAACACCGTTGCTGTTATTTCTGACGGAAGTGCTGTTTTAGGACTTGGCAACATTGGACCTTACGCTGCCATGCCTGTTATGGAAGGAAAATGTGTTCTTTTCAAAGAATTCGGTAATGTCAACGCAGTTCCAATCTGTTTAGATACACAGGATACAGAAGAACTCATTACAACCATTAAAAACCTTGCACCTGGCTTTGGTGGAATTAACTTAGAGGATATTTCCGCACCTCGCTGTTTTGAAATTGAAGAGCGTTTAAAAGAAATGTTAGACATCCCTGTTTTCCATGACGACCAGCATGGAACTGCAATCGTAGTTCTTGCAGGTATCATCAATGGTTTACGTGTGACCGGTAAGAAAAAAGAAGACTGCCGTGTTGTTGTCAACGGTGCAGGTTCTGCCGGTATTGCCATTACAAAATTACTGTTAACCTATGGTTTTAAACATGTTACTATGTGTGACCGCGAAGGTATTATTGGAAAAGACTATCCAAACTTAAACTGGATGCAGCAGAAAATGACAGAGGTTACTAATTTAGAAAACAAAAAAGGAACTCTTGCTGATGCATTAAAGGGTGCTGATATTTTTGTCGGCGTTTCTGCTCCAAATATTGTAACTCCTGAAATGGTATCTTCCATGAACAAAGACTCTATCCTCTTTGCTATGGCAAATCCAGTTCCTGAAATTATGCCAGATGTTGCAAAAGCTGCCGGTGCCCGTGTGGTTGGTACCGGAAGAAGCGATTTCCCAAATCAGGTCAATAATGTAATTGCTTTCCCTGGTATTTTCAAAGGTGCCTTAGAGGGACGCGCTACTCAGATTACAGAAGAAATGAAATTAGCTGCTGCCACTGCTCTTGCTAATCTTGTAACCGATGAACAGCTTTCTGAAGATTTCATTATGCCGGAAGCATTTGATCCTCGTGTTGCAGAAGTTGTTAGTGAAGCAGTAAAATCCCACATCAAACATTAATCAGGACTTCTCATGACGATGAACAAGCAGCTTTCCCCACACTTTTGGGGTGACAAACGTTACTATTCTTTAGATTATTATCTCAAAGAAACTTACGGTGAAAAAATATATCGTTTATCTTTAAATGGAGGGATGACCTGTCCAAACCGGGATGGTACCTTAGATTCCCGTGGCTGCATCTTTTGCAGTGCAGGTGGCAGCGGTGATTTTGCTGCTGCCCCTTCCCTCTCTATTACAGAACAGATTGAAACAGCCAAAAAACGGATTATGGCAAAGACTTCCTGTCGAAAATTTATTGCCTATTTTCAAGCATACACCAACACTTATGCTCCTGTTTCTTATCTGCGAAAAATCTTTACAGAGGCAATTAATCATCCGGATATTGTTGCTCTCTCAATTGCCACCCGATGTGACTGCCTTTCTGAAGAAATTCTTGATTTACTATCTGAATTAAATCAGATCAAACCTATCTGGGTTGAACTTGGACTTCAATCCATCCACGAATCTACGCATGCTTTTATTCGAAGCGGCATCTGTCTTGAACAGTTTCAAACCGCTGTCACAAATCTGCATGCACGAAATATTACTATCATTGTACACTTAATTCTAGGCTTACCAAACGAGACAAAAGAAATGATGCTAGAATCCCTTGACTTTGTCACAGGGCTTCCCATACAGGGACTGAAACTTCAATTACTCCATGTTTTAAAAGGAACTGATTTGGCAACTTATTATGAAGAAACCCATTTCCCACTTTTTTCTATGGAGGAATATTGTAACTTTATCGTGGATTGTCTGGAACGGATTCCAGAGACAATTGTAGTTCATCGAATCACTGGAGATGGACCACGACAACTGCTTTTAGCACCGCTTTGGAGCACTGACAAAAAGCGGGTCTTAAATACCATCCAGCGCATCTTAAAGGAACGGGATAGCTGGCAGGGAAAGGATCGAATTATCTATGGCTGAACCATTTACTATATATAAACTGACAATTTTAAATATGCTTGATAAAGTGGATTTTCCATTAACGAATACACAGATTTCCAATTTCTTTTTGGAGCAGGAATACACCGACTATTTCCGCGTCCAACAAGTCATTGGGGAACTGGTAGATGCTGGTTTGATTTCTCCGGAATCTACTCACAGCAATACCCAATACCGCATTACAGATGCCGGCAAAGAAACGCTCGGATTTTTTAAAGATAAAATTTCCGATGCCATTGAACATGACACCTTAGCATATTTTGAAAAAAATAAATTAGAGCTTCGTAATGAAAATTCCATTTTGGCGGACTACTACAAAACACCAAATCAGGACTATGCAGTGCGTTGTCAATATCGTTTAAAAGGCTCTAATATCATTGACTTAACCTTAACAGTAAAAACCAAAGAACAGGCGGAGGCAATCTGTGGCAACTGGAGCACCGCTACCGATGATGTCTATGCTTATCTTATGGATATTTTAATGAAATAATTGTTCTTTTAAGAAAGGATTTCTTATGGCTAAACAATCATGGAAACCCGGCAATATGCTCTATCCGCTTCCTGCGGTTATGGTCAGTTACCAGGGAAATGACGAAAAACCAAATATTATTACAGTTGCATGGGCAGGTACTGTCTGCACCAATCCACCTATGCTTTCTATTTCTGTTCGTCCGGAACGCTATTCCTATCATTTAATTGAAGAATCCGGCGAATTTGTTGTGAATCTGACTACCAAACGATTAGTAAAAGCAACCGATTTTTGCGGCGTCCGCTCTGGTCGTGACGTCGATAAATTTAAGGAATGTCATCTGACTCCGCTTCCTTCTAACCATATCAAAGCTCCGGGAATTGCAGAAAGTCCCGTCAACATTGAATGCAAAGTTCGTGAAGTAAAACCGCTTGGAAGCCATACAATGTTTCTGGCTGACGTGGTTGGTGTCACAATTGACGATACGCTTCTAGATGAAAAAAATAAGTTTGATTTAAATGCTGCCGGACTTGTTACCTATTCTCACGGCGAATACTTTTTGCTTGGGGAAAAAATTGGGACTTTCGGTTACAGCGTTGCGAAAAAGAAAAAATCCCGCCGTGCACCAAAAAAATAGATTTATCTAATATACTTCTTAGAACAAGAATGTTCTAAGCTCATATAAGAAAATGGATATTTGGAAGAACCAAATATCCATTTTCTTTCTTTTTCAGACACACTTTTCTATTTTAACGTATACGTCTTTAATACCTGCTCTAATACACTTCTGTTCTTTTCTGACATTCTGGTTAATGGTAGACGAACCGGTCCGGCTTCTTTCCCTAAAAGGTTCAAAGCTTCTTTTACCGGAATCGGATTTACTTCGGAAAACAGTGCATGAATCAGTGGCAAATACGACAACTGTAATTCTACTGCTTTTTCCCGATCTCCCTCTAAATATTCCATTACCATATCATGCATATCCTGTGGTGCTACATTGGATAATACAGATATAACACCGATTCCACCTAAGGACAGAATCGGAACGACTTCATCATCATTTCCGGAATAGATATCCAAATTCCCCTTACAAAGTGCTGCCAAAGTTGCCACCTGTGAAATATTTCCACTTGCTTCCTTGATTCCCACAATATTTTCAAACTCTTTTCCAAGTCTTGCTGCTGTCTCCGGCATAATATTACAGCCAGTACGGGAAGGTACGTTATACATAATAATCGGAAGTGTCGTTGCTAATGCAATTTTTTTATAATGCTCATACAGCCCTTCCTGTGTTGCTTTGTTGTAATATGGTGTTACGACAAGAAGACCATTCACACCTAACTCTTCCGCTTTCTTTGAAAGCTCTACTGCACTTCTTGTACAGTTACAGCCGGTTCCTGCAATAACCGGAATACGGTGGTTTACTTTTTCGACTACAAATTTAATACATTCTATCCGTTCCTCTGCTGTCATGGTTGCCGGTTCACCTGTTGTTCCACATACAATAATCGCGTCAGTATGTCCCGCAATCTGCTCCTCGACCATTTTTCCAAGTGCTTCAAAATGAATGGTTTCATCTTCCTTGAATGGAGTTACCAGTGCAACTCCTGCACCCTTAAATATTGCCATACGATTTCTCCCTACTTTCTATTACATCAACTTTTCCAATATTACCATCTTTTTATTTCGTATATTCCGGATGCTCTTTTAAAATGTCAGCAATCAGTTCCCGTTCGTCCATATGGAACTTTTCTCCCTTGATTTCCTGATAATCTTCATGTCCTTTTCCTGCCAGAATGATAACATCACCGTCCTTTGCATTTGCAATACAATATTCGATGGCTTCTTTTCTATCTGGAATTGTGACATATTCTCCATCCGCTTTTTTCACTCCGACTATAATATCCTGAATAATATCCATCGGTTCTTCAAAACGTGGATTATCAGAAGTCACAACCGTTAAATCTGCCAGTTTGGAAGAAACTTCTCCCATTTCATAACGTCTGGATTTTGCACGGTTTCCACCACATCCAAACAGGCAGACAAGGCGTTTTGGTTCATATTCTTTTAAAGTAGTTAAAAGACTTTCTAATGCCATTGCATTATGTGCATAATCAATCATCACGGTAAATCTTGGCGATACCGGAACAATCTCAATTCTTCCTTTTACTTTTACCTGTGACAATGCTTTCTGGATGACTGGAATGTCCACACCAAAATGACGGCAGATTGCAATTGCTGTCAATGAATTATAAACACTAAATCTTCCCGGTACATTGATATCCACATCGCAGTCTAACAAACCACTGATATGATATTTTACGCCAAGTACGCCCGGTCTGTGCAGTAATTCCATATTTCCAGCACGTAAGTCTGCATTCTCACTATAACCGAATGTCTCAACCTTACAAGTATGCCCTTCTAAGATTCCTTCTAAATGCTCACTGTCGGCATTTAAAATACCCTGACGGCACTGCTGGAAAAGCAGACTCTTACAATGCATATAGTCAGCAAAATCCTTGTGCTCATTTTCTCCGATATGATCCGGTTCCAAATTAGTAAATACACCATAATCAAACGTGAAGCCGGAAACTCGATGAAGCATCAGTCCCTGAGAAGAAACTTCCATTACAACTGCTTCTAATCCCGCTTCTACCATCTCATGAAAATATTCCTGCACGGCATAAGATTCCGGTGTTGTATTTTTTGCACTGATATGCTTATCGCCAATGATGACTTCAATGGTTCCAATCAACCCCGTCTTAATTCCGGATGCCTCTAAAATAGATTTTATCATATATGTTGTAGTTGTTTTTCCTTTTGTTCCGGTAATTCCAATCGTTTTCAATTTTTCTGCCGGATGACCAAAATATGCTGCTGACATACAAGCCAATGCATATCGGGTATTTTCCACCCGAATGACAGTTACATGTTCCGGTACTTCTACTTCTTTTTCTACGATAACTGCTGCTGCACCTTTTTCCACTACCTCCGGGATAAATTCATGTGCATCTTTAACACTTCCCGAAATACATACAAAAACAGAATTCTTTTCTACTTTTCTGGAATCATATACTAGTGTAGAAACTTCTGTTTCCACACTTCCCTGTTTTATTTCATATGGCATCCGCTCTAATAAATTAACTAATTTCATCGCTCTAATCCTCTCTCATTCACTCTGCTGTTCTTTCTGTTTTCTTTGGTGTTATACCTCGATTTCACCTTCAAATACCGTAGTTGCCGCTCCTGTCATAAAAATGTGATTGCTCTTTTCATCATACTCTATCATTAAATCTCCACCTAATAGATGAACCAGCACCTTATTCTCTGTAAGTCCATTTAAAATTGCTGCCATCACACTGGCACAGGTTCCCGTTCCACACGCTAATGTTTCGCCTGAACCACGCTCCCATACACGCATATTCATCTCTGTTCTGCTGATAATCTGAACAAATTCCGTATTGGTTCGATTCGGGAACAACTTATGATGTTCAAAATGCGGACCTATTTTTTCAATTTCAAAGCTTGCCGTATCCTCAATAAAAACGATTGCATGTGGATTTCCCATGGAGACACATGTCATGTTCCATTCTTTTCCGTCTACTTCGATTGGTTCATTTACAACACGTTCTTTTTCAGAAAAGACTGGAATCAACTCCGGTTTTAAAATAGGTTCTCCCATATCGACTCTTACAAGTGTAACCTTTCCATCTTCTACCGTCAGATCCAAATACTTGATTCCTGCTCCAGTTTCAATCGAAATCTGTCTTTTGTCTGTCATATGATGGTCATAAACATATTTTGCAACACAACGGATACCGTTTCCGCACATTTCTCCTTCTGAACCATCCGCGTTGAACATTCGCATACGAAAGTCTGCTTTTTCTGATGGACAGATTAAGATCAGACCATCGGAACCAATTCCAAAATGACGGTCACTAACAACTTCTGACACCATCCCCGGATTCTCTATCTCCTCTTCCAAGCAGTTTACATATACATAATCGTTTCCGCATCCATGCATTTTCGTAAATTTCATATTTTTTCTCCTTTATCTCATAATTTCCTAACGTTGTAATATTTCTGTTTCTTTTTATACCTATTTTTATTCTAATTACTTATATTATACTCCGCACTTTTTAAAATGAATATGAAATATGTGCTAAATATATTGCAAATTGTGCTATTTCAAAGTAAGATAAAAGTATCCTACAAACTTGTAGCAAAATACATCGCATTTTCACAGAAGAAAACTATAACTCTATTTATAAATTTATTTTTAGGAGGGAAATTATGAAACAATATGAAAAAACAGGTTATCTACACAGTAATTTTAAAATGTTTCATTTAATCGATTCCGAACGCAAAGACTTTTCTTATCATTACCACGACTTCCATAAAATCCTGATTTTTTTAGATGGAGATGTCACTTACTCCATTGAAGGACGTTCTTATGATCTAAAACCAAATGATATTGTTTTTGTAAATGCCGGTGAGGTTCATCGTCCTATCATTCACAGTGCCAAATCCTATGAACGTATTATCATTTATGTCTCCCCTTCTTTTCTAAATTCCTATCAGGAAGAAAACTATGATTTAGGACTTTGCTTCAAACAGGCTCATAAAGAACAGTCGCATGTTCTGCGTGTGAAATCTTTCTCTGGCAGCACACTTGGTTCTATTACAGACCGCTTAGAACAGTCACTGCATGACACCGATTACGCAAATGAGCTGTATCACAATCTCCTTTTTCTGGAGTTCATGATACAGCTCAATCGTGCTGCGATTCATCATAACATTCATTATATCAGCAACTCTTCTTCCAACGAAAAAATCCTTGCTGTTTTAGATTATCTTAATCAACACCTAACAGAAGATCTTAATGTCGACCATCTGGCAGAACATTTTTTCTTAAGCCGCTATTATTTAATGCACACTTTTAAAGAAGAAACCGGATATACCATCGGGAACTATCTGACCACCAAACGTCTTCAGCTCGCCAGAGAACTTATCCGAAATGGAACTCCTATTACAGAAGCATGCTATGAATGCGGCTTTAAAAATTATTCTACTTTTTCACGTGCCTATAAGAAAAACTTTGGCACTGCACCAAGAGATTTACGCCTGCTCCGCTAAAGTGTTCATAAAAGCTGGTATTAGCTGTTTCTTACGTGATACGACACCTTTTAATACAACTCCGTCTTCGTCCGGCGCAACGTGAAACGCATCTTTTACCAGCCTTTCAGCTTCGCCACCTGCATAGATAAGTTTTGTAGATTCCTCTAAAATATCAGTAAGCATAACAAAAACCATAGAGATATCTTTCTCAGCTAAAACCTGTGTCATAAAAGGTTTCAGCTGGGCAGCCAGCTTATCTAATTCTGTTGCACTCATCGCACTAATCTGTGCCACACCAAAATTAATGTCCTGTGTATGGAAAATCTTAAAATCCTGATAAAAGATTTCATCTGTTTTCTTATTTTTGAAATCGCTTCCCGCCTCAAACATCTTCTTTGCATGTTCTTCTATTTCAACTTCTGCAATCTTAGCCAAAGCTTCTGCCACTTCCTGATCTAATGCTGTACAGGTTGGTGAACGGAACATTAAAGTGTCCGACAAAATAGCAGACAACAAAAGACCCGCTATCTTTTTCGGAATTTCTACACCCTTTTCCTGATACATCTGATAAATAATCGTCGATGTACATCCTAATGGCTGATTTCTAAAATAAACCGGCGACATCGTTTCCAGACTTCCGATGCGGTGATGATCAATAATTTCTAATATCTCTGCCTCATCAATTCCATCTACTGCCTGTGATTTTTCATTATGATCCACTAAAATAATCTGTTTTTTCTGCATCTGTAACAAATTTCGACGTGACATCATTCCAATATATTGATTATTATCATCTAAAACAGGGAAGTCACGATGTCTAATCTTAGATGTAACATCTTTTACTTCATCTACATTATCATCAAGATTAAATGTCACAAGATTTTCTCTTGTCATAAACTGTTTAATTGGCATACTCTGATTAATCAAACGAGCCACAGAAAACGTATCATATGGTGTTGTAATAATCACACAGTTATACGTATTTGCCAATTCCATTACTTCCTGGCTTACATTAAACCCACATCCAATAATCAAACAGCTTGCATTTGATTTGATTGCCTGTATCTGTGATTCCTCACGGTCACTTAAGATTACCAAATCATCATCTTCAATATATTCTGCCATATAGTCTGGATTTGATGCAGATACAACTACTTTTCCTTTTACAAAATAAGCATGCTCATTTCCTGCGATTACAGTTCCTTCTAACGTTTCCGCAATTGTTTTATACTGGGTACGTGCTTTTGACAATACATGATTATCATACACATCCATATAAGAGGTCGCAATATCCTTTGTTACAATAACTCCTTCTAATTTCCCATTACGACTTGTAATCGGAAGCGTTACAACTTCTAATTCTTTCATAAGTTTCCAGGCGCGTTTTAATGATATCTGACATCCAACGCCCTGTGTTTTTCGAAATGTAATGTCTTTTACTTGTGCTCCGGCATGAGAAACCAACTCTGGTTCTTCAACACCAAAATAATCAAGCACATAGCGTGTCTCTTCATTGATATTTCCGGCACGCTTTGCCTCAAACTCCTTATCTTCTATCTGGTTCTTTAAATACGCATACGAAATTGCAGCACAAATAGAATCCGTATCTGGATTCTTATGTCCCACAACCCATACCTTTTTCTTTTCTAACTCCATGCATTTCCCTTTCGTTTAACCTAATTTCCCCATCCCCGTGTCAATACATGGTATCTAGCAGTTCCTGCCCCACACAGGCACTTGCTATGTATCACCCAAAAATATAACCTAAAAAATTACCAAAAAAAAATATACCTAAAATTAAATACCTAAAAATTAAATACTCCAAGTGAGTATAATATAAATCCTAATAATACCACCAAATTAATACCAGAAAGCCATGTCAAACATTTTACATATCCCCTGGTAGAAGATGTCTGACTATGAATTGTTTCTAATTTTTCTAATTTCTCATCAAATTCATGAAATAAATCCTGAATATTACGATAACATTTTACATTCTCAGAATGAACTTTCTCTGTCAATTCATTCTTCATTACATCTAAACGCTTGTTGACATCCTCTAACAATGTCTGCACTGCTGCTGCCTGTTCTTCCTGACGTTTTTTATTTTCCTCCGTCTGGCTGTTCATCAATTCTTTTACTGCAGCAATCTGTTCTCTACTGAATGTCTCACTGGCATCCATCTGTTCTTTCGTGTACTTCTGATTAGATGCAATCTGCGCTTCTAATAAAGTTCTATTCCTCGCAATCTGATCTTCACTTGCCCTCTGCACAGTATCAATTTGCTGTTTTACAGACCTTTCCATCTCGTCCATTTTTTCAGCAATCTTGTCGATCATTTCACTTATTTGCTTATCGAATTCCACCACAATACGGTCGGATTCTTCTCTTCTCTCTGTCAAGATTTGTTCTAATTCCTGTGCTTTGTCTTCTTTTTCATCTACAAGTGTCTGTAATTCCTGTACTTTTGTCTCTTTTAAAACCAATAGTCCCTGAAGCTGTTTTGCTTTTTCTCTAAATTCATCAATCTGACTCAGTAAAAAATCTTCTTTTTTTACTTCCTGGTTCACTTCATTTCCCACTTTCTTTTCCTGTTTCCTTTCCCGTTCTTTTTTTCGGCGGTTTATCTGCGCTTTCCATCTTGCAAATAGATTTGTCATGAACGCTTCCTCCCTGCAACACTTGCTGCTCCACACTACCTGTACCCATTTTAGCATTATCGCATTTTTTTGTAAATATCAGATTGCGCAAAAGAGGTGCGCAAATTGCACACCTCTTTTTCAAGCACATCCAGCGATACACATTTTATTCTGTTTTTCTTTTCCCTTGGAATCTATTTTCTCCCCTTAAGAACTCTTCTAAGAGATTTTCTCTGGATTGTGTCGGTTCTTTTCCATCTTGAATCATCACCGGTTTCCCCTCTTTTCCGCCTGTTGGATGATATCGGAAAATTTTCCAATAACCACTTTCTACTGCCAGTCTTTCTTCTAGCTGAACTTCTCCCATTCCCTTTCGTATTCCATGACTGATACATGGCGCATATGCAATAATCAATGAAGGACCTGGATATTGCTCTGCCTCTGCAAACGCTTTGATACACTGCTGATAATCAGCTCCCATTGCCACCTGCGCGACATAAACATTTTCATATGTCATCGCCATTCCTGCCAGATTTTTCTTTTTTGTTTTCTTTCCATTTGTCGCAAGTCTTGCCAAAGCTCCTTGATGTGTTGCCTTTGATGCCTGCCCTCCTGTATTCGAATAAATTTCCGTATCAAAGACCAATACATTTATATCTTCTCCAGATGCCAAAATATGATCCAATCCACCATACCCAATGTCATATGCCCAGCCATCTCCTCCAAAAATCCATTGAGACTTTTTCGCTAGATAATTCTTCTCTTTTAAAATATCTTTTGCAATAGCACTCTCTTCTTTTTCCAAACATGTTACCAATTCTTTCGTTGCAGTCTGGTTTGCTTTACTATCAAAAAACGTTTCAAGCCAGTTCTGATATGCCATAAAAATATTACTTTCCTTCCCTGCCTGCATTTCCTTCAGTAATATTTCGAGTTTGTGTTTCAACCGCTCTCTCGCTACACGCTGTGTCAATAACATTCCAAGTCCAAACTCTGCTGCATCCTCAAATAAAGAGTTCGCCCATGCAGGTCCCTTCCCATCCCCGTTACAGGTATAAGGTGTTGATGGAAAAGAATTTGCCCAAATAGAAGAACATCCCGTTGCATTTGCAATATAAAGGCATTCACCAAATAACTGTGTCACCAGTTTTGCATAAGGTGTTTCTCCACATCCTCCACAAGCTCCTGAAAATTCGAATAACGGTTGCACAAACTGAGAACCTTTTACCGTTTCTCTTTTAAACTTCTCTAAAACCTCTGCTTTTTCCGGTACCCTTACTGCATAGTCAAAATATTTCTGTTGTTTTTTCTGCTTTTCAAAAGGTTCCATATGAAGTGCTTTTCCCGGTGCCGGACATACATGATAGCAGCTTTCACATCCAGTACAATCGTAGGTAGATATTGTAATGGCATATTTATATCCCTCCATCCCATTCATTGCTTTTAAACGCATTCCTTCCGGCGCCTGTTCCACTTCCCCTTCTGCGAGCACGACTGGGCGAATTACAGCGTGTGGACAGACATAGGAACACTGATTACACTGAATGCACTTTTCATAGTCCCATACCGGAACCTCTGTTGCCACTCCTCTTTTTTCATAAGCTGCCGTACCTGATGGTGTCTTCCCATCCCGATATTCCAAAAAAGCAGATACTGGAAGCTCATTTCCTTTCAGGGAATTTGATGGAATCTGAATTCTTGTTACAAACTTCTCTCTTTCCTCTTCCCATTTTCTTTCCTTAGACTCCATAATACCACATGTTATGCGATATACGTCTTCCCCTTCCATTTTTTCTTCTTCCCTGATCTGTTTCCATTCTTCCGGTATCTCAACCTTCCAGTAAGAACTTCTCCCTGCTTCAATCGCCTTTAAGTTCATCTGCACCACAAGATCTCCCTTTTTCTGATAAGTTTTTACTGCCGCCTCCTTCATATACTCCATCACTTCTTCTTCCGGAAGCAGCTTAGTAAGGGAAAAAAATGCGGATTGTAAGATTGTGTTCACCTTAGAGCCAAGACCAATCTGTTTTGCGATTCCATATGCATCAATTGCATAGAACTCAATTTCATGCTCTGCAAGATAACGCTTCACCTTTGCAGGAAGATTCTTTTCAATTTCTGCTTGATTCCATGCACAATTCAGCAAAAAGATTCCACCACGTTTGATGTCTTCTACAATTTCATATTTTTCCAGATACGGTGCAAGATGGCATGCCACAAAATCTGCCTTTCGAATTCCATATGCAGAACGTATCGGTTCCTTTCCAAATCTTAGATGTGAAATTGTAATTCCTCCTGATTTTTTGGAATCATAATCAAAATATGCCTGTACTTGCATATCTGTATGATCACCTATAATTTTAATGGTGTTTTTATTTGCTCCAACCGTTCCATCATGACCAAGTCCCCAGAACTTACAACTTTTTTCCTCTTCTTCTCCAAATTCCGGTTCTTCTCCTATCGGAAGCGATAATTCTGTTACATCATCTTTTATCCCTATTGTGAAATGTTCTTTCTTCTGGTTATGGAAAATAGAACTTATCATCCCCGGCGTTATCTCTTTCGAACCCAAACCATATCTTCCTGAAAAAAGTTCAGCTTTTTCATAACAACTTCCCTTTACTGCTGCCAAAACATCCAGATAAAGTGGTTCCCCCAATGCTCCCGGCTCTTTCGTCCTGTTCAAAACAATAATTCGTTCCACAGAATCTGGTAATGCCTTTAGAAACGCTTCCCGACTAAACGGGCGATAAAGACGCACTTTCACTAATCCCACCTTTTCCTCTTTCTTATTTAAATAATCTATTGTCTCTTCGATAGTTTCACATACCGATCCCATTGCAACTATTATTGTTTTTGCATCTTTCCCACCATAATAGTCAAACAAATGGTAGTTTGTTCCAAGCTTTTGATTTATGATTTCCATATAATGTTCTACTATTTGAGTCAGTCTCTCATAATCCGGATTTGACGCTTCTCTCACCTGAAAAAATACATCCGGATTCTGTGCCGATCCCATTTCAGAAGGATGTTCCGAATTTAATGCATTTTGTCGAAATCCATCTAATGCTTCCTGATTTATCATTTCTTTTAATTCCTGATAATCCCAGCATTCGATTTTTTGTATTTCATGTGAGGTACGAAATCCATCAAAAAAATTGATAAAAGGAATTCTTCCTTCCAAAGCAGCAAGATGTGCAACCGGTGCCAAATCCATGATTTCCTGAACAGATGCTTCGCATAGCATCGCTACTCCCGTCTGCCGGCATGCATAGATATCCGAATGATCTCCGAAAATACTAAGCGCATGTGTTGCAATACTTCTTGCAGAAACATAGATTACTCCCGGTAAGTGTTCTCCTGCCATCTTATAAAGATTAGGTATCATCAACAGTAACCCCTGGGACGCTGTATATGTGGATGCTAACGCTCCTGTTATCAATGCTCCGTGAATCGCAGCTGATGCTCCTGCCTCTGACTGCATTTCAACAACTTCTACTTTTTCATCAAAAATATTTTTTATCCCAGAAGCACTCCATTCCTCTACCAGTTCTGCTATTGTTGTAGATGGTGTAATTGGATAAATGGCCGCTACCTCTGTAAATGCATAAGCTACATAGGCTGCCGCACTGTTTCCATCCATTGTCTTTTTAAATCGTTCCATATCCTTCCTCCATTTTACCTAATTACCTTATTCATAATTTTCCATTTATGCTAGGATTTACAAAGGAAGGAGAAAATATGCACTTTTCTATAAAGTAAAACAAGGAAAGCGCCTCATGGCATATGCCACGAGGCGCTTTCCTTTCTGATATTATTACCAGATTTGCTTATTTTGATTTATTTGTATAATTCAACTAATCTTAATAAGTGTTCGTAACGAGCTTTTGCAGCTTCCTCAGATGCTTTGAAGAGTTTCTCAGCTCTTTCTGGGAAGGATCTTGTTAATCTGCTGTAACGTGTCTCGTTATTTAAGAATTCCTGATATGTTCCATCACCTGGTTTAGATGTTAATGTGAATGGATTCTTTCCTTCAGCTTTTAATGCTGGGTTGAAGGAGAAGAGGTTCCAGTAACCAGCAGCTACTGCTTTCTTCATCTCATCCTGGCAGTGGTTCATACCACCTTTAACACCGTGTAACTCACATGGAGCATATCCGATGATTAAAGAAGGTCCATCATAAGCTTCTGCTTCTGCAATAACTTTAACAGCCTGTGCCATGTTAGCACCAAGAGCGATCTGTGCTACATATACATAACCATAGCTCATAGCGATTTCTGCAAGGCTCTTCTTACCGATATCTTTACCAGCTGCAGCGAACTGACAAACTTCACCGATGTTAGAAGCTTTAGAAGCCTGACCACCTGTATTAGAATACATTTCTGTATCGAATACCATAACGTTTACATTATGTCCGGAAGCAAGTACATGGTCTAATCCACCGAATCCGATATCATATGCCCATCCGTCACCACCGAAGATCCATACGGATTTCTTAGCAAGGTAATCTTTCTTATCAAGAGCTGCTTTTGCATCTGGACATCCAGCTGCTGCTGCTTTCTCTAATTCTGCTACAAGAGCTTCTGTTGCAGGTGTATTTGCTTTTGTATCCTGTTTTGTTTCCATGAATTTAGCAAATGCATCTTTTAATTCAGGGCTTGCTTTGTCAGATGTAGCACATTTCTCAGCGCTTGCGATAGCCTGATCACGTAATACTTCCTGACCAATCTGCATACCTAAACCATGCTCAGCATTATCCTCGAATAAGGAGTTAGCCCAAGCTGGTCCTTTCTTAGAATCTTTGTTTACTGTATATGGTGATGTAGCAGCTGGACCACCCCAGATAGAAGAACATCCAGTAGCGTTAGAGATGTACATATGTTCACCAAATAACTGTGTAATTAAACGAGCGTAAGATGTTTCAGCACATCCTGCACAAGATCCAGAGAACTCAAGTAATGGCTGGTTGAACTGAGAACCTTTTACAGTGTTATCAGCTGGCATACCAGGTTTCTTGCCAACGTTTGCTACTAAGTAGTCAAATACTGGCTGTTCTTCTGCCTGAGATTCCTGTGGAACCATTTCGATTGCACCAACTGGACATACAGTGATACATTCACCACATCCCATACAATCTAATGGAGATACACTCATTGTATATTTGTATTCGCTTGCCTTTGGTTTTGTATCAGCAAGTTTGATATTAGCTGGAGCAGCTTTTACTTCCTCTTCACTTAACATGAATGGACGAATTGTTGCATGAGAACATACAAATGCACACTGGTTACACTGAATACATTTTTCAGCATCCCATGTAGGAACTGTTACGGCTGTACCACGTTTTTCGTATGCAGCTGCACCAAGTTCGAACTGTCCATCTGGATTACCCATAAATGCAGATACTGGTAAAGAATCACCATCCATTAAGGAAATTGGATCAAGAAGGTCTTTTACCATCTTAACAACTTCTGGACGTCCTGTGTATTCTGCCTTAGGAGCATCTGCTTCTGGGTTAGACCAAGAAGCTGGTACCTCAACTTTATGTACAGCGTCAACACCTGCGTCGATTGCTTTGTAGTTCATTTCTACGACTGCATCACCCTTCTTACCATAGGATTTCTTAGCAGCCTGTTTCATGAAATCAACAGCTTCTTCGATTGGCATAACATTTGCTAATTTGAAGAATGCAGACTGTAAAATTGTATTAGTACGTTTACCCATACCAATTTCAATTGCTTTGTCAATAGCGTTGATTGTATATAACTGAATGTTGTTATCAGCAATATATTTCTTAGCTTCTGCATTTAAATGATGAGCTAATTCTTCATCAGACCACTGACAGTTAATCATGAATACTCCGCCTGGTTTTACATCCTGAACCATCTTGAATCCTTTTGTTACATAAGATGGGTTATGACATGCAACAAAGTCAGCCTGGTTGATGTAATATGGGCTTCTGATTGGCTTGTCACCAAATCTCAAGTGAGAAATTGTAACACCACCAGTCTTCTTAGAGTCATACTGGAAGTAAGCCTGGATATATTTGTCTGTATGGTCACCGATGATCTTTGTAGAGTTCTTGTTAGCACCTACAGTACCGTCACCACCAAGACCCCAGAATTTACATTCAACAGTTCCTTCAGCAGCTGTGATAGGAGCTGGTTTTACTTCTGGTAAGCTTAAGTTTGTAACGTCATCAACGATACCGATTGTAAATCTGCTCTTTGGAGCATCTTTCTCTAATTCTTTGTATACAGCGAATACAGATGAAGGTGGTGTATCTTTAGAACCTAATCCGTAACGTCCGCCTGTTAATACGATTGTATCAAGACCTGCTTCACGAAGAGTTGTAGCAACATCAAGATATAATGGATCACCAAGTGCTCCTGGCTCTTTTGTTCTATCAAGTACTGCAACCTTCTTAACTGTCTTAGGAAGAACTTTTAAGAATGCTTCAGATACCCATGGACGATATAAACGAACTTTAACTAAACCAACTTTTTCGCCCTTTGCTGTTAAGTAATCAATTACTTCTTCAGCAACGTCGTTGATGGAACCCATAGCTACGATAACACGATCTGCATCTTCTGCTCCATAGTAGTTGAATAAGTCATAGTTTGTTCCTAATTTTTCATTTACTTTAGCCATGTATTTAGATACAATAGCTGGTAATTCATTGTAAGCTGTATTACAAGCTTCACGATGCTGGAAGAAAACGTCTCCGTTTTCATGAGATCCACGCATAGCTGGATGTTCTGGATTTAATGCATGTGCACGGAATTCTTCAACTGCTTCCATATTGCACATTTCTTTTAAATCTGCATAATCCCATTTTTCAATTTTCTGAATTTCATGGGATGTACGGAATCCATCAAAGAAGTTGATAAATGGAACTTTTCCTTCGATTGTTGCTAAGTGAGCAACTGGGCTTAAGTCCATAACTTCCTGTGGGTTTGTCTCACATAACATAGCGAAACCTGTCTGACGACAAGCATATACGTCACTGTGGTCACCAAAGATATTTAATGACTGTGTAGCAACTGTACGTGCAGATACGTCAAATACGCAAGGAAGCTGTTCACCTGCGATTTTATACATGTTAGGGATCATTAATAAAAGACCCTGAGAAGCTGTAAATGTTGTTGTTAAAGCACCTGCTGCAAGGGATCCGTGAACGGCACCTGCTGCACCTGCTTCTGATTCCATCTCGACAACCTTAACCTGATTACCAAAGATGTTCTCCTGACCTGCTGCAGACCACTGATCGACAGTATCTGCCATTGGGCTGGATGGAGTAATTGGGTAAATGGCAGCAACATCTGTAAATGCATAAGCTACATGAGCTGCAGCTGTGTTACCGTCCATTGACTGTTTTGCTCTAGACATTAGATTTTCCTCCTTAATCAATCAAAAAAAATAATTCATGCGTCTTGTCGACTTGTAAAACATTTTATCATTTTCTTTTTCTCTTGTAAAGATTTCAAACTGTACGAAAACGAGTGCAATTTGATAAATTTACAATAAAAATAAGCCATCAGTACTTACTTTTTTGTTAAAGTCTGATAGCTTATTTTCTAATTTCTTCCATATTAATTGTAAATATACTTCTTTTCGAACTCATTCATATCGAGTGGCTTGTCAAAGATATATCCCTGTCCATGTTCGAAATTACATGAAATTAAAAAGTCTAACTGTTCCTGACTTTCAATTCCCTCAAAAATCACTTCTTCTTTTGCATAACTAATGAAATCTCCCATATGGGTTACAAAATCTCTCTGCTTCTTCAAATCAGCTCTGCGAATAAAGCTCTTATCAATTTTAACTACATCCGCAGGTATTTCAAGTAAAACACTTAAGGAAGAATAACCCGTTCCAAAATCATCAATTGCCACACGGAATCCAAGGCTACGTAGTTCTTTCAAACATAATTTTAATTCTTCTACATTTTCAATCAAAATACTTTCTGTCACTTCAATTTCAATGTATTTCGGATCAATATCATATTTTTTAATCGTCTTTGATATCCGTTCCACAAACATACTATTATCACCACTAAAATGTCTACCCGAAAAATTAGTAGAAATCGTAAAGAGTTCTTTCCCATCTTCTTTCCACTTTTTCATCTTAGCTAATAGCTGTTCATAAATATAAAAATCCAGGTCAATAATATACCCAAATTTCTCAAGCGCAGGGATAAACTGTACTGGCGGAATTAAAGTTCCATCCGGCTTTCTCCATCTTGCCAGTGCCTCTGCACCATAAATGGTTCCTTCTTTCAAGCAAAACTTTGGCTGTAGGAATACTTCAAATTCTCCCTCTGCGAGTGCATCAAAAAATTGTCCTGATACCTGCAATTCCTCATCTCGCTTCTGCCGCATAGATGGTTCATATACAACACCATTTTTTACCTTACGCTCTTTTGCCTGTTTTCTTGCAAGATTCGCATTTTCAATTGCAGTTTCTAAATCCACCAAAATGTTTTTTATCACGTAAATTCCAGTCGCAATACTCAATCCACTAGCCGGATAACGTTCGTTCTGCTGTCTTTCAAATCTATTGTTTGCCGCACCAATATAATCAACAATTTCGGTTGCATCATTTACTTCTGTCAATACAGCAAAATAATCCGAATACATCCTGCATGACGCAATCACTCCAGGGGCATTTTCTAACACTGTTCTTGCGAACTGGAACAGAATATTATCTCCTACATCCTGACCGAAGTTTTCATTGATATAAGAGAAATTATTGATATCACACATGATTAACGCATAAGTTTTATTCGGATCACTGTCAATCAATGCCTGTCTTGTAATTCCCCGAAAAGCTTCCATATTATATAAGCCAGTCAATTTGTCACGATTCTGAAGATGGCGGATTTCTCTTTGATCCTCTTTGATTTTATTACGCAAGGTTACAAAAACAGAAATTACCCTTGTCAGCTCCTGTAACGTTGAAATTTCTACCTGCGTCCAGTCTAATTTTTCTTCCGCAGTTGCAAAATGCACACACCCCACCCGGTTTCCGGAGAATTCAAATTTGCATCCAGCTACGCTTTTCATATATTCATCCGGCCTGCGAAGACGTTTCACATCATGTTCAATTACATCTTTGGTTATATTTGTTGTGTGCTGAGATGCTACAACAAATTCACCAATTGATGCCAACTCAAATTCTTCGATGACTCTTTGGAAAACCTGTTTCCGGTAAAATTCTTCTTCCGTTCCCCAGTAATTTGTCAATGTCATTTCTTTTGTATCTTCTTCGTATTCAAATACAGATACTAAATCCAGCCCATACTTCTTTCCGATATGCTCTAACAACACATTTAAAGAACCATCTAAATCCCGTGCATGTGTTAAAAGGCTAAATGCAAAATGTAAAAATTCCTTATCCGTTTCCAGGCGTCGTTCGTAGTCATCCTCTGTTTCACTTTCTTTTACAACCTCCCCCTGTTCGTTTAAAAGAGCAAAAGAATAACTGTTCTTTCCATTTTGCTTTGTGCGGTACATTGCTCGGTCTGCTTTTTCAAATAATTCCTCATAAGTCTGGCCATCCACATTGTAAACAGCCATTCCAACACTCAGAGTCACCATCTGTTCTACACCATCTCCGCTGTATCTCTTGCGAACTATTTTACACAAGCTTTCCGCTTTTTCTTCTGCCTCTTCTAACGTTGTATTTTTCATAAGAACCAGAAATTCATCCCCACCGATTCTTCCTACAATATCCGTTGATTTAAAATGCTTCTTTATCTTAGAGGCCACATCTGAAATGACCGTGTCTCCAAATGTATGTCCAAATGTATCGTTAATTTTTTTGAAATTATCAATATCAATCAGAGACATCACATGTACACTATCCGGGTTCTTTGCAAGAAAATCTTTTACTTCCGTCTGAGTTGCCACTTTATTAAACAGATGGGTCAGCGGTTCCCGCTTCAATTCTTCTGACATCCGTTCTTTAATTTGCTGATCATTATTGATATCATAGGTTCTGCCTATAATACGAATTACTTTTCCTGTTCTTCCAGCAATACTATGGTAATAAGTACGATGCCAAACATAATTACATTTCTTCGATTCTGCGGCAAGATTCAAGCGATAGTCTACGAATCCTGTCATTTCCTTTTCTGAGGCTGCCTCTATGATCCGTTCAAAATTTGCTCTGTCTTCTTCGTAAATATCCGCTATCGTCTCGCGATATCCCTGATACTCCGAACGCTGATTCTCAATTTTCCCAATTTCAAAATACTTCTGTGGTATCCGAAACCGTCTTTTTTCTACATCATAATCAAATGGGAGTTCATCTGCCCCCTCTTCTAACATCTTATAGCGTTCATTTAAAAGTTTTAGTTCATCTTCTAAAGCCTTTCGATCATTGATATCCCAATTCGCCATAATATAATATGGCACTGCTTCCTTATAATAATAAAGCTGGCATTTACAAAGTACCCAGTGTAGCCCGCCCTCTTTTGTCCGAATACGTACTTCAAACTCACCAGAATCCTTCTGGATACGGCAGGTTTCCATGGCAGTAGCAAAAACACTAGTATCTTCTTCATATACTAGCTCTACCAGCGGAATATTCTTTTTCATAATTTCCTGAACCATATATCCGGACGGACGGAAAAACTCATTGTTCGCTTCTTCTAATGTCCACTCATTTCCACCTCGGATAACCGCCATTCCGACTGGCATTTCGTAAATCAGATTATTTAATTTTCTTCTCTCCTGCTTTTCTCTGTCGAGCTCTTTTGCCAAAGCTGCCTGACTCTGAACCATATCCTCAACACTACTGCAAATACAAATTAAATATCTTCCTCTTTCTCCCATCTCAAGATATTTAAAATGCCATTGGGTATGTTCCGTCTTTCCACTCTTTTTCCTTATTCCATAATGCCCGGAATATACCTTAGACGGATTCGACAATGCATGTTCTATATTGGTTTCCAGCAAATACCTATCTTCCGCAATCAGGCATTTTGCAATCTGATATTCTTTCTGAGCAAATTCTTCCCATGAATACCCAATATTCTTGTAAAAAATTTCATTTGCATTGTAAAAGTATAACTTTTCCCCAAGCGACTTACCTTCCATTACCCGATAACAGCACATTCCCACCGGAAGTTCTGCCATAAGCTCTGTTCTTTCCTTTGAAAAAACAAGTTCCGCCATTTTCTTTGTCATCCTAAACGATATCTCCTACGTACAAATTCACCGATATCCTTATTATAGCAGAATTTTTTCATTTTCCTAGTTAAAATTCACATTTTCACCCATTTTCGTCATTTTTCACCCATTTTTTTAAAAAATAATATGTTCTCACCTTTCCTTCAAGGATTTTTTAGTTGCTTTTCCTCTCCTTTTTGTGTATCATACGAATTGATGCAAATGACCGAATGATTTCATATCAATTCACTTTAATAAATAGTTAGGAGATAGTTTCAATATGATAAGTGCTAATAACGTAACCTTACGTCTTGGCAAAAAAGCTTTGTTTGAGGACGTAAATATCAAATTTACAGAAGGTAATTGTTACGGCTTGATTGGTGCAAACGGTGCCGGTAAGTCTACCTTCTTAAAAATTCTTTCTGGACAAATTGAACCTACCAATGGAGAGGTTATCATCACTCCAGGTCAGCGCCTTTCTTTCTTACAACAGGATCATTTTAAATATGATGAATTCACAGTTCTTGATACTGTTATCATGGGAAATCAAAGACTCTATGACATCATGAAAGAAAAAGATGCTATCTATATGAAAGAGGACTTTACAGATGAAGATGGTATCCGTGCCAGTGAATTAGAAGCTGAGTTTGCAGATATGGATGGCTGGAATGCAGAATCTGATGCTGCTACCCTATTAAACGGACTTGGTATTCCTTCCGAAGAACACTATAATATGATGGCAGACCTTCCTGGTGTTTTAAAGGTGAAAGTATTACTTGCTCAGGCTTTATTTGGTAATCCTGATATCTTACTACTTGACGAGCCTACCAACCATTTGGATTTAGATGCCATTGCATGGTTAGAAGAGTTCCTTATTAACTTTGAAAATACAGTTATCGTTGTATCTCATGACCGCTACTTTTTAAATAAAGTATGTACAAACATTGCAGATATTGATTACGGTAAAATTCAGCTCTATGCCGGTAACTATGATTTCTGGTATGAATCCAGCCAGTTACTTGTAAAACAGATGAAAGAAGCCAATAAGAAAAAAGAAGAAAAGATTAAAGAGTTACAGGAATTTATCTCCCGTTTCTCCGCAAATGCTTCGAAATCTAAACAGGCTACTTCCAGAAAAAAAGCTTTGGAAAAAATTCAGCTGGATGAAATCCGTCCTTCCAGCCGTAAATATCCATATATTGATTTCCGTCCAAACCGTGATATCGGAAACGAAGTTCTTACTGTAGAAGGACTCACCAAAACAATTGATGGTGTAAAAGTATTAGACAATGTATCTTTCATTGTTGGACATGAAGATAAGATTGCTTTTGTAGGTGGAAATGAACTTGCAAAAACAACACTTTTTAAAATTCTTGCTGGAGAAATGGAACCAGATTCCGGTTCTTACAAATGGGGAATTACAACAAGCCAGTCGTATTTTCCAAAAGATAATACAGAAATCTTTGATACAGACCTTTTAATCGTGGACTGGTTAACACAATACTCTGAAATTAAGGATGCAACCTACGTTCGTGGTTTCCTTGGAAGAATGCTTTTTGCCGGAGAAGACGGAACGAAAAAAATGCGCGTTCTTTCCGGTGGTGAAAAAGTACGTGTTCTTCTTTCCCGTATGATGATTCAGGCAAGCAATGTCTTAATCTTAGATGAGCCGACTGACCACTTGGATATGGAATCTATCACCGCTTTAAACAACGGATTGATTAAATTCCCAGGTGTTGTTTTATTTGCTTCCCGTGACCATCAGGTTGTTCAGACAACTGCCAACCGTATCATCGAATTTTTACCGGACGGAACTTTCATTGATAAAGTTTCTACTTACGATGAATATCTCGAAAATGATGAGATGGCTCGTAAACGTCAGGTTTATAATATGTCTGCAGATGATGAAAATGATAATTAATTACGATTCGATTTTATTTCTTTTCGTATAAAAAACAGTCGGGCTTTGAATCAACAAAGCCCGGCTGTTTTTTCTTATATTTCTTAATTTTTTCTATCCCAGAAAGCCTTTAACTGGCCCTCTACCGTATCTAAACTACAAATTTCATATTCCTCCCACTCTCTCGGAAAAAGCGCCTTATAATCGCTTTGTAAGAATCGTTCATCTAACAGTAAAATCACTCCCGTATCATCTACTGTCCGAATGACTCTTCCTGCTGCCTGAAGCACTTTATTCATTCCCGGATAACGGTACGCATAATCAAAACCATTTCCACTTCTCTTCTGGTAATAATTCATTAAAATCTCACGTTCATTTCCAATTTGCGGAAGTCCTGTTCCCACAATGATTGCACCGATTAACTGCTCATTTTTCAGGTCAATTCCTTCCCCAAAAATTCCACCCATGACACAGAAAGCCACAAACGATTTTTCACGCTCTTTTGTAAATTCTTCTAAAAATGCTTCTCGTTCTACCTCTTTCATTCCACTTTGCTGCATCTGGCAATCTATTTTTTCTTCATTCCTTTCAGAAAAAATTGCATACACCTGCTCCATCATTCGATATGACGGGAAAAAGACCATATAATTTCCCTTTTTCGCTTCTGCCATTTTTTCAACATAAGATGCAATTTTCTCAAACTCTGTCTGATTTCTTCTGGTATATTTACTACTGACATCTCTGCCTACTAATAAAAGCTTCTGTTCCGGAGCAAATGCCGTCTCTGCGTATACCGCATAATTATCTTTTTTTGCAGATAGCAAATTTTTGTAATATTGAATCGGTAAAAAAGTGGCAGAGAAAAAAATGGTAGCATTTGCACGGTCTAAACACTTCTGCAAATTTGCTGATGGGTCTACACAATATAATTTCAGTTTAAATCTTCCATCTTCCTCATGCTCCGAATAAATAACGTAATGTTCATCTACCAGTTCATAAATATTAATAAAATTTCGCAGTTCCAGATAAAACTCTGTAACTTCTTTTCGTTCTGGAAATTCCGTTGTTTTTTGCAAAAATTCATCCAAATCCGATGCCAGCGTCATGCAGGCGAATAAAAAATTCCCTACATTTTCATATAGGACATACTTTTCACATTCCCTCTTATATTCCAATAAAGTCTTATTACACTTTGTCAAATCCTGTTCAATTTTCTTATCATAGTGCTTCATATATTTTTTCATTGTCAGAAAATCTTCCTTATAAAGCGAGGCACTATACATCTCTCTGCTCCGCTCTACCAGATTATGCGCTTCATCCACCAAAAAAATATAATCTCCCTTGATTCCTTCCTGGAAAAAACGTTTTAAATACACATTCGGATCAAAAACATAATTATAATCACAAATAATGTTATCTGACCATGTTGCAACATCTAAACACATCTCAAAGGGACAAACCTTATACGTTTCTGCTTGTTCTAATAAGATTTCTCTTGTAAAAATATCTTCTTTTTTTATTAAATCATATACTGCATCATTTACTCTGTCATAATGTCCTTTCGCATAAGGACAATGTACTGGATTACATTCCATCTCATCACACATGCAAAGCTTTTCTTTTGCAGTGATGCTGACTACCTTCGCCTGGTATCCCTGCTTACGAAGAAGTTCAAAAGTTTCTCTGGCAACAGTTCCCGTAATCGTCTTTGCTGTCAGATAAAAAATTTTATCTCCTAATTCCTCTCCTACTGCCTTAACAGACGGATATATAGTCGTAATTGTTTTTCCAACTCCCGTAGGCGCTTGAATAAAAAGATTCTTCTTTCTTGCAATTGTACGGTAAACCCCAGCTGCCAGTTCCTTTTGCCCATTCCGGTATGGAAATGGAAACGGCAATTTTTTTATAGAATCCTGACGTAACAGGTGCCAGGAATATTCAAAATCTGCCCACTTCTTATATTCTGCAATTAAATGCAAAAACCACACTTCCAAATCCTCATAGCAGAATTCTTCTGTAAAATAGCGAATTTCTTCCGTGTCTAAATTACAATATGTCATCTGTACTCGAATTTTCTTTAACTGGTGCTGTGTTGCATAAATATACGCATAACACATTGCCTGTGCCCGATGTACCCCAATCGGTGCATCTAAAAGTTCCAGTTTTCGATAGATTCCTTTTATTTCATCGATGGTTACAACTGCTTCTTCTGGAACCTGCACATGATTATAATTTTGTGGCAAATCTGCATCTTCCCAATTTTCAATTAGGATTCCATCTGCTCTTCCTTCAATCGCAAGAATATAATTTTCTTCCTCAACAGCAAATTTCAATGGAACTTCTGCATGATAATTCGGTCCCATTCTTCGTTGAATTTTACGATGTATCCTGCTCCCTTCCTGCATTGCTTCCGGAGAAGAACCTTTTCCCTGACGATTATCAATATCTCCTTCCCGTAAAATAAACTCTACAAGATTTCGGACTGATATCCTTATGCACTTTTTTCCTTGACTCTGCTCTTCTTTTCCCATGTTTTTTATTATATCGAATTTCTGTTCGAACGTAAACCATATCCACTCATTTCATACAACAAAAAAA
>JBJELY010000122.1:0-1722 GCA_051879395.1 Roseburia sp. | reverse complement strand
TCTCATTTGTAAAACTTACTTCCACCCCTACCTGACTTGATGTGGAACTTACTACTTCCAAACATCAGGTGTGGAAATTACTTATTCTTAATGCTATCTTAGTCCTGTTCATCCATCTCTAAGCTCCGGCCGGAACAGGAGAGATATATGAATATGAATAAGAATAAACATTTAGTTTTAGATGAAAGATACGTAATCGAACATTCTCTTAATAAAAACATGAGTTTTAAAGCCATTGGTAAGCGGATTCTTAAGGACTGTACTACTGTATCCAAAGAAGTGAAAGCCCATATCGTATTCGAAAAAAAAGGCGCTCCTTATAAACCTTTTAACGACTGCCTGAATAGAAAGCATTGTTTTCATTACGGTGATATATGCCGCTCCTGCGAACGTCATAAAAGCCGCAATAAATGCAGTGTCTGTGGTCATTGTACAACCTCTTGTGAGGATTATTCCAAAGAGGAATGTCCCAAACTATCCAAGGCCCCATATGTATGTAATGGGTGTGATCTGTTAAATAGCTGCACCCTTGAGAAAAGATTCTATAAAGCTCTTGCAGCGCAAAAAGAGTATGAACTGGTGCGGAGCGAATCACGTTCAGGCTTTAATCTCTGCGAAGATGAATTGAAACAGCTTGATTCAGTCATCAGTCCTTTACTCAAAAACGGTCAGTCTATTCATCACATACTTGCTAACAATCAGGACAAGATTTCCTGCTGTGAAAAAACAGCTTATATTTATGCCGATCATGGTCTTTTTTCTGCCAGAAACATAGACATGCCCAGGAAGGTCAGATTTAAGCCCAGAAAGAAAAAGTCAGTCCCTCTCAAAGTTGACAAATCTTGTAGAATAGGCAGAACCTATGACGATTATATCGTTTACAGGAATGAGAACCCTTCGCTCCCTGTTGCTGAACTCGATTCTGTAGAAGGGATAAAAGGTGGCTCTGTATTACTTACCATTCACTTTGTACTTCCAAAGCTTCAACTGGCATTTTTGCGCGAAGCAAATGACTCTAAATCTGTTACTGACATATTTAATTATCTATACGAATTACTTGGTTTTGATAACTTCACTAAACTATTTCCCATATGTCTAGCAGACAACGGAACCGAATTTTCTGATCCTTTCGGTATTGAAGTTGACTCAGATGGTGTGATAAGGTCTCAGGTATTTTATTGTGATCCCTCCTCTCCCGGTCAGAAGGGTGCTTGTGAAAACAACCATGAATTCATAAGAAGAATCATTCCAAAATCCACTGACCTTGGGCAGTACACTCAGTCACAAATAGATCTCATGATGGACCACATCAACTCCTATGGGAGACCTGAACTTGGTGACAAATCACCTTATGAAATGTTTGAATTCTACTATGGCAAAGAAATATTAGATTTACTCGGTGTTCACAAAATACCTGCAAATGAAATAATTCTTAAGCCGGAATTACTTAAGCGCAGATAAGAAAACCAGGCTACCACCCTCTTTATCTTTGTGCATCGCACAATTCTATCCTTACTTCGCTTGATTAATACTATTCTGATGAGAATTAACTGTGTCAAGGCTGCCGCAGGCACCTTTATAAGGCCTTGGCCTTGACACAGTTAATTCCATCAGATAAAAAGCACCCAAGCGAAGTAAGGATAAAGGTTTCTGCGTCTGCAGAAATTTCCTTATTAACAATAAAAAGGCCGGAGTCCTACGCAGTTGGATGAGTTCCATAAC
>JBJELY010000121.1:0-1731 GCA_051879395.1 Roseburia sp. | reverse complement strand
TCATAAGCCTCTTTAGAAATTTTATCATCCAGATACATGTCGGTCAATTTCTTTCCCTTTTTTCAAGAGTCGAATTTTCCTTCTCCACTCGCTTTAGCTTCTCAGTGAAAAAGAGGCTTTGAGAAAAATGTTACCTACAGCAGATGGTGTCCGTAGAACGCCCGATACCTATGAAAATATTATCCTTCTATGACAGTTGTGGATTTGACATATACGCTTCCTGCCAATCAACAACGCGCTCTCTGAATAATTTCCAATCACTTTTTGAAACTTCCATGTAAACCTCCTCCAATCTATACCAAAATTTTTCATACTTTTTATTGTCCCAACAAGATAACACGTCTGTTCCAACTGTATTTCAACATAAAATAGACAGTCCCCTCTCTGACTGCCCACCCACACTAACCTTGTCCTAATCAAACCACCACATATCTTCTCTATCAGGTGGTGTCATATTTAATTCTTCTACCCGAAGAATTCCACATTCTAATGAAGCATAAGGACTATCATAAATGTGTGGATTGCTATATTTTTCTACAAATCCATTAGCATCTTCTCTATTATCAAAGCCACAAATAACTTCTTCTTGGGGTATTGCATCCCCAAAACCGCCATCCACATCAAAACAATGGTTTACTAAATAAATTTTATTCATGTAACCCCTCTCCCCTTTCCAAATTTTAATCACTCAAATTCAACAAAAATAGAATTTATTCTTTGATTTTCTTCGGAAGAACTCCAGATTCCTTCGCAATCTTTTTTTCCTGCGATTTTACTTTACGCTCCAACTTCTTTATATCTTCTGATGGTGGGAGTTCCTCCGGTTTAATTCCTCTGGTACCAAGCATTTCACGAACTGTAGTATTATTCTGCACATGTTCCGTAGTAATAGCTCCTTCTCCCTTTAAATCCTTTTCTTCCACGTTGTAATTGGTCATCTCTGTTGCAAGATTCTTGGCTGCAATCGTAAGCGTTGGCAGAAAATCTGCTAACGGTCGTTTATCGCTTACACCGAGTTTTTCCTTCATTTCCTGCGTACTTCTTCCACCAAATAATGCCTGGTCACCTTTTGAACGAATACGCCCAAATCCAGCATCATCCACGCCACGCTCATAAATATTTTGCGATAACCTTTTTTCAGATTCTCGTAGTTTTCCTCTTGCTTCTGTTCTCTGAATATAAGCAATTCTTTCTTCTATCAGTTCTTGTTTTCTTGTCTGTACAGCAAAATAACTTTGTGCAAAAGCAATTTCCTCTTTTCTTGGATCTCCATTTTGCGCAATAAGATAACATGCATATCTGGTAAGCATAATATCATCCACATCTCGCACCGCAT
Organism: Roseburia sp.; assembly: GCA_051879395.1. Lineage (GTDB taxonomy): Bacteria > Bacillota > Clostridia > Lachnospirales > Lachnospiraceae > Roseburia. Next base: position 395 of record JBJELY010000121.1, on the reverse strand, counting down.
TACTACCAATCTCAACCATTTTGACGGCGTCGGCAAAATGGTCTGAAATCTCTATTTCAGCACTTTTACAAGATTCCATTGCTCGATTTATCGCATCTTTAAATCTACGCCATGTTGTATAACCCAAACATCCCATAATCTCTCTTGCATACCAAAATTCAACTGTTCCATCCTCTGTTGTGTGCATAATATCATCAAACATTTTTTTCATAGTATTTATTGTTTTCTTATCCATTATTTCTTATCCTCCGTCTTTTCTTGATTCTTTTTATCAGCCAACTGCTCTATCCGAATCTTATACTCCATCAAACGCAAAAGATATGTTGGAACTCTCCGGTTGCCTAATTCCCAATCTGTTTCCGTCATATAAGGAATTTCAAAGTACTCACAAAATT
>JBJELY010000120.1:0-1744 GCA_051879395.1 Roseburia sp. | reverse complement strand
CGCAACTATTTTTGGCAGCATTACTTGGCTTTATCGGAATTCCTTTGGAGGGACTTAGTTACTTTGGTATATATCGTCTGATGGCAGAAAAATCTCCGGGCCACGCCCATGCATATCGGAGCGGTATTTTTGGAATTTTGATGTTCGGAGGGTGTGGTGTTCATGTGCCATGTGTGGCAACAGTATATTTTTACAAGCAGTTGTTACTTTTGGGAGATGCTGATGCATTAGAGAAAATGACAAAATTTGCAGGCTATTTTTTACTGCCGGGGACGATTTTATTCCTTGTGTTTTTTGTTCTGTTTATTGCGGTACAGATTTCCGCTTTTGCCAAGGGAATGACGCCCTATCCCAGATGGTGCTGGATATTTTCTTTAGGAGTGGGCGTAATCGTAATTCTTTTGTCAAAAGCTATAGGCAATAATGCACTTGTAAATGGTTTATCCACGGCATGGATCAGTATCGGAGATATCTGGATGACAGGAGGGTTGCTTCTTATGATGAAAAAAGCAAGGTAGCAAGGAACTGATGATGGGAAAGTAAATTTAAAATTTGCTCAATCCCTGATCGACAGATTTACAAAGTGGATGAAAAAGGAGATAGAATAATTATGGCGAAATCGGCAAAAGAATTAAAATCGATGACATTGAAAGAGTTTGAAAAGGCGGCAGAACAATTTGATAATGATGATCCTAGTGTATATAATATGTGCCGCAAGGATTACCCGGACATACTTGCAGAACTGGAAAAAGAGGAGTTTACAGATATTTTGGATGCCGGTTGTGGAACTGGTGCGGTAATTGCGTTATTAGCAGAAAAGTATCCGGAAAAACATTATACGGGAATAGATCTTTCGCCTAAGATGATTGAGGTCGCTTCGGCAAAGAAGACGGAAAATGCAGTATTTGTCTGTGGTGATTGTGAAAACTTACCTTTTGAAGATAATTCATTTGATGCAATAACCTGTTCCATGAGTTTTCACCATTATCCTCATCCTGTGGATTTTTTCAGAAGCTGTGAAAGGGTGCTCAGACCGGGCGGACGGTTGATTATTCGTGATATGACAGCAGGTCCGATAATGCTGAAATTAATCAATGCGGTGGAAATGCCGTTAGTGCATTTGCTGGGAAAAGGTGATGTTGCCTGCTATGGACGAAAGGACTTTGAACGGTTCTGTCAGGAATCCGGATTGAAATTGGAACTGTTTGAACAGCGGAAAGGATTTCGATTACATAGTGTTATGAGAAAATCTGTATAAATGACAGAATTTAACAGGGAAGGGTGTATACATGATTATTATAGTCCAATTGATATTGTATTGTGCTTTATTTACAGGAATGGTTGCCTTTGCCGTGAGAGATGGCGCAGTGAACGGATTATATTTTTATCCGAAACCTGTGCAGGAACGTGCGTTTGAAATTGGATTAGCAGACAGGAAGAATGTAAAAACAAAGATGAAACGATTTATGACATTATTTTATATTGTCATGCTTTTAGCTCTTGTTTTGATTATCGGTTTATGGAATGGAGTTCGTAATTTTAAGTCAGCATATTTACAGTCACTTCTTTTTTTAGAAGTGATGAACTGGTATGACGGCATTGTAATTGACAAGGCGTGGGTGGGACACAGCAAGTTCTGGATCCTTCCTGGAACGGAGGACTTGCCTTTTGTCCAGACATGGAAACAGGTTTTGAAAAAGAGGATAACTCTTTCGCTGATATGGGTTGTAGGAGCGGTAATTGT
>JBJELY010000119.1:0-6529 GCA_051879395.1 Roseburia sp. | reverse complement strand
ATCTTTCTGTGGAACTGCTGTACTGACAAGTAACTGGCTGATTCTATCACCCATATCAGCACTTGAAACGTTTCCTTCTTTTGTCAGATACTGACGTACCAAAGCAGAAATACCTGTCATATGAGGTGCTGCCATAGAAGTACCACTCATCATAGAGTAGCTTCCGGTATAACCTTCATTTGCTGTATTTGTCTGATCAATAACGGTAGACCAGATATTTCCACCAGGCGCTGTAATTTCCGGTTTTAATTCAAGTCCAGAACCTGGTCCCCAGGAAGTATAAGAAGACATTTCACCATAAGATTCATAATCTACAGTCTGATCTTCTTTGGATACCTGAATTTTTACATCATATCCGGCTTTTAAAGCTGCTTCTATTGCTGCACCATCTTTTCCTGAAATAAATGCAGAATCAAGACTGGTATTTGAAACACTCATATTTATGAGCTCGGAAGATTCTGGGTCATTATCATAGACAATAACACCTAAAACTCCATATCTTGAATTGTCATAATAATTTGTACCTGAGAATGACATTGCATTCTGGATTTTATCTGCAAATGAAATCTCCCCTCGTTTTACCAATGCAAGTCCGGTCTTTCCACCGTTATATCCATTGCTGAAACCAGCATTATAATAATCATTGTAAGTTCCGGTTCCTTCTACCAGGTAAACCGGATATTCCTTATCTGAGAAATCTGCCTTCATGGCAACAGACCAAGGATCCTGGAATGCAACTTTATGTTCAACGCCACCATTGTCTGTCCATACAAAATATGACTGTACGGAAATTGCATTATCAATGGATGCCACACTTAAGTTACTGTCATAAACAGCTGGTGATGACATCATAGATGTCTCAGGGTTTGATGTCAGACTCTCTCCGTCATAGCTATCATAAGCGGAAGAATAAGCACTGTTTCCTGCAGATGTCAACATAATAATACCGGCCTCTTCCACACGTGCAAAGGTATCATTCTGAATCGTATCATCTACTGCATATCCATTATCAGAACCAAGACTTAAGTTAATCATATCTGCACCAAGTCTTAAAGAATCTTCCAATGCATTTACAATACTGCTTTCTGTTGCACCACCATCCTGATCTGGGAACACTTTCATAAAAAGAATCTGTGCATCCGGTGCAACACCTGTAAATATCTCTTCGCCTTCTTCTGTTTTTGCATAACCTGCAATCGTACCAGATACATGTGTACCGTGATCACTATCTGTTGGTAATACATTCAAATCTCCATCTGCGTAATCACAGGCATATGGAACTTTTCTGTTTTTGTAAAGTGCATTGTTATCGTAAACAATCTTATTTCCATCCACACCTGTAGTAGATGCTAACTGGTTGTCCTCTAAAAACTCTGCAAGACTATCGCTTGTGTAACGAAGATCTGAATCAGTAATCTCACTTTTAAAGGAATCATCTGTAAATGCTTCATGTTCACGCACTACATTTCCATTCCAGTCCAGTTTGATATCAATACCACTATCTAATACCGCTACCAACATTCCTTTTCCGGTATAGCCGTCTGCCCATGCTCCGCCAATACCTGCCATATCGTAGCTGTAGGTTTCTCTTGCTTTTCCATCTACAACTACAGAATTTTCTACTGGTTCCGGAAGATCGTAAGTGTGCTCTACATAAGCTCTCTTTACATTTTCCATCTTCTTGATTTCAGAAAGTGTTCCATATGGTACACGAACTGCCATTGCATTTGTTACAGTTGTCCACTGTGAAACTACCTCAAATGCTTCCTCAACACTTTCGATATCAGAAATCACTTCTTCCTGTTCTGCCAAAAGTTCCTCAGATGCTTCTTTCACATCATCAGAAGCAAGAAATTCTGAAACTGCTTCTCCTGCAGTTGCCTCATCATCTCTTGCAGAATAAGTACTGACATCATAGTAATCCATGACAGGTGCTTCCTCTAACTCGACAATGACTGTTACCATCTCCTCATCTTTGTAAAGAGGTTCCACCACTTCTTCAGACTCTTCTGTACTCATTTCGTCTAAAAAAGATTCTCCTTCGACTTCGACAGCTTCTACCTGTGTGCCATCGATATCAGTTGTTGTTACATCTGTTTCTGCCGCTTCACCACCATGAGATGCTGCATTCTCTGCCTGTAAATCTACAGGAATTGCTGTTACAGCCATCATCATGGCAAAAAAAGCAGCCATGTAACGCTTGATTTTTTTCATAATATTGACTCCATCCTTTCCTTTATCCCCGTTGCATATCCATCTCCTCTTTAGATATGCAATTGATAAATGATAGTCGCATTTTAGCACTTCATATGCCTAAAGTCAATATATTTGTTTCATAATGCAATATAAATATTGCTTATTCATGTAATAATTAAGTTAAAAAAATGTTTTGCTTAAAACAAACAGTAAAAAAGTTTATTTTTTTAGCCATGTATGACTCACACACATGGCTATTCTTTCCTGCTGTTTCAAACAAAACGTTATGATTCTAAGACAAAAAAATATTTTGCATCAGCTCTAATAAATTTCTGATTTCATTCTGATTCACTCTGTAATAAATATTTCTTCCTTCCTTTTTTTCAATATAAACAAGACCGTGACGCTGAAGCACTGTTAAATGTCTGGAAACCGTTGCCGCATCTAATTTTACTTTTCTGGCAATCTCCTGTCCATAACTTCCTTCATTTTTCAGAAGTCTTAGAATTTCAAATTTACTGTCTTCACTCAGCACCCGAAGTTCCTCACAAAGCAGACTTCGATCAATCTGTTCATCCTCAAACTGGCTTCCCCACTCGATTCCTAATCCAAGATATACCGGGAGTTGTTTCTCGCTCCATTGATCGTCCATAATTGCCTGATCACAAGGCATCCGTAAAAGCTGCAACATCACTTTTTTCCCAAGAACATCTTCCGGTAAAAGATTCATGGATTCTGCCATTTCTTCTATCGTTGCTTCTGTTAGCTTCTTTTTCCAAAAATTTTGCATTTCTTCTACGATTGGATCAAGTTTTTTCAATGATTCACGTAATTCTTCTTCAATTGTTCCTAAAATCTCACCGAGCTTTTCAATGTAGAATTCAAAATTGGTCAGAACTTTCAACAATCCCCACTTAAATTCATACGGATAATCCAATTTATCAATGTCATCGAGCAAGCAATCCTTCCACAGTTTCTCTCCTGGTCTTAATACAAGCGCAGAAAATGCAACAGCTTCCAAATGCACCTGACTCTTCATCGTCTTTTTCCATCTACGCATGCAGGATTCCAAATAATCTGCCACCGTATATTTATGGATATCATGAAAATTGAGCAGCATCACCTGCGCCAAAATAGAATAAGTATTATTGTAATAATGCTTTCGAAATAGAAATTCCATCTCCGGACTATCTACAATCTTACTTTCCACGGACTGATAGACTTCTGCAATGACATCAAGTCGTTCCGTAAATTTCTTCCTTGACTCGTCATTAAACCTCGCACCATACCGCATTAAAATCTTATTTTTTGTCTCCTGATAATCTTCGCCATTCACATGTCTGGCAATTACTTCTGCTGCCTCTAATGCCATACAGCAATTTTGTGTCGCTATTATTTCCATGTCTGTTGCCTATGCCCTTCTGTATTCTGTATCTCATCTGATACATTTCTCATTTTCTTCTCGGACTAGTATAACGGACTCGTTTTTATCTGGCAAGAAATTTTTCTTTTACAATTACAATTGTAAGATAACGATTCAATTCTTTTACCTCTTGGATCCCATGTGCTATTTTCTGACTTGGCAAACCACAATCTGACACTCCATAAATAAAATGACTCTCTTCCTGCTCCTTTAATTTTTCTAATAGTTCCTGCAATTTTTTCCCCGATTTCATATATACTCTGGTCCCCTTTAAATGCATGCTTTCACTAACCTCATAAGAGCCCGGAATAATGTGAATCTCATCTTTATTATCCCCCAAAGAAATTCCTAACGCTGCCGCGACAGCACAAAAAGAAGGAACTCCATTGATATAATACGCTTCTGCTCCTGCTTCTTGAACTCTGCTGTGAATATAACTATACGTAGAATAAACAACGGAATCTCCAATGGTTAAAAATCCCACATTTTTTTCGTTTTCCAAATAAGACCATATTTTTGAGAAAATACGATTATGCTCACGCTTTAAAACTTCTTTTTCTTTTGTCATTGGAAATGGAAGGCAGACAATTTCTTTTTCTTCAATTTCCGGACAGACCTGCTTCACAGTCTGATAGGCATAACATTCTTCTTTTGGCTCTGAAGGCAAAATTATAACATTACTTTCCTTGATGCATCGTAACGCTTTCACTGTCATAAGCTCCGGGTCTCCCGGTCCGACTCCAATTCCGTATAAAATTCCACTCATGTATTTCTATCCTTCCCAAATCACTTTTGTTACATAATTTCTTTTAGATGTGTCAGATACAGCTTTCGAATACTTTCATATTCTCCAATTCCACGAATCAAACAGTCCGGCTGATAACCAACACTTCTGAGTCTGCTTGCAAAAGAATCTTCCTCTTCTCCTGCCATATCATTGTTGGCATGGTCTCCTGCAACAAGCATAAATGGCGTAACCAAAACCCTGCTTCCTTTTGCCACTTCTTTTTCTATCTGTGGTAAAACATCTTCGAATCCAACCGTTCCTTCCACCGTAGCTAAATATGTGTTCTTCTTTTTTTCTTTTAAGACCTGTTCCATTTTCTGATAGCTTTTATCTGCTTCATGCGTACTTCCATGCCCCATCAAAAGTAATGCATCTTCTTCTGCTAATTCCCGTAGCAAACACTCTGCTGCTTTTTCATAATCTTTTTCTTCTCCAAGCAGTGGACGTGCTACTTCTATTGATTCAAACCAACCACGGTAGCTTTTCACCACCTCATTTAGCCTGCTATTTTCAATTCCATCAATAATATGTGTTGGCAATACTTTTACTTTTGTAATTCCATCTTTGTGCATTCGTTCAAATGCCTCATTAAAATCATCCATCCATATGTGATCCCGTTCCCGCAAAACTTTGCGTACAATATTACTTGAATATGCCTGATAAACAGGAATATCCACATAAGTATCTTTTACTTCTTCCACAATTTTTTCAATATTTTTTTCTCTTGTTTCCTGGTAAGTCGTCCCAAAACTAACGACTAAAATTCCTGTCATTCTGTTACTCCTATTCTTACTCAAAAAATTCTACTTCTGTTTTCTTACCTGTTCATAATCCAATGCTGCATCTAAAAAACGCTCTACCAGCACTGGATTCGATGGATAGTATAGATGTGGAAATCCCCATAGGTGACGCTTTCCGGCATGACAGCAGGACCACTGCTTTTCTGTCACCGGCTTTGTTGCAAAAGCATCTTCCCCATTTTTCCTACTGTCAAAATAGTGAAATTCGTGTCCTCTTATCGTTTCCTTTTGTCTTAAAAGTGCATCCTGCGTTTTTCCCTCTAACTCCAGGTAACCGAATCTTACCAGTTTTCCCTGATAGGTGCAGTCTGCCTTTAGAACGCCTGCCATTTCAAAGGCCGTTCCCTCCCGGCTGATTATTTTTTCATGAAGATACATAAAACCACCACACTCTGCGAGCGACGGCATTCCATTTGCAATAGCCTGCCTGATACTCTCCCGCATGCTCTTATTGTCCGATAACTGTTCTAAATAAAGTTCGGGATAGCCTCCGCCTAATAGCATGCCTTGGCAATTTTTAGGAAGCTCTTTTTCATGAATCGGAGAAAAAAAGACAAGCTCTGCCCCTTTTTTCTCAAGCAATTGCAAATTATCCTCGTAGTAAAAGCAAAATGCTTCGTCTCTTGCCACAGCAATCCGAATGGGACTTTTTTTCTCCTCAGATAACCGAAACCTGTCTTCCTTTGATTCCGCATTATCTTTGATTGGTTCTGCACTTTCTGCAATCTGCAAGATTGTTTCAAACGAAATACTTTTTTCTGCCTGTTCTGCCGCTGCCGCTAACTGCGCTTTCAGTTCCTTTTTTTCCTGTGGAAGCACTAATCCTAAGTGGCGGCTCTCAAACTGTAACTCTTTTCGCACCGGAAAATACCCTGCCACCGCTATGTCTAACTCCTGCTCTATCTGTCTCTTTAAGGTTTCATAGAACATCCCGGAAGTCTTATTTAAAATGACACCTTTTATCAAGTGCGCAGTATCATACTCTAAAAATCCTTTTAACAGCGGTATGATGGAGCGCCCCATTCCCCTTGCGTCCACCACTAAAATAATCGGGGTTCTTGTTATGCGGGCAACCTCATAAGCAGAGCCATCCTCTAAAATTCCACCTAGTCCATCGTACAATCCCATTGCTCCTTCTAAGATGGCAAGCTCACAATTTTTCGTGCCCTCTGAAAAGCTTTGCTCTAAAAGATTTTCTTCTGCAAAATAGGAATCTAAGTTCTTAGATGGAATTCCAATTACCTTCTGATGAAACATAGGGTCAATATAATCCGGCCCGCACTTAAATGCCGACAATCTTTTTCCCTGATTTTTAAATGCCTG
>JBJELY010000118.1:0-1748 GCA_051879395.1 Roseburia sp. | reverse complement strand
AGCAGAAGTTCCAAAATCGGAATGGTAAATATGGAAAACAGTGTAGATACAAAAATAATCTGAGAAGCAAATGTAGGATTAACGCCATATTTGTCTGCCAGAACAGAGGTTGTACTCCCGGCGGGCATTCCAGACATGATTACACAAATGCTGACCAGGAGAGAATCCAGATGGAATGGCCAAAGGACTGCATAAATAAAAAGTGGAAAAAGAATTAGACGAATTACAGTATAATATAATGTCTTTTTTGAAAAAATTGTCCTAATGTCTGCTTCCGCCAGAATAGCGCCAATTACGAACATGGACAGAGGAATTGTGCAGCGGCTTATGGAAGCAATTGTATTTTGTATAAAAGCCGGCAATGATACAGGCAGCAGCATCAGGAAAAAACCAACAAAAATAGCAATGATACAGGGATGCTTGATGAGTTTTTTGCAGGCATCCTTTTTGGTTACTTCGGTAAAAAGAGAGAGACCGGCAGTCCACATGGTAAAACGGGCGGGAATCTGATAAATCGAAGTATACATTACTCCCAGACTGCCATATAAGACTTCTGCCACCGGAAGTCCGATAAAGCTCGAATTGGAGCAGATCATTCCATAAGACATAATATTTTTTTCATCTTTTTCAAAACGGGAAAAAAGAACCTTGCTAATTGCGGTTGCAAAAATCTGTATACAGGAAGAAAGCAGGATGGCAAGCAGGCAATTGTGAAAGAAAGCACTGGAAATTTCAATTTTGCTCAAAAAGGAATTTACAATATTGCAGGGAAGGACAATATTAATAAGAAGATCAGAAAATGCTTTTCGATTCTGGCAAGTAATGATCTTCATTTTGTGGGAGAGTATTCCTACAATAATTAATGCAAACAACATAAACTGCAGGTTTAACATTTTTAAAACAAATTCCATAACTGTAATTCCTTTTTGAGTATTAATTCATCTAAAATGAAATGATTTCTCCGTCGTCCGGCACCAGCAGATTACCGTGATAATAGTTCTGTCCTTCGGCAGTATATTTCTGCTTTCTGTGTGCAAGGTCTTTATCTTCAGTATGCCAGAGGACAAGATTTGGGATATTCAATCCTTCTGCGAGCTTGCAGGCATCCATAACGGTACTGTGATGCTTTTCATATGGTTTAAAAATATCACGCTGGTCATAAAGACAGAAAGCTTCATGAAACAACCAATCAGCTCCCTGCACATAAGGAAGTAAAGCTTCCCTATAAGGCTCATCTCCGGTGAAAGCAAGTAAAACGCCATTTTTCATCTGGATTCGGTAGCCAAATTGTTTTTCTTTTGTGGAATCGATATCAAAAAATGTGAACTGATCACCGAGAATTTCTTTTTGGGAACCGTTTTCCACCACATGAAACAGAATACGGGAGTCAAAATGATTTGTAAATTTTTTACCAATGGTCAGACGAGAAAGTGTCTTGATGATTTCTACTAACTCATAATGGCAGTAAATATTCAGATTGCCTTCATATTTTGACTTATTCATGCTGGTAGCAATCATGCGGATCATCCAGACCATGCCAAGAATATGGTCATTGTGTGCATGGCTGACAAAAATATGATGTATTTTTTCCAAAGGAATATTCTGGTTTTCCAGAGCGAGAAGAATGCCATTGCCTCCGCCGGCATCCGTCAGAAAATATTCCTCTCCGTTTTTCATGGCAAAACAGGTGTTATAGCAATGTACAGCCTGGGCATTTCCTGTGCCGAGAACAATTAATTTTTCCATTT
>JBJELY010000117.1:0-1758 GCA_051879395.1 Roseburia sp. | reverse complement strand
ATGTCATTTAGTTAAGCTATAAAGAAGTGAACAAAGCAGCTATTACGGTCGAGCAGAGAGCACGTTCCGTGATAGCTGCTTTTATATAGGCATAAAAAAAGCAGGTGCCCCAATGTGGCAACTGTAAAACGGGTATTAAAGATCTTAAACCTCAGGAAAATCTATACTGGAATCCAACAGCTGAAATAGGATTTTGGTATCTTTTAAATTGCCGCCCAGGCCTTATTGGCGACAGATATTTTGGCAAAGTCTCAAACAGTTGGGAAGATGTAACTTTCCGCTTCAAAAACTGTCTGCACAAATACATAGCCGAAGAAAAGTTGATTCGTTTTCCTTTTGGTATTGTTATATGGCATGCAATGATTGAAGCATAGTTATAAAGAATTAATCTGGAAAAGACTTCTTGTAGCATGGAATCTTTTTTCTTGCTATGGAGACTTGCCAACCCAACGGCATATTTGAGTTCTCTAAAAGAAGTCTCAATTCCCCAACGCAGACGATACAATTCTTTTATTTTCTCGGCAGGAAAGTCCTGTTCACTCAGGTTGGTATAAACAGTTTCGTAAATTCCATCAGAAATAGAGAACCGGACAACTCGAAAATGCAAATCATATAAATCTGAGTGTTTCGGTTGAATGTAGTCAAAGGTAGTATGTGGTTGAATCCAACGGTAACGTTCAGGATGTCCATTTATCAACGCCAATGTTTCCTTTGTCTGTCGGCGTGTTAGGGTTAACGTAATATTCACATCGAACTCTGGAGTATCCGGCAAGCGAAGGTTCGAGATTATGCCATAGGATTCCTTTGCACGAATAACAAAATTCCATAGTTTTTCTTGAAGATGTGCAATGTTATTAAAGGATTCATAACCACGATCCATTAGCACGATCACTTTGCCCCTTATGGTGGATCGATCTACCATTGAAACAAGTGCTCTATGTTCGTTCATTCCCTTTTTTCCTTGCATTGCTGCATCGACGTAAACCTTGCTCATCAAATCATACATAGCATTCAAATGGACGAGATTATAGTGTTTTTCTCCCTCCGCATTTTTGATTGAGGAAAACGTATCATTTGGGTTTGACGGCAACCTCAAATCTGAACCATCAACAGCAAGGAGTCGATATCCACGAAACAAGATTTCTGGAGCCGTTGTGGTTGTAAATTCGTGAAATATTGTTTCAAGTGCTTCAGGTCGGATCTTGTCCCGTTGCTGGACAAATGCAGAAACAGTTGCCGTACTCGCAGAACATCCAAACCAATCATATAACTCTTTTACAAGGCTACCACCGCCCATACCAATTAGCATAAGCAACATGGTCTGTAGCGGAAGCTTGCGGATGCGCGAAAAATCTTTTCCGGGTGTTTTTGCGCAGATGCTCAAGTTTGCAGCAGTTTTAGCAATTACATGATGTAACGCTGTACGAATACGTTCTGGATATGTTTTCTGTCTCATTGTTGAAGGCCTCCTTAAAAATGTCCTCAATTTTTAAGGCGAAGCCTTCGATTTTTATTTATTTGTCAAGTGGTTTTCCGTAATAATTTTATTTTTTATATGTCTTCCTCCCTAAATATTAAAAACACAACCACCTTCATAAAAAGATGGTTGTGTTCTGTCGCTTAACTAAATGACATTGCTCATGAAGGGAGCATATCAAATTCTGCGGCAGGCCCTTTTTATTTTTTATCTATGCTCCTAATTATGGTAAAAAATAAAAAGTACGACAAAAATACGACACTTTTGCAAAAAAGATGGGA
>JBJELY010000116.1:0-6632 GCA_051879395.1 Roseburia sp. | reverse complement strand
CACTCCTGCCGATGTGTAATGTAAACTACTATCGAGGTGAATTACAATGCAGGATATAAAACAAAATCTTGCCAACGCAGTACGTGAATACCGAACAGAACTCGGTCTTTCACAGGAAAAGCTGGCAGAAATTCTTAATCTTGATCAACGTACCATACTGAACATAGAGGCTGGACGTGGTAACCCAAAATTTGAGAAGCTGTATCCATTGATTACATATTTGAAGATACCAGCTGACAAGATTTTCTATCCGGGTAGCAACGACCAGAAACCAAATCTTCAGAAGCTCCTTACCTTATTAAATGATTGCACGGAGCAGGAAGCTAATGATTTATTACCTATGGTTCGCTATCTGCTTGATTTACTGCGTAAGCAAGAAAATTCAACCCTACGAGAAAACCAATCGGATTCCAAGCGATGATATTGGTTTTCTTATTTTGTACCATTCTATTATTAATCAATTGACTCCGTCATAACCCAATTAATTCATCTGTATCAAAAATAAAAGCCGATGAACTAAGAGTTATCTCTCAAATTCATCGGCTCTGCGTCTATGCGTCTGGCTCTTTTTTTACTGATATATTCATTTGTTTTACATCTATCAAAGTTTCTTGTTTACATTTAGGGCAGAACAAAGGAAAATTTTCTAATATTGTATCACAGCGCATTTTAATTCTCGTCTTATTGTTGCAAATCGGACACGCTACCCATTTTTGTTCAGACATAACATCATCTCCTTACTATATGTATTTTGTTACTACACAACATCTCTCCAATATACTCTTTGGTGATCTATTCGTTAATTCTTTTAAAACTTAATATTTAAATATCCATCCTCAAATTTAGCTCCTTCAATCTCTTTTTCTGCAAATTCGACTGGGATTGGAAATTTTCGACTCTCATTTTTCACACCTACAACTAGCTCATTTTTATCTTGTTCCAATCTCAATTCTTCTTTATCTGCAAATGGCAGATAAATCTTTAAACTCCTTTCCTCATTGTTGATGCTATAAATCTCTTTTTTAAATAGAACATCGTCAGGGTTAATCTCTCCAAAAATATAATCCCCAGCTTTTCTCAATACATCTAACGTACGAATTTCCTGTTGTTGTAATTCAACGTAAAAACGTGGTACTTCACTAAAACTTTCTTTTATCTCCTGTAAAGCATCCTCTTGTAATTTTATCCATTTATTAAAATATCCTTCCATAGCGTTTGCTGGGTAAATATGATTTACAATAATTGCATCTACATTATAATGATACAAATACAAGCAAGTAAAATTACGTTTTGCTTCATTAATTACAATTTTTTCCGGTGTAGTTACCACACGTAGACTTACAACTTCCTTATTCAACATTAAATCTTGTAAACGTTGCATTTTATCCATTAAATATTCAATATCATCAAACACATTATCCTTGGGCATAGGAATTTTCATAACCTTTTCTACAACTGGTCCTACTGATTTCACCCCTGCTCTTTTTACCGGCAATACCTTTTTTATCATACCAGACAATCTTTCCGGATATTTTAGTAAAGCTAACGTTTCACCCGTGGGTGCACAATCTACGATAATGGTATCGTATTCCCCACTTTCATATACTTCTAAAATTTTAAACATAGAAAACAGTTCTTCTAAACCAGGAAATACTAATAGCTCCTCTACCTCTATCCCACTTTCACCTTTCATTGTAAGCAGTTGCTTAAAGTAATCTTTTAAGTTTCCCCAACTCTTTTCACTTTCATACACAGTATCTATTTCCATTGCATACAAATTCTCTGTAAGCCTCGTCGGCTCATTATCAATTTTACTGTCAAAAGAATCTCCTAAGCTATGTGCTTGATCTGTGCTCATCACAAGTACCTTTTTTCCATTCTTTGCTATTTTGCATGCTGTTGCAGCTGCCATACTAGTCTTTCCTACGCCACCTTTACCTGTATAAATTATCACTCTCATCTCTTATCTTCCTTTCACTTCAACTCGAATCTTCCTTTTCAAATTTAAAATTGTCATAGTATTTTTTCATCCATTTATACAATATCAACTTTTTTAACTTTTGATGTTTGCTCATGACTTTGTCTGTCTCTACAAGCATCACTCCTATTGCATTCTTTCAGCAGTTCTGTAATGACTTCCATAACCATCATTTTCAACTCTTTTTCAATCACATCCATATGTTCGCCCATTTCTTCCGGAAACAACGCACGAATAGCTTTTCTCTGATATTCTCCCGCTATTTTCATTCTATATATCATTTCCTTATTCATCATAGTTGGCACTTCCTTTCTCAAATATAATACTCAATTTTCCTTTATCAAATTTTGCCCCTGCAACCACATAATTTCGAAGTATATTAGGAAGCGGAATATTCCGTTTAAAATTACCTGTTTTAATAACAATATCTGTAGTTGCCTGATACAAATCAATACTCGATTTATCTGCACAAGGTAAAAATACATCTAATTGATATCCCGCTTCAATCTGTTTAAAGCTTTCTCTCTCTGTAATGATTTTCTTTTCAAAAACTTCATTTCCTGATAATGCATCTTCCACAATTCTTCTGATATTCCTTTCTCCCCTCAATTCTTCGTCGTACCAAGGTATTTCATAAATTGGAAGTGCAGAAAAACTTTCTTTCAAATAAGTTATATATTTCTTTTGAATAATAATCCATTGATTGAAAAAATCATTGTTAATATCTTTTGGAAGAATTCGATTGATGTAGAGTCCATCCACATTGAAATTATAAAGGTTCATATACATATAATTGCGTTTCGTTTCCTCCACAACCATTTTTTCAGGAGTAGTTACAATCCTTACACTTGTAACGTCCCGATTCTTTAAAAGTTCCTGTAGTTCTACTAATTTTAGATACATTTTCTCGATATCATTCATAGCGTTTTTGTTTGGCATCTCAACCTTAAATACCGACTTTGAAATTGGTGCCAATATTCTCACACCTACTTTACCAATTGGGAAAAGCTTTTCCATATACCATGAAAGTAATTCCGGAAATTTTAACAATGCAAGCGTTTCACCCGTAGGAGCACAGTCAACTATAATTCTCTCGTATCTTTCGCTATTATAAATATCAGCAATTTTAAGCAATGAAAATAGTTCTTCCATTCCCGGCACCATTCCCATATCCTGCAAACTATAATCATCAATTTCAGAAAGCAAATTCCCCAAATATTTCATAATAGTAGAAAAATCATTTTCCATGACATATTCTGGATCAATTTCATAAATATCTAAATTAGGTAGCACATTCTCCACTTCTTTTCCCAATCTTCGTTCAAATATATCGCTCAAATTATGTGCCATATCTGTGCTAACTAGTAACGTTTTCTTTCCTTCTGTTGCACTCTTAATAGCATGTGCTGCTGCGACACTACTTTTTCCTACGCCACCTTTTCCCGTAAAAATATAAATTCTATTCATTCTATTCTCCTTTCAAAAACTTCCTTTGCAGAATATTTCCGTTCTCGAAGTATTTATTTTTTTGTTAGGCAGCTCTTGGCTGCCTTGTATTACTATTCAATCGTAATTTTTCGAACCTTTTTCGGTGTTGCTTCTTTCCTTTTCTCCTGTCTTAATACCTCAATTACTTTACTTGTCATCTTATAAAAAAGAGCCATTTCCTCTTCTGTAAAGGAACCCAAAACTTTCATACCGTAGTACATCATTTCATTGATTAAATTCTGAAACTGTGTAATCCCTTTCTCACTAAACCCGATAAGCACTACTCTTTTATCCTCTTTGGAACGAGTTCTAACTATTAATTGATTCTTTTCCATTCTATTTATTATTCCTGTTGCTGTATTAAGAGGTACATGAATATATTCAGCGATTTCTGTCATATTCACTTCGTTCCTTTGATAAAGTAACCAAAATATCAGAACTTCATTTTTTGAGCAGTTAAGAAATATATTTTCCCATATATCAGAAGACAATAACTCCTTTACTTCTTCTATATAATCCATAATAATTTGAAATGTTTCTTGAGATATTCCTTGTACATTTAACTTCATAATAACTCCTATTATTTTTCCTTCTCAAAATACTTCTTGTATCGAATTATTTTAATTCTACAACCGAAGTATTTTTTTGTCAATCTTTTTTTCATGCTCTCCGTGAATGTCAAATCATATACATAGTAAACATTTCCAGCCTCATGACACATTCAGATTTTCCTACCAAACATATATCTAATAAAACTTTGAATCGTAAAAAAACGGGTAGCCAACCACACAGCCAACTACCCACTCCACACTTACTCAGCCGCTACAAACTCCAGCTCTGCAAATTCTTAATCCGTCAAGTCATTCTGCTTCATAATTACCCGAAAGTGATATCTCCTACATTTCATCATCTTCCAGATGCTCCAGCGTAGCGTTAATATCCTGTATCACCTTTCTGCAACTTCCCTTATCCGGAATCGCATTTTTATCCATATAAATACTGATTAAACTGCTTTCTTCCACGGTATAATTTCTGTTCATCGTTTACATCTCCCTCTGATTTTTCTTTGTGTTTTCCAGTGTTTCATGGTCTTTTCCTGTTCCTTCCACCTGTGCTTTTTTCTCAGCCAATCGAGCTTTTAAGGAAACTTTTACCGCAGGTTGTTCCTGCTCCTTTTTGTTTGCTTCCCTCTGTGCTTTCTCTGCACCATTATTCAGCACATTGTCAATCATGTTATAATTTTGTTCTTCCATTTCTTCAATCTTGGCAAGAGGCTTGTATTCAGCCAATTTTTCCAGCAATACTTTTGCCCTTTGCATTTCATCCGGCAAAGCTTCCTCGGAAATAACCTCGTTTAACCAGTCTGTAATAGGCTCCGTATTCCCTTGAACTATCATATCTGAAATCTCTGACACGCTTTCCGTCATATTTGGGTTGTTGTTGCGGTAGGAATAAACATCATAATCATGGCTGAAACGGTCAATTTCAACAGCAAGCTGTTCTGCGGGTGCCAAATCCGGCATTCGTTTCTCCCATACCTTTGCTTCCATATCCTCAGACATGACACTATCAATTTCCATTTCTGGTAGCTTTGCTACAAGCTCTGCAATGACTTCCATAGCCTTCGGTTCACTGGTTATGCTTGGGATATGTTCTAATATCTCCAGATCAATTCGGTTTCCAGATAACAAATCAACTTCGTCATCCATATAAGTTTCTTCGCCCGGTCTGTGAACATTGATGCCGATTGCAGGGATACCATGCATTCGTTCCGGCGGTATCTGTTTCCAGATAGCGATTGCCTCCTCTACTGTGGGAATATTATCATAAAACTCACCCAAATTATGAAACTCTCCACACTCGGATACCATCAATGTTACTTCAACCTCTTCTTTCTTCATTTCACCCTGTGTCTGCATCTGTTGCGTCAGCTCCTGCTCCCTTTCCTGCCGGATGCTCTCCAGATACTCCTCAGCCTGTGGTAGATACGTTTCCAGCGTCCCGGTACGCTGGGCAGTAATCGGATTGATGTCAACCTTTACCTCACCGATATGCAGCCCGTCCTCATTAAACGCATTGAACAAATCATCCTCCCTCTCACTCGTGGAAAGCTCCACCACCACATCAAGATCAGAGCCGTCCTTCTCCAGACCTCTGCACCTGCTTCCTACAACAACAGCATCAATGATTGTGGCATCAATATCATACTCATCAATCTTTGCCTGTACATGGCATTTTATGGTTTCTTCAATTTCTTCCGGATTCATTTCACTAATGTCATGGAACATTTCATTAGTCTTTGCCCTGAAATCCGTTATGATGCTACTCTCATGATTTTTTGGTACAACTTCATTGGCTTCCTCAACCTTTTCCATCAATCCATCATAATCAATCGGTATCAGCTCATCCTTTTCCTTAATACTCCCTTTTACTCCGTTATGGTCTGGAGCAGCTTTCAAATCATCTACGATATCAGTCAGTGCTTCCCTAATTGTCACATCCGGATTGTCATAAACTCCACCGTCAATCTCCTTATAATCAGCTCCCATAATGGAATAATCATAGCCTCCATCCACCTCTTGGATACTGATATAGCGGTCTGCAATTTGAAAAGCAAGTTCTGTTTCATCTCCGTTTTCCAAGGACTTTTTCATATCTGCAAGCACCTGTTCCTTTTCATCGCCAAGATCAATGATTTCATCCCCATCTTCCAACGTGTTGTCCGGAGTTTCCTGCTCCTGTTTCTCCGGCTCTGACTTCTGGGCATCCTGTCCAGAGGTGTCAAGCTCCGCTTCCTGCTCTTTTACTCCCTCCAATGTCTGCATAAAATCAGGAAGTCCGGTAAAGCCAAAAGAATCCACAAAATGGGCACTGTTTTCCCCATTCTGATGTAGAACCACAATATCACTGACAGACAGTGAATGTCCTCTGTAATCTTCCGGGTGGTCTATATTGAATTTCTCATAGATTGCTTCCAGCGTTTCGCCCTGTGTCTGCTCTTGCAGTTCAGACAGCTCTCCAACATAAATCAATTCATAGTTTTCTGGCTTGATTGCATCAAAATTATTTTTTGTAATACCCATTCGTTTTAAAGACTCTGTGCCTTCAAATCGCAGATGATCCAACTCCGGATTATGCTTCAACTGATAAATACCGTACTTGTCAG
>JBJELY010000115.1:0-1773 GCA_051879395.1 Roseburia sp. | reverse complement strand
GAGAAAATCGTTCCCACAACTGTATACTTGATACTGTTCAGATA
This sequence comes from Roseburia sp., assembly GCA_051879395.1. Taxonomy (GTDB): domain Bacteria; phylum Bacillota; class Clostridia; order Lachnospirales; family Lachnospiraceae; genus Roseburia. Next base: position 1,729 of record JBJELY010000115.1, on the reverse strand, counting down.
ACCAGTCACAATACTTTTATCTGCAAATACTGCCTTGTAACCATCCAGTGTAAATCCACTTGGAAACAGGAATGTTTTTCCTGCATATACATCATAAGGATTGGATACGGATGCAATCAATACATAATAAAGCGGATATGCAACCAAAAGCACAATTATCAGACAAATGGCTACCAGTATAATATCGCTGGTTTTGTCTGACAGCCCCCGCAGTTTTCCTGCCTGTCTTTTATTTCCCATGCTGCACCTCCTAAACAAAACTTACATCTTCCGATATTTTCTTTGTAATCTTGTTAACAATAATCAGAAGAATTACGTTTACTACCGTATTAAATAATCCTACCGCAGTTGAATAGCTGTATTTTGCCCTTTCAATACCCTGCTGATATACATATACCGCAATCACATCACTTGTTGCCTTATTCAGATCTGTCTGTAATAAGAATACCTTTTCAAATCCAACATTCATCAGATTGCTGGCACTCATAATCAACATCAGTACCATCTGTGGAACAAGGGCCGGAAAATCAATATAGCGAATTCTCTGGAACATGGATGCACCATCAATTTTTGCCGCTTCATACTGCGATGCATCAACAGTTGCCAGCGTCGCCATATACACGATGATTCCCCATCCAGCATCCTGCCAGATTCCTGATGCAATATAAATGGTTCGGAATGCCGATGCTTCTGACAGAAAATCAATGCTTGTACCTGCAATCAGATTGATCAGACCCCCTGATGGACTCAAGAACACACGAAGCATACCACAGACAACCATAATAGAGATAAAATGTGGTGCATATAGAATTGTCTGGACACCTCTCTTAAGTCTTTTAAATCTCAACTGGTTGATCATAAGAGCCAAAATAATCGGAATCGGGAAACTCCACAGCAAACCATAAAGGCTTAAAAGTACCGTATTCTTAATCATACGCATACAATTGGGCGAACTGAAAAAACGTTCAAACCACTGTAAACCAACCCATTCACTTCCTAGCATTCCCCGGGATGCTTTATAATCCCGAAATGCAATTTGAATGCCATACATTGGTATGTACTTATAAATAATTGTAAGTACTACAGGAATCAGAAGCATCAGATAGAGCTGCCAGTATTGCCCGATTCGTTTTCCAATCGGTTTTCCTCCAGTTTTCACTGCCGGAGCTACTGTTTTTGATTTACCCATATAAACTCTCCTTTCCTTATTATGCCGCCAGCAATGCAACGAATCTGTCCGGCATTTTTTATAATTGTCTGGCCATAAACAATTATCCTACGTTTTAAAATCGCGAATTTCATGAAACGTTATTTCGTTGTTAGGTATAAAATACCACCGCTCATTGTTTTAGTCAAGATTTTTCCACGATAATATTGTTTATTTTGCTATTTTTATCCGATTTACACAAATATAATACGGTTATTTTGTACATTTCTTCTTCGTGTATCGTTTCATGAAATATTATGAAATTATTCTTTACAAAGCAATAAAAACATACTATAATAATTTCATAAACAAGAAAAGAGGTGCAATTATGAAAAATAAAAATTCCGCCCCTACCATGAAAGATGTCGCTCTGGAAGCCGGCGTTGCATTAGGAACCGTTTCCAAAGTTATTAATGGATTGCCCGTCGGTGAATCCTATAGAATCCGTGTAGAGGAAGCAATCCGTAAGCTTGATTATCATGTGAACAGTTATGCCCAGGGATTAAAAGCAAGCAAAACATA
>JBJELY010000114.1:0-1779 GCA_051879395.1 Roseburia sp. | reverse complement strand
CATTTTCAATACACCTGGCTGCATAAGTGGCAAGTCGTACACTTTTGTCCGGGTTAAAAGTCACTACCGCTTTGATCAGTCCAATCGTGCCGATCGACAGAAGGTCCTCGGTATCCTCTGGCGAGGTCTGATACTTCTTTACGATATAAGCAACGAGGCGCAGATTCCGTTCAATCAGGATATGTTTTGCTTCAAGATCACCCTCCGTATATTTTTGCATATAATATCTTTCTTCTGCAGCTGTGAGGGGTTGGGGAAATGATTTCAAGGAAAGCACCTCTTAGCATATTTAATATATTCTATGAAAATTCGAATATTTTTGTGCTTTTCCATGATTTTTTTCTATACAAAGTCCTTGGAAAAAGGTATAGTAAAGATAATTTATCGATGATTGGGGATATGTTATGAAAAAGGAACCGGGGAAAACCATTTTTTATAGTTTGATCATCATACTGGCTGCGCAACTCAGTATGAATCTTTTTATTGCGGATTTTAAAATTTCTCTTGCCATCGTCTTTCTTCCGTTATTTTTATTTCTTTTAGACTCTTTTCCATTGCTTCCGGTCACTTTTATTACAGCTGCCGGAGTATATGCTTCCCGTACATTGATCTATTGGTTTCGGAATGGAAGCCTGGAAGGTACTGTCAGAGCGTATTTACCGGAAACAGTATTTTATATCTGCTATGGTCTTTTTTTATTTCTATATAAAAAGCTTTTAAAAAATCATTCTCTTGAAAGAACTTATGCAGTTCTTCCATTGATTCTCATCGACTATGGTGCTAACCTGATAGAACTTTTAGTACGCCTTGGTAGGAATGCGTTCCATCCAAAGACACAGACTGGCATCATTTTAGTCGCGGTTCTACGCACACTAGTCGTCTGGTGTATTCTGACCGCGATAGAGCAATACCGTCTTTTTCTTCTCGACAGAGAACATGAAGAACGATATCGAAGATTATTACTTCTTATTTCCAAACTTAATGGAGAAGTCGTATGGATGCGAAAAAATACAGCTCTTATTGAAGACACCATGAGTACAGCATATAGACTTTATGAACATCTAAAAGTGGAAAATATCAACCCGGAGCTTACTTCTTCGGCTTTAAGTGTTGCCCGGGATATTCACGAGATCAAAAAAGAATATCTTCTGATTATGCGTGGAATCTCAGAAGCTCTGGACGAAGAAATTACCAGTGACGGCATGTATTTGGAAGATCTGCTGGCAATTTTAAAAGATGCGGTTACTTTGCTTGCCAAAGAACATGGACTGGAGCTCCACATGGAAATTAACTGCGCTGAAAACCCCTACACCAATCAGCACTATGCCCTAATGTCCATTTTCCGCAATCTATTTATCAATGCAATCGAGGCTGCAGATACTTCTTCTGTCTTTTTGCAGGTAACTCAGACCTTGCGGGACGATGACCTGATCTTCACAGTTACAGATCATGGCCCAGGCATTGATTCAGAATACATTGATGAAGTATTTAAGACCGGATTTTCTACAAAGATCAATTATACAACAGGAGAAATCAATCGAGGATTAGGCCTGAATCTGGTACAAGATCTGGTAGAAAATCAGTTTCATGGTACAATTGCTCTTTCTTCCCATCCGGGACTGACTACTTTTACCATTACAATTTCCCAAAAATATCTGAAAGGAGACCTAAAATGAGATTCTATCTGATTGATGACGACAAAAACGTCCGAAATATTCTGAAAATGATCATAACAACTCGGAAACTCGGTACCATTTGCGGAAGCAGTGATAACGGACA
>JBJELY010000113.1:0-1790 GCA_051879395.1 Roseburia sp. | reverse complement strand
CTGGAAGCCACAGGACACTACAGTTACAATCTTTTAGGATATCTCATTGATAAAGGTTTGGCCGCCTATGTTATCAATCCGTTACATACCAATCTGTACAGAAAAAGTCTAAGCCTTAGACAGACGAAAACGGATAAAGTAGATGCCCGCACGATTGCTTCCATGCTAATGTCTGATGTGAACTTAAAGTCCTACTCAGACACATCTTATCACAACGAAGAATTAAAGTCATTAACTCGTTACCGTTTTGATAAAGTAAAAGAACGTGCCAAGCTAAAGTCTTCCGTTTCAAGACTTGTCTGTATCTTATTCCCCGAATTAGAAAAACTTGTGCCTACACTTCATATGGCATCTGTTTATGCATTACTTTCTGAATTCCCCGGTGCTAAACAAGTAGCTAATGCCCATCTTACCAGACTTACCAATCTTCTTTCAGAAGCTTCTAAAGGTCGATATGGCAAAGATACTGCCATTACTTTCAGAGAAGCTGCTAAGGCTTCTATAGGCTCAAATATGCCGGCTAAATCACTTGAGCTAAAACACACCATTAAATTGATTCAGGAACTTGATTCAGAGATTGATGAAATCGAAAATGAAATCAAAATCATCATGGATGAAATCAATTCTCCAATTCTTAGCATCCCAGGGATCAATTATCGTATGGGGGCTATGATTATCGCTGAAATCGGTGATTTCAGTCATTTTGATTCTCCTGATAAAATCTTGGCATATGCTGGTTTCTCACCGTCAACATATCAATCCGGACAACTGGATGCTGCCTACTCACATATGGAAAAGCGTGGTTCCCGTTATCTTAGGTATGCTTTATATAATGCAGCAAAGTATGTCTGTCACTGGGATCCGACTTTTGCAACATATCTCGCCAAAAAACGAGCAGAAGGCAAACATTATAACGTTGCCATTTCACATGCTGTCAAAAAGCTGGTACGAGTCATTTATCATTTAGAAAAAGCAAACCAGCAATATATCAAAGCAGCTTAAACAAATCTAATTTTATACTACTTTTTGAGCACCTGTCACGATGCTCTATTTGTCATACAGTTTTCAAGGTTCAAAGAACTCTAATCGAGTTCATTTTATATCTAAAATACATTTCTGTACTTTATTCAAAAAATATCATTTTAAGGCTTGACTTTTAATAGTTAGTCTTTCGTCGATTGTCAATTATTTCCAGCTAAATCCCGAAAGCCACTTTTCAATGTGCTTTTTAAATACCGGCACATTTGCCGTAGGCGGATTGATAAGAAAGCCGCTGACTTCATCAGGCAGCTTCATTTTTGACATATTTTCAAAATCTATGATGCGGGCCTGTAAATCCACCTGTTTTCCTCTGAATCTGGCAAATTCCATGCCGTCTGTCAGTATCGGAACAAAAGACTGTCCGTTTTTCAGCTTTATATACATAAGCTTTGCTGACTTCTTTCCGTCCTCTTCTTCTTCCTTTACAGGCAGAATGTATTTGGCACGCATTATATTAATAATCATTTCCTCTTCCATATCCCTGTATTCATCCACATTAATCTTTTCCAATCCACGCCTCAGCTCCTGCATATAATAGAGCATGCTTAACTGAAGCTGAGGATTTTCCAGCAGTTTTTTTCCATCCGGTGTATTGGTATCAGGTCTTCTTACAATCTCATCCAGCTGTATGTTAAATATATCTTCTTCTGATACTGCTCTGATGGAGTTTACGCCATACAGAAAAAGTTCAGAAAAAAACTTCAGCAACATATCTTTTTCCACACGGACATTCTGGCATGGTTTTTTCT
>JBJELY010000112.1:0-87200 GCA_051879395.1 Roseburia sp. | reverse complement strand
TACAAACAAAATCATATATTAATTAACGTGTCTTTTGACACCCTAATCCTATAGAGTAAAAAAGTGTCGCCGCGCGACACTTCCAAAAACGCTCCGCGTTTTCCCTCGAAAGCATTTACACGACAGCAATTTCCTATAAATTGAAGAAGCAGCCCAATGGGCTGCTTCTTCGAGGAGTTTAGTTATGAAAATGTTAATCTATCTAAAGGAAATTTTGGCATTTTTGAATCGGATTGCTCCGACTCAATTCCTTTTGATGAAATTAGTATATCCAAAAAATATGTCCGAAGTGTGACAGATTTCGAAAACCTTTCTAAAATAACTTGTTTTACGTTTTAGATTTCTTTTAGATTTTTTTCAAAAAACTTTAGAAACTCTATTCATGGCGCAATAAGAATTCTGCCAGACGCTCTTTTTCCAAGGTTGCTTCACTATTTTCTAAAAATATTTTTCCACCGGCTTTCCGTGGATTTAACAAATTTTTTTCTTCCAAACGACGGTATGTTTCATGTGCCGTTCCTGCACCACCATCAAATAATACCACATGAGAACCTAAGATTTTTTGAATTGTGGATTTTACCAGCGGAAAATGTGTACATCCTAATACGACATGATCTACCTTTCCTCCTATATAAGGCTGTAAAACTTTCTTCAAATAATCTTCTAATTCCGGTCCCTCTAATATCCCATGTTCTACATATCGCACCAAATCCGGGCATGGCAATGGGAAAATCTGTGCCTCTGCCTCATAGCGCGCCATTAACTTCTTAAATTTCTCTTCTCGAAGAGTCATTGGCGTTGCCATCACCAAGACTTTTGGATTCTTTTTTGCAAGAACCGCCGGCTTCAATGCTGGTTCTATTCCTATCATAATGCGGTCCGGATACTTTTTCCGCAATATCTGAATGGCTGCACTTGTTGCCGTGTTACACGCAATCACAATTGCTTTTGCACCTTTTTCCATCAAATACTCCGCATTATGACAAGTCAACTCCTGTACCTCTTCCAAGCTTTTGATTCCATACGGAGCATTTTTTGAATCTCCAAAATACAAAAAATCCTCGCCCGGCATAAAGGCTGCCAGTTCTCTCAATACACTGATTCCGCCCATTCCGGAGTCAAATACTCCTATGGGCTGCTCCATCTGTTCCATGCTTATCCTCCAATCGCAGCTTTCTGCTTCTATCCTTATTCGCCCAGCGCATCTTCCCAAGTGGCTGTGCTTCCTTTTTCCGTCCTGTGAACAACCAGTTTATGTTCAATCTGTTCCTTTAATTCTGTTACATGAGATATAATTCCTACCAGTCTTCTATCTCCTGCCAGCTCATTCAAAACATCAATTGCCTGTTTTCGTGCCTGCATATCGAGTGAACCAAATCCCTCATCGATAAACATCATGTCCAACTTCATGGCTCCTGCATTCCGTCCTACAATATCAGAAAGTCCCAACGCCATGGAAAGCGCCGCCAGAAATGACTCCCCACCGGATAGTGTTTTGATATCCCTTTCACTATCCGTAACCAAACTATATACCGACAGGTCGAGTCCTTCATTTGTCTTTTTGCCGGAATTAGCGCCTTCTTTTAACTTTAGCATAAACTGCTGATTACTCATCGTCAACAACCTTTTATTTGCTTCTGCAATAATCTGTTTAAAATACTGTCTTTGAACATATGTTTCAAAATCTATTTTAGCACTTCCCGTCAACCTTCCATTTGCTGTCCGGAAAAGACTTTTTACTACCACATCCTGCTCTTTTAATTTCTGTTCTTTTTCCAGATAGCGTGCAGAATGTTCTAAAACAGACTGATTTGTCACAATAGCGGTATGCAAATCTAAATGACGTCTTTCCAGCATCTGTTCTTCCTGTTCTAACTTAGAAAGTGCTTCTTCCAATGGCGCAATCTCAATCTGTTCTTCCCCTTTTAACGTTTCCTGAAGCAAACGAATCTTACTTTTATTTTCTTCCGTCCTTCTTTCATACTCCTGGCTTTCTTCTTTTAATTGTTCTAATTGTTCTTCTTTCAGATAAGCATTATGATATGCTTCCTCTGTTTCAAAATTCATCTTTTTCAGTTTGTCTTTGTAGTTATTTTCAAGAATTTCTGCCTCATAAGAAAGCTGATTTTGGTTTTCCTCTTCCTGCGTCTTCTGTCCTTCCTTCTGATGCAGTTTTTCTAAGAATTGCTCTAACTCTTTTCTGCTCTGCTCTAGCCGTACCTTCTCTGATTGCAATTCCTGCTGCAATTTTTGTTGTACTTCTAAAGCTTCTGCTTTCGTCGCATAGGCAAGTCCCTCTTTAACATACTCTAATTCTTTCCTTGCATCCCGAAGTTCTGCCTGCTTTTTTTCCAAATCACTTCTTTCGATTTTCTGTTCAGATAAATTTCTTTGTCTGTTTTGATTTCCCGCTCCAAATCGTTCTAAATATGCTTTTTCATCCATTCCGGCTTCCTTCTGGAAGTCTTCCTTTTCATAAGAAAGCTTTAATTTTTCTTCTTTTAAGCGGCTCTGTTCCTGTTCAAAATCCTGATAAAGTTTTTCTCTACGCTCTTCTGCCTGATTACGAATTTCTTTCCTACGATTTACTTCAGCCTCGCTTACCGCTTCTTTCGAAAGTTCAGCCGGATTCGGATGCTCTATGGAACCACAGACCGGGCAAGGGCTTCCTACTTCTAACTTCTGAGCCAGAATCCCTGCCTGCTCTTTTAAAAACAGCTGATAAGAAGTTTCATATGCAGCCGCTGCTTCTGAGGCAGCTATAACAGCTGTTTCAAGTTCTTCCTTCTTCTTTTCCTGCAGATTACACCTATGCTCCCAGTCTTTTTCCCGCTGAAGAATTTCCCGAGCCATTTGACAGACTCTGGCAATATAGTTCTCCTTCCATCTATCAAATTCTTTCTTTATCTCTTGTAGCTTCGCTTCTAACTCTTCTGCCCTATCATAAGTTACAAAAGACTCTTCTATATTATGAAGTGCTTTTAGCAGTTCTGTTTCCCGTTCCTTATATTGTTTTTCCTGATTTTTAAAGGCGGTTTCCTTTTCTCCCTTTTGATTTTCTGCTTGTTCTAACCACTTGCCATATTCTTTTAGCATCTGTAAAGAGGTTCTTTTTCTTCGATCCACATCTAAAAACTTCTGTTCTTCTGCAAAAACTTTCAAAGCCCGTTCTGCATTATCCTGACGTTTCTTCCGTTCTTTCTGTTCCTCTTTCTGTTCTTCCAATAATTGTTTTTCTTTTTCTAATTGTTTCAAAGATTCAAATAATTTATTCTTTTCTTTTGCCTGAATTACTTGCTGCTTGCAGTTATCTTCTTCTTTTTTTATGACTACAAGACGCTTTTTACCTTCTTTTTCCAGCTTTTTCATTATGGCTATCAAATTTTCTAACGCTGGCTCTTCTTCTAGCTCAAGTTCCTCTAAAACCCATGTCGGACAATTCTTACGCGACTGTTCCTGTGCAAATGCTCTTTTATTTTCTTCAATTTCTTCATCAAGTGCCACAGAACGCCTTCTTAGATTTTCCTGTATTTTCCAATAAAAATCCGTCTTAAAAAGCTTGGTAAAAATTGCTTTTCTCTCGTCTGATTTTGTATAAAGCAACTTTAAAAAATCACCCTGCGCAATCATGACAATCTGAGTGAACTGGTCTGCAGTCAATCCGACTATTTCTTCTATTTTTGCATTCGTAGCCGCTCTTTTTTCCGGATAGCTGGTTCCATCCGGCAAAATCAATTCAACCGCGGAAGGAATCTTCTGTTCTTTCTGTTTTCCACTTTTCAAGGTTTTCAAAATATAATATTCCGGGTTACGCTTAATCCGGTATACCTTTTCCCCATAAGAAAACGTAAAGTCCACGAATGTAGCCGCATCCGGTTTCGCATACTGACTACGCATCATATTTCCATTCCGTTCCCCACCACTTGTCTCATCATAAAGAGCATACGTAATTGCATCAAAAATCGTAGTTTTTCCAGCTCCAGTATCTCCGGTAATCAAAAAAAGTCCATGATCCTGTTTTTGAAAATCAATTGTAGTTTCATCTGCATAGGAGCCGAATGCAGACATCGTAATCGTCAATGGCTTCATTCCGCTTCACCTCCCATTTCCTCCTGAAAAACTGCTTTCATCAAATCATTCTCTGCCTCTGACAGTTCTCTTCCATTCATCTCTTCGAAAAAATTTTGAAAAGCGTCAAAAGGATTTTCTAATTGAATTTCTTCTTCTTCCATATTCAAAATCTGCCGTGTCCGGCTATTATCAATACGTATCTCTAATATTCTGGAAAAAACTTCTTCTAATTGTTCTTTTGGACGATATGCCTCTATTTCATCGGTCAACGTTATACTGACATAATCCTCTTTCCACTCTGTTTTTTGCAATACTTCTTCTAAGGTTCCTGTTATCTTTCGAATCTTGTGAACAGGTTCTAGTGGAATCGTTGTAATAATCGGTTCTCTTTCCTTCTCTTTCAATTCAACTACAGTTATACTTTTTTCATCCCCAGCTTCACTAACGGAATACTGTAACGGAGTTCCGCAATATCGATAACGTTCTTTTCCAATTTTCTGGGCACGATGAATATGCCCTAACGCTACATAATCGAAAGGCTCCAATACCGATACATCCACATTTTCAATTCCACCCACTAGATGCATTTCTGAATCGCTGATTTCCGGTTCTTTTCCTGATGCCGTATAAAACTGATGGCTGACTAGAACATTCCTTCTTCCAGCATCAATTTTTTCCCTCTCTAACAGTTTTCGGACTGCCATATCATAACCGGTAATTTCCTCTTCAAATAAATTTCTCACATATCCCGGCTTTACAAATGGCAACAGATAAAAATCCACCTCACCGAATTCATCTGTCAGTGTTACCTTCTGAATCTGTTCTTCCGGTCTTATAGGCGGCATACCTGCAATATATAATTGATTCTTTATCAGAATATTGCTTGCAAAATCAATTCGTCTGGCACTATCATGATTTCCGGCAACTAGCAAAATCGGAATCTGCGGTTCTATATTATTCAGTTCTGTCAAAAATGCATCAAACACAGAAACTGCTTCTGCTGATGGAACTGCCACGTCATAAATATCACCTGCTATCAGAATTGCATCCGGCTTTTCTTCCCTTGCAGCTTCTGCAATCTGGCTCAACATCACGCGTTGTTCCTGACATAAATTGTAATGATGCAACTGCTTTCCTATATGAAGATCTGAAAGATGAAAAAATTTCATAATTCGCTCCCTTCTTTGATTATCTATTATCACTTTGCTATGTAATATGTTATAATATATACAAATACAGAAAGGATTCATAGCCATGACAAATACTTCCTTATTTGACAATTATAAATATTGCGAAAATTGTAGAAAACCGCTTCCCCTTTCTTACCAGGATGCGCTCTGTCCAAATTGTAAAGAAAACGCCCTTTTCCACGAAGTAAAAGAATATATTCGTGAAAATATCGTCAATGAATATCAGGTTGCCGAACACTTCCATATTCCACGCCGTCAGGTGAGAGAATGGATACGGGAAGGCCGAATCGAATATGTGGAACACGGTCCAAGCGTTATCAGCAATGCCCATTGTCAAAAATGCGGTGCTCCGGTTAGTTTTGGCACCCTCTGTTCAAAATGCTTAAAAACACTTCATGCGCCTGCTTATCATGCAGCAAAAGAAGCCGGCGATACCAAAATGCATTATCTGGATGTTCCTAATCATGGGAAGAAATCCTGATGAAACGAAAAGCAGCCCATCAGGCTGCTTTTTCTTATTTTAAAAATCCATTGATAATCTGCTCTTCTGCTTCTTTTTCCGTAAGCCCTAATGTCATCAACTTTATCAGCTGTTCCCCTGCGATTTTTCCGATTGCAGCTTCATGAATCAGATTTGCCTCAATATTATTTGCTGTCAACTGCGGGCTTGCCGTTACGCTGGCTTCGTCCATAATAATAGCATCACATTCACTATGTCCAACGCAGGCATTATTTCCATTGATAACAGAAAAGAATTCCTGATGGGATTTATCTCTTGCAACAGAACGTGATATCAGATTGACACTAGAATCTTTTCCATTCATATCAACGGCAAAATCTGTTTTTGCATATTGTTTTCCATGCGTCATAATGCTTTCACGAATCTCAAGACTTGCACCTTCTGCAAGGTCTCCTCTTGTCACTCGAATCGTAGAATCAATTCCTTTAATCTGCGTTGCTTCCATTTCCATATGAGCGCCTTCTTTTAAATGAACAACGGTTTCCGGATTCATAATATTCTCTCCATTTCCATCGCCTTCTCCATAATGACGTTCCACATAACGGACTTTCGCATTTTTTTCCAAATAAAATGTATGAATTCCAGCATGTTTTGAGGTATCTACTCCGCAGTTATGAATTCCGCATCCTGCCACGATTGTGACGTCTGCTCCTTCTCCGATATAAAAATCATTATAAACACATTCCTGCATACCACTCTGGCTTAATACCACCGGAATGTGTACACTTTCATTCACGGTTCCAGGCTTGATGATAATATCAATTCCATCTTTATCCGTTTTTGAAACAATATCAATATTAGCAGTTGTATTTCGTCCTGCGGAAACTCCGTTAGCACGAATATTGTATGCCCCTTCCGGAACCTCATGCAGACCTGCTACCTGCTCTAACAAATTCTTCTGTATGATATCCATTTTTTTACCTAACCTTTCTCTTTTTCATGGATTACATTCGAAACTCTATGCTTTATCCGTCAGGGTCTTACACACCTCCGCTGTGTGTAATAATTCTGGTAAAACTTCACCCTTCCGTCCAACTGTTTTTACTTTTCCATCTGCGATGACAATAATTTTATCCGCAATATCTAAAATTCTTTCCTGATGGGAAATAATCAAAATTGTACCATTGATTTCGTCCCGCATTTTCTCAAACACTTTAATCAGACTGTTAAAACTCCACAAATCAATTCCTGCTTCCGGTTCATCAAAAATAGAAAGCTGTGTTCCTCTTGCTAAAATCATGGCAATTTCAATTCGTTTCAACTCTCCACCAGAAAGACTTCCATTAATCTCACGATCGATATATTCTCGTGCACAAAGTCCTACTTCCGATAAAATATCACAAGTATCTGTAACACTCATTTCTTTTCCGGCTGCAATTGAAATCAAATCTTTTACTGTCAGACCTTTAAAATGTACCGGCTGCTGAAATGCAAAACTGATTCCTTTTTTAGCACGTTCGGTAATATCAAGATTTGTAATGTCTTCTCCGTTAAACAGAATCTGACCACCTGTCGGTTTAATAATACCGGCAATCATCTTGGCCAAAGTTGACTTTCCGCCACCATTTGGACCTGTAATTGCTACGAAATGTTCATCTATCTCAACACTAATATCTTTTAAAATCTCTTTATTGTCCTGATTATCATCCACTTCATACGTGATATTTTTTAATTCTAACATGTATACCTCCATCTAATGCATAAGAGCATTTCCTACGCCTTTCCATTCGGGCAGATTACTCATGCCTTACCATTATACTACGGTTCATTATCCGAAACAAGGAAATAATTCCATGTTTCTAGTTTCAGACATCGACAAAGCGCGCAAAAAATGGTACAATATTCCCAGTATTATTTTTACGAAGATTTCTCATCTACAGGAGATTATATAGTTATGAAAAAAATATTAGCAAAAAAATCTATTATTATCTTTTTCGGATGCCTATTATCCTTACTTCTTGCAGTATCCATTTTTCATCTGTTCCTTCAAAAATCTGAAACGAGTACCAGCACTATTTCTTTATCTGAAAACTGGACTCTTCAGATTAACGACTCCATTTTAGAACATGTTAATTTAGATGAGACCGCCTTTCCAGAAACCCAGAAGGGAGATACGCTTTCTTTGACCTGCACCCTTCCTGCTGAATCTTTAGATGCTCCTGAGCTTATTTTCCTCTCCTGCCACTCTACCGTCACAATTCTTCTCGATGGCGAGCAGATTTATGAATATGGTATGGAACGTTACGAAAAGGGACTTATGTTAGGTTATGGGAACCATTTTGTCACTCTTTCGGATGATTCTGCTGGAAAAACATTAACTATTTTATTGTCTGTTACGGAAGACCATGCATTTACCACTATCACTTCACCAATTCTTTCTAACGGTTATTTCTGCAAATTGGATTATATCCGAAATAGAGTTCTTCCATTCTTTATTGGTATTTTTTTAATCATTTTCGGCTTAGCATTTTTCTTCTTATCCTTTTTTATGCTGACCGTTTCCAACGACTTTCTGCCTTTGATTGGAATATCACTAGTATCTTTATGCATTGGTCTCTGGAGCCTATGCAGTTACCATTTACTCCAATTATTTACGCCTTCAATTTACATTTGCAGTTATATAGAATATCTAAGTCTTTACGTAGCTCCAATTCCATTATTTTTTATATTCCAACGCTATATAAATGACTTTTCCAACCGCCTTTTAACAATCATCTACTATATTTTATTTTCTGCAGAGATTATTTTTGTCTTTGCTGCGCTGCTATGTCAGACCTTTAACATTTTGCACTTTCCAGCTTTACTTGGTACTTTCCATATTCTTTGTGTTCTATTTTTATTTGTTTTCCTCTTTACCGCACTGCTATTACTACGAAAACAGACCTTGGAAAGTCTATTCCTGATGATTGGTATCGTAACATTTATCATTTTTTCTGCACTGGATCTTTTACGATTTAATCTCGAAAAATATACAGCTCCATTCTTAAAGGAAGATTTTAACGGTCTGATGCCTATTGGTGCTTTGATTCTCGTTTTGCTCCTGCTGGTTTCTTTCTGTATTCGAATGTCACAGAGCTATTATTCTAGAGCCAAACAAGAATTATTAGAGTATCAGGCGCACACAGATTCAATGACCGGACTTTCTAACCGCAGACTCTGTGAAAAAGAAATGGCACGTATCGAATCCGAATCCGATCATACTGTCTACGGTATCATCAGTCTTGACCTGAATAACTTAAAATCGACAAATGATACTTTTGGTCACGAATGTGGTGACCAATTAATCATTGCTTTCGCTGATATTTTAAAAGATGTTTTCTCTCCTTATGGGATTACAGGACGTATGGGTGGGGATGAATTTATCGTATTGATTCCAGATACTTCGACCGTGGATGTCCGAAAATTGATTGCCATTATGAACCTAAATATCCAGAAAAAAAATGATATATTTGACCGTTTTTACATCAGCACTTCCTTGGGCTATGCCGATAGTACCGAGGGAAAATCCGTACATGATGTCTATAAATTAGCAGACAGCAGAATGTACGAACATAAGCATCAGTATAAACAACAGCATCATTAAAAAATGGAGTGTTTTCAGCAATTCATGCTGAAAGCACTCCATTTCTTTCATTCATAAGTTCCTTACCTATCAGTTGTAAACCTCTTATTTTTCTCTAAATATTTTTCAACCTATTTCACCACAAGTCTTGGATATTTTACCATAATTGCATCCAATAAATCTTCTTCCGGCTCAAATTCAATTCTGGAAACTTTGTCTCCATCCCGGTAAATCACATCATAAATCTTGGTATCCGGTTTTCCGGAAACCAATTTTTTACAGGAAACCGTGTTATCATTTTCATATTTGTAAACACTGCGATCCCCTTTTGGCGCAATCTGCAGCACATTTTCGATATCCATAAATACAATCTTTTTTCTTTTTCTTTTTGCCTTAACCATAGCAAATTTCAAATCGCCTGCATAATAAGTATATTCATATTCAATATCAGACTGAAACGCCTGCCAATACCAGATAACTCCAAAAATAATCATTGGAACCATAAATAGAAATGGTGTTATAAAAACACAAGCTGCCAGACAAAAAACTGTCAACGCAAGCCAAATTCCAATTACAATCTTTTTCCCCGTGCTTCTATTCTTTGGCACGATATTCAATACTTCTCGCATGTTCCTTTCCTACCCTTTCTTCTCGTAAATTACCATCTTTTCCATTATATATCTTTTTTTCGCAAAAACAAAGAGAAAAGATAGATTTTTCTCATTTTATCATGTAAAATAAGAGCTGGAAATACATTTTCGTAAATTTTCGCTAAGTTTAATGTTTTTTTATAAAATGATAGGGGGTAATACTAATATGGTTTCCTATGAATTTACATCAAAATACTGGAATACGTTTCGGGACGGCATCCGACAGGAATGGGCTTTAACAAACGGAATCGGCGGTTATGCCGGAAGTTCTCTGATTAACGCCCACAACCGCACCCATCAAGGCTATCTGATTGCGAGCCTACATCCGCCAATTGAGCGTTATCTCGTTTTTTCCAAAATAAACGAATCGATTTCCTGTTGCGGACATACTTATTCTTTTGAAACATCCCAGCACAAATCTGATGGAAAAAGTTCTTATACAGAAGGACAGAAATATTTACAAAAAGTCCGCTATGACGGTACTATACAGCATTTTTATGAAGCAGATAAGCTACGCTTGACTCGCTCCGTCTGTCTCAAAAGAGGCGCTAATCTTTGTGCCATTACCTATGATATTGAGAATTCCGGAGAAGATGCAACACTGTCTTTAACTCCGCTTTTTAATTATCGTGAACACAGTCAAAGCAGCAAACCTGAAACTTTATTATTTTCCACTTCTCTTGTTCAAAAGGGATTAAAATTAGTTCCTGCTTCTGCTTCCTCTGTTTCTATCTTTTTTGAAGTAAGCGAGGGCGAATTCCAGGCACGTAAAGAACTTTACGATGTCGATATGCAGCTTCAGATTGAAGTTGACCAGGAGACAGATGGACTTGACTGCCATTACACTCCTTATGATGTCGTAATCTCTCTGCCTGCAGGCTGTAAAAAGAAAATCAGCATCATTTGTTCCGTCAATGAGCCTGATTTTTCCGCTACAGATGCAGAAGCTATTTTCCAGGAGACAAAAGCATATTACACTTCCCTGTTAGAACATGCAGGCTTTCAGGACGCGTTTGCCAACCAGCTTGTCCTCGCCTCTGATGCCTTCTTATCTGACCGGGAATCCACTGGTATGAAAACGGTTCTTGCAGGTCTTCCATGGTTTACTGACTGGGGACGTGATACGATGATTGCTTATACCGGTCTTACCCTTTGTACGAGGCGCTATGAAGAAGCAAAAGAAATTCTTCTGACCTTTGCAAAATATATTCATCACGGTATCGTCCCAAACATGTTCCCAGATACGAATGCAGAGCCTCTTTATAATACAGTAGATGCTTCCCTTTGGTATTTTTATGCTGTTGATCAGTACTTAAAAGCCGTTTCTACGGAAGAAGCTTATGACTTTATTCGAGACAATATCTTTTCACATTTAAAGGAAATTATCTCTGCCTACGAACATGGTACTGATTTCAGTATCTACATGGACACAGACGGATTGATTCATGCTGGAAGCGGTCTTGATCAGATTACCTGGATGGATGTACGTGTCGGTGACTGGGTCGCTACTCCACGCCACGGCAAACCAGTAGAAATCAATGCTTTATGGTACAACGCTTTAAAAGTCATGGAAAATCTCTGCCAGCATTTTGGTGAAAGTGCAGTACATTATACGGAGCTGTCCGAAAAAGTTAAACACTCTTTCCTTTCCAAATTCTGGTGGGAGGAAAAAGACTGCCTTTATGATGTCGTAGATGGTGACCCGGATGACCACATTCGTCCAAACCAGATTTATGCCGTATCTTTGCCTTATTCTATGGTCACTCCTGAAATGGCACAAAAAATTGTTGCTCTCGTTCAGGAAAAACTATATATTGGCTGCGGACTACGTTCTCTTTCCCCAGAACATCCTGATTACCACGGTATTTATGCTGGAGCTCTGGCCAAAAGAGATGCTGCTTACCATCAGGGAACTGCATGGGGCTTTCTTCTGGGTGGTTTCTTAACTGCATATTTAAAAGTAGAAAAACATTCTCCGGAAAGCATTCAAAATGCCTTGAAAATGTTAGAGCCCGTCAAGCATCATCTTTCTGAAAGTGGCTGTATCGGTTCTATTTCCGAAATTTTTGATGGAAACGCTCCTCACAACCCACGAGGCTGCTATGCACAAGCATGGAGTGTAGGCGAAGTATTGCGAGCCTATGTACAAGATATTTTACCTTATCTTTCAAAATAGAACTCTAAAATCCCCCTGCATTTCCAAGCAGGGGGGATAATTCAATTTTTTTGAAAAAATATACATTTTTTACTTGACAGTCTCTTTTAATTCATGTAAAATAATTATTGCTTGATGCAAACGCCCAGTTAGCTCAGTTGGTAGAGCAGAGGACTGAAAATCCTCGTGTCTCTGGTTCGATTCCGGAACTGGGCATCAACATCTGCGGGTGTAGTTCAATGGTAGAACACCAGCCTTCCAAGCTGGATACGTGGGTTCGATTCCCATCACCCGCTCTATTTTTTTGCGAAGAGAAGCCTTACATAAGAAGGTTTCTCTTATTTTTTTAGAAAAACTTCACACTTTTTTCCTTTTTTCTCTTGCCTTTCTATGATATGCTTAAAACGTTCCATAAAGATATGGAATAATACAAAGAATAAGGGAATTTTTATGAAAAAAAAAACAGATTTTAAAGCACTCACAACCAAAGCAAAGTTTCAATACATCTGGGATTATTACAAATGGCATATTCTAGTTGGCATCTGTGTTTTTGCCCTGCTGATTTACACAATCGTTCACTTTGTCACTTACAAGAAACCCATTCTCAATGTCATTATGGTCAATTGTTATAACAATTTAGAAAATGATACAACTGGATTTGATACCTATCTCAAGCAGGAGGGATTTAATCCGGAAAAAGAATGCGTTTCCCTTACTACTTCGCTTACCACTATGATGGATGAAATGGATGTTACCAATTTATCCGACTACGATAGTCTGACAATGCGATTAACTGCCGGAGGCGAAGATTTAATTCTCTCCTCAGAGGATGTCTATCTGGAATACGCTGCACAGGGATGCATGGTTGACTTGTCAGAAGTACTTTCGAAAGACTTGTTGGAAAAATATAAAGAGCAGCTTGTCTATGTCACCGATTCAGAAACAGGAATCTCTTATCCCTGCGGTCTTTACCTTGAAGATAATGCATGGATTCAAGAATATGATTATTATGACGAAGGCTGTTATTTAGGCATTCTAACTAAGGCAGAGCATTCTGATACGGCACTTTCTTTTCTAGAATATGTATTGCAATACTAAGATTACGAAATAGAGCCTAAGAGTGAGGCGACCCCAAAAAGTCTAACTTTTTTGGGGTCACCTCACTCTTAGGCTCTATTTTTTCTATTCACAAAATATTTTCCGCTATTTCAAAATTAATGCAGAATACAACGGCATTTCCGCTGTTCCCTCTTCCCAAGAGATGGTTTCGTCTCCGGTTATGAGAATTCCTCCCATTTCCAGTTCAGACGCTGTCTTACCAACAAGTTCCACATCTGATAAATCCACTGCCTGTTGCTGTTCTGAGAGATTAAATACAAGGAGGATTTCACTTCCTTCATAGGACTTTTTCAAAACACAAACCGATTCGTCTGAATATTCCTCCATAAACTCTACTTCTCCGCGGGCAATCTCCGGATAACTGTTACGCAGTTTTATAACTTCTTTCACAAAATTGTAAATAGAGTTTTCATCTTCCTGCTGTTCCTCTAAACTACCATATTTCATCTTCACGGTATCCATATCAGCCGGACCGTCACACATTCCCTCTGCATTTTCATCTGTAGACCAATACATCGGAGCACGCTTATTTTCATCTTTTCCAGACCCCTTCATACCAAGTTCCTCACCATAATAAAGGAATGCATTTCCTGTCATGAAAAGGTTCATTGCCTGCGCCATTTTGGTCTGATTTTCGCTGTAATCACCGGCATAATAGCCCGCGCTTCTTGCCATGTCATGATTGGTGTAAAATGGTGCATCAATGTAACTATCGCTGTATTTTGAAAACAGTTCCGATAATCCTGCCACAGCTTTTCCATAGGAACTTGCGCCCTCTGCCGTTGATTTTTTCAAAGCAGATGCAATTGTTCCGGTACTATCCGCAAAATCAAAATCAAAGCAACTGTCAATTCCACTTGCATAATACTGGGAATAAGTTGACTTATCATTCCATACTTCTGCGACAATATAAGTGTCTTCTTTTTTCTCCTTTACCATTGTGTTAAACCAGCTTAAAACGTCTACGTTCTTATCAACACTATTGGTATAATACTCTTTTGCAGCATCCAGACGGAATCCATCTACGCCAAGGTCAAGCCAAAAATCCACAATTTGACTGAATTCTTCGCGAACCTGTTCATTTCCAAGATTTAAATCCGGCATTTCACTCCAGAACTGTGCCTCATAATACCAGTCTGTCCCTGCTATTTCGCAATAACCAGTTCCCTTTTCTCTGGAAAAATTATAATATCCTACATACGGGCACTCTGTTTCATCCGGCTCTTCTCCTTCGCCCAGATTTTTTAAATAAGACACCGCTTCTGTAAACCATGGATGCTGGGAAGATGTATGATTCATAACAAAATCAATTGTTACGTCAATCCCCCTTTCATGACATGCATTCACTAGTTGCTTAAAATCTTCCAATGTTCCATAGTCCGAATCAATATTATTGTAATCCGTTACATCATATTTATGATATGTGGTGGACGGCATAATCGGCATCAGCCAGATTCCATTCATTCCAAGATCTGTATCTGTAGTATCATCACCATCATTGATATAATCTAACTTTGAAATCAATCCCTGTAAATCGCCGATTCCATCTCCGTCACTATCGCAAAAGCTGTAAACAAAAACTTCATAGTAGGTACGATATTTATCATCCACAACATTCAATTCCTGATTATTTGCGGCTTCCATAAGAGAAAGGGCGCTCTCTGTCTGATTATTATCTTCTCCACCTTCTACATCTGCCACTGTCTCTGTTTCTTCTGTTTTTTTACTTCCAGAATCCCCGCAGGCAGTCAATACACTTCCTGCACCTAATAGTAGTACTAATGTAAGTGCCATCATTTTTCTTTTCATCGAAATACCTCCCATTTTCCAATTTGAAAAGAAAGGGTCATCGCACTACTCTGCAATAACCCTTTTCTTTCTATTATCCCATTTTCAATCCAAAAACCTAACTTTTCTTTTATAACCTTTCGCTTTAGCCTTTTACAGCACCGCTCATTCCTTCTACATAGAATTTCTGTGTAAATAAGAAGAGAATTGCAATTGGAATGGATACCACAACTGCTCCTGCTGCGAAAGAAGTATACCAGGAATTGATATATTCTTTTTCAAGCATCTTCCAAAGTCCAATTGCCACAGTATACTGAGAAGCTTCTGCACGACAGATAACTTTTGCAAAAATAAAGTCTAACCATGGAGCCATGAAAGAAGTTAAAATCGTGTATACAATAATTGGCTTACTTAATGGAATTGTAATCTTTGTAAAAATCTGCCATCTGGTTGCACCATCAATGATAGCTGCTTCATCTAATGCCTTTGGAATTGTATCAAAGAATCCCTTTGCTACATAGAAACCAAGTCCTGTACCGGCAGAATATACAATAATCAATGACATTCGAATCATGTTTCCTTCTGTCAGACCGAATATTTTCAAAATGTAATAAACCGCGATCATAGACATAAATCCAGGGAATAATCCAAGAATCATTGCTATATTCATAAATGGTTTTCTCATTCTAAAACGCATTCTTGACATACTGTAAGAAACAGAAAGTACGAATACTGTTGCAATAATACAAACACAAATAGAAATGATGAACGTATTCAAGAACATCTGTGGGAAGTTCAAAATACTAGTGTCTGTAAATATCTTCTTATAATTAGCTAATGTGTAACTCTCTGGGAAAAAGGTCGTTACATAGGAACCCTGTTTTGCACGAAAACTGGTTAAAATAACCCAGAAAATCGGCAATACCCAGATAAATGCTAAAATTGCTAAAATAACATGAACAAAAAAGTTTCCAATCTTTTTTCGTAATTTTCCGGCTGTCATAGTAGTATTATTTGCTTTACTCATTACATGAATCCCTCCTCATCTTTATAGGATGCAGAATTACGATAGGTCAACAATGCTACAATCGCAAGTACGATAAAGGTCATAATACCGATAACCGCTCCTAAATTGTAATAGTTCTTATCAATTGTCAGCTTATACAGCCATGTAACCAACAAGTCCGTCTTTCCGGCTGTTGCATCAACCGGAGTCGGGTTACCACCAGATAACAGGAAGATAACGTTAAAGTTGTTTACGTTACCTGTAAACTGTGTAATCAAATATGGTGTCATAACAAATAACATATATGGTAATGTAATCTTAAAGAATGTCTGGAACGCATTCGCTCCATCAATTTTTGCAGCTTCATATAATTCACCAGGAATATTCTGTAAGATTCCGGTTACCTGAAGTAAAGTATATGGAATACCTACCCAACAGTTAATAATAATAACAGTAACACGTGCCCACGTCGCATTCGTAAAGAACGGTAGTGCGGTGTCTATTATTCCATATTTTATCAACAGTGTATTAACAATACCTGTCGGCTGTAACATAGATCTCATAATCAAAAGAGATACAAACTGAGGAACTGCAATGGATAATACAAAGCAGAATCTCCAGAATCCTTTTGCTTTTGTTTCTTTTCGGTTAATTACGATTGCTAAAATCATACCGAAAATATAGTTTAAAAATGTTGCAAAGAATGCCCAAATTAATGTCCATGCCAATACAGAGTAGAACAACTTACCAATACTATCACCGAAGTTCAAAATCTTCTTGAAGTTTGCAAGTCCTACCCAGTCAAATAAAATAAGATGATCATTTACCTTACTATAATTTGTAAATGCCATTGAAATCATAAAAATCAATGGTAATATCGTAAATACCAATACCCCTGTCATTGGTGCTGCCAATAACAATTTATATAAATTTTGATTTAACAAACTCTTGATGTCTTCTTTAAAAGAATTCAAGTGCTTACCATTTTCTGCAAGTACCTGTGATTTATATGCACTTGAAACTGCTTCTTTCCATACTACAAGAAATGCTAATGTAATACAAATAGTTCCAATACCATAAAGCAGTAAAATCAAAGACTGATCTCCTGCAGTATATTCATATATACTTTTTGCTTCGTTCCAAACCTTCTCCTGTTCACGCCATCCTAAAGATGGAAGCATCGATAAATTATAAATACCTGATTGTACCATAAACCAGATATAACCTACTTCAATTACTAAAAACATCAGACCTTTTCCGATCTGCTTATGTGCAAGATTTCCTAAACCCATAATTAACATGGAAAGTCTTGTAAATATATCACCTTTTGTCACCGCATTTTTCAAAGAATACGGATTAAAAAATTCTTTTTTGCTTTTTTTCGCAGCCTTCTTCACGATGTTGGCCTCCTCATTTCATTTCGCCAGCAGCTCACCACTGTTCTTTTCCATCTGTTCCTTTATTTTTTATCGCAAAGAACCTCCAGAATGTCTGTTGGACATCCTGGAGTTCTTTTCATATGCATTCTACTAGGAAGAAAAATTTATTCTGCTGCAGCATCTGTGTTCATTGCTGTGTTCATTTCTTCTGTCTTTTCTGCTGCATTGTCAAGTGTAACATCACCAGACTGGATTGCTTTACCCATGTTCTCAGCTGGAGACCAGTAGTTACCCATTTCAGATACTAATGGCTGTACGATAGAAGTATTTAACATAACTTCTGTTGTAGCTGTAGCAACAGGATCATCAGAAAGAGTGATGTTTACGTTAGCTGGAAGAATTCCTCTTGCAGCATAATGTGCCTGCTGAGCATCTTCGCTTGCAAGGTAAGCAGCTAATGCCATAGATACCTGCATATTTTCTGTGTTAGGGTTAACACCGATTGCTTTAGATCCCATGAAGGATTTCATCTGGCATTCTGTTCCATCAACTGTGAATGTTGGAAGTGCAGCTACACCATAGTTGTCACCAAGAGCTGTCTTTACAGCCTCTGCATCCCAAGAACCAGAGAACATTGCATTTACAGTTCCATCTTCTAATCCGGAAATACCAGCGCCATCAGCATCAAGTACGAAGTTTGCATTTGCATTTAAGTTTACTAAGTATTCTGTTACAGCAGCTGCCTTATCTCCACCAAAGTCGATACCAGCTTCTACATCTGTACCATCTGTTCCGAATAAAGTACATCCATTACCAGCATAGAAAGATGCGATATACCAAGAGTTTGTTAATGGGAAAGAAACTTTTCCTTTTTCTAACATTGTATCTAAGCTCTTGATATCATCTTCTGAGAATACAGATGTATCATAATACATGAACCATGTATTAGATGTAAATGGGAATGCTACTACTGCATCATTGTATGTAACGGAAGCTGCAATAGAATCAGAACATGTACTTGTTACATAATCTAAATAGCTTCCACCTAATTCAGCAAGTGCACCAGCTGCTACTAAATCAGGAATATTATCATTTGCAAGCATATATACATCTGCTGCAGATTCAACGTCTGTTGTTACATTTGCTTTTGCTTCACCTTCTGGACATACTCCATATTCAAAAGTGATGTCCCAGTTTGGATGTGCTTCATTAAAAGCATCACACTGCTGTGCTAACCAGCCAGTATCCTGATCTTCCTGTGGGCTCCATACAGTAATAGTACCAGACCATGCTTCTTCTTCTACTTCACCAGCATCGCCAGCTTCTGCAGACTCTGTTGCATTTCCTGTTGTCTCGCCTGCTTTGTCATCGCCTTTATCAGCGCTTCCACATCCTGCCACCATAGTAGCTGTCATTGCTGCGATGAGCAATCCTGAAATTACTTTCTTCTTCATTTCTTTCCTCTCCTTTTCTTTAAAAAAGTGTTTATATAAAATGCCCCACGCATTTCATATCATAATGTAAATCCTTCAAAACCATCTTTGGTTTTTATCGTCGGTACACTGTTGCCAATGTCCGTATCCATGCTTTGCGTTCTTCGCTTAAGGTGTCTGTTCCTATTCTCCATCTCCAGTTTCTTCCAACTGTTGAAGGCGCATTCATTCTAGCCTCATTTCCAAGCTTCATCAAATCCTGCATCTGAATAATTGCAACATCTGCAATACTGCTATAGGCTGAGCGAATCAACGCATCCGGAATATCTTCTTTATAACGGATATTAAGATATTCATATAAATATGCCAATTCATAATCCGTCTTATCATGAAAATATCCTACAATTGTTTCATTATCATGCGTTCCCGCATATACAACTAAGTTTGAACTTGTATAATTATGAGGTAAATGTTCATTCGAAGTATTATCATCAAATGCAAACATTAAAATCTTAATTCCTGGCCATCCCGTTCGTGTCATCAACTTCTTTACTCCGGCAACCGGTGCCCGAAGTCCCACATCCTCTACTATAATATGTGTTTCTCCAATGACCGCCTCCATCGCGTCTGTCAATTTCTTTCCAGGACCTTTCAGCCATTTTCCTGATTTTGCACTCTTTGCTCCATTCGGAATCATGTAATAACGAACAATTCCAACAAAATGATCTAACCGAATGATATTAAAAAGTTCTGCATTTTCCTTCATACGTGCCTGCCACCAGGCAAATCCGTCCTCTTCCATTCGATTCCAGTCATAAATCGGGCTTCCCCAAATCTGACCTTCCTCTGTAAAGGAATCCGGTGGAACTCCGGCAACACCATTTGGTGTTCCATCCTCATTTAAAAGGAAAAGTTCTCTATTCGACCATACATCCACGCTATCTAATGCCACATAAAACGGCATATCTCCGATAATCTGTACGCCTCTGCTGTTTGCATATTTCTTTAACTGTTCCCACTGTTTAAAAAATTCATACTGCAGGAACTTCCAGAAAAGAATCTCATTATGTAAAATCTTGCTGTATTCCGTCATTGCTTCTTCTTTCCTGTCACGAAGCTCTACATCCCAGCTCAGCCATTCCCTGCCATTAAAATGATATTTCAATGCCATAAAGAATGCATAATCATCTAACCAATATTTATTTTTCTCCTGAAACAGAAGAAACTCTTCTTCTGCTCCGTTGAAGCGCTCATATGCCATCCGCAATACCTTAAAACGGTTTTCATAGATGGTTGCATAATCAATATCAGCTTCATCAGTTCCCCAATTGAAACTTCGAATCTCAAGTTCCTGTAACAAGCCTTCTGCCACTAAATCATCTAAATCAATCAGATATGGATTACCCGCAAACGCTGATATGGATTGATAAGGGCTGTCTCCAAAACTTGTTGGTCCAATCGGCAGTACCTGCCAATAACTCTGCTTTATGTCGACTAATAAATCAACAAATCGATACGCTGCTTCTCCTAAAGTCCCTATTCCATAGGAAGACGGTAAACTCGTAATTGCCAACAAAATACCGGCTCCTCTGGTTAACTCTTTCGTTTTCAAATCATTTCCCCCATTTTGGAAAGAATTTCTTACGAAACTTTCAAAAAATATATTTTCGTTTTTTCGTTCGTTTCGTAAATTTTCGTATCTGTGATAATTTTATATTTATTTTGTGTTTTTGTCAACGAATTTGCAAGTTTAAATATCGTTTTTGCCACTTTTACTGTTTTTTTACTCTAATTTTTGTACAAAATAACTATTGATATGCTTTTTATTTTCGAAAACTTTCCAGATTTCTTTTTCTTGTTTGCTTGTCAAACCCATTCCTCTTCTATATAATGAGGATAGAATTTCAAATTGGCAAATATATACATTCATTTGCAGATTCATATTGAATTAGAAGTGAGGATTTTATGGCAACTATAAAAGACATTGCAAACCGGCTTGGCGTCTCCGTCAGCACTGTTTCGAAGGGATTAAATGGAGCAAGTGATATTAGTGAAGAATTACGACAGATGGTATTAGATACTGCTGTTGAAATGGGGTATGCGACCAAGAGATCAAAGAAAGAAGAAAACCGGAAGCTCTGTATTTTTATTGAAAATATGGACTATGAAACAAATAATCAGTTCGGTTATGAAATCGTGCTGGGCTTTAAGCAGAATGCATTTCGTCATAAATGGGACGTTTCCGTGGTTCCGGTTACTCCTGCATTCCAGCTTTCCGAGAAATATGATACTTATATGTTAAAGCATGGGTACTGTGGAGCTTTTTTCCTGGGATTTGCGCTCCATGACGAATGGATGAAACAGCTTGAGACAACTACAATGCCAACTGTTTTATTTGATAATTATATCAAGAATCCAAATGTTTGCTACATTGGAACCGATAACTATGAAGGAATTGATGCCGCGATTGACCACCTTTATACACTAGGTCATAAACGGATTGCATTTCTAAACGGTTCTCTCCATTCTATGGTATCAGAGCAACGTCAGGAAGCATATTACCAGAGCATGAAAGCACATGGTCTTGAAATTGATGACCGTCTGACTGCTTATGGCTATTATGTCGCAGACAGTGCAAAATATCATGTCCCAACCTTTTTAGGTGCCGGTGCAACCGCAATTGTATGTGGCAGTGATTTGATTGCTTCTGGTGTTGTTACAGAATGTCAGTTACGCGGTTTTCGTGTTCCAGAAGACATCAGTGTTGTAGGATTTGATGATCTTCCAATCTCATCCATGTTAGAACCGCCGCTTACCACAATTCGCCAGGATCGTAGTGAACTTGGAAAATGTGCTTATGTTATTTTGAATTCTCTAATTCACCACATTTCTATCTGTAAGACACAGATTCGCCCACAGTTAGTAGAACGTGAATCCACCGCACGCTACCAGGCACCGGTGAAAAAGAAATAGAGGGAACAATCCCTCTTGCTCATTGGGGACTGTCCCCTACGCGCGAGAGGGGCAGTCCCCTTTCATTCTTCTGCAAGTTTTTTTACAATTTCTCCAAAACTGTCAATCATTCTGCCGTCTATCCCATCACAATATTTCAGACTTGAAATTTGCATACTGGGATTCTTACAATATTTCTTTGCATGAAAAACAGCACGTTTTTTCCATTCCTCTGCTTTTTGCAAATTTCCTGTTTTTTCATAAAGACGACTGATAATTTCTGCCTGTCCTGCATAAGCACGATTCGCATAATTTCCTTCTTCTTTCAAAAAAACTTCAAATGAAGCTATCTCCGCCTCCAGGAAACGGATTGCCGTTTCATAATCCCCTTCCTGCTCATACATAAATGCCAGCATCGAAAAATCATGGAACGAAAAAATCTGATTTCCTACACAATGATGCAGCATCACCTTCTTAGCCTCTTCTCCTTTTCCAAGTGCAAATAAATTCGCTGCAATCAGATTGTCATATTTTCCTCCCGCATTGTACTTTCTTAAAATAGCATTGGATTCCTCGTATTTAGGGCATTCTTCCAATTGATAAAGCGTGGCAATTTGTAACTCTAACGATTCTATATTCGAAATCTCACAATACCTTTCCTCATATAATTCCATACTTCGTTCATAGAAACAGACAGCCCTTTTGATATTCTCGATACGTCCTGATTCCGCAGAAAAACATTGGCTATAGTATGCATCTGCTAATAATTTATTTGTTTGAAAATCATTCGGATAACGTTTTAACAATTCCTCTAACTGTTCGATTGCAGTCTCGTACTGTTCCTTTTCCAGATACTCTTTTACTTTTTCCCGAATCTGTTCGAGATTTTTGTAGGATTTTTCATATCCAAACAGGGCATCAATAGACACCTGAAATATTTCCGCCAAATCAGGTAAAAGTTCTAAATCTGGTCGATTATTTCCATTTTCCCACTTCGAAACAGCCCCCTCACTTACGTGAAGTAACGCGGCCAGCTGTTCCTGCGTCAGTCCTCTCTTTTTTCGCAATTTTATAATATTTTCTTGAAGTTTCATAGGTATTTCCCCCTTTTTCTTTATTTCACAAATTCCATCAGACTTTCGCTCTATCTTTGGGGATGTCATTTCCAACATCCATCTGAACCAATCGACTATTTCTAATTTCCAAGCGTTTCGTACAATATTTAAAATAATGTTCGGAGTGAGAAATCAGCAGAATAATACGATCCTTATATAGCGACAATATGAGCTCCATTATCTCATCTCCAGTTCGCTCATCAATCGCATGAAAGGATTCATCCAACAAAATGACTTCAGGGTCCTGTAAAAAAATACGTCCCAGAATAATTTTCTGCCTATCCCCTCCAGACAAATTCGCAGCATTTTCTAATACCAGAGTATCCAATCCATGCTCCAATGTCAAAAACTTCTTCATAAAATCCATCTGCTCTAACTGCTTCCATTTTTCTTCCGGAACCACTCTGCCAAGCATCATATTTTCCCGTATACTGCATGGCAAAAGATAGGCATTCTGCGGTACATAGCATACCTTTTTCCTCAGAGATGCATTCGAAATCTCCTGCAACCGGATTCCATTGATAAAAATATGATCACTCTGTAAAAATTTAACAAACATTTTTACAAACGTGCTTTTTCCCGTCCCAGAGTCCCCCGCAAAGCCAATGACATCTCCCTTTTCAAAAGAAAAACTACCTTCTTGAAGCAGTGTCTGCTCCCCATATCCCACATTTTTAACAGTTCCATAGAGAGCAGAAACCTGATTCAATTCCACGTTTCCATCCGGTTCCTGTTTTTCCTCAATTTCTTTCTCCACAAATAGGATAGCCGCTCGGAGATCCCTTAGGTTCACACGTATTTCAATCATGCTGCCAATCGCCTCGTAATACACGTCGTTCATAAGCGTCAGATAAATCAAATCTCCCACCGACACCTTCGCCTTTACATAAAGAAAAATCAAAAATAAATACGCCATATTTTTTAGCAATGCACAAACATAGTTTAAAACTGTACAAATGTCCATAGCATATCCATTTCCTTCCCTCGTAATCTGCTGAATGGCCGTAATACTTTTTTCTAAAAAAGGAAGTAATCCACCATCACTTCCATATTGCTTAATGCTATCCACATCAGAAACAACGGCTTTGATATTTTTATTTCCCTTCGCACGAATTTCCTGCATCCGAATCCCATACTGGGACAATTTAGAATTTTCTCCATTCAAAAGTTTCTGAAATCCAAAATACTGAATCGGAATCTGCAAAAAATAGAGCATCGATAATACTGGGCTCATCCGAAATACCACAAACAAGGTAATTAACATAGTCAGCATTGCCACAAAAACTCCCGTGATAGAGGAACAGTACAGCTGAAAAATCGTATCCACCGTACTTTGAATCCGCTCTGTCAAATAAGTCGGCTCCATTTTCGTCAACTCTTGATAGGAAATTTTGAATGCTTTCTGATAAAGAGAAATCGTTTCTTTCTTTTTAAATTTTTCTGCAAACCAGAATTGAAAACGATTATAAATGAACTTTACCGCATATAACATTGTCAGTAACAGCAAATACCACACCAATGCTTGTTCATTAAGCATTCCGTCCATATTCGCATCCACAGCATATTTTAAAAGAAGCGGCCCAATCACAGATAAAACAGTAATGATTATGGACACCACAATGCTCTCTGCTATTTCTTTCCAATAACTTTTGCCTAATTCTTTTTGATAATGTTTCTTCATAAATTACGCCTCCATCGTATCTCGTTCTGACTTTAGCATAGCTTGTCTTAGAACAACACACAATGGAGGCGTTTTCTACTTTTTTCGTTATGAACTATCGGATTGCTCAAGTAAGAAAAACTGTTCTGTGGGGACAGTCCCCACAGAACAGGAGTAACTGTCCCCTACGAACGGGAGGGACTGTCCCCGTGAAGATAGTTGATACATTCTGCCTGTGGCATCGGTTTTCCATAATAATATCCCTGAATATAGTCTACACCCAACCGCTCCATCTCATCACTCTGTTCCTGCGTTTCGACTCCCTCTATTACAAGTGAGAGGCCAAGCTTTTGAATCGTTTTGATTTCATTTTGTAGTACAATACGCGCAGATTCCTGCTCAAAATAGGCCCAAGTAAATTTTTTATCAACTTTAACTTCCTGGAATGGAAACTGCACCAGATAGGTGCAATTAGAATTGCCACTTCCATAATCATCCATCGCAAAAGAGATACCCATCTGGCCTAATTTTTCCATATGCTTTTTCATTAACTCCGGCGTTTCAATTGCCGTACGTTCTGTAATCTCCAGTGTAATATAAGACGGTGGAATCTGATAACGTTCTATCACCGGAAGAATCATATCTGTTAAATTTTCTCTCATACATTGTGCCATTGAAATATTGACATGAATCGTACGAATTCCAATTGCATCATCCGGCAAAATATAATCTTTTACAAATTTACAGCACTCATCTAAAACAATTTCACCGATATGAATAATATTTCCATCTCGCTCTGCCAATGAAATAAACTCATCCGGCGGAATAAAGCCAAGTTCTGCATCATTCAGCCGTACCAATGCTTCTAAATAAACAATCCTATGTTCTTTCAAGGAATAAATCGGTTGATAATATACCTCAAATGTCCGATTATGAATCGCCCTCGTAACTGCAAGTTCCACAGCAGTACGCCGCTTATATCGTTTTACATATTCCTCATCTGCCTTCAAGATTGCCAGGTTTCCAAGCGTTTCCACTTCTTCCAAAAGAAATTCCCGCATTCCCAAATATTCAGAACTCGTACTAAAACTCTGTGGATAATGTTGCCTCACGATATTCATATTAATCATAATCTGGTTCTGTCCTACCATCCATTCCCGGTCAAAACGTTCCTGCAACACTTCACAGATAACCTCACTTTGATTCGGTTCCACCAATATGGAAAATGTTGTCTCTGTCGTACGAAATACCTGGAACTTTCCACACAACTGATAAAGATACCTGCCAATTTCCAACATGATACTATTACTATTCTCTACCCCAATCACAGCGCTAATCTGATGAAATTTTCGAATCTTAATGGTAATGGCTTCCATCTCCCGATTCGTATGCTTCATTCCATTTTTCAGCTGTTGTAAAAAAGCACTCTCATTTCCGACTCCCGTTACTGGATCTAGCAATTCACTTGGATTCTGCATAGACAAATAAATCATGAGAATAATAACGGCATTCGCAGCACTCGTCAAAAGCAAACCTCTTACTTCAAATTGAATATAAATAGCTCCTACTGCCACCGCTGTATAAATCCACACAATCCACTTTGTCCGCTGACCTACTATTTTTCTTCGTGCAATCACCAATGTAAGGTTCAACAAAAAATAATAGGCAATGTACCAATATCCAAAGTCAGCACCAAATCCCTGACAATATCTATCATCCTCAAAATAGTAAAAGAACTTTATAAACGGATTCAAAATCACCAGTAGTTCAAATACTACAAATGGGATAATACCCAAAATTCCAGCAATCCATTTTGCTCTTCCTGTCAGCTCACAGACTACCATCAAGTAGCGATAAATCACAAAAGACGCCAGACCTTCCAAGACAAAAAATACGAACGCCAATCCATCATTGACCCACAACGGGACAAAACTGGTGTTTGCCAATCCTATACTTGAAAAAATATTTGCCATACATTCCAACGCACAAGTCCAAAGAAGTACCTTAAAGCATCTGGCTTTGTCACTTGGAAATTGACGTACAAAAATCACATGGAGCGATACAATCATGATGACTACTAAGGATGCAATCTCATAATCAAAATTATATTGCACTATTTCATCCTCCTGTACTGCCCTTGCTTTTAAAACCCTCTACTATTATTTATATTATAATTCTAGTTTTCTCCCCTTTCAACAAAGAGGTCTCATTGTGTCAAAAAAGAACGAAATCGGTAAAAACATTTATGCCCGGATTGCCCAACGCATCTTTGTAGAACGCGCACGACTGTTGCGATTACACTCTTCCTGCGACGGACGAATCACCTCTTCTGATATCTCACGATAAATCCCAGCTTTCTTAAGTCGCTTAAAAGACTTTTTAACAAGTCTGTCCTCTCCGGAATGAAAGGTTAAAATAGCCACACGTCCTCCCGGTGCCAATACATCCGGCAACTTTTCCAAAAACATCTCAAGTACTTCAAACTCACTGTTCACATCAATGCGAAGTGCCTGGAACACACGGGCACAGGATTTTTTCACAGCTTCTTTTCGCTCTTTTTCCGGCAAAAATGTAAGTGCCTCTTCAATTGCCTCTTTCAGCTGCGTTGTCGTCTCAATCTCTTTTCCACGGCGTTGCCAGTTTGCAACCGTTTTTGCTATTTCTGCAGCATAAGGTTCATCTGAATTTTCAATCATCATGCCTTCAAATTCATCCTGCGTCACTTCTTTCAAACGCTCTGCAGCAGATGTTCCCGCCTGTGGATTCAAACGTAAATCAAGCGGTCCTTCCTGTTTATAAGTAAACCCACGTTCCGGATTATCAATCTGCATAGAAGATACTCCAAGATCTGCCATCATAAAATCAAAAGGTCCATATTCTGCTGCCACCTCATCGATATAAGCAAAATTTTTCTGTATAATTGTCAGAATCTCTTCCCCATATCCTGCTTCTTTGAGACGTGCTTTTGTCTTTTCCATCTCAATCGGATCAATATCTAAGGAGCACATATGTCCCTGACCTTCCAGTTTTTCTAACATTGCCCTGGTATGTCCACCATAGCCAAGTGTAGCATCCAATCCTTTCTGTCCCGGTTTAATCTGTAAAAAATCAAGAATTTCTTTTACCATAATGGAGATATGCATACCGGCAGGCGTGCTTCCCTTGCGGATGACCTTTTCAATCGTTTCTTGATACTTTTCCGGATTATGTTCTTTGTATTTTTCCTGATAAGTTCTTGGATGTGTACCCTTATAACGTACACGGCGTTTGTGTTGTTCTTCCATATGAATACCCTGCCTTTTCCTAATTGTTTCTATTTCTTCCTAATTACATCTATTTTATATTGCTTCTCTCGAAAATCATTATCTTTTCCTGCGTTTTCAAAAAATAGAGCGTTCCTTCATAATTTTCATTTTGATACAGACAGCTTATCATCTCCCGCATTCGTTGATTGAGTCGATGATAGCGTTTCTTCTTATCCGGTAAAATTCCTTCCAAATACTCTCTCTGTCTTTCATTCAAGCCTAGTTGAATCCATTTTTCCTCTAGGAGCACATAAGAAAATAGAACACCATTTTCTTCCACCTTGCGGTTCAAATAGGTTTCAAAACCTTCCCCAGAACCAAGTTTTAAACTTTTTTCTTTCCAAACAATATTGGATGCAGGTGTTGCTTCTTTTTCTACCACCTTTCGGAAACTGGTCTTTCCATATGCATTGTAATCCCGCACAAAAACCGCTTTTTCCTTTTGTCCGGCAGTTCCAGGCTCTTCTTCTAATAACAAGCCTGTTTCCAAAAAATAATCCAGAACATAACGTTGCACCCTTCCATAAGGTGTCGGAAAATCTAATTTTTCTACTATCTGTTTTACTGTATATCCAGAATCTGCAAGATGGCGGATTGCACCACCCGATGCCATATCATAAGTAAAATCGGACAATGCCTCCCTGAAATATTTTTCATCCATAGCGATACATCCCCTGCCAAATTTTTTCTATCTATTCTAACAATCATCCTTTTCTTCCAGAATAGACTCCAGAATCAAATTTAATTCTCTTGGATTTTCAATCATCATCATATGGCATGCATCTGACACAAATCTCAATTCCAGTTTGGCTAATGCTTCCTCTGATAAATTTAAGTCTGCAATCTTCTCCTTGTAATCCGGTAAATTTCGATCCCCATAGATTGCATACACTTTTTGACTTATTTCTTTTAGCTCCTCTGTATAATCAAATTCTCCCTGTATCTGTTCAAACAATTCCGGTGTATAGAACTTTCTTTCTTCCTGAAACATTGGAAGGATTTCCTCACCATACTGTTCCATATGTTCCAGAGTCATTAGATTCCGGTAGAACTCATTTGCTGGTTTTAAATTGGTATCCAGATAAATAATCTTTTGAAATTTCATCTTATATTTAGAAACCAACTGCAACGCAATAATTCCACCAAGACTATGCCCAATCACTGCATCATATGCATTTCCCTGATACGTATCATACACCCATTTTGAAATTTCCTCTACCGTCTTTGCCTTTTGTGTCATTTCATGTGGATATTCCACGTAAGTAACCTCATGTTTTTCTAAATAAGGTTCGAAACGATCCCATATCTTTTTCGTACAATTCACACCATAAAGTAACAACAATCTCATGTGATTACCTCCTTTTTTCTTATTATTTCACAAGAATCCTGTAATGCAAAAATAGCGGGAACGCTTTTCTCACGTTCTCGCTACTTTCTTAAGAATGCCGGCGACCGGAATCGAACCGGTACGATGTCGCCACCACAGGATTTTAAGTCCTGCGCGTCTGCCAGTTCCGCCACGCCGGCATGTACTATGTACTTAAACTATATTGCCACTGGTGGACAATATAATGGGCAGAGGTGGATTCGAACCACCGAAGCAATTTGCAGCAGATTTACAGTCTGTCCCCTTTGGCCACTCGGGAATCTGCCCATTCGAATCAGTCCTTATTAGTCCTGACAAGATGAAATTATATCATAGCCCTTAGAAATGTGCAAGTAAAAATTTAAGATTTTGCAGAAATTTCTTTCCGGCTTTCTGTGGTACCTCTAATCCTCTTTTGTCAACACATCCAGACAATAATTTAGTGCTTCCCGCAGTTCTTCGGTTTTCCCGCTATAGTAGACTTTGGTATCTTCCTTTTCCATCCGAATCAGACCGGCCGAAAGCAAGGCGCCCATATGATGAGAAATCGTGGCAGTGGTTAAATCAAGCTGCTTAGCAAGTTCACTACCATACGCCCTTTTCTCCTTGATACTGGCTAAGATTTCAAATTTACTCTTGTCACTTAACAATTTTAAAATTTTTCGAACATCCTCTTCATAAGCGTCATCTTTTTCTCCGTTCAAGGATACTTTTATGGAAAATGTTTCATCAAATATAATTCCCATATAGACAATATATGGTGTAATAATCTTCTCGTCATCCTCATCTGTTTTTGCAAAAAGATTAATGGTATTCATCTGCATAAAACACGGATAAATTTCTAATCCGTATTCATTTTCATCTAAAACAATTCCAATATTATCTTTTAAATACTGTTTAAAATCGCCCTTGGCAAGAACCTGTGACCAGCTTTTTTCAAAAATCTCCAAAAGTTCGTCCATCTCTTTCCGATAACTTTTCAGCAAGGTAATGGCACGTTCTATAATAGAGAACACAATTTCCCGATGTTTCTCCGGTTCTAGAAAAACCTGCTGCAAACGCCATTTTTCCTCATCTTCTAAATCCATTTGCAGAATATAACGCATAATTGCCATCGGTTCCTTTGGTGGTTTTTCTTCGCAAGCCGACTCACCCATAATTCCAACATATTCTGTAAGGCGTTCTCCAAATTTTTTCCAGTATTCTTCCTCTGACATATTTTCTAAATAGGCTCTCTGTTCCTCTAGCCCGTACATTTTAGCCTCTTCCCGAAGTAGCAGCACCATCCCGCCAATACATTCACCCTGCTGATATTCCTTTGCAAAATAAAATTCCAATTCTTTCTGGTCATTTGCAAATTTTTTCTTTGCCTCTTCTTCGATTGTCTTTATAACTTCAAATTTCTTTTGCATCACCTCTGTATGCAATTCCGAATATTTTTTTGTCAAATCCTTTTGCAGCTTTTCTATGCTATCTTTTTCCATTATTCTGCGAAATAGTAATACCGCCTCTTTTAAATAATTAATTTCTTTTTTAACGACCTGTTTTTCCAACATTTTTCTCCTGTCTACTCAAATCTTACTTTGCGAATCGCAATGTATAGAAATAGTATAACACATAATACGCCACTTAGTGCCAGCAATTGTCCAGTTGGAATTTTAACTACAAGTGCACTCACAAGAAAAGAAGCTACCGGAGAGGCTGCACATGCTGCCGAATTAAAGATTGCACCAACTCTCGCTAAGTAATCCTGCTTTACCACTTTCATAAACTGAACATTTACTGTTGCAGTCATCATACTACAAAAAATACCAAACAAAAAGAATACAACCGCTACCATCACATAGGCCGCAACCTTATTTCCCTTTGTATAAGTTCCAAAATAAACACTGCCCATCATAATTCCAACGCCAATTCCACCTAACACAATCAATCCTCTGGCCGAGATTTTTTTGCTTAAGAATGGATAACAAAAAGAACCTACTCCCATTCCTGCAATTAATGCTACTCCAAATACACTTAAAAGTTCACTTCCCTGTCCAAATACTTCACTAACAATTGGACTCTGTAAGGAATTAAGTGGAACTACAATAGCATTTAACACAACTGCCATCAGACAGAAATTACGTACAACCGGCTCCTCTTTCAGATAGATAGCTCCCTCTTTTAGTAATTCCAAATACTGTTTTCCATCCAGCTTTCCTTTTAATAAATTTTCTTCCTTCATACGTAAAGTTGCAAGAATCGCTGCCGAACCGAAAAAAGTAATGGCATCAATCATAATGGCACTCCAAATACCAAATACTCCAATGATAAGACCTGCAGCTCCTAATCCTACTAACTGTACCACTGAAGAAATTGTGGAATTCAAAGAGCTTCCATATTCGTAATATTCCGGTTTAATCAATTTCGGAATGGCTGCCATTCCTGCAGGGTTGCAAAATGCCTCTACAGTTGAAATAATCAACGTAAATGCAACGAGAATCCATGGATTCACTGCTCCAAGCAAAAATAAAATTCCCAAACCTGCCACAACAATTCCACGAATTACATCTGCTACTACCATGACTCTTTTTTTATTCATCCCTTCTACTAAAGCACCTGCAAATGGTTGAATAAAAACACTAGGAAGCTGATTCATCGCAAAAATAATAGCAGACCATGCGGCACTTCCTGTCACTTGATATACCAGCCAGGTAAATGCAATGGAGTCAACGGAATCTCCAAACCTGCTGATAATATTTGATAAAATAATTTTTAAATACTCCTTCTGGGTAAATACCTCCCGGTATCCGATTTTTTTCTCTTCCTGTACTACTGCTGTCTGATCCATCGTCTTCTCCTTCCACATTTTTTGTATTTCCATATTTTATAATTTCTCTATCGTTAGATGTATATCTAACTTTGATTACACTATAATCTAATTATAGATATTTGTCAATACCATATTAGATATTTATCTAACATTATAAAATGAATCTGTTTTTATTTCTTAATTCTTCCTTATTGTCTTGTACAGATTTTCTTCAAATGCTACACTAAGAGCAATAAAAACATGAATGGAGCATTTTATGACACATATTTTACTGGTGGAGGATGATGTTTCTATCATTTCTTCCCTGACAGAATTTTTACAAAAAGAAGGATTCCGGGTAACCGTTGTAACAGGACAAAAAGACGCTATTTCTTTATTGGAAGATCCTGCTTCTAATTTTGACTTATT
This sequence comes from Roseburia sp., assembly GCA_051879395.1. Taxonomy (GTDB): domain Bacteria; phylum Bacillota; class Clostridia; order Lachnospirales; family Lachnospiraceae; genus Roseburia. The sequence goes on along the minus strand of JBJELY010000112.1, from coordinate 54,706 downwards.
GCTGCTTGATATTTCTTTGGCAGATGGAAATGGTTTTTCTGTCTGTGCCGCTGTAAAAGCAAACAGCGCCCTGCCTGTTATTTTCTTAACCGCTTCCGGGGATGAATACAGCGTTGTAACAGGACTAGACTTAGGCGCCGATGACTATATCGCCAAACCTTTCCGTCCACGGGAATTGATTTCACGAATCAACAGTGTCTTACGACGCTATGGCAATCAAAGTGCACTGCTGGAATATCAGGGACTCATCTTAGATACAGCACGTGCTCTTGTCACAAAAAACGGAACCGAGATTCCCTTATCCGCTTTAGAATACAAGCTTCTGCTTTTCTTTTTTCAAAACAAGGGAATCGTTCTCTCCCGCACGCGCATTCTCGAAGAGCTCTGGGATATTGCAGGAGAATTTGTCAACGACAACACTCTGACTGTATACATCAAACGACTTCGCGAAAAAATCGAAGATGATCCCGCAAACCCGGTCTATATTAAAACATTACGCGGACTTGGATACAAACTCGGGAACTAATTTTTACGCCTGCTTTACTGCAGACGTATCGAAAGGCAGGATTTCTTTATGAAACATTTTTCTTTTATAACTTTTTTTCGCAATCCGGAAATAAAACGCAGCTTACTTCTTTTCTTCATCATCAGCTGTCTTTTTTTGATATTGGGATTTTCTATCTCTCCCAAATCCGTCGGATTCGTTTGCGTTATCTGCATTACGTTTCTAGTTTTTTTTCTTCTCACAACTTATACACGCTATCTGAAATTGAAACAACTAAGCCGGGACTTAGACCAGATGTTGCATTTTCAGACACCAATTCCTTTTGACAATTATAAAGAAGGGGAGCTTTCCATTTTAGAAAGTGAATTATCAAAAATGACCATCCGGCTGACCGAGCAGGCAGAATCCTTAGAGCAGGATAAAAAATATCTTTCAGATGCCATGGCAGATATTTCCCATCAGCTCCGCTCCCCACTGACTGCCAGCCAGCTGACTTTGTCTCTCCTTCGAGATTCTAATCTGAGCGATTTCCGCCGTATGGAACTGCTCCAGGAATTGTCTCAGCTTCTTTCCCACATTGACTGGCTTGTGGAAAGTATGCTTAAAATGGCCAAAATGGATGCCAGGACCGCTTATTTGCAGAAAGAAACAATTTCCTTCTCCAAGCTGCTTAAGCAGGCTTCAGAGCCACTTCTAATTCCGATGGAGCTTCGCGGACAAACTTTCGTACTTCCCCCTCTTTCAGATGATTTTACTTTTGTAGGTGATTTATCCTGGACAACGGAGGCAATTCTTAACATCTTAAAAAACTGTATGGAACACACCCCGGAAGGCGGAACCATCTCTATTTCATGCGAGCAGACTGCTCTCTATACGCAACTGACGATTGAAGACAACGGTCCCGGCTTCTCTGCAGAAGACCTCTCTCATCTGTTCGAGCGTTTTTACAAAGGAAAACATTCTTCCGAAAAAAGTGTGGGCATCGGTCTTGCGTTATCCCGCATGATTTTAACCGCACAAAACGCCACTATCAAAGCAGAAAACCGTCCGGAAGGTGGTGCACGTTTTGTCATACGTTTCTACCCGGACACCACGCCTGTCTAACCTATGATGTTATCATCTACGCCAAGTGACAAAACTGTCACTTAAAAGTCACGTTCCTGTCATCCGCAGGAACTATTCTTTTCTTAGAAAGATTCGGGTAGAAAAGGATGCTAGCTCTAACTCCTGATTGCAACTTTTGGCACCCGAATCTTAGAAATATAAAGGAGGATTTTATGGAAATCTTAAAAGTTGAAAACCTTACAAAAGTTTATGGAAAAGGAGAAAATCAAGTCAAAGCTTTAGATAACGTTTCTTTTTCAATTGAAAAAGGACAGTTTGTTGCTATTATAGGACCTTCCGGTTCCGGAAAATCAACTCTGCTTCATATTTTAGGTGGCGTGGATACCCCGACTTCCGGAAAAGTCTATGTAGACGGAACAGATGTGTATTCCCAGAACGAAACGCAGCTTGCCATTTTCCGCCGTCGCCAGGTTGGACTCATTTATCAATTTTATAATCTGATTCCGATTCTAAATGTCACAGAAAACATGACACTTCCAGTTCTCATGGACGGTCGCGAAGTAAACGAGGCCCGTTTAAAAGAACTTCTTCACATTTTGTCTTTGGAAGGACGGGAACATCATCTGCCAAATCAGCTCTCCGGTGGACAACAACAGCGTGTTTCGATTGGACGAGCTTTGATGAATGCACCTGCTGTCGTTCTTGCAGATGAACCGACCGGGAATCTGGATTCTAAAAACAGCCAGGAAATTATTTCTCTTTTGAAGTATTCCAACGAAAAGTATCATCAGACTCTAGTCGTCATTACACATGATGAAAATATTGCTTTACAGGCAGACCGTATTATCGCAATCGAAGATGGAAAAATCACAAGAGATGAGGTGATTCGTGCATGAATATTTTTTCGAAAATGACCTTACGAAACCTACGTATCAACCGTACCCGTACGATTGTAACGATTATAGGTATTCTGCTTTCTACTGCCATGTTTACCGCTGTAACCTCATCGGTTTCTTCTTTTCAGCAATTTATGGCTGACTATGCATCCTACAATTATGGAAGTTGGCATATCCAGGCAACCAATTTTTCAAAAGACTCTCTGGATTCTTTACAAGAGGAAGATAAGGTCGGAGAGCTTGTTGCATTAAAAGAGTATGGCTTTTCCCGCTTAGAAGACTGTAAAAATAAAAACAAGCCCTACCTTTGCGTCTATGGCATACCAGAAAATGCAACTGATTTGTTGCCGCTTCATTTAACCCAAGGACAACTTCCACAAAGCAGCAGCGAAATTCTCCTACCGAATCATCTGCAAGAAAACGGTGGCATCTCCTATGAACTTGGGGATACTATCACCCTTTCGATTGGTGCCCGACTTTCTGATGATGGGGAATATCTGAATAATCATGTTGGCTACTATCTCGATAATGGGGAGAGTGAACAGGAGGTTCTTTCTAATCCAAAAGAATATACCTACACTGTAGTTGGTTTTTATGAACGTCCCACGTTTGAAGATTACCAGGCACCCGGTTATTCTGCTTTAACTTTAGATACCGGGAATTTTTCTCCGGAAAATGACCATTGTTATGATGTCTTTTTCTGTATGAAAAATATCAAAGATGCCTCTAGCTTCTTTCAAAGCTATCCTTTTCCAAAAGGCAGTTCTTACTCGCAAAATTACTCTCTCCTACGGGCATATGGCGCTTCCAGCGAAGATTCACTTAACGCTGTACTTTACAGTCTGGCACTCATTTTGATTTTAATCATTGTTTTCGGTTCTGTTTCTCTGATTTATAATTCCTTTTCGATTTCTATCAGTGAACGAACCAAACAACTTGGAATTCTTTCTTCTCTGGGCGCCACCAGAAAGCAATTGTTACAGAGCGTCATTTCGGAAGGATTTTTCTTAAGCATCATCGGCATTCCACTTGGGATTCTCTCCGGACTTCTTGGAATCGGTATCACCTTCTTTTCATTAGGAGATAACTTCCAGGCATTAGTCAGTACCGGGAAACACGTTGCCCTAACCCTGCATCCTTCCTGGACCTCTATTTTGCTTGCAGTCCTGCTTTCATTGTTTACCATTTTTCTCTCTGCCTATCTGCCTGCCAGAAAGGCATTAAGGCATACTGCAATTGAAGTAATCCGTCAGAATGATGAAATTAAAATTTACTCCAAAAAACTTCAGGTTTCGAAATTAACGCAGAAACTCTTCGGATTCGAGGGAACTCTTTCCATGAAAAACTTTAAGCGTAACCACAGAAAATACCGCTCCACTATTTTTTCATTATTTATCAGTGTCGTTTTATTTATTTCCGTCAGCAGTTTTGCGGCTTATCTAATGAAATCAGCGCAGGGTGTCTATACGGATTATGGTTATGATGTGAATGTTTCCTTCTATCCGACCGAAGATGAAACCTCTTTTGACCTGGTCGAGGATAAATTTTTAAGTTTAGATGGTATCACAGACCACTCCTACTATACGGCTGTTTCCATCACACTCAGTATGAATCCGAGTGCTTTTACCACAAGATATGCTGAGTACCAGCAGGAAATATGGTCTAACCTTTGTCCAGGCGTTACACCGAAAGAAGATGTCAGCTATGCTAGCATTGTTTTTGTGGAAGATTCACGTTTTTCCAGCTATCTCGAAGAACATGGCATTGACCCTTCCGGCTATTTTGACCCGACGAAGCCAAAAGCAATTCTGGTAGACAGCCTGTATTTATACTCTAACACTGACAATCGTTACCACACGTTTCAAGTAATTGGAAATTTGAAACAGGCAGACCTTGCTTTTCGTCCTGCTTATGAAAAAGATAATTTCATCTCTTATACCTGGTATCAGGAAAGTGATGGAAAATTTTACTGTGACTATGAATTAGAGGATACTTCTCTTACCGTTCCGTTCGAGAATGCCACCGCCAAAATCGCCGTAAACTGCGACGCTATATTAGACGAAGGTCCGGATATGGTCTTTCAATCCAGTTATTACCCTGTTTTGTACTATCCTTATAGCCAGATTGACCACTTATTCGAAGACTACGCAGGCAATGATTTCTGTGACCTATCTGCTTTTCCGCTTTCTCAAAACAGCGGCATCAATTTCACATTTCAATGTGAAGACCATGCTGCACTTACCGACTCCTTAAATCAATTGTTTGAGGAACATCCTAACTGGTCCGGCTACGTCGATGATTGCGCCAAACAAACCGAAAACGATATATCTATGATTACAATTATAAATGTATTTTGTTATGGATTTATTATTTTGATTTCCCTGATTGCGGCAGCGAATGTCTTTAATACAATTTCTACGAACATCCAGCTTCGCCGCCGGGAATTTGCAATGCTGAAATCCGTCGGTATGACGCCAAAAGGATTTCAGAAAATGATGAATTTAGAATGTTTCTTCTATGGTGTAAAAGGACTTCTCTATGGTCTTCCAGCAGCCTTTCTGCTTACCTGGTTTATCTACCGTGCTGTTTCAAATGGTATCGATATGGACTTCTTTATTCCATGGTACAGCGTTTTGATTGCCATTGTAAGTGTTTTCCTTGTGGTCTTTTCCACAATGCTCTACACCATGAGTAAAATCAGAAAAGAAAATACGATTGATGCCCTAAAAGACGAAAGTTTCTAATATTTTCATTTGCTGCCGTTCCATTTCTTCCGTTTTTCCTGTTCCCTGCGCTTTTTTCTTTTTCAGGGAACGGAAAAACTCCTTTCGGAATGGCAGCACTTTTTCTATCCGTTCTACATATTCTTTTGAAAATGCCTTCGGATTCATTGCTACTGCAAATAACGCAACATTACAGCAATGTTTCCATACAAATGGCACAATATCTGTTTTTTTAAGCAGATATTTCTGAAAAAGTTCCCAGCCAAACCAAAGCAACCGGTTCACATATTGTTCTATATTTCCCTGTTTCAGTGCAAGTGTCATCAAGGTATCACTTTGGTTCTTTTGATCCTCTTCCACATCCTGTAAATCATCTACTAACTGCAGTAAAAATCCGAATTTTAAATAGAAAGCCGCTTCCTCTTTTTTCCATTCTTCCGTTGCAAAAAAATAGTCCGCCAACACAGACGTACTTCCCTTATATGCTGAAATCTTAAAAATTTCTTTTTCCTGCGCCGTTTTCCCTCGTCTATCTTTTTGCTGGAAAAGGCTTTCGCCCTGCGCCTCTAAAAGCAACAACAGGTTCTTTTGTATCACATCTTTTTTCCATCCGAAATAAGCTTCAAGAATGGTCTTTACAAGCGTTACTGTCTTTTCTTCCAGCTCATTTTCTACAAGGACTTCTTCTCCCTTGAGTGCCTGCTCAATCATGAAGTTGTAATGCACTTTTTCTTCCCTGCTTCGCTTCGGTGCATCAATATAATTATCCGTATAGGGATACAACATGCTATATGCCCATACCGTTTCTTTGGCGCACTGTTCTTCTCCCTGCATCTCTAATATCATGGCATAAATAAAATAATTTCGGATTGCCTGATAAATCTGTTCCATCCGAAGTTCTCTGTCAAACCTCCGACTCATAGCTACAAATTTTTTAGCTTCCCGCTCGAACGCCGCAACTGTTTCCGGTTTCATATAAGTTTGAATCTGCAAAAACTGTTCCTCTTGAAAAAAAGTATGAATCGCTTCTTCTATATCTTTTTTCCATTGGATTTCTTCTCTGGTCTTCGTTAGCTCCGTTGTTTCTTTTTCTTCACGTTTTCCGGAAGACTCCGGTACTTTGGAACCCAACTTTTGCATTTGCTGTAAGAAATCTTGTATCTGCTGTTCATTTTTCTTTTTTTGTTCTATCGAAAAAGATTCGAATCCACTCCCTTTTTCTTCTAAAAAAGTTGGAAACGTATCCGGCTGGCTTTCCCACTGTTTCCAAATCTCACTCTCACAAAATTCAAGTATCTTCTCTCTCGTCATTTCTCACTTAGCCCCTTCTTTTGTTTTTTCTAAAAAAAAGGACGGCCTGTCGATCAGCCGTCCTTTTAGGAGAAGGTATTTTTACTATGGGGTGTAGCAAAAACTATATATAATGTATTGGGGGGTTTTTACAGCTATTATAATAGCATGTTCCCCAAGATAAGTGTGCACAAACTTGACAAAAATTGCAATTATTTTTTGTTTATTTTGTATAGTACTTTTAAAACAATCTCTTGTTTTAGCGAGAAATTTTGCACAATTAAGCTTCAAAAAGTGCTTCAAACTCTTGTCTGCCGATTTTTTCTTTTTCTAATAAAAGATTAGCACATGCATCTAAAACATCACGATGTTCCATAATCATTTCTTTTGCTTTTACATAGCTTTCATCAATGATTCGTTTGATTTCCTGATCAATGGCAGTTGCAACACCTTCACTGTATCCGCGCGTATGTGCAAGATCACGTCCAATGAATACTTCATCGTCATCGTCATCATAACAAATCAGCCCCAGATTCTCTGACATTCCGTATTTTGTTACCATGGATTTTGCCATCTGAGTTGCCTGCTTAATATCCTGTGATGCTCCTGTTGTAATGTCATCAAAGACTAACTCTTCTGCAACACGTCCGCCAAGAGATACTATAATATCCTGAAGCATCTTTCCTTTTGTGTTGAACATTTCATCTTTTTCCGGAAGCGGCATCGTGTAACCGGCTGCGCCTGCTCCGGTCGGAATAATAGAAACAGTATAAACCGGTCCTACATCCGGAAGCAGATGGAATAAAATCGCATGACCTGCTTCATGGAAAGCGGTAATTCTCTTTTCCTTTTCGGAAATAACACGGCTCTTTTTCTCCGCACCAATTCCTACTTTTACAAATGCTTTCTTGATATCTTCCATCTTGATGAAAGCTCTGTTTTCTTTTGCTGCAATAATCGCAGATTCATTCAACAGATTCTCAAGATCTGCACCGGTAAATCCCGCTGTTGTCTGAGCAATCTGTTTTAAATCAACATCTTCTGCCAGCGGCTTATTCTTAGCATGAATTGCTAAAATCTCTTCTCTGCCGCCTACATCCGGACGTCCCACATGAATCTTTCGGTCAAAACGTCCCGGACGCATAATAGCTGGATCCAAAATATCAACACGGTTAGTTGCTGCCATCACAATGATTCCTTCGTTAACTCCAAAACCATCCATTTCTACCAACAACTGATTCAAAGTCTGTTCGCGTTCATCATGACTGCCACCCATTCCGGTTCCACGACGTCTTGCTACTGCATCAATCTCATCAATAAAAACAATACATGGCGCATTTTTCTTTGCTTCTTCAAATAAGTCTCTCACACGGGAAGCACCGACACCAACAAACATTTCTACGAAATCAGAACCCGAAATGCTAAAGAATGGTACTCCGGCCTCTCCTGCAATTGCTTTTGCGAGCAAAGTTTTACCTGTTCCCGGAGGTCCTACTAAAAGAACTCCTTTAGGAATTCTAGCCCCTAACTGTGTATATTTTTGTGGACTGCGAAGGAAGTCTACGATTTCCTCTAACTCTTCTTTTTCTTCTTTCAGACCGGCTACCTTTTCAAACGTAATGGTCTTATTCTCATCCATCGTCATCTTCGCACGGCTCTTGCCAAAGTTCATCATCTTACTGTTGCTTCCACTAGAAGCCGCTGCCTGATTATTCATAATCATGAACAAAATGAACATGGCTCCAAATACCAGTAATAACGGCAATAAATTCATCAGCCAGCTCTCAGCCGGAACGTCCGCTACTGTATATTTGTTAAAATCATAATCTTCCATCAATGTCTGAAGTTCATTTACGTCAGATGTATACAATACCTCTGTACTCGAATCCGTAAACGTAATTTCCAGACTACCTGTTGGCACTTCACGATTCTGAACTACATTTACTTTTGCAACTTCTTCTGCCTTTAATGATTTCTCAAATTCTGCTTTTGTATAGTTATTCGTCAGGGAACTTCCATCTAACCAATACCATACTAAAATCACGATTAAAATTAATCCAATATAAAAACCTAGTCCTCTATAACTGCTTTTTTTGCTATTCAAGTTTCTTCTCCTTCTTATTCCTCAACTTCCACAAATCCAATGTATGGCAAATCTCGGTATTTCTGATCATAATCCAGACCATATCCAACTACAAATTCATCTGGAATTTCAAATCCAACATAGTCTACGTTTACTTCTACCACTCTGCGGTCCGGCTTATCTAACAAGGTACAGAGCTTCAGACTCTTTGGATTTCTTTTACTTAAAATATCTAAAAGATAGCTTAAGGTTCTGCCAGAGTCAATAATATCTTCCACTACCAGAACATTTTTTCCTTCAATGCTTTCATCCAAATCCTGATCGATTTTTACACGTCCACTGGATGTCGTTCCGGAACCATAACTAGACACTTTCATAAAGTCAAGTTCTACCGGGTTGGTAATTCTCTTTGCCAAATCACAGGTAAAGAAAATCGAACCCTTTAAAATACAAATCAGCGTAATCGGTTCATCACCATAATCTGCACTAATCTGTGCCGCCATTTCTCTGATTCTCTTATCCAATTCTTCTTCTGACAAATGGACGTTAATATTTTTGATTTTCATTACATTTCCTCCAAAAACTGTACTTCTAAAACTTTTTTTGTATCTGACGATACTTTATAATCGGAACTGATTCTTCTACCAACCACCCAGAGAATATGAGCCTCATCTGCCAACAGCCAGATATTCTTCCGCTCTTCCTGTGGTACTTTTTCTTGGACAAAATACTCTTTTAACTTCTTCGTATGCCCAGCTTTATCTATTGTAAGGTAATCGCCCTGTCTGCGGTTTCGAATCTGCAGTCCATTATTTATTTTATCATAATTCAACCATTTCGTATACGTTTTTTGGCTAATTTCTTCTGTATTTCCTTGAAACGGAAAAACTCTCAGATGAAACGTTCCATTCTTTACCGATACAAAAAGTCCCTCTGGTAATTCTGCTCTTTTTAAATCCTCCGGCGCTAAAATCAAGGTTTCTTCCTTTTCCCCGCTTTGCTGTGTCATTTCTGGGAACATCTGATTTTTTTTCTTTTCCTGTTCATCGTTTTTTCTCTTATTGAGAAAAATTCCCTGATAAGTGCGGACGGCTTTTACTCCTTTGGGTAAATCCAGCTTTCTTCCGACCTGTCTTCTTCCTAGCTCCCAAAGAGCTTCCACATGAAGTCTGGTCAAATCTTTTTCTCCACCTACCACATCTGCCAATGCCAGATAAAGCACTTCTTTTTGCAAAAAAGCCGGATATTTTTCCCATAACACTTCTGCAATCTGAATCCCATCCTCCTGCTTCCTACAAGATTCTGTATACGCACGCTCTGCCTGCTCATGCAGGTAATCTGCTACTTCTCCTAACATCTTTGCAGTCTGACTGATATGGGGAACTGCCTGCTTGTTTACCTCCGTTAATATTGGGATTACTTCACGCCTTATTTTATTCCTGCTGTATTCCGTATCCGTGTTTGTGGAATCCACACAATAGCCCTGCTTCTTCTCTTTTAAATATACTTCTATCTCACTTCTTCTAATCCCGAGCATCGGCCTTAGCAGCCAAATATTTTTTTCCAGCTCTCTCTCTTCCCGCATTCCTGCCATACCGTCTAAATTGCTACCACGAATCATCTGAAATAGAACTGTTTCTGCATTGTCATCTGCATGATGTGCAAGCGCTATTTTTACTTTTCTGCCACCTGCCGTCCACTTGTGTGCTTCCTGCCCAAAGGCCTCATAACGTAAAATTCTTGCTGCCTCTTCCAGACCAATTCCTTCTTTCTCCGAAAAAGAAGGAACATCTACCTCATACATGTGCATCCGGACTCCCTGCTGTCTGCAAAGTTCTTTTACAAATTCCGCATCCTGTCTACTTTCTTCGCCACGAATCCCATGTTCTACATGAATAACTTCCAGCAAAAAACCAATCTTCTTTTGTAGTTCTTTTAACAAAAGAAGAAGGCAGACAGAATCTGCTCCGCCCGATACTGCCGCTAATACAACGTCTTCTTGTTCTATTTTATTCTGCTTCCAGATTTTTTCTTCTAATTTTTTGTCAGTTTTCATTTTTTTCCCAAATGCAGGTGGTAAGAATCGTCATATCATCCTGCGCTCTTCCTCCGGTAAAAAGCATTACACGCTCCATCAGCTTTTTTGCCAATGTTCCGGGATGATTTGTCTCAATACTCTCAATCATTTCCCGCATTGTCTCCTCCGGCTTTGGAACATGTAAATATTCTAACACACCATCCGTAACCATGACAAGAAAATCACCACTTTCTAACTGCTTCTGCGTTTTTTCGATTTCTATTTTCTGTTCTGCACCTACCGGAAGGTTTGTAGAAAGAATACACTCCACTCCATCTTTTCTTTTTAAGAAGGTTGCTGCTGCTCCAATCTTATAAATACGAAGTCCACCCGTATACAAATTGACTGCACACAAATCTATCGTGGAAAAAAGATTCTGTTCCCCGCGCATTACCATAGCAGAATTCATCATACGGATTGCCGTCTCAATTGAAAATCCCGCCTCTAAAAAACGCTCCATCAAATCCAATACCAACTCACTCTCTTTACACGCTGTACTTCCACTTCCCATTCCATCCGACAAACTCATAATGAATTCTCCGTTTTCCAGCTCCTGAAAAGAAAAGTTGTCACCTGATATCTGCTCCCCATCTTTTTTTACCCGGGCAATTCCCTGCACATTCTGATATTTTGTATCTTCCATAAATGTAAATGTGATATTTTCTTTGGAAATAAATGTCCTTGTCCCTTTTGTTACTTTAAACGGCCTTCCTAGCGCCATTCCTGCCGCTTTTGCAAAAACCCTGACTGGTATGCACCCTCCATTTTTACTCCTTAAAACAGCCTCTAACCGGTAATGGCCGTCCATTCTTTCATAAAGATGCAACTCCTCTGCAAAAATTCCACGTTCCCGAATCAGATACCGGAGTTCCGATAACTTTCTTGCTTCTTCCTTGTCTAACAACTTTGCCTCGTTAGCACAGTCCTCCATGATATATGCCATCGCATCTAATTGCTCTGCAATGACCTGCCGGTTCTCTAGCAAGCGGTTATACCATGCTCTGTTCAAAGAAGCCCTTTCAAAAACGCGAACAGCTTCTTCTGTCATATCCTTACTTCTTTTACAAAATTTTTTTAAATTTTTTTCATCTTCTTTTTCAGGATGACCCGACCGAAGCACAGATGCAATCATATTGGAAATAATCCCATAAAGCGGCGTCGTGTCCTTTTCCCAGCAGACAGCACAGGAGTTGCAATTCGCACACAACTTTCCTGTAATCTCATTTTGTATCTGTCCCAGCTCGTCCGGTGTAAAATGATTTTTCTTTTCACTCATCGCCTTGAACACTTCCGACAACCCGTTAAATGACTTCGCATAGGCTTTTAGTTTCTCTTCCCTGACAGGTTCCGCTTTTTCTTCTTTTCCCTGCTTTACCTCAAGCTCCATCATAAAGTGAGCTCCTCTCCGAAAAATCACGGTAGCACCTGCCGTCAAAATTCCCTCAAAAAAAATAATTGGAATTCCTGTCTGCATTTTTAATTCCAATGCATTTCCGGAAAGCGATAAAAGAATGCACAAAATTCCTGCTGCAACTCCTGCTACCCAGGTACGGCATCCTTCTCCCACCCACTCCATCAGTCGGATAAAAATTGCAATCAGCAATACAACTACAAGGTACTTTATAACTGCCGGTAATGGAATAAAGAAAAGCATTCCAAAGAAAAACAGTCCCATAACAAGCCATCCCTTGATTTCCTCTAAATAGAGAGCAGCAAAATATGCCGGTACCAGCGGATAGCAGCCTGCCACCCCGCATTTACAGATTAGTCCTCCTAAGATTCCAAATAGTAATTTTCGTATTCCCTTTTCTCGCATGTCCCATCTCCTCCTATTCTTTTCTTTCTCCGTAATCTGTTTTTCAGACCCGGTTTTGATGTGAATACGATTATAGGACCTGTCCAAAGAAATCTTTGTCAAATCATTGCAAGCTTCCAAAAAAGTTTTCGCCAAATTCTCTTTTCAAATGTCTATTTTATGGAGTTCATGCCTTTTAAGAAATTAAAAAAGGGTCGTTCATTGGGGACATACTTTGACCTGCAAAGTACGTCCCCAATGAACGACCCCACTGAACCTTAATCTTGTTCCTTAAATATAATCTCATTTCCGTAAGCTAGTCCTAATTTACTCTTCGCGATGTCTTCAATATATTGCTGTGTCTGTGTATATGCTTCATATTCCTGTAATTGGAGCTGTCTTGCTTCCTCCTCTGCAAGTTCCTGTTTCAAACTATTTTCCTGCCTGATATATTCCTGATCCTTTTCATACAGGTTCTTAATCTGCACCGTCATGACCCCGATAAACATCAATACAATCAGGCTAATACAAATTTTGCCTGTACGATTTTCATCTCTTTTTCTCCGCCTTCTTGCCATAACCAACAGCCATGCCTTTCTTTCATAGTTTACATAATCCCATTTTAACTGCTTTCCCTATTTTTTTCAATTGCTTTTTCAGAATACGGAAAAATTTCCGGGAAATACGCAAAGTCGGACCAAATAAAAAGCGAAGCAGCTTTCCAAGATATTGTTTTACTTTTTTCAAAATAAAGTTAAAAAATCGCACCAGATATCTGCTAAGAAGCAGATAATACAAGCATGCTCCAATTCCTACTCCACCTAAGGAAAAGCCTCTAACCATACCATCATCTGTCTGGTAAAGCATTAGAAACACCGCTACCGTAAATCCAAGCCAATAAATCACATCTTCTATCGATACCCATAGAGTTCCATGCGGAAACACTCTTCGAAATATCCTTAAAATATCATAACAGAAAAAAAGAACCGCCCCTAACAGAACAGATATCCCTAATATGCTAAGTTCCTTGCCGATTTCCTGACTGACCTGTATCATTTAAACAATCTTCCTAAAAAAGACTCTGCCTGTTTCCCAGCTGATTTCACCTCTGAGTAAAGAAAGGAATCTATCTTACCTTCAATATCAACCTCACCTTTTTCTAACGAAAGCCGGTTCACATGAAGGTCATGTCCTTTTATCAAAAGCATTCCTAATTCTGTTTCCAGCAAAATCTCTGCCACATCAAAGGAAAGTACATCGACTACTCCGCTGAAAGTTCCATTCCTGCGATTCACTAATAATACTTTATGTGATTTTGTGCTATTCTTTTCTTCCATACCATATCCACCCTTCTCTATATTGAAAAGCCATCAGCTTCGGAAGCTTCTCCACTTTCAATATATGAGAGCATCTCAGGTTCTATGATACATATTCAAATAAATCTTTTGCCTCGTCTTTCTTTGTCGTATCCTGAATATCTAAGACACGCACCTTCACCGTTTTGGTTCCAAATGCAATTTCAATGATATCCCCTACTTTCACATTTACAGAAGCCTTTGCCGGTTTTCCATTTACCATGACACGTCCTGCATCACAAGCCTCATTTGCAACCGTACGTCTTTTAATTAATCGTGATACTTTTAAAAATTTGTCTAATCTCATGTTTATCCATCTTCCTATTCTAAAAAAGAAAAGGCGAACCTCGTGTGAACACGAAATCCGCCTTTTCAAAATTTTAAAAATTATGCATTTACTAAATCTTTTAATGCTTTACCAGCTTTGAATTTAGGTGCTTTAGAAGCAGGGATTGTCATTTCTGCTCCTGTCTGTGGATTTCTACCTGTTCTAGCAGCTCTTTCAGAAACTTCGAAAGTTCCGAATCCTACTAACTGGATTTTTTCACCCTTTTTTAATTCTTCAGCAACAACATCTGTAAAAGCTTTTAATGCTGCTTCTGCGTCCTTTTTGCTTAATTCAGTTTTTTCAGCCATAGCTGCAACTAATTCTGCTTTGTTCATGTTAAAAATTCCTCCTCTGGATTTTTCATAAATAATATCTGTTGATTTTCTCTAAGTAAATCTCACTACATATTTATACTTGTTTTCTCACTAAATGTCAAGAAAAATCACCGATTTTATAACATTTTATCAATCATTGCATGAACTTCTTTTGAGAGTTCTGCAGATTTTGCATCTGCATCTGCTAATGAGCTGCCCTTAACCCCTAAATAGAACTTCACTTTTGGTTCTGTACCGGATGGTCTTACACATACCCATGCATCATCGGTCATCTCGTAATAAAGTACGTTAGAAGAAGGCAGTCCAGTTGGTGTTACCTTTCCTGTAGCAACTTCTGTAATTGTATCATTTTTGTAATCACGCACTTTTACAACATCATAAGCACCAATTTTTGCAGGAGCATTCTCTCTTAAAGTATTCATAATCTCCTGAATCTTAGCAAGACCTTCAATTCCCTTTAAGGTAATGGATGTTACATCATCTTTGTAATAACCATATTTCTCATACATTTCAAGCATAGCATCCCAAAGTGTCATATTCTTTGTCTTGTAATATGCTGCTGCTTCACATAATGTCATAGAGGCTACAATTGCATCTTTATCTCTTGCATAAGTTCCTGTTAAGCAACCATAACTCTCTTCCATACCAAAAAGATAGGTACCTTTTCCTGTCTGTTCAAACTCTAAGATTTTCTGTCCAATAAATTTAAATCCTGTTAATACTTCAATTAACTGGATTCCATAATGTTCTGCAATTGCATCTGCCATATTGGTAGAAACGATAGAACGAATAAATGCTCCATCTTCCGGAAGTCCCATTTTTTCTTTTCTTTGACCGATGACATAATCACCAATCAGACAACCAGACATGTTACCGGTTAAGCTATGATATTCTCCTGTTTTAGAATCTTTTACATAAACACCAAGACGGTCTGCATCTGGGTCTGTTGCAAGAATTAAATCTGCATCAACCTTTTTACCTAAAGCAAGCCCTAATTCAAATGCTTCTGCTGCTTCTGGATTTGGATAACTTACCGTTGGGAATTCACCATCTGGTAATTCCTGTTCTGGTACTACATAAACATTCTGGAAACCTAACTCTTTTAAAACACGACGAACCGGGATATTTCCTGTTCCATGAAGTGGTGTATACACAATCTTCATATCTGCTGCCACTTTATCAATGCAGTCCTGACGAAGTACCAATTTCTTTAATTCTGCAATATATGGATCATCAATGTTCGCGCCAATTGTCTCATATAAACCAGCTGCCTTTGCTTCTTCTAAAGACATTGTCTTTACGTTAGCAAAATCTGTTACTTTCTTTACCTCATCCATGATACCGGTATCATGAGGTGGTGTAATCTGTGCACCATCTTCCCAATATACTTTATATCCGTTATATTCCGGTGGATTATGGCTTGCTGTAATGTTAATACCTGCAATACATCCTAATTTACGAACTGCATAAGAAAGTTCCGGTGTTGGACGTAAGGATTCAAATACATATGCCTTAATTCCATTTGCTGCCAGACAAAGTGCTGCTTCATCTGCAAATTCCGGTGACATTCTTCTGGAGTCATATGCAATCGCAACACCCTTTTTCTGACCATTTACGCTACAAATATAGTTTGCAAGTCCCTGTGTTGCTTTACGTACCGTGTAAATGTTCATACGATTCGTACCTGCCCCAATTACACCTCGAAGTCCAGCTGTACCAAACTCTAATTCTGTATAGAAGCGCTCTTCTATTTCTTTCTCATCATTTGCAATACCCTTTAATTCTGCCTTTGTAGCTTCATCAAAGTATGGATTGCTCAACCAGGATTCATATATCTCTTTGTAACCCATCTTGTATCCTCCTAAACTAATCTGGCCTATACCTGCATCTTTTTTGCAAGCTTCAAGATTTATTTTAGCTAATTTAATCTCCTTTTTCAAGTAGAAGTCATATACTTCTACAATTTATTCTGTCATTTACAACAAAGAAGTGATTAACTCTGTTAATGTACTCAAATAATCTGAATCTGTCGATTCTTCTGAATCTGATGTTTCACTTGAGCTTTCTGAACTCGTAGACTCGCTTGTTGTGGACTCACTCGCTGTAGACTCACTCGTTGTTTCTTCTTCCTCATCCTCGCTCTCTGTCGGATCTATTACAATCGTCGCCTCTGCAGAGTTCACGTAAAGATATTTACTCCAGGTATCATAACCGCTGACCTGAACCGTTAAGGAATGAATTCCATACTTTAATGCAATTGGCTGACTAAAGTCTACCACTTCCCCATCTATCGTAAGCGTTGCACCTTCTACCGGAATAGCAAAAAGCACATTTCCGTATTTTGGTCCCTCTCCTTTTAGTTCATCCAGGTTTAATGTAGTTACATTTCCTTTTTCAATTGTAATTTCCGTACTACCGCCATAACCATCTTTTGCAACTGCTACTGTATAAGTACCTTCTTCAAGATCCATCTGCATATCCGGTGTAATTTCTGCAAAAATCTTAGTTCCGATCTGAATATAACTTCCTTCAAAAAGGGATGTATTTTCCAGTGCTAATGTTCCATGTCCTGTTGTGACAGTAACGGAATAAATTTTTTTATCAATCCCTACAACTCTAAGCTCATCTAAAGAAGTCAATTCTTCCAACGAAATATAATTTTCACCGGATATAACTACAAGATTGTCGTTATATGCATAATTCGTATTTGCAATTTTAAACACCTTCCGTTCCAAATCCACAGAATACCGGGTAATTTTTTCGTATTCCCATGCTTTATCAGAAATCTGCATGGAACTTAACTTTCCTTCTTCATTCTTCTCTCCGATTGTCACAATTCTTCCAGGTCCAAATTCCGACACGGCTTCGTGCTCACCGTATTTGTTTTTGAAATTTGTGCCAAGAGAATAATAATACATATACTGTTTTTCCGTAGAAAGCTGCTCTAAAATCATATATTCCGATGTCATATCGTTTTTCACAATCAGATATAATCCTTCTAAATCCGTTTTGTCATTTGTAGTTATTTCTTCCGTCTCCTGCAAAACGTCCTCTTCTGCTTCCTTTGACGACTCTTTTTCCCCTGTATAATAATGCTGACCCAGCTCGATTTCACTCTTATTATTTTCACAAGCCGTAAGTCCCAGGACTGCTAGTACTGCTAATGCAGCCATCCATTTCCATCTTTTTGCCACTGTATCCACCTCGTATCTTGTTTTCTTTTTTTCCTCTGTACTTTTGTTTTTCCCGCCCATTCGGCCAATATAATGTCATTATAGCATGCCTACCTCGTAAAATGAAATAACATTTGTAGAAACTGTGTTCTTGTTTCTTCCTGTTCAATGACTTTTTCCAGCTTTTCTATATTTCTTCCGGATAACCATGCTTTATGTGAATTATAATAATGATTGGCAAGCTTCCAAAATTTTTCCGGATAAGCCAGATGACAGTACAAAAGGCGCAATTCGTCTTTTGATAATTTCCTTACCTTGTCATATGTACAAATCATTTCCAAACCTAATCCTGTATTCCAGTTATGCTTTTCCAACATTTTTCGCATAAAATTTGCCACATCCCCTACCTGCATCTGATACGAAAAAGAATCAAACCCCACAATGGCAGTCTTTTCTTTTCTGTAAATCAGATTATGTTGGTTAAAATCTCCATGGCAGAACCCAAATGCCTCTCCATCAATCTTTTGTTCTTTTAATTCTTTTGTAATTTCTAACGCAGTATCCATAAAGTGGGGATACTGCTCCATAAATTTCACTTCAAATGCATTCTTTTTTTTCTTCGTTCTGACATAATTTTTCACCTTATTCAACTCTCGATTGTGCTTTTCATATAATTTCAAAAGTGAATTCTCTTCTGCACATACAAATTCCGGTATCTCTCCCGGATAACGTCTTGACACATTATGTAAACTAGCAAGAGCAGTCACTCCACGCATAATATCATCTCTGCTTTTCGGATCACATTCTGCCCCCTGAAATGCATCCATCAAAAGGAATCTTTTTTCCTCTGCATCTATAGCTGCAATTTTTCCTTCTTTTGTCCGCATGATTCCCTGGGTTTCTATTCCATTCTGCTTCAGGAAATCCAGCATATCTGCCAGAAATTCTGCCTTTTCATCGGAGCCTCTGTATTCCTTCAACATTTTAGTTCCGTCATTGGTCTCGCAAAGATAGACTCCACGTCCTCTGGCAATGGATTTGATCTCTAAATCATAATTTTCTAATACCTGTTCCGGTCGATTATACACAAAAAACCCCTCCATATGACTCATCTACGACACCTTACCGTGTCTATTTATCATATGTATGGGGTTTTTATTTCATACCTTACTTTTTCAGAATCTGTTTTCTACAGAGTTCCAATAAAATTTCTTTCTGATTCCACTTTGGCTCGTCAATTACCTGTTCTAACAAAAACTGTAGCATCTCACCAATTCCCTTTCCCGGCGTCATTCCTTCCGCAATCAGATCACTTCCAGTAACCGCCAATTCTTTTAGAGATAAACACTCTTTTCTTTCCATGATATTCTGGTAAATTTCTTCATATTGGTTTACATAATTCAGTTTTTCCTGCCGCTGGTAATCACTCTGCGCTGCTATATCTGCACGTTTTACCTCAAAAAGGAACGGATATTGATCCTTCCCATTCTTATAAATTGCCCTACGCACACTTTTCTCTGTAAGAGCCGGATTATGGTCGTGACAGCGAACAAGACGGCAGACTCTGTCCGTTGTTTCATTATCGAACTTCAGCCTGCGCAGAATTTTCCTTGTCATCTCTGCTCCACGTTCCGGATGACCATAAAAATGGTCGTTCCCCTTTTCATCCGTTGTCTTACAATCCGGTTTTGCCACATCATGAAAAAGCATGGTAAGCCGCAACACTTTATCTGCACGTACCTTTTTCACTGCTTCCATAGTATGTTCTCCTACCGAATAGCAATGATGAATATTATGCTGCTCTGTTTTCATCATCACATCAAACTCCGGCAGAAAAACTTGTGTCAGCCCTGTTTCATATGCCGTCAGCAATTCTTCCGGATGCGGAGATATCATCAATTTTATAAGTTCCACCTGAATCCGTTCTGCGCTTATTTTAGAAATGCTCGGCGCTAATTTCTGTATCGCTTCTTTCGTCTTCTGCTCTATCCGAAAGCCTAACTGTGCCGCGAAGCGTACTGCACGAAGCATGCGCAGTGCATCCTCTGTAAAACGCTCCGTTGCAATACCAACACAACGAATTATTCCGTTTTCTAAATCTTTTTTTCCTTCAAAAGCATCTACAAGTCCTGCAACATCATTATATGCCATGGCATTGATGGTAAAATCCCTGCGTTTTAAATCCTCTAACAGGTTTGAAGTAAACGTCACTTCTTTCGGATGTCTGGCATCCTCATATTCGCCGTCAATCCGATATGTTGTAACCTCAAATCCTTCACGCTCAAGTAAAACGGTAACCGTTCCATGCTGAATTCCCGTATCAATTGTATGGGAAAAAAGTTTTTTTACCTGTTCCGGTTTTGCGGAAGTCGTAATGTCCCAATCCTGTGGTTCTCTGCCAAGAAGTGTATCACGAACACAGCCGCCTACCGCATAAGCCTCGTAGCCATGCTCCATTAATGTTGCTATAATCTTTTTTACTTTTTCCGGTAATTCTATTTTCATATACAATAAGTTCCTTTGGTAGATGACTTAATGGTATACAATGAGTCATCTGCTTTCTTAATCATATTATTTATATCTGTTTCACTTTGAATCTGATGAGAGGACACAATTCCTATCGAGCAGGAGATTCTTTGCTTTTCTTCCGGTTGAATTTGTTGTCCCAATTTCTCTTCCAGCCTTTTTTGAAATCCGTTCGTCTCATCTAACTCCTGATAAATCTGTTTTGCAATTTCTTCTAGAATCGCTTTTTCGTCAGTATAGAGAACAATAATAAATTCATCCCCGCCATAACGGCAGACAAATCCCTTTCCTCTACTTAATTTTTCAAATAGTTCCGCCATTGACTTTAAAATCAAATCGCCGATATCATGTCCATAAGTATCATTATAATGTTTAAAATTATCTAAATCAACAAACATAATACCCAGGCGGTTTTCTAACGTTCCCTTTCTGATTCCGGAAACGGTTTCCGCGATTTTCCGGTAGAATCCTTCTCTGTTAAAAATACCTGTCAACTGATCTGTCACAGCGGACAGATAAAGTTTCTGATTCATCTCAAATATTTTATCATAGGCGTCAAGTCTGTTTAAAGAATAACGCACCTCACGCCATAATAACTGATAAATAGAAAGATCATCTTCATCTAGCATATAGTGGTTCACAGAGGAATGCCAGTTATCCTTCATCAATACATAGGTGATAAAAACAGTATCTAATTTGGAATTATCAAAAAAAGGAATCGCCACCATCGAGCAGACATCATCCGCGCCAAATAAGGAAATGACATCTAAATGCTCATTATAGTTACTTCTAATTTTTGAAACTACAAATCCTCTTGTATCCCGCTGCAAGGATGTTTCTATAATTTTCATCCTATCATCGGTAATTTCTCTTTCGGTATCATTATAAAGCACACATGGTTTCTGATCGATGTAGCGGACATAAACTGCCCGGTCCGTATTAAAATGATTCTGAAACGTCTTCATAATATTATGAACCAGTTCCTTTGCGTCCCCATTTGTAACATCAATCATTTTCTGCCAGGTAGAAATAAACTCAAGCTGCGCCTTCTTTCTTTTATAAGCTCTTGTAACACCTTCCTGCTTTAAAAGTGCATCCAGCTGCTCATCTGTCACAATATCCTGCACTTCTTCTGCCATATCTTGTTCCACTATTTTCAAGAACTCAAATCTGGCTTCATCGTAACACTCTCTTTTTGCACACCGGTACTGCTCTAATGTAAATTTTTCCTGCTCCATCAACTGCGTTTTTCCGACTGCCTCGAAACAGGAAATTCTACTTTCCCTGAAAAGTTCATAACAAAAGAATTGATTTCCTTCTGCCCTTTTCAAATAGCCTTCCGCCTCTTCAAAATGCACCTGTGCTTGTCTTAAATCACCATCTAATCGTGATAGCAACGCCATAGAAAACGTATATAAGAAAAGGTCATCATCACTTTTCGCATAGTCATGTATAATTCCAATATCATTATCTGCCTTTTCTTTTTCAAATATGTAATTTAAAAACTGACGACAATTGTATTGATATCTTTCACAGTCAAATCGATTCTGTTGTAAAACACTTACTAACGCCAGCAAACCGTACAATTTTGACAAATTACAAACCCTTAAACTGTTTAAATGCAGTTTTTCAATGGCTTTCATACATTGTAACAAATACTTTTCCGCCTGATGAAATTTTCTTTGCATGATACAGTTCAAAGACATATTATACTGTACCTCTGCAATGTCCTCCGGTCGCTCTAAGCGATAAAAGATTGCGATTGCCTTCCGATAGTATTTCTGTGCTTTTTCATTCTGTCCCATTGCACATAAATTATACGCAAGTCCGGAAAAAATTCTTCCGCCCTCTACTGATTCCCGATTTTTCAATGCTTCATAGGTTCTGACCGAATACAATAACGATATTTCATACATTCCATTCGTAGATGCCAGCATAATATTTTTCTGATAGGCACTATTGATTAACTGCTCGTTTCCAATTTGTTTTGCCAACGCAATTCCTCTGCTGAAATAAATCAAAAGTGCTTCCGAGCGATAGGCATTTGCAACCATCTCCGGCTTGTTATCATAAGCATAGATATAAATATGTGCCAAATGATTCAGATAATTTTTCTGCATCAGTTTTTCTAATAATTCCTCACTAATTGTAATATCCTGCGCGCAG
Organism: Roseburia sp.; assembly: GCA_051879395.1. Taxonomy (GTDB): domain Bacteria; phylum Bacillota; class Clostridia; order Lachnospirales; family Lachnospiraceae; genus Roseburia. Next base: position 32,389 of record JBJELY010000112.1, on the reverse strand, counting down.
AAGAAAATATTGCACCATCCTGACATTTGTATCTGTACTTCCAACAACTCTGCCTGAAAAATTGCTTCTTCCTCATCCATTTTAATGGCAAGCTCCAATCCTTTCTGATTCAGCCTGGATGCCTGTGGCAATTTTCCCTGATACATATAGACCGTCGCTTCCAGAAAATAATAACTGCACAATATTTCTGTTTCTTTTTCCGGAATCGAAATTTCCCTGATGTCCTCGCAAATCTCTAATGCCTTCGCCATATTTCCGCTTAAGATTGAAACTTGTGCATATGTTTTCCACAAAGAATATCTTGTTTTCTCCGGGATTGAGAGATTATCCAACTTAATCTGTCGTTCTAATAGTTCTAACCAATATTCCGCCTGTTCTACATCAAGCAGTTCCAAAAGATTTCGGATTGTTAAGAGTTCTTCTTCATTTCTAAAATGCTCTTTTTCTCCACTTTCGGAAATACTTTTTCTCCTGGCACTTCCAATGTGATAAACCTTTCCGGCATCATTTAACTGTTCAAAAATCACATCCCATACCGGCAGTAAAAATTCAGGCATACTCTGTTCTTCATTGATTCCAAGTACGATTCCAATCCTGTTACTTTTTTGTTTCATCAGGCGTGCTAAAAGCAGCATACTGCTCCGCCCCGCCATTTGAAAACGGTTTAGTAACATCATAATTGGTCTCTCTTCCGACAGACGAAGCAGCATATTGATAATACCCTCTGTCATTCTTTCCTGCTCATACTCGACTTCCCCTAAAAGAACATTTTCTTCCCTTTGGCATTTTCCTGTTTCAAAATAACTCAATAATACGGAACGGTGCAGATAATAGACATCACAAGATTCCATAAACTCTAAAAAAGTCTGACTTCTGTGTTCCTGACCATCCCGAAACATCTCACAAATAATTTCTAAAAATGGTTCATATCCTCCTGCAATTTCTCCATAACAAAATTCATGGCAGGAAAAGAAAACGTCCTGACGCTTTTTCCCACGTCTGACGCTTTCTAATCCTGCCACTGAGAAATCATTACTGTAACGAACCAGCAGATAGTTATCCTCTAACTTGCCTAATTGTCCCAGCACCTGTTCTACAACCCCATTGTAGTAACGTTCAATCATATCTTTCTCCTCGCAAAAACCCTTTCCCTACTATTTTAGTATGCTTTTCCCCAATATACTAATTTGTGTGCCGGTTTTCCACAGCAAACACATACATCCGAAATCTGTTCCTGATCATTAAATGGCATACAACGTGATGTCACTGCCAGTTCCTCTTTTATCTTATCTTCACATTCCTGACTTTCACACCACATACCACGAATAAATCCAGGTTTGTTTGCTGCAATATCTTTTAATTCTTCATAATTATGTGCATCCCAGATATGCGCATCACGATGTGCTTTTGCACGCTCAAACATATCTTTCTGAATACTTTCTAACAATTCAGGTACTTTTGTCTCCAATTCATCTAAAGATACCTCAATTTTTTCTCTTGTATCACGACGTACAATCACACATTTATTTGCTTCAATATCCTTTGGTCCTAATTCAACACGAACCGGTATACCACGCATTTCCTGCTCGGAGAATTTCCATCCCGGACTCTTGTCTGAACTATCTAATTTTGCACGACATACTTTTCCAAGACGCTCGCATACTTCCGTTGCTTTTTCTAAAACACCTTCTTTATGCTGCATAATTGGAATCACCATAGCCTGTACTGGAGCAATTCTTGGAGGCAATACCAAACCGGAATCATCTCCATGTACCATAATAATAGCCCCGATTAGACGTGTTGTCATTCCCCATGATGTCTGATATACATACTGTAATTTGTTGTCTTTATCTGTATACTGAATACCAAATGCTTTAGCAAATCCATTTCCAAAGTTATGGCTTGTTCCGGACTGAAGTGCTTTTCCATCATGCATTAATGCTTCGATGGTATAAGTTGCTTCTGCTCCTGCAAATTTTTCTTTTTCTGTTTTCTGTCCACGGACAACAGGCATTGCAAGTACTTCCTCACAGAAATCAGCGTACAGATTCAACATCTGAACTGTTCTCTCTTCTGCCTCTTCTGCTGTCGCATGAGCCGTATGTCCTTCCTGCCACAAGAATTCTCTGGAACGTAAAAACGGACGTGTTTCTTTTTCCCATCTAACAACAGAGCACCACTGGTTATATACCTTTGGAAGATCTCTATATGACTGAATAATATTTTTATAAAAATCACAGAACAGTGTTTCTGAAGTAGGTCTGACACAAAGTCTTTCCTGCAATGGATTTAATCCACCATGTGTTACCCATGCAACTTCTGGTGCAAATCCTTCTACGTGATCTTTTTCTTTTTCCAAAAGACTTTCTGGAATGAACATTGGCATATATACATTTTCTACGCCTGTCTCTTTAAATCTTGCATCTAACTCTTTCTGGATATTTTCCCAGATTGCATATCCTGCTGGTTTAATAATCATACATCCCTTTACGGACGAATAATCAATTAATTCTGCTTTCTTAACTACATCTGTATACCATTGTGCAAAATCCTCATCCATAGAGGTAATTGCTTCTACTAATTTCTTTTCCTTAGCCATTTTCTCTTTTTCCTTTCATTCCTACAGCACTTTTCTTCGTACTATTCTATCGCAAAATGATACTTTCTAAAATCATCACTCCCTATACTATGTCAAAGTAAAGGGGTTGTCAATTTCAAATTCCATTTTTTTCTTTGTCACCGGATGACGAAATGCTATTTTATAAGAACAAAGACAAAGTCCCTGCGTAGACATCTTCATATTCTCTTTAAAATTATATTTACGGTCTCCTACAAGCGGACATCCAATCTCTGCCATCTGCACACGAATCTGATGGTGGCGTCCCGTTTCTAATTTGATACGCACCAATGCCTGCTTTGTGTTTTGTTCCAATACTTCATATGATAAAATTGCCTTTTTCGCCTCGGGTGTTTCTTTCCCTGCTACCCTCGAGGTGTTTGTTTTTCCATCCCGGAGTAAATAATGCTCTAACGTACCCCCTGCGGGACTCGGAACCCCATCCGTCACGGCATAATAATACTTATCTGCACTCTTTACAGCAATCTGTTTGCTTAATGCAGCTGCCGCTTCTTTTGTTTTTGCAAATACCATCACACCAGAAACCGGCTGATCCAGACGGTGAACAATTCCAATATAAGGCGGTTCGCCTTTTCCTGCACGATAATTTTTTAAGATGCTTTCCATATCCGGTTGTCCAAGTTTTTTCGTCTGTGTTGCAACCCCTGCTGCTTTTACACAGACTAAAATTGCATCATCTTCATATAAAATTGCAGGTATCATAAATCTGCCGGCTCCTTTCTTTTCCCAATAGAATATCTCCATTATAAGTTGAAATATGCCGGTGGTCAATTATAACCGCTATAATTTTTATCAAAAAAACCAGCAAAAAAGATTTTTCCTTTTTGCTGGTTTCTATCTAATTAATAAAACGATTTTTCTCAGATTACAATTTAAAGCGGTATCCAACACCCCAAATTGTCTCAATATACTGTGGCTTACTAGTATTTAATTCAATCTTTTCACGGATCTTTTTAATATGAACCGTTACTGTTGCAATATCTCCTACCGATTCCATATCCCAGATTTCCCGGAATAATTCTTCCTTCGAAAATACATGATTTGGATTCGATGCTAAAAATGTCAGTACATCAAATTCCTTTGTGGTAAACTGTTTTTCTTCCCCATTCACCCAGACACGACGCGCCGTCCGGTCAATCTTAAGTCCGCGGATTTCAATGACTTCATTTTTCGGTTCATTACTTCCAATCAATCTCTCGTAACGGGCGAGATGTGCTTTTACTCTTGCTACCAGCTCACTTGGTGAAAATGGCTTCGTAATATAATCATCTGCGCCAAGTCCAAGTCCACGTATTTTATCGATATCATCTTTTCGTGCTGACACCATAAGGATTGGTGTATTCTTTTCTTCCCGGACACGTTTGCAGATTTCAAATCCATCCATTCCCGGAAGCATCAAATCTAAAATCAGCATATCAAAATGTTCGGATAAGGCACGTACAACACCAACACCGCCATCGTTCTCGATTTCCACCTCAAATCCACTTAACTCCAAATAATCTTTCTCTAAATCTGCAATTGCTTCTTCATCTTCAATAATCAATATTTTACTCATTTGGCACCTCCTGATATTTTCGTATTACAAAGTACATAACAGTTCCTATAGATTCCTTGCTGGTTGCCCATATCTTACCACCATGATCTTCGATGATTTTCTTTACAATGGACAATCCAATTCCACTTCCTCCTGTTGCAGAATTCCGGGATGCGTCCGCCCTGTAAAAACGGTCAAAAACATATGGTAAATCTTTTGCCGCAATTCCGCGTCCGTTATCCTCTATTTCAATCTGAATAAAATCACCTACATCTTTAATTCTGATATTAATCAGGCCTTTTTGTTTATCCAGATATTTCACTGAATTTCCAATAATATTGTTAATGACTCTTCGCAACTGCTCCGGATCAGCAATAATCACCGTATCTTCATCTGCATAATTAAAATAAGCAAGTCCGATATTTTTAGCTTCAAGATCCAGTCCGATTTCTTCTACACAGTCTTCAAAGTACTCTGATACATTCAGCTTTGCAAAGTTATATGGGATACGGTTTGTATCAATCTTGGAATAAAGTGTGAGTTCATTAATCAACGTATCCATTTCATTTGCTTTATTAAAAATAGTGCGAATATATTTTTCACGCTTCTCCGGCGTATCTGCCACGCCATCCATCAAACCTTCTGCATATCCTTTGATTGCAGTAATCGGAGTTTTCAAATCGTGTGCAATATTACTGATTAAAGTCCGGTTCTCTTTCTCATTCGAAACCTTCTCTTCTACATTATCTTTAAGCCGCTGCCGCATCTCTTCAAAATTGCGGCATAGTTCTCCGATTTCATCATCACTGTTCTCTTCTAATGTAAAATCCAGATTTCCCTCTTTAATATTCTGCGTTGCTACTTGCAGCTTTTTCACCGGTGTAATCAAACTACGGTAAATCCAGATGGTAAGCATGGCTGCCGTCAACACCAGAATCAACACCACTGAAATTAATGTATCAATCGCAATACTTTTCACTTCCGGAATCATTTCTTCTACTTTTGTAATGAGAAAAAGACTTCCCTCCGTTCCATCCGAGTAAGAAAAATCAATCTGCTTAATCAAGCTTTGTTTTTCTCCATCGATATATGTTCCTGCATCTGCTTCCTGCACATTTTTTCTTCTCTCATATTCCTGCAGATCCAATAGCAGTGAATTATCATAATCAGAACCAATGAAAACCATTTCCTGATCTTTTCTTACAATGAGATAAGAATATTTTGCTGTTAATTCCTGGTTAATTTCCTCTAAGTAACCTTCATCTTCAAATTTGTCCGGGTTCTCTTCTGCAATTACAGATAATTCTTCATAGTCTTCTTTCGTATAACGATTCAAAAGCTGAAGTGAATTACCAAAATAGTTATATCCATCTGTTTCTACTCCGTAAGTTTTCTCAATCGCTTTCACCTGAACATGTTGAAAGCCAAACACTGTTACTACTGCGAGCAGAATGGGTACAAAAATAATAATGCAAAATGAAATAATCAGTTTTGTCTTAAATTTCATTTCCAAATCTATCCTTTCCATATAGCAAAATAAGCCATAGGTTAAAATCCTATGACTTATTATAGCATGAAAAAAAGGAAAACCTATTTATTTTGTGTAAAATCATCTAAACATTTTATAAATATTTTTTCAATTCTTCCACTTTATTTAGTGCTTCCCACGGAAGATTTAAATCATTACGCCCAAAATGACCATATGCTGCAGTTGGACGGTAAATCGGTCTTCTTAAATCAAGCATCTTGATAATTCCTGCTGGACGAAGATCAAAATTCTCACGAACAATCTCTACTAATTTCCGGTCAGAAAGTTTTCCTGTTCCAAATGTGTCTACCATGACAGAAGTTGGCTGTGCAACACCAATTGCATAAGAAAGCTGAATTTCACATTTCTCTGCTAATCCTGCTGCAACGATATTCTTAGCTACATAACGTGCTGCATATGCAGCAGAACGGTCTACCTTTGTGCAGTCTTTTCCAGAAAAAGCTCCGCCGCCGTGACGTGCATATCCACCATATGTATCTACGATAATCTTACGTCCGGTCAGTCCAGCATCTCCATGTGGTCCACCGATGACAAAACGTCCGGTTGGATTAATAAAGAATTTTGTTTCTGCATCTACTAATTCTGCTGGTAAAACTGGATCAAAAACATATTTTTTAATATCTTCATGAATCTGCTCCTGTGTTACATCCTCATCATGCTGGGTAGATAATACAACTGCCTCTAAACGAACCGGTTTTCCAGCTTCATCATATTCTACAGATACCTGTGTCTTTCCATCTGGTCTTAAATAGCTTAAAGTTCCATCTTTTCGAACTTTTGTTAACTGTAATGCCAGTTTATGTGCCAAAGAGATCGGGTATGGCATATATTCTTCTGTTTCGTTTGTTGCATAACCAAACATCATACCCTGATCGCCTGCACCGGTATCAAGATCATCTTTTAATGCACCTTCTTTTGCTTCTAATGCTTTATCTACACCCATCGCAATATCAGCAGACTGCTGGTCAAGTGCAACCATAACGGCACAGGTATTTCCATCAAATCCTGTTTTCGCATCATTATATCCAATTTCATTTACTGTCTTGCGAACAATTGCCGGAATATCCAACTGTGCCTTTGTTGTAATTTCTCCTGTTACTAATACAAATCCTGTACAGCTTGCTGCCTCACAGGCTACACGGCTCATTGGGTCCTGTTCCATACATGCATCTAAGATTGCATCAGAAATCGCATCACACATTTTGTCCGGATGTCCTTCTGTAACGGACTCAGATGTAAACAATAATTTCTCCATTTTTTTCTCTCCTTACTCATAAAAAAACCGCTTGTCAAAAAACAAGCGGAGTTGATAGCTACACGATTATCAAATCCTCTTATTGTTCGAACTGTTCTTACAGTATTACTCGCTCAGGTTGGCACCTTCCAAAAAGGGGTTGCCGTGACTTCACAGATCCTATGTATCTCCATCACTCTGAATAAGAGAAATTTCACAATATTGAATTTTCAAATCTATAGATACGTTACACCCATTTTCTGCTTCTGTCAAGGTTTTTCTCGTTTCTACTATTTTTTTACTATTTTCCCTTATTTTACCACAATACGACTACGTTTTTATTGACATTGGTGGGGGAGCATTTTATACTAAAAGGTAGTATTATTCTTTTAAATTTTAGATTGAGGTGTAGTTTATGAAAAAGCTCCCAATAAGTGAAGCAAAGGCCGGTATGATTCTTGCAGAAGCAGTTATTACCAAAAATGGTCAGACCGTGGCAGATGCCGAAACTATATTAACGCGACAACTAATTGCACACTTAGAATTCTATGGTATTGAATCTGTTGTTGTAAATATCGTAAACGAGCCGGTTCCTGAAACAGTATCCAAAGAGCCTGCTCCAAAACCTGCCCCTATTCCAAAAGGAAATGTGCAGGATCCGACCTATTCCCAAAAAGTAAAAAAATCAAAAACATTTCAGACTTTTCAATTAGACTATACACTAATGATTCAGACTGTCCGTGAAAGTTTTGAAGGATTTGTGTATCGCCAAGAACCTCTACAGACTGAACTGTTATTAGATACAACGAACCAACTTTTTTATACTTGCAAAACAACCATTGAACTTTTCGATATGCTTCATAATATGCGTTCTGTTGAAGATAGCACCTATGCACATTCTTTAAATGTAGCATTGATTTGTCGTATGATTGGGAAATGGTTAAAACTTGATGATGCCAAAAGAGACATTCTTACGCTTTGCGGTCTTTTGCATGACATCGGAAAATTAAAAATTCCTACCGAAATTTTAAACAAACCTGGTAAATATACAGATGGAGAGTTTGCTTTAGTCAAAAAGCATCCTGAATTCGGCTATGAATTATTGCAACCGCTCCCTTTGGACGAACACATCAAACTTTCTGCGTTGATGCATCACGAACGATGCGATGGCAGTGGTTATCCAAATCAGCTTCTTAGTAACGATATTGATGATTACTCTGTCGTCGTTGCAATTGCAGATGTCTATGATGCCATGACTGCAGCTCGTCCACATCGTGCACCACTTTGTCCATTTCAGGTTATCTCTAATTTTGAAAAAGATGGGCTTTCTTTATACAAGCCAAAATATATTCTGACCTTTTTAGAGCATATTGCTTCTACTTATCAAAATAATCGTGTACTTCTAAACAATGGACAGAGTGCTAATATTGTTTTGATTAATAAAAATCATTTATCTGCCCCTGTCGTTCAATTAGATGATAAGAGCTGTATTGATTTGGAGCATGAGCCGGACTTATATATCAAAGCCATTTTATAGCTATTTCTTCCAAAGCGTACGTTGCAAGTGTGTTTTGATTTTGCCGTACACCATACAAAAAAAGCTGTCACTTTTCATTTTTTGGAAAGTGACAGCTTTTTTGTTGTCTTTTATTTTCAATCTGTTTCTCTACGATACTTTAAGTGAGAATTTCTGAATTTCTTTTTCAGAACTTACCTTTTCAATCTGTGCTCCAAGAGAAGATAATTTCTTTTCAAACTCTTCGTATCCACGCTCAATATAATAAATATCATCTACAACCGTGATTCCTTCTGCAGAAAGTCCTGCAATAACAAGTGCTGCACCCGCACGTAAATCCGGTGCACTGACCCTTGCTCCCGTATAGCGTTCTACTCCGCCAATAATTGCAATATTACTTTCTACCTTAATATTGGCTCCCATACGTGTCAATTCATCTACATATTTAAATCTATTTTCAAAAATACTCTCTGTAACCGTACTTGTTCCTGACGCAATTCCTAATACAACTGCCATCTGTGGCTGCATATCCGTCGGGAAACCTGGATATGGCAGTGTTGTTACCTGCGTATGATGCAATGGTTTCGATGCTACAACACGGACTGCATCGTCAAACTCTTCTACTTCACAACCAATCTCTAATAACTTTGCAGTTGTTGCCTCTAAATGCTTTGGAATTACATTTTTTACAGTAATATCTCCCTTCGTTGCTGCGGCAGCAAACATAAAGGTTCCTGCCTCAATCTGATCCGGGATAATCGAATATTCTGTCTTATGAAGCTTCTCTACACCTACAATACGAATGACATCTGTACCTGCTCCACGAATATTTGCCCCCATACTATTTAAGAAGTTTGCTACATCTACAACATGTGGCTCTCTCGCTGCATTTTCAATAATGGTCTTGCCTTCTGCCATAGCTGCTGCCATCATAATATTAATCGTAGCACCTACGGACACCTTATCCAGATAAATATGGGTTCCGGTCAGCTTTTCTGCTGAAGCCTTTACAAGACCATATTCAATATCCACCTGTGCGCCTAACGCGCGAAAACCTTTTAAGTGTAAGTCAATTGGGCGGCTTCCAATATCACAGCCACCTGGAAGAGCCACTTCCGCTCTTTTATATTTGCCAAGTAACGCCCCAATCAAATAATAGGACGCTCTGATTTTCCGAATAAATTCATTATCAACATTCAGATCACGGATAAAAGATCCGTTAATTTTTACAGTGTGAGCATCGATACGATCTACCTTTGCTCCAATTTCCTGAATTGCATTTAACAGGACATTAATGTCCCTTACATTTGGTAAATTTTCTATTAAAACGGTTTCATCTGTCATGATGGCAGCAGAAAGAATTGCTAAAGCAGCATTTTTTGCTCCTCCAATTTCTACTTCGCCAACCAATGGATTACCACCTTTGATTACATACTGTTCCATCTCGCACCTCTATGAACAAACTCATACAAACATGTAATTATAGTAACTATTTGCTACTTTTGTCAAGTGTTCTTCTAAAATCCAATCTTCGTATTTTCCAGCATGCCATCTTATATCTTATGATATGCGATGACAATATTTTTGTGACGTTATGATTCAAGCTTCGCCACTAGTTTCTCAATTGTTTCTTCTACATTCAGCCCATATTCGTCTACCGTAATATCGGCATACTTTTCATATAGTGGTACTCTTTCTTCGTATAAATCCTTTAGGGACTGCCCTTCTCTTAAGACAACGCCTCTTCCTTTAATATCCTGAAGTCTCTTGTCTAAAACTTCAAAAGGAAGCGCCAAATAGACAACTGTTCCAATTTCTTTTAAATGCTCCATTGCCTGTGCTCCATAAACAACACTTCCGCCTGTTGCAATCACGGAATGTTCCACCATAAGTCCGGCATTTACACGGTTCTCCACTTCAATAAATCCGTCTGCACCAACCTCTGCAATGATTTCCCGAAGAAGTTTCCCTTCCTCTTCCTGAATCACAAGATCAGCATCTACAAACTGATAACCTAAAACCTTTGCTAAAATAACTCCTACGGTGCTCTTTCCTACACCTGGCATTCCTATTAATACTATATTGTCCTTTTTCATCTATCTTCATTCCCTAATTATCAAAAACTTAAATTTTCCACTATTGTTTAGAATACCACATTTTTCGACAAAAAAAAAGAGATTCTTTTCATTTGAATCTCTTTTCCTTTATTTTCCTCTATTCTGTCGCAGATTCCGTTGCTTCTTCTACTGCTTCCGTCTCTGTACTTTCTACTGTTGTCGTAAATAAATCCTTGAACTCAACGGTTGCCCAGATCTCTTCATCTAATTCCCACTCAGCTTCTTCTTCCCATCCGGCATATACTTCATCATATAAATCGGTCTGGCGCTGGTTGATAATTTCCTGTCTGTGTTCCTCTGTTGCTTCCTCGTCACAGTCTGTATCCAGTCGTAAAATATAATATCCACTGTCTGTTGTAACAAGATCTGAGATTTCTCCCTCTTCCAATGCATCTAACGCTGTTACAACGGCTTCATCTAAAGAATCATCATCCGCTGCATAAGTTCCTGTGCTTACTGTATATCCTGCATCTGTAATTGCTCCATCAAAGTCATCCTGACATGCAACTGCAAGATTTTCTGCTGTTTCTTCTAATTCAGCAAGTTCATCTTCTGTATATGCCACATAGTTGCTGTCATCATCATAATAACCAGAAGTAGAAATCTGCACGTAGCTGTAACCTCTCATATTGGCTTCTTCATCACTGACCTCTGTATCAGCATCAGCTTTGATTGCTTCCTGCATTTTTGTCTCAATTGTATATAAAGTCAGATATTCTTCAACAATTTCTTCTGTTGCACCAAGCTGATTCAATGCTTCTTTGGTGTTATCCTCCATAAACTGAGCTGCCACTTCTGCAATTTCGTTTTCTTCATCCTCACTCAAAGATACTTCATACTCTTCTGCATGATTCTTTAAAATATACATTTCTTTTATTTCAGAAATTACGTTCTCTTTTACGCTATCCTGTGTCGTACTTCCTGTTCCATATAAGTCACTAGACCAGACATCTTCTCCAAAATAAGCACTATAAATATCATCCAGATTTGCCTGTGTTAATCTTGCAGCAAAATTTGCAACTCCTAGCTTAATGTCTTCCCCGTCTAAAGTTGCCACAACTGCATCTTTATCTACACCTCCGCATCCACTTAAAACAGAGGCTAACATTGCACCACATAAAAGTAACGCCGCAATCTTTTTCGTTTTCATCTTATCAACCATTCCCTTTCCAATCTCCGAAAATTCTTTGGAACCTATCTTTGGTATGCTTCGGTTCCTCTGCCCCTTAAGAGCAGTCACTTGTACTATTATAGTTCTTTTTTTTGTCCCTCGCAATATATTTCATATTTTTTTCACAGTCCATTTTTTCTAACTATTTTGCGGTTCTGCTTCTTTTTCTAACAAAATACTTGCTTTTTTCAGAACATCTTCTAAAATTGCCTGTACATCCGGTTTCTTTTCCCTTGAATTTAATTTTAGGAAATATGAGAAATAAGGTGCTTTTTTATCTGCAGTAAATTTCATATGATTTTCAAACATTTCCACAAATTCCGGAATTTTAACAGGATTAATCTTCGCCTTCTCATATAACGTAAAGCGAAGAATCTCTGCCTTCTGGGACACTTCGATAAAATAGCAGGCATGTGCCATCGTTTTTACCTTTGCAATATAAAGCAGATTCTCTACGGACTTTGGTGGATCGCCGAAACGATCAATCAATTCTTCCAACATTTCCTCTGCCTCTTCTTCCGACTCTAAATCTGCAATCCGCTTATAGGCATCCAGCTTTTGGAATTCATTCGGGATATATCCCATTGGAATGTAGGCATCAATATCAATCTCGATTGTGGTGTCAAAACTTTCTTCCACTGCAATTCCTTTGGCTTCTTTGACAGCTTCATTTAACATCTTACAATAAAGATCATATCCAACCGCTTCCATGTGTCCGTGCTGTTCCACCCCTAAAAGGTTTCCTGCTCCACGAATTTCCAAATCCCTCATGGCGATTTTAAATCCACTTCCTAATTCCGTATATTCTTTAATAGCAGCAAGACGTTTTTCCGCAACTTCTTTTAGCATCTTATCCCGTTTATACATCAAAAACGCATAAGAAGTCCGGTTACTTCTTCCCACACGTCCACGTAACTGATAAAGCTGCGACAATCCAAGATTATCAGCATCCTGAATAATCATCGTATTAACATTCGAAATATCCAGTCCTGTTTCAATGATAGTTGTAGATACAAGAACATCAATTTCTCCGTTGATGAACTGATACATAATTTTTTCCAGTTCATGTTCTTTCATCTGCCCATGGGCAAATGCCACATTGGCTTCCGGAACAAGTTCTGCAATTTTATGTGCTACGTCCTCAATCTCTTTGACACGATTAAACACATAATACGCCTGTCCTCCCCTTGCCATTTCACGTGAAATCGCTTCGCGTACCAGTTCTTCATTATATTCCATGACATAGGTCTGGATAGGAATTCGATCCATTGGAGGTTCTTCCAATACGCTCATATCCCGGATTCCAATGAGACTCATATGGAGCGTTCTTGGAATCGGTGTTGCTGTTAATGTCAACACATCAATGTTCGTCTTCAACTGCTTGATTTTTTCCTTGTGAGCAACCCCAAAACGCTGTTCCTCATCAATGATAAGTAATCCTAAATCCTTAAACACGACATCTTTTGACAAAACACGGTGTGTTCCAATCAGAATATCAACCTGTCCTTTTTTCACACCCTCAATTGTTTTTTTCTGCTCTGCCGGTGTACGGAAACGGCAAAGCAAATCGATGTGAATTGGAAAGTCTTTCATTCTCTGCACAAACGTACTGTAATGCTGCTGTGCCAAAATCGTGGTCGGACACAGGTAAACAACTTGCTTTCCGTCCTGCACCGCTTTAAAGGCTGCACGAATTGCAATCTCTGTTTTTCCGTATCCCACATCTCCACAAATCAGACGGTCCATTACTTTTTTGCTTTCCATATCACGTTTCGTTTCAGCAATGGCAATCTCCTGGTCTTCGGTCTCTTCAAATGGAAACATTTCTTCAAATTCATTCTGCCAGACCGTATCCGGGCTATAAACAAATCCTTCTGTTTCCTGGCGTTCGGCATAAAGTTTTACCAGATCCTGTGCAATTTCTTTGACTGCTCCCCGCACTCTGCTCTTTGTCTTATTCCATTCCTGGCTTCCAAGCTTGTTCAGCTTTGGCTTCCTTGCATCTGCCCCTGCATATTTTTGCAGCAACTCTAACTGCGTTGCAAGAATGTAAAGCGTTCCACCGCCGGCATATTCAATCTTAATATAATCTTTTACTGTCTTATCGACCTCAATTTTTTCAATTCCGCGGTAAACACCCAGACCATGATTTTCATGTACAACATAATCCCCGATATTTAAATCGGTAAAGCTTGCAATCCTCTCTCCCTCATAAGACTTACGGTGCTTTTTCTTCCTTTTTTCTCCGCCAAAAATATCACTTTCAGATATGACTACAAACTTAATCATTGGGTATTCATACCCTTTTTTCCACTTGCCATATCCTACCATGATTTCGCCCGGTTTTACTTCATGTTCAAAATCTTCCGCATAAAAAGCATTGAGTCCTTCACTCATCAAATCCTCTGCCAGACGTTTTGCCCTTGTCCGGGAACCGGATAATAAAATAACCTGATACTGATTTTTCTTATAACGGCTTAAATCCTTTACCAGTAATTCAAAACTATTATTATACGGATTGACGGTTCGCGTCTGAATGTTTAAATGCTCTTTGATTTCAATGTGATTCGATTTTAAATCAAGCGTTGCAAGTGCAATACATTTCCGGTTCATCATTTTTCCAACAATTTCCTTATAGGAAATCAGTTCTTTCATCTGACCAGGAAGCAGATATCCCTTTTCCAGACGCTGTTTCATACTTTCCGAAAATTCTGTCTCAGTTGCAATTCCACGTTCTATCGTTCGGTTCGTTTCATCCAGAAAAATCAAGGTATCTTCTTTTTCAAAATAATCTAAAAGGGACACTCTTTCTCCACAGAAATAAGACAGGTATGCATCCGCTCCTGCCACAATGCCAAATTCTCCGACTTCTTCTGCAATCTGTTCTGCTAATTGCCGGATATGGTGCCCTTCTTCCGTTTTCATTTCTTTCCGGAACTTTTCTGACGTTTTTTCCGCTTCCTTCCGGATTTTTTCAATTCCCTTTTTCTTCTCTTCTTCACTTAACACCAGTTCACATGCCGGATAAATTCTGACTTTTTCCAGATTTTCAATAGAACGCTGGCTTTCTGCATCAAAAGAACGAATGGAGTCTATTTCATCTCCCCATAGTTCAATTCGATATGGATTTTCCTCTGTCAAAGGAAAAATATCAATAATTCCACCACGTACCGAGAATTCTCCCATTGTCTCTACCTGGTAATTCTTCTCATACCCAAGCTCCACAAGGCGGCGCGTAAACGATTCTAAATCCAGCGTATCTCCTACGGTAAGTTCAATTACCGCATTGACAAATCGCTCCGGGGAAGGCATTGGATTCATTAATCCGTCAAATGTAGTTATAATAGTGCAGTCTTCTTCCTCCGCAATTAGCTTTAACGCATTGATACGCTCTGCTGTCAGTAAATTTCCTCTAATATCAGACTGATAAAAAAGAATATCCTTTGCCGGATAATACGCTGTCTTTTTATCAAAAAAGCAATATTCTTCGTAAAGTTCTTTTGCTCTTTGCTCCTGAAATGTAACGATAATCCGGGTTCCTTTTCCCTGACGAATGCTGCTGATAAAATGTGCTTTCTGTGCATCCATACAACCGGATACCTGAATGACACCTTTTAGCTTTGGCAGTTTTTCTTCAATTTCTTCAAATTCCCGCAGCCCCTTAAGGGGTTCTGTAAATGATTTCACTTACGCCTCCTGCTTTTTACTGTTATATTCATTCATTGCCTGATCGACTTCTTCTTGTAACATAAGTACAGTAGCACCCATAGCATCTACAATGGCATCCTCCACTTTATAGCGATCTTCTTTACTGAAATGCCCTAATACATGGTCTGCTAAGTCCCATCCTTTCGGCTTTTCTCCGACTCCCACCTTAACCCGCATAAAGTTCTGCGTTCCGGTCTGGGCAATAATATTTTTAATTCCATTATGGCCGCCCGCACTTCCTTTTTTGCGAATACGGATATTTCCCGGTGCTAAACTAATATCATCAAAGATTACAATCATTTCTTCTTCCGGATCCATCTTATAATAATTTAAAAGTTCCACAACACTTTCTCCACTTAAATTCATGAAGGTTTGTGGCTTTGCCAGCACAACTTTTACTCCCTCTATCACACCTTTTCCACAAAGTGCCTTATGCTTTTTCTCTGTCACACTGATATTATATTTTTCTGCTAACGCATCAATGACATCAAATCCCACGTTATGACGCGTGTTTTCATACTGTTTTCCCGGATTTCCCAATCCAACTATTAAATACATTGTATTCCTCCAATTTATATCTTCAGCTGTTATACAAGATGCCCCTCTACTGTATAGGCTTTCAAAACATTATTTACACTGCTTTCTGGCACGGATAATTTCGGCTGCTGCCTTTAACTGTTCCTGGTCATTTACACCAGTAATATCTTCTGCATCTTTTAATGCATAAGCATCTACGCGAAGCCCTTTTTCTTTAATAATCATAAGCGTATCCGGTAAATAATATTCTCCCTGGGCATTATTCGGCTGAATCAGCTCTAATGCATCACTCAACTCTTTGGTATCGAAAAGATACATACCGGAATTGACTTCTTTTACCTTCAACTCTTCTTCATTTGCATCTTTATGCTCGACACTCTTTACAAAATTTCCCTCTGCATCCCGAATGATTCTTCCATAGCCTGCAGGATCCTCTACCATAGCAGATAAAACAGTAACTGCATTTCCTTTTTCTTCATGATATTCCACTAATTTTTGCAACGTAGCTGATGTAATGAGTGGCGTATCTCCAAAAAGAATCATCGTCTTTCCTTCTGTTCCCAAAAAATCCTTCGCACATTTTACAGCATGACCTGTTCCTAATTGTTCCTCCTGTAATGCAAACGTTACATCTTTATGTAAAATGGATTCTTTCACTACTTCATTCTTATATCCAACTACGAGGCATATATCATCCGCACCGGCACCTCTTGCTGCTTCAATTGCATAATCTACCAGACACTTTCCATCAATCGTATGTACAACCTTTGGCAGCTCTGATTTCATTCTTGTTCCTTTTCCTGCTGCAAGAATTACCGCTTTTAACTTACTCATATTTTATTCTCCTTCTATCTCTTATCTTCTTCTATCTTTATAAATTATACGAAATCTCTCTGAAATCTTACTCATCATATCATACTTTTTCACTTTTTTACATACAAAAAAAGTGGTACGGGAAACTCCGTACCACTCTGATGCGTTTTATTTATTCTTCCGCTGCAAGTGTCTCCTGATACTTGTTCAAAATCAAACTCTGGATTCTTTCTCTGGTGTCAGAATTGATTGGATGTGCAATATCTCTGTATTCTCCATCCGCTGCTTTACGACTTGGCATCGCGATAAAAAGCCCTTTCTCACCCTCAATAATCTTAATATCATGTACTACAAACTCTTCGTCAATTGTAATAGATACAACTGCTTTCATTTTTCCTTCTTTTTCTACTTTTCTGATTCTAACGTCTGTAATTTGCATAACATTATGTCCCCCTTTGGCATTTTTATAAAACGTATCGTTCGTTGTTTTCGCAGACAATCTTGACTCCATTGTCTCCGCAATAATAGGTATTTGCTTTTAATGTATCGCGACTTTCCACAATACAATTTTCTATATGAGTATTATCTCCAATATAGACATCATTTAGTATAATTGAATTTTTAATCACACAATTCTTTCCGACAAAAACCTTTTTGAAAAGAATGGAATTCTCTACCTTACTGTTAATGATACATCCACTGGCAATCAAACTGTTTCTCACATCAGATCCCACGTTATATTTTGCAGGAGGTAAATCATCTACCTTAGAATATATCTTTGGTTCTTCTTTAAAAAAGAAATTCCTTACATCCGGTTTTAAGAAGTCCATATTCGTCTGATAATAGGATTCCACTGTTGCGATGTTGCTCCAGTAATCTTTCATCTTATAACCATAAATCCGTTTCATATTTTTATAACGAATCAAAATATCGGTTACAAAATCCCAACGTCCTTCTTCTGCACTTCTTTCCAACATTTCAATTAATTGTCTTCTTCGAATTACATATATACCTGTCGAAATTGTGTTCGAATTAGAAACCATTGGTTTCTCTTCAAATTCTGTAATTCTGGCATCTTCATTCATTCGAACAACACCAAAACGACTTACATCCTCTCCTGGCGGAGTGTCCTTGCAGACAACTGTGATATCTGCCTTCTTTTCAATATGGTAGTCTAACACTTTGTTATAATCTAACTTGTAGACACAATCACCACTTGTAATAATGACATATGGCTCATGGCATTTTTTCAAGAAACTAATGTTCTGATACATTGCATCAGCTGTACCACGATACCACCAGCTGTTATCTACTGTTACAGTTGGATTAAATACATATAATCCACCTTGCTTACGTCCAAAGTCCCACCACTTTGAAGAACTTAAATGTTCATTCAGTGATCTGGCACTATATTGTGTCAATACTGCTACTGTCTGAACATGTGAATTACTCATATTACTTAATGCAAAATCAATGCTGCGGAAACCTCCGCCTATTGGCATTGCTGCAATTGCTCTTTTATTTGATAGTTCCTGCATCCGGGTATTATTACCACCGGCCAAAATAATTCCTACTGCCTTCATTCTCTGTCACCTGCCTTAATAATTACTTCACCACTTTCAAGAACTCCATTCGGATAATCCGACGTTTCCGTTACTCCGGAAATGGCTGTATTCTTACCAACTTTAACATTTGCAGGGATGACAGAATCTTCTCCTACGGTTACAAGACCAAAGGAATAGATGCTGGCATTCAGCTTATTCGGTGCTTCTTCCCCAATTCCAAATTCTACACCATCTCCAATAACACAGTTTTCTGCGATAATTGACTTGTTAATAATTGCATTCTTACCAATTTGTGCACCCTTCATGATAATAGAATCTCTGACAATACTTCCTTCTCCAATCGTGACACCGGCACCAATGACTGAGTTATGTACTTCGCCGAAAATTTCTGTTCCTTCTCCAATGATGCTTTTTTCAACGACTGCATTTGCCGAAAGATACTGTGGCTCAATAATATCGCTACGTGTGTAAATCTTCCAATACTCTTCATAAAGATTGAATTCTGGAATTAAATCAATTAATTCCATATTGGCCTCCCAGTAAGAACCAAGTGTACCTACATCTTTCCAATAACCATTGAATTCATATGCGAAGAGACGTTTTCCATGCTCATGGCAATAAGGAATGATGTGTTTACCAAAATCACAACTATCCTGATCTTTTAATGCCACCAGCGCTTCTTTCAATGTGTTCCAGCTGAAAATATAAATACCCATGGAAGCAAGGTTACTTCTCGGGTGTGCAGGTTTTTCTTCAAACTCCTGAATCTTTTTATTTTCATCTGCAATTACAATTCCGAACCGGCTTGCCTCTTCCATCGGAACCGGCATAGTTGCAATTGTCACATCCGCATTGTTTTCCTTATGGAAATCAAGCATTACCTCATAATCCATCTTATAAATATGATCTCCTGACAAAATCAATACATATTCCGGATTATACTGTTCCATGTAATTCATATTCTGGTAAATTGCATTTGCTGTACCAGTATACCATTCACTGTTATCACTTCGCTCATATGGAGGTAATACAGTTACACCACCATTATTACGATCCAAATCCCACGGAATACCAATTCCAATATGAGTATTCAATCTTAGTGGCTGATATTGCGTTAGCACCCCTACCGTATCAATACCAGAGTTGATACAGTTACTTAGTGGAAAATCAATTATACGATATTTACCACCAAATGCGACAGCTGGCTTTGCAACTCCTGCTGTCAAAACTCCCAAGCGGCTCCCCTGACCACCGGCTAATAGCATAGCTATCATTTCTTTTCGTATCATGTCACTCACCTCTCGTCAATTTCTAGTCTTTCGGCAATAAAATTATAACATATTTAGAACTTTGTGTATATTAATTTTCACAATTTTCGACCTAATTCTTCCGTATTTTTGTCATTTTGCATAAAATCAGATTGTCGTTGTAGAAAATTGTCGTTTATTCCTAAGTTTTTTGACACAGAAAACAATTTGCAAAATTTATATATATGATTATAATGTAATTTAGTCTCTTTATTCCTTATTAGAATGAAGAAAATAACGTTACTAATAGGTAGGGAAATAGATATGTATAAAATTAATTTTAAGGAACCGATTCATGTTCATTTCATCGGAATCGGCGGCATCAGCATGAGTGGTCTTGCTGAAATTTTACTGGAAGAGCATTTTACGATTTCAGGTTCTGATGCAAAAGAATCTGAACTTACAAAACACTTAGAACATATGGGTGTTCAGGTCTACTATGGTCAAAAAGCTTCCAATTTAACAGCTGCGATTGATTTAGTCGTATACACAGCTGCAATCCGCGAAGATAATCCGGAATACTCTGCTGCAAAAGAAATGGGACTTCCAATGTTAAGCCGCGCCCAACTGCTTGGACAGATTATGGATAACTATGCTAATTCCATCGCAGTTTCCGGAACACATGGAAAAACTACAACCACCTCTATGATTAGTCAGGTTCTACTCCAGGCAAAATGTGATCCGACGATTACTGTAGGTGGTATTTTAAAGGCAATTGACGGAAATCTCCGGGTCGGTGATTCCGAAGTGTTTATTACAGAGGCATGTGAATATACCAACAGCTTTTTAAATTTCCGTCCAAAATACAGTATCATCTTAAATGTTGAAGCAGAACACCTTGACTTCTTTAAAGATATTCAGGACATTCGAAATTCTTTCCATTTATTTGCAAAAAATACAAGAAAAGATGGAACTATCATCTTAAATGGAGATATCGAAAACTGCATGGAAATTGTAGAAGGACTCACTCCATCCGTTATTACCTTTGGTACAGCTTCTACAAATGATTATTATCCAGAAAATGTTCAATTTAATGAAAAAGCTTGCGCAACCTATGATGTCATGTATCATGGAACAAAGCTTATGACTGTTTCTTTGAATGTTCCTGGTATGCACAATGTTACAAATTCTCTTGCGGCCATTGCTCTCGCAAAAGAAATGAAACTTTCCACTGAAGATATTCTTGCCGGTCTTCTGGCTTTTGGCGGTGCCGACAGACGTTTCCAATATAAAGGCTCCGTAGACGGCGTTACTATTATTGATGACTACGCACATCATCCAACCGAAATTCGTGCTACTTTAACAGCAGCCAAAAATTATCCACATAAACGTCTGGTTTTAGTCTTCCAGCCACATACTTATTCAAGAACCAAAGCCTTTTTAGATGACTTTGCAGATGTTTTATCCATGGCAGACGTTGTCGTTCTGGCAGATATCTATGCTGCACGTGAAAAAAATACTTATGGCATCAGTTCGAAGGATATCCTGGCAAAACTGAAAGAACAGGGCTGTGAATGTTACTATTTTCCTTCTTTTACAGAAATCGAAAACTTTTTATTAAAAAATTGTGTGAACGGCGACCTGTTGATAACTATGGGGGCCGGAGATGTTGTAAATATAGGTGAACATCTTCTTGGAAAATAGTTATCCACATTATCCACATTTTTTTGGGGAAAACTTTCCCCGAATGAATGTGGATTTTTTAATTTACATAATATCCTATTCCACTTTTGTAAAACGCTTTATTTTACACATTCTGATATTTTTACTAGTTACCATAAATTTTATCCAAACTCTTTTTCCACATTATCCACATTTTCCACAATGCTCGCAAGCCCTTATTTTACTGGTTTTTTCCCAAAAAATAGCTCTTCTCATTTTAAATTTCTTATGCTATAATTTGGGACGAACTAAAGATAGTTTTTAAATAAGTAGAAACTCAAATTAATAATTGAGTTTTTTCCTATTACGTGTTAAAATAATCGACGGCGCTTTTCCTTCTAATGGAATTCGCTGTTTTGAAAGGAAATGATTTATTACATGGCAAAGATTTCATTGCACAGTGACAGTCGCAATACTGCCACAAGTGTCTCAAATGTTTTTATTGATGAATATATGTCCGGTGCTAACGGAGAGTTTGTAAAAATTTATCTCTATTTACTCCGTTGTATGAATTCACCGGATGCGGCGATTTCGATTTCAGCCATGGCAGATAAATTTGAACACACTGAGAAAGATATCAAACGTGCTCTAAATTATTGGGAACGTATGCATTTGCTACGTCTGGAATATGATGACGAAAAAAATCTAACTGGTGTTTGTTTCGTAGATTCAGGAGAAACACCTACTTCAGCAGAAAATATTACTCCAGAAGAGGAACCTACTCCTTCATCTGTCACAATGGACAACCCTGTGGCAAAACCTGCTTCTGCTAAAAAGAATGCTCCAAAGCAGGAAAATTCCTCTGTTGCACCAGAAGATTCTGCAAAGAAAGCTCCTGAGCAAAAGCAGTACACCGTAGATGACATTCGCAATTTCCGCCAAAATGAAGATGTAGCAGAACTTATTTTTATTACGGAACGTTATCTTGGACGGCCTCTTACTTCCACCGATACCAATTCTATTCTTTATTGGAACGATGGTTTAGGCTTTTCCCTCGATTTAATCGAATATCTGATTGAATATTGTGTCAGCAAAGGACACACGAGTATCCGTTACATAGAAAAAGTTGCCCTTGCCTGGGCAGAAGCCAATGTAACAACCGTAGAACAGGCAAAGCAACTTTCTAATTTACATAGCCAGTTATATTTTTCTGTTATGAAAGCTTTTGGCATCAGCGGTCGTAATCTGGTTGCTTCTGAGACAGAAATGATTGATAAATGGAAGAACGTTTATGAATTTTCTTCCGAGATTATTTTAGAAGGCTGTAAAAGAACCATGCAGTCCATTCACCAGCCAAGCTTTGAATATACGGATCGTATTCTTTCTAATTGGAAAAAGGCAAACATCAGCTCTCTTGATGATATTGCTAAGTTCGATGATGCTTTCCAGAAGAAAAAGTCTACTTCTGCTTCTTCGCAAACATCATCTACAAACAAAAATAAATTCAACAATTTTTCACAGCGTTCTTATGATTATGATGAATTAGAGAAAATGCTGTTAACTACAAACATTCATTAATTTAAGGAGGTCGTTTTCATGGCATTGAGCAATTCCCAATATGACGAACTGCTTCGTCATTATCAGGCAACACAATTGAAAAATCGTCATTTGCAAGAAGAACGTTTCAAAAACGCCTATTTAAAGTTTCCTGAATTAAAAGAAATTGACGATGCCATTGCAGAATGTTCCGTTGCGCAGGCAAGAAAGCTCTTAGACGGAGACGATTATGCTCTCGATGAATTGAAGGTACAGTTGTCCAATTTGCGTACTCGAAAAGAAGATCTACTTGCTTCTGCTGGCTTTCCTAAAAATTATTTTGACCCTATTTATACCTGTCCTGACTGTCAGGATACCGGGTTTATAGATGGGAAACGCTGCCACTGTTTTTTACAGGCAGCCATTGATCTTGTCTATACCCAATCAAATCTGAAAAAAATTCTAACAAAGGAAAATTTTGATACATTTTCTTTTGATTATTATTCTGATATAGAAGTAAATCCGGCTACCGGTCTTACCTCTCTTGCAACCGCTAAGAAGGCAGTTGCTGTTTGTAAACACTTCATTGCCACTTTTGATCAGGAATTTTCCAATTTACTTTTTTATGGCGACACCGGAATCGGGAAAACTTTCCTTTCGAATTGTGTTGCAAAAGAATTATTAGATAGCGGTCACTCCGTTATCTACTTTACAGCATTCCAACTTTTTGATATTTTAAGTAAGAATGTTTTTGAAAAGGATGCAGATGCTATTGCTGCAAACCAAAATATTTTTGACTGCGACTTATTAATTATTGATGACCTTGGCACAGAACTTGCAAACTCTTTTACAACTTCCCAATTATTCCTGTGCCTCAATGAAAGAATTTTACGCCAGAAATCAACTTTGATTTCTACCAATCTGAATATGAATCAAATCGCAGATATTTATTCAGAACGTGTTCTTTCCAGAATTTCAAGCAGTTATACTATCATAAAACTTTTCGGAGATGATATCCGAATGAAAAAGAGACTTCACTAGATATCCCATCTATTGAATATAAAAAGTAAATGTAAATTTTTATGGAGGAAATCACTCATGCCAAACGATGAAAGAAACTTAGACTCTCTACCAGATGGAACACTTGGACTTATTCCATTAGAAAGCTGCAAAGAACTTGGTGCCAAAGTAGACAAGTATCTTGTAGGATGGAGAGAGAAAAGACAAAACCAGCACCAGAATGACCTTGCATTTAAAGGTTACCGCCGTGACAGCTACATTATCCCAACTGCTGTTCCACGTTTTGGTTCCGGTGAAGCAAAAGGTTCTATCAAAGCTTCTGTACGTGGCCATGATTTATATCTCATGGTTGATGTTACAAACTACAGTATTACTTATTCCTTATGTGGTCATGAAAATCGTATGTCCCCAGACGATCACTACCAGGATTTAAAGAGAATTATCGCTGCAGTTGGTGGTAAAGCAAAAAGAATTACAGTTATCATTCCATTCCTTTATGAAAGCCGTCAGCACAAACGTACTTCCCGCGAATCCTTAGACTGTGCTTTAGCTTTACAGGAATTAGTAGCTATGGGCGTTGATAACATTATTACCTTTGATGCTCATGATCCTCGTGTTCAGAATGCAATTCCGTTAAAAGGATTTGAAACAGTTCAGCCTGCTTATCAGTTTATTAAAGGTATCTGCCGCAGTGCCGATGATATCAAATTCGATAACGATCATCTGATGATCATCAGCCCGGATGAAGGTGGTACCAATCGTGCCGTTTACCTTGCAAACGTACTTGGCGTTGATATGGGTATGTTCTACAAACGTCGTGATTACAGCAAAATCGTAGATGGACGTAACCCTATTGTTGCTCATGAATTCTTAGGAAGTTCTGTAGAAGGAAAAGACGTTATCATCATTGATGACATGATTTCTTCCGGCGAAAGTATGATTGACGTTGCTACTGAATTAAAGAAAAGAAAAGCAAAACGTATTTTTGTTGTAGCTACTTTCGGTCTGTTTACAAATGGTCTCGAAAAGTTTGATAAGGCTGTTGCTGATGGAACTATCTTTAAAGTTCTTACAACAAACCTTACCTACCAGACACCTGAATTGCTTTCAAAAGATTATTATATCAGCTGTGATATGAGTAAATACATTGCTTACATTATTGATACTTTAAATCATGATACTTCTATCAGTGATTTACTTGACCCATACGATAGAATTCAGAAACTTGTTTCGAAATACAAAGAAGAACATAAATAAAGTGCCGCCTGCGCGGCACTTACAAAAACGCTTCGCGTTTTTCCCCGAAATGATTTATGTAACTGCATCTTTCGTCAACACAAAATGTGCCGCCTGCGCGGCACTTACAAAAACGCTTCGCGTTTTTCCCCGAAATGATTTATGTAACTGCATCTTTCGTCAACACAAAATGTGCCGCCTGCGCGGCACTTACAAAAAAAATGTCACCTCAAAATGAGGTGACATTTTTTATTTCATTTAAAACAAATCAACTTTTCCTGCAGCTTTCTGATTTATTACATAATATGCTGCATTATCTTCTGGTTTTAAATATACCTGCAGAGACTTAATGGATGTTGCTCTGTGACCAGCTGCAACATATTCATCTGTTGCTTTTTTAATCACTTCTTCTACAACAGCTTCCTGTCCCTGGAACTGTATGAATACTTCTGGTTTTAATGACTCTTTTTCATCTTTTTTCGTTGTAGCTTTCTTTGCTGCTGTCTTAGCTTTCTCTTTTACTACTTCTTTCTTCTCTGCTACTACATTCTTTGCAGCTTCTGTTACATTTGCAATTTTTACATTTTCAACCTTTACCCCTGTTGTTTTCTCAACTGCTGTAGCTGCTGCTTCTTTTGTTTCTCCAAGTTTTACTGCTGTCTTTTTCTGCATAAGAATCCCTCCCTAAAGTCAAAAAACTACTCACACGCTAAAAACTTCTCCATTGCTACTAATGCTTCTTCTTCATCGCTTCCTTCTGCTATGATGTCAACTTTCATTCCCTTAGAAGGATTAAATGCCATAATTCCCATAATACTCTTTGCATTAATCTTTCGGTTATTACTTTCTAATGTAATGTCACTGTCAAAACGACATGCAACCTGTACCAGTTCTGCAATTGGATTATTATGTTGCTCGGAAACATTTGATACAATTATTTCTTTCCTACTCATATTTCTCCACTTCCTCTTCTTAAAGTACAACACAAAATATAACCTATCTACAGAGATTTTGCAATATGTTTCCGTGAAAACTGTAAATCTTCACGAATGAAAGAGTTTACATCATGAAAATTTATGCATTTTTATTAATTCCCCTTATTGATTCTGTCAAAGCACTTTTTTCAATTGTTTTCTTAACGTGATAAAGTAATCATTTTTTAATGAAGGCAATGCGTTGCCTGCATTGCCTTTCCTCTCCACAAATTTTATTTTATCACAAGTTTCTTTTATGTCAACTCTTTCCCGCATTCAAGATTAAAAAAAGACTCTTTCTACTCTGTTAAATAAGTAAAAAATACGTTTCCTGCATTTGTAAATATCTCATTGGCATCATTCAAGCCTACTTTACTTATCGTCTGGCTCTCCGGATAAAATACAGATATATTATTGGCATCATATCCTACAATCAGTACTGCTGTATCACTTCCTGTCATGGCAAAAACTGGAGTTCCACGATTCACATAATACAGTACTTCTTCTACATTACAGCCAGATAAATCAAATACAGTCGCATCTTTCATCGTATTTTTCAACACTTCTTTTGGTGTTGCGCCTTCATGGATTAAAGCACTTACGCTAATGTTAATTCCCTCTTTTTCCAACATAGCATTAATACACTGAATCACACTATTGGCACCAGTATCTTCTTCTCCCACAAAAATATCGGAAAAAGCACTTTGTGTTGTTTTCTTGGCACGTTTCCAGATATACTGCTGCTCATCTCCAATCACAACACCCATTTGTTCATTGGCAAGTGTAATTGCCTCTGTCACACTATCTGTCGTAAGTAAAACCTTCCCTTTTGCATAGACATAATAGCGATCCTTTTCTTCCTGATCCTCTACCGCTAAAACACGCTCTTCTTCTACAATAATCTGTTTTGGAGTTAACAATTTTGCTGATTTTTCACTTACTTCATCAGCAAGTGACAACTGCACCTGTGTCTGTTTTTCTTCCGTAACCGTTGTATTAACTGATACAATATCGCTTTCCTTGCCTTCTCGGTTCATGATGGTATCCTGGTCTGCGGCAACATAAGCAGTTCCGTTAAACTGAATACGGTTCAAATAAATCGTGTAATTACTTAACGTAATATCAGAAATATAATATCCTTCCTTCTGATATGTTTTCAAAACCTCATGTTCTTCTTCTGAAGTATCTACAATTTTAATCTGGTACATCGGAAATGTCAGTTTCCCTGCTGTATCCACCAAAACATCCGCCTGATGTGCTACCCCATAAACAAAATCTTCTTCCATAAAGCCTAATGGTTTTACATATTCAGAATCAGATTCCTTTATCTCTGACGTATTTCCGGTCTTGAAATCCAGAAGGTGAATCGTTGTGCTTGCCTCCGGATCTTCCACCCATGCCACATAGCGGTTTGATTCTGATACTGCATAAGAATCATCTGTTAAATCTGTTACCAGCTCAGTCATTTCTAATGACTCCAAATCTACTTCATAAATATTTCCAGACATCATAAGGAAGAATTTGCCCTCTTCATTTTCATACATAATCTGACCAAGTTCTTCCTTCATGACTTCATAAGATTGTGTCGTTGGAATAAAAAGTTCTTCCTCATTTGTATTGGCTATTCCATCATAATGATAAACACTAATTCCAACCTGCCCTTCATGTTCTCCACGATTCATATAACCATATACAATATAATTTATGCTTCCTGCCTCATCAATATCAATAATTTTAATATCATGCTGATCGTAATTTTCTCTTGCGTCAATTCCTTCATATCCACGGAAGCTGAAAACCTGTGCCAGTTGATTTTCCGTTACATTGTAGCACCAGAGTTCTCCCTCCTGTACAAAACAAACGATATTCCCAGCCTCATTTGCTTTATATTCCACTTCATCCGAGCGAATTCCAAGTTGTATATTATTATCATAAAAGCTATGGTTCTCTCCACGGAAAATCTGTGACATGGTACGTTCAAAATTAAGCAGATACATACGATTTGCAGTATATCTTACACGATAATATTCCTCTATATTATAATATTCGTTCTCACCATTCTCTCCAACAGATGCAACTACATATTTCAGTACGATTACGCTATAGGAACTATTAATTTCCTTAATGGAAGCAACCGGATCCGTCAACCGTTCTCCCTTAAAATCTCCCCATGTTACCTGACTCAATGAATTTCCAAGTGTAACGTAATGCAGATTATCATCTGCCTCTGTTGTCGCATCCATATAAGTTGCAAGTGTTCCGGATGTTTCCTCTTGAAATGTCTTTTCAGAAAAATCCAGCACAAAATCTACACATTCCGATACATAACTATCTACTGGTTCTATAATTCTAGTATAATAGTAAATCACCTGATCATCATGTTGCAAATGTATCTCAAGCAGATATTCTTGTCCTTCCTCAAGTAAATTCTGAATCTCTAGTTCAAGTGAAATACTACTGCCATTTTGCTGATAATCTGTAACTGTCGAGTCTGCAATCAGACGTTCTGCATTAAGGCTTCGGATTTCATAAGAAATTGCGTCAATCTGCGTCTGATAACATTGAATTGTTACCGGAAGAATCCTGTCTTCTCCAATTGGTGTAATCGTATCACGCATATACTGCGCCTGCATATCCGTGGTATATCCATGCAATTCATTAATTTCAACATCATTCTCATATAAAGTAACAACCGGAAGGGTTGCATCCGCCATTTCCATTGTTAAATCCTCATTTGTTTTATTGGTAAATACTCCGGTAATCATGACCGTAAGTATAAAGACTATCGTTAAGACAAGTGCCTTAATTGCACCTTTTCGCATGTTTCTCGTTCCTTTCAACTAATTCCTGCCGTTTTTCGTTCTTTTGTCTGTTGCATTCTTTTCTTCAAAAGAATATAGCTATCGCAAGGCGATAGCTATATTGTATGCATTTTTTTTCGAAACTGCAACCGAATTTTCCTTGAAATCATAAATTTCTTACAAACTTAAGAAATATTTCATTCTTGTGCTTTTATCAAACAAACTACCACCATCTTCTACAACGTCTATGCCTGCATCTTCTCTTATACATCTCATTATTCAGCATAACACCAATTAAATCTCTCAAGTCATACCTCGGTGGTCCAAATGGCGGCGGTCCTGGCGGTCCAAATGGTGGTGGTCCTGGCGGTCCATAGGACGGTGGTCCGGACGGTCTTCTCTGATATTGCTCCATTTCCATCTGTTCATCCTGATATTCCCCATCCCGGCTTACCTTGTCATAAATTTTATCTATAAGACGCTCTAACATCATCCGGTCTGGATACTCATCAAACATCAGACTTCCTTCGTATTCCATTTTATCGCATTCTTCTTCAATGATTTCCAAAATGCTTTTTACGTTTCTCGGATAGAGCTCTTTCATCCGTTCCATGTCTCTTTCATATTCCATTTCTGTCAAATAAAGATTCTGCATGGGATAGCTCATGTAAAATGGCATTTTGGGGACATCATACTGCTGCATGTTGAA
The DNA here is from genome assembly GCA_051879395.1 of Roseburia sp. GTDB lineage: Bacteria > Bacillota > Clostridia > Lachnospirales > Lachnospiraceae > Roseburia. Next base: position 2,822 of record JBJELY010000112.1, on the reverse strand, counting down.
AAACTGTTCCTGACTATAATCCACAAAGCTGCTCCTATCCTTCCATCTCTATAAGATATGCGCTGTCTTTTCTTTGGAAACCCGTCCCTCTAAATTTACCTCTAAAAGTTTTTTTCTACAATTGTAGTTTTTCATTTTTTTCCTCTCCAGCTTTTTTTACAAAAATATTTTGATAGCTTTGATAGCCATTGTGTTTTAAAGTACCAGACACATTTCCATTCTCATTTTTAAATTCATATAGCTGATATTCGCCATTACGATAAGCATAGTCTTCACCGTTGTCATGGAAATGCTCGTAACTTCCATTTCCCGGATATGACAGAAGCGTTAACGTATCATATTCTTTTTCGGAAGTACTCTTTCTTACTTCATAAGTCGGAATGATACTTCCTTCCTTGACAAATATTGGACAGGTATTAAGTGGTGCCTCTACAAGATAGTACTGACCGCCTTCGTATGCTTTTCCTGTCTCAAATTCGTACCAGGTACCCTGTGGAAGATAAACCATTTTCTTGGTTGCTCCCTGTTCTAAGACCGGAGCCACCAGAATCTGTTCTCCCACTAAAAATTCTCCGTTCAGATTCTGTACTTCAGGGTCATCCTCATAGTGAAGTACCAGAGGACGCATAATTGGAAGTCCTGTCTTTTCTGCTTCATAGAACAAATCATAAAAATATGGCAAAAGACGATATCTTAAATTGACAAATTTTCGATAAATCTCAATTGTTTCCTGATCGAACTGCCATGGTTCCTGATAAGTACTTCCCTTCGAAGAATGATTACGGAATAACGGTGAAAAACATCCCACCTGAACCCAGCGACACATCAATTCTTTCGTACAGTCAGCGCCAAATCCGCCTACATCTGTACCTGCAAATGCAAATCCACTTAATCCAAGATTACAAAGCTGTGGAATCGCCATCTGTAAGTGTGACCAAAGACTCTGGTTATCCCCTGTCCAAACCGTAGAGTATTTCTGTGTTCCAGCATAGCAAGCTCTGGTTATCACAAATGGACGGCGACCATCATGTTTTTTAAGTCCCTCAAAAGTTGCTTTTGACATCAAATGTCCATAGACATTATGCATCGCTGCATGATTTGTCTCTTTTTCCTCTTCATGGAATACGACATCTTCTGGTAATTCTCCATGAAAACTTGCCGGCTCGTTCATATCGTTCCAGACTCCACGCACTCCAAGGTCTAGTAAAAATTTCTGATTGTCTGCCCACCATGCTCTTGTTTCCGGCTTTCCAAAATCCGGATAAACGGAATCTCCCGGCCAGACAGCATTGACATAGACATCCCCTTCCGGTGTTTTTGCAAAATAATCATTTTCAATTCCTTCGTCATACTTTGCATAACCTTCTTCTAATTTCACACCCGGGTCAATAATCGTCACAACATGGAATCCCTGCTCCTCTAATTCCTGAATTAAGGCTCCAGGTTTTCCAAATGTTTTTTCATTCCAGGTGAATACCTTATAAGCATCCATATAATCAATATCAAAGTGTATCACATCACATGGAATCTCAAGTTCACGATAATTCTTTGCTACTTCCCTGATATCTTCTGCGCATTCATAGCCCCATCTGGACTGCTGATGTCCTAAGGTCCAAAGCTGTGGCAATGGTGTTCTTCCTGTCAGGTAGGTATATCCTGTAACGATGTCCGTCATCTTTTCTCCGGCAATAAAGTAATAGTCTAAATTACCATCATCTGCTCCATAAAAATAGTAAGCTTCATTTTCTTTTCCAAGGTTTACATAAGATTTGTATGTATTATCAAAGAATAAACCATATACCACGTCTTTCTTTTTCGTAATCAAAAACGGAATCGACTTATACAATGCTTTATAGCTGTCGGTATGGGCCTGTGGAATATCCGAATTCCAGTTCTCATAATCATAATCTTTTTTATTTAAAAATCCTGTCTTATCACCAAGTCCGTAAAAACATTCATCCCCGTCCAATTTCTTTATCGTCTGCACCGGATAATCAAAATCTGTCGCATCCGGCACTTCATGACCTTCTGCTTTCAAAAAAGCAATATAGTTTTCACTAATCTGTGATTTAAAAATTCGGTTTCCACGATAATCCGCACATAGCAACGTACCATCTTTTTTATAAAAATCCACATATCCCTGTGAATATACACAGACCTTAAGAGCATCCGTTTCTACACACCAGCAATCCTCATTTTCCGTTACCTGAAAGTTTGTTTCGATTGCCTTTTCTCCTTCAATAGCTCTTGAAACATATTCTCGCTCGTTTCGTGGAAGCAGAATCCGAATAATCTCCGGTGTTACAACCGTCAACTGCATTTTTCCCTGCTCAAACGCAAAAGTTACCTGATTTTTCTCCACTCCATACGATTTTCTTTCTCCTAACATTCCCTAACCCTGCCTTTCTATTTTTATCTTAATGAACCTATTTTTGAAACCTATTTTGCAAGCTGCTGCAATTCCTGCAATAGTTCTAAGTCGGACTGCTTTACTTTTATATTAGAAGTAAGCGTCTCACAGCCTGGTTTTGTGACACTGATTTCAATCACAGTATCTTCTACAATTCCACTCCCAAATGCTGCTTTTATAAAAGCTAAAAATTTCGGGTGATTTGCTTGAAATTTATTTTTTGCATTCATGATTTTCATTAGTGCTGCTGGATTCATCATCTTTTTGTACCTCATTCTTTCTTAATTTTCTATCATCTACGTACCATTTCCTCCTGTCAGAAGACTTTTTTCTCTACGGAATATTATTTCCTATAGTGATTAGGGTGTCAAAAGACACGTTAATTAATATATGATTTTGTTTGTACCTTGAA
>JBJELY010000111.1:0-28959 GCA_051879395.1 Roseburia sp. | reverse complement strand
AGGTTAAGACCTCTTACACGGCAGGAGATACCTTAAATGTGGACGACCTGACTGTCACAGCATACTATGAGGACAGTTACAGCGAAGCGGTAACAGGCTACACAACAAATGTATCTGACATAGATATGTCAACAATAGGAGAAAAGACCTTAACCATTTCCTATACAAAGAATGGCGGAACAAAGGCAAAGGATATCGCCATTACGGTTAATGCAGTCCCTGTGACAGAGTACACCATCACATCCACAGCCGGAGCAAACGGAAGTATTAGTCCTGGCGGAGCTGTCAGGGTTGCAGCAGGGGGCAGTCAGACATTTATGATTAGTCCATCATCCGGATATGTGATTGATACCTTAAAGGTGGACGGTATGGAAGTGACAGCAACCACAAGCTATACCTTTAGTGATGTAAATTCAAATCACACCATAGAAGTTACCTTTAAGCAGGAAAGCCAGACACCGGATGTGCCGGATGTGACTGCGCCAAGCATAACCACACAGCCGGGCAATGCGACAGTGAAGGTAGGTGAGACTGCAACATTTACCCTGGCAGCAAGCGGTACAGCCCTTACCTATCAGTGGCAGATAGACAGAAATGATGGAAATGGCTGGGTAAACATTGCGGGTGCCAATGAGGCAAGCTATACCACATCTACAGTCAATATAAGCTGCAACGGATTTAAGTATCAGTGTGTGGTAAGTAATTCTGCAGGTACGGTTACATCCAATACAGCAGTACTTACCGTAACTGAAAATATTATTCCTGACCCTGACCCGGTAGATTATGAAATTTTAGATGGTGCAAACAGTAACTGGGAACAGAATTCAGACGGAAGCCTTTCCATCAGAGGAAGCGGAGCGTTATCTAAGTTCGTGGGAGTTAAGGTTGACGGCACTCTTGTTGATGCAAAGAACTATACTGTAAAGGAAGGTTCTACCATTGTTACACTGAAAGCAGACTATCTGAATACCCTTTCCGTAGGAAGCCACACCATTGAGATTGTATGGACAGACGGTTTAGCAAGTACAAACTTTACAATCAAAGCTGATAACTCGGACAATGGTAATAACAACCAGAATGATAGTGACAATAACAACAGCAATACGGGTGACATTGTATTGCCGGATGACAGTGACAAGAAGGAGGAGGCACCTAAGACCGGTGATGATACACCTAGTGTCTGGCTGTTTATATTAACAATAATCTCCGGAACGGGACTGATTCTTACTGCAAAGAAACGCAGAAAGAATCTTAAGATGTCAGAGAAATAGTTGAAAACTAAAAAAGAAAGTAATAGAGAAGAGAAGCTTATCACATTTGTGGTAGGCTTTTTTTCTGTTGCCAAATTTTTAGAGTATCCTTCCCCCGGGGAGATGGGCGGGGGTAAGGGGGTAGGAATGGTACACAAAGAAAAACAGAAAAAATTAATAAGCTAAAAACGCCCGTAAAGGAAGGCTTTCAAGACATTCTTCGAAAATTATTTTTAATTTCGGAGAATTTTTTTGCCAATTTTTTGTAATCAGCTTTTTCGAACCCTAAGTACTTACTGTAAGGCAACCAAATAAGAAATCTTAAAGAGGAACCTTACAAAGTATAGGAAAGGAGGAAAAAAGCACAATGCAGAAGTTAAAAACAAAATTTGATATGGCTTGTAGCAAAGCTAAAAACTGGATTGCAGCAAAGAAAGAAGGTTCTGACCAGCTTATGGTTATGTTCATCATCATCGCTGTAGCTGCAGGTGTAGCAGGACTCTTATACATCTTTTGTAAGAGCACATTGCTCCCGGAATTCCAGTCAAAAGTAACGGAACTGCTTAACGGTTGGTTCAATCATAACTAAGGAGGCAATATGGCAACAAATGCAGGAATGAAAGCCATCGCAAAAGAAGAAAAGCGAATGGAAAAGGAAAGAAAAAGACAAGTCGAGCTTGCCAACAAAATGCTAATTCCGGCAGGAAAAAAGACACTGGAAACTTTAGGTCTTATCTCATTTGACCCAAAGGGAGTCTTTAGGCTTAAGGAAAACCGGTGGATGAGCGTATTTTTACTTAGCGGCGATTTTAAGGCACTGGCAGGAAAAAGCCTTTCTCTTTCCGGAAGAATCCGCATTGTCTGGCACTTAGGAGAGGAGGGTGGCAGGGCGACCTGCCACTTAATACTAATGGAAAGCGGAGAGATTTACGAAGAGGTAAGACAGCTTATGTCAAAGGATTTGGACCTTATAAAAGAGGTAGTAAAGATTACACCTCTAAGTGTAGATGAGGTTATGCAGTCCATTATAGAGAAGTTCGGTCAAAATATCCGTTTTTCATATGCCTCCTATGTACGTGGCAATAAGGATTGGAAAAAGGAATGCTTCTTAGAGATTAAGGAGGAAGCAGAAAAATTTACAGTTGGAAGTTCATTTGGAGAAGCGTTTTACGCATTATCCTATCCATCCACCTTAAAGGTTGGATTTTTGGAAAGCTTATCACATCTTGGATGTCAGGCGTTTTTAAGTCTTGATATGAACTCTTTAACAGACGAAGAGCAGCTTGATTTTAACAGAGCAATAGAAAAGCGATACAACAAACGCCTTAAGTTTTCGGGAGAAGACAATTACCTTAATGTTTCCCTTGCTCTTGTGATTTTGTGTGATTCGGATGATGCAAGGGAAATTATTGAAAAGACGGTAATGGCACTGGCAAATAACTATGACATTATGCTTTCGATAAGTTTTCATGAGCAAAGAGCTGTAACAGAGAGTGTTTTAAGTCTGGGGCTAATTGATAACAAGATTATGAGAAATGTAAGAGCAGAGGTAGTGGAAAGCTTAGTGGGAGGTGATACGGATGCAGATGCCAAAATCCAAATATGAGCAGACAAAGGTTTGCGATGAAACTCTGGTAAAAGAGATGACTTCGGTGCAGGATATTTTTTCCATTGTAAGCATTGAAGAATCCGGTATCTTTGAACTGAATAATAAAAGATTTTCAAAGCTGTATGCATTAAGTGACATCAACTTTGCCGGAGTAACGGATGAAGAGCAAAAGCAGCTAATTATCAACTTCTCCAATGTACTGAAAAGTATGCCATGCAGATTTTCTTATTCCGTAGCGAATGAATACGTGGACGAGAGAAGCTTTCACGAGAAGATCCTCTACAGACTTCGAGGAGATAAATACGACCACTTAAGAAGAGCGTACAATCAGGTGATTAAAGATAAGGTCAGTGATGCCAAGCAGGGTTTGTATCAGACCATTTATCTTACGCTTACGATTAAGGCAGAGAATATGGCAGATGCAAGAAGCACATTTAATTCCATTGAAAGTGCAATAAGAAGTGCATTTGTAGGTATCGGAGTCAATGGCATTCAGGGTTCCTTTATGAGAACCGTACCTATTGATGAAAGAGTGCAGCTACTATTTAATCTCACTCATGCAGGAATTGATACAAGGTATAAGTTCCATTTTGAAGATGAGATTGCAGCAAAGCATGACTGGATGAACATTATCACTCCGGTAAGCATCTGTTTTGAGAATGAGTGTTTTACCATGAATAACCATATCGGCAAAGTGTTCTTTATTGATGAATACCCAAAGAGCTTAGAAAGCGATATTGTATCAAGTTTAAGCAAAGTCAATTGTACAAGCTACATTACCATCAACAATGAGCTTTTGGATATCGGAGGCTTTAAGCAGGAGATAGCAAGAAAGTATATGGGTGTTGGTATGAAGATTGAAAACGAAAAGCAAAGAAACCGTAATAATAATGACTATTTGGCTGATGCCTCTGCAAAGCTTTTATCAGAAAAGGAGAAGCTTGATTCATTCTCAAGGGAATTAGATACCAGTGATGACCACTATTACAATTCGACCATGCTTATCTTTGTGCTTGCAAAGGATAGAGAGGAACTAGCCCAGATAGAAGAGAAGCTTCACAATGCGGCCTCGCTTAAGTCACTTAAGTTAAAGAGCTGCTTTGGGAAGCAAAGAGAAGCACTTAATTCTGTACTTCCTCTTGGGATTCAGGAGTTTAAGAGAGTGATAAATCTTTCCTCTTCATGTCTTGCGATGTTCATGCCTTTTAAGACACAGGAGTTAAATGATGAAGGTGGTAATTACTATGGAATTAACCAGTTATCACAGAATGTAATATTTGCGGATAAGAAAAAGCTTAAGAATCATAACGGTATGATTTTCGGACAATCGGGTTCCGGTAAAAGTGTATTTGCAAAGTCTGAAATTATCAGCACCTTTGTAAATTATCCGGATGACCAGATTATTATTATCGACCCACAGTCAGAGTACGGAGGTCTCGCAGCCGAAACGGATGGAACCGTCATTTCCTTTGATAGTACCAAGGAGTTTTATTTAAACCCCATGGATGTAGATTTTAGCGGCGTGGATTATGGAAGACTTCGTGAGATTATTTCTGACAAGGCAGATTTTATTCTTTCATTATTGTCATCTTGCTTGAAGAGGGATATGACACCGGAAGAGCAGGGTGTGATAGATGGAGTGATTGAAAAGGTATATTCGGAAAATTATGCCATGAGAAAGAGGCTGAATGGAGAGGTGGAAGATACCAGCGAGTATGACATCCCGGGTTATATGAGAAGCAATGCTTCATTTAACATTGTGGCAAGTGATATGAGTGTCAAAGAGCAGATAAAAGCATATTCCCCAACACTACAGGACGTATATCAGGGACTTTTGGATGTGGGAACGAATCTTAGTGCACACTTAGCTGCAGCAATGGAGATTTTTGTAAATGGTTCCCTAAATCTATTCAATCACAGAACCAACGTGGATTTAACAAACCGATTTATCGTGTTTGATTTATCCGGGCTTAAGGATAATCTTCGCATTACATCCATGCTCATTATGATGGAGACCGTAAAGGGAAACATCAAAGCAAATTCCGGTAAGAAGCGTTGGACTCATTTGTACATTGACGAATTCCATGAGCTTTTAGCTGTCGAGCAGGTGGCAAGCTTTATCTTAAAGCTCTGGAAGGAAATTCGTAAAATGTCCGGAATCGTATGCGGAATTACCCAGAACTTAAGCGACCTTCTTAACAATGATTACGGCGGAAAGCTGCAGGCAATTTTATCAAACACCGAGTATTTTGCCCTGCTTAGCCAGTCCACTCTTGATAAGAACAAGCTTATGCAGTTTTTACCAAGTATCAGTCCTGCAATGTTTAACTTCGTTGACAATGCAGATTCGGGAACCGGATTGCTTAAGATGGGAACGGTCACAGTACCATTTGATATGCGAATGAGTAAGGACAGTGAGATATACAGAATTGTAAATACAGATGGAGGAAGCTATGGAGTTTAAATCAGCAGGAGATGTATTTAGTAAAAGAAATCGTTTTGCTGATGAGATGAAACGCTTTGTATGTGATGAGGCAGCGAGATTTACTACCGGTGGTAATGAAGCTGCCTCGGCTTCTATAGATGAGTTTGCTGAAAAAGGAGTTCGCTTTTCTATAGAAAAGAACAAGAGAAAAATCCGTGAGCAAAAGCAGATTCTTAAAGAGATTAAAAGACAAGAAAAAGAGCAAAAGCACAGTAAAGAAACATCTATCCATCAATCAGAGGTGGAATTGCCGGATGGTATTTCTCCTTCCGGTTTACCGGAATCTTCTTCTGATTCAAAAAGTAGCAGTGAAGCAAGGGAAAAGTCAGACAGCAGTAACGAAGCTTCTAAGAAAGAAAAGGCGCAGGATACTAGAAAAGAGAATGCCAAAAAGGAAAAATCCAAGGAGCAGAAAAAGGCAGGGGCAAAGACCGCAGTTGCAAATATGCTTAGAGCCAAAAAGGAATTATCCAATGACCTTGTAGGAAATAAGGTGACAGGAGATGCCTTAAAGGATGGGAATACCGGGCTTGTGTATGTCATTACAGAGTTTCTTAACCCTGTGACGTATCTTAGGAAGTTTTTGGCATACCTTGCCGGAATCATTGCACCATACATTTTAGCTTTCATGGCGATAGCATCCGTGGTGTTAATCATCGTGATGTTTATATTTAGCATATTACAGCCATTAAAGGAAATCGGAGATGCCATTACAGGCTTTCTTTCCATGTTTACGACTTCGGATGAGATTGTAAATGATGCGCAGAGTGAGGATGAGATTGATGCGATCATAGCAGGTATTTCTTCGATGAGTGATACGCAAAAATCAGTAGTAAATTTTGCGTTATCAAAAGTGGGATGTCCTTACAGTCAGGAAGAGCGAGCATCCGGTACGGCATTTGACTGTAGCTCGCTAGCATTTTATGCGTGGGATTCTGCAGGGGTAGATGTAAGCTTTGGCGGTGGAGGTCCACCATGTGCTGCCGATATGGCAAAAATGCTAGAGTCACACGGAAAGAAACTTACCACGATGGATTTACAGCCCGGAGATTTGGTCTTTTACGGTGGTGAAGCAAATGGCAGATATATGGGAATATACCACGTAGCAATTTATGTTGGAAACGGTATGTGTGTGGAAGCTCTTAGTACGTCTTACGGCGTAGTGTATCAAAGACTTAGAACAACAAATGCAATTATGGTTTGCAGACCAGACATGTAGAAAGGAGATTTTTATTTATGGCAGATGAAATTGCACAGGTAGTAGAGATGGAATACAAAGGGGTGGAATACCTCTTTAAAGGCACAAAGGCAACAATTGCGGCAATGATTAGTGCAGCAAAAGCATTTCATGAATGGAAAGTGGAAGCAAATATGAAGAAACCGGGAAACAGAAGCTGGAGTGACCTGCAGAAAATATCAGAGGGAACTCCACCGATATTAGAGTTTCCAAAGGAAATGTTTGAGGAAAGAGAAGTAGGGAAAACCAAAGATGGCACTCCTATTATGAAATCGGATTTTGACCTTTATTGTGAGAAGTATGATTTGCGTTACTGTATTATGCCGGACTTAAATCCGGATGATGATTATATTCCGGTTGCAGTACCGGCACAGGACATGGGAATCCATCAGGAACAGATTAAGGCTGTAATGAACAGACGTATTCAAAACGAGGAATCAAAGGATAAGGATTACGATGAAAAGATTGCCGCTTTAAAGGAAAAGATTGAGAGTGCCGGAGCTGAAAAGGAAGCGGCAGAGGCAGAGCTTAAGATGTTAGAGCTTGGCAAGAGTCAGAACATGGAGCTTTTAGAGGAGTCAAAGGAGAAGCTTGACAGGGATAATGTCTTAGATTTTGCAGAGTACTTAAAGCAGGGGAAAGGTACTTACATGGAAACAGACCCGGAACTTGCATTAACTCAGGAAAATATCTGTGGAATCGTAAGAGAGTACACTCCATATGAGTGTATGTACCCGATTCGTGATGAAAGCCTGGTTCCGGACAGCAGGGAAGTGTTCTATAGTCAGAGAAGCAGTGATGACCAGATTCATGTAATTAAGAGACGATTCTTAGAGGACGAACACGGAAATATTTACTCTGAATACAGTATCAGAGTTCCCGGGGAAAGCACCATTATGCGCTTTGATGACAGAGGAAAATCTAAGGAAGAATGGGAAAAGGAAATTCCAAAGGTGTTAGAAGCAGGTGGATTTATTAATAATGAACCAACTGCAGTAACCAATTCCGAAGAGAGATTCCTTAAGTATCAGGAGTTTATCGAGAGAAATTTTAAGAAAGCCCCTGAAAAGGAGGGGCAGAAGAAGGAACATGAATATAGCAGCGAGGAAGCAAAGGAATTTGTGGAATCTCATAACAGGGAAGTTACACAAAAGAAAGACTATGAAGAGTCCCTTTACACAACCGTTGCTGTTCCTTCTTCAAAAGTTATGGCAGACGGAGAGCAAGTTGTATGCATGGAGCTTGCCGAAGGTCTTGTTAAGGGTGTTGTAGTGGAATCCATGGATGAAACAACAGCAAAGGTATTTGTAAAAGAGGATGCAGTTTATTCCGTGGTAAAACCGGACGGAGCCAAAAAGGAAATGACCGGAGCAGAAATTGTGGCAGAAGCTACAAAGAGTGCGAAGGAAGAGTTTGCAAAGACTATGGCGAGAGGAAGGTAATGGTATGTTAGATGGCTTTCGAAATAAGTCAATCAAGAAGCATACCAGAACCTTAAAGCAGACCTTAATCATATATGCAGTGGGTTCACTCATCTGCATATATGCAGGGTGGCTTTGCGGAGCAGTCTGGATGCCGGGAAATAACTTTAACCAATTTATGAATAACTTTGAACAGTTCATTTTGATTGAACATCATTTTATTGTGGGAGTTACATATGCCACACCTGCTTTTATAGGTGTATTTTGGTTAGCGTTTTCTCTTGCATTTATCATGATTGCCACACGTTTCGAGCATCCGTTTGCAGGAGAAGAATACGGTGTGGCCAAGTGGGGAAATGCAAAGGAATTTACCAAGGAGTTTGCCAACCACGATAAGAATAATGAAGTCGTGGTAGTAACAGGGGATGTGACACTGCCTGCGGAATTAAAAGTAAATACGAAAAACTATTGGCTTGCAGAGGGCGTGTATGTATCTATTGATAACGTAAAAACATCAAACCTAAATATGCTTGTTGTGGGACCGCCGGGTTCCGGTAAATCCTTTCGTCTGGCACGTCCCATGTTGTCCCAGCTTTGCGGAAATTTTCTGGTAACGGACCCGAAAGGAGAATTATATAAGCAGACCGGACAGTACTTTGAAGATAACGGATATGAAGTAATGGTAATGAACGTAGAGTCGGAAGAGGGAATGCCGATGAGTATACATTTTAATCCCTTTGCCTATATTCGTAACGAGTCAGACATTATGTCCATTGCAAATATTCTTATGAAGTCAACCACACCGCAGGATGATGTTGGTGGTGGTAATGACCAGTTCTTTGAGCAGTCCGCAGAAGTACTTTTGACATCCATATTGTATCTGATTCACTATTACTATCCGCCGGAAGACCAGCATTGGAGAACCTTTGTAAAGCTTTTAGATGCAACCACAGTATTCACAAAGCCGGATGGTTCCATTGATAATCGGGAAGATGGTATATATAAGATTGCAAAGAGAGCGCAGCATAAGTGGAAGGATAAGTATGATATGGACTTTCCGGGATATGTTGCCATTGAGAAGTATTATAACGGTGCTGCAGAAACCACATCCTCTATTGTAGCTTCCCTTGATGCACACTGCAGATATATGAAGCTTGCCTGTGTGCAGGATTTATTGTCAGAGGATGAGATTCATATTGGAGAGAGCTTTGGTTATTCAAGACCTTCGGAATACAGCAGAACCGGTAAGAGAATCCTGTTTATCGTAACAAGTGAAGATAAGAGATATTATGACTGGATTCCATCAATGGTTTATTCTTTGTTCTTTGATGAGCTTTATCATCTGACAGCGATTGACCCATCCCTTCATGAGACATTGCCACAGCACCTTACTTTCCTTATGGATGAGTTTGCCAATGTAACACTTCCGGATTCCTTTGTAGAGAAGTTGTCTACTATGCGAAGCAGAAATATGTCTGCTGTTATCATTGTGCAGAACTTAATTCAGCTTAAGAGAAAGTTCCCTAAGTTTGATATGGACAAGGACTTAATCGGTAACTGTTCGATTATTGATATCTTAGGTGCGCCGGATATGGATTCCTGTGAATACCTTAGTAAGCATTTTGGTACGCAGACAATTCATAAAGCCAGTGATTCCGATGCAAAGGATTATAAGGGTCAGTCATCAAGAAGTGAGGACGTTATGCAAAAGAGCCTTCTTTCTGCAGAAGATATCTTTGCAATGAAAAAGGATGGAGAGTGTGCCATTGTAGTAAAGGGAACAGACCCGCTTTTTGAAACCAAGTGTAAGATGGAAAATACACCATTTGTAAAGCTGCTTTGCAGAAAATATAATCCTTACGATCCGAAAAGGAGAAAAGCAGAAAGACAGATTGAAAGACGTAAGGAGAGAGGATTTTTCTTTGTGGGAAAAGCTGCCAAGGATAAAGCCAAGGAGCTTAGAGAGAATGGTGTAAAGGTTATCCGTATCACTGCAGATGACGCAGAATGTATGGAACTTGCTATAAAGTCAAAACAGGAGATTCCATCTTGCAATATGACAGAAGCCCAGAGGGAGATGTTAAGACAGAACCATAAGAAATACTTAGAAGAGCATGAGCAGGTGAAGGAACTTGATTTTGATGATTATAGGGAGCCGGGTGATGACAGCGAAGAGGCAAAACAAAAGATGAGAGCAAGAGTCATCTGTGCAAAGAAGCTGCAGGTAATGGGATATTCCAATGCTCATATCAGACAGATGCATAAGCTAATTATGGCAGGGCAGACTGCAGAAGAAATATCAAGCATCATATCAAAAGATGAGCGGTTGTCGGATATTAAGGCACTAATAAATATTTTGTAAAAAGAAGTCGATTGCGACTGAAAAAAGTGATTCAAACATCCTTCGAGGGAGAAATTCTTCGAAGGATATTTTTTTGCAAAAATTGATGAAAAAATATGCCAATTTTTTGTAATCAGCTTTTTCGAACCCTAAGTACTTAGTGAAAGAACAAAGAAGAGTTCTTACCAAGGAAGAAAGGAGAAAAAAGCATGTCATATTTAAGAGCAATAACAAACTTAAAGACAGTACTTTTGTCTTTGGGTAGTGCAATCGGAGCAGTAATGCTTGTTTACGGTGGTATTAAGTTTGCTATGGCATTCAGACAGATGGACCAGCAGGGCGAACATCAGGCGGTTTACTCCGTAGTAGCCGGTGGTATCTTGGTCGGGTTGAGTGCTCTTATCACAGCATTGACTTAAGACTACGCTCCCGGCTCTTAGACACATTTAGGAGCCGGGATATTTTCATGTTAAGAAAGGAGAACAGATGGACGGAATAGTGAAAGCACTTTACAACTGTGCATATACCATTTGGAATTCACTGATTGAAATTGCAATGACCTTGTTTCGTACAAGTCCAAAGGCTGCAGGTTATGGTACGCCATATGCTACAGTTCACACTTTATACAATGCTATCAGTGATGCCACGATACCGATAGCAACGGTGTTTTTCATCATTGCACTTTATAAGACCGTTGTGTCGGCTCCCCCGGGGCAACAGGCTTTGCGATTTTTGCAGGATGCACTTCGGTACGTAATGATTCTTTTTGTTGCAGCTAATATGTGGAGCATCATGGGCTACATTATGGATTTTGCAGATGGTATCACATCAAAGATAACAGCCACAAGTGGCTATACCCTAACCATGTCCGGTGACATTGAGCGAATTATTGAAAGGTGTCTTGAGCTGCCGGATTTTGAGTTAAGCGGAGAGTGGCTGGGAGAGTTCTGGGAAGTGATAGGATGTTCACTACTATTTTTGATAGGTGGAATCATTTTGTTATTTATTATGGTGGCAAGCTGCTTATCAATTATCAGTACAGCATTTCAGCGAATCTTAAAACCACTTATGATACTTCCATTTGCAGGAATAGCAATCGCACTTGGAGCAGGAGGACACGATATTTCAAGGTCGCTTCTTACGTACATTAAGACCTTCTTTGGATTTTGTATTTCGGGAGCGGTTATGGTAATAGCAATCAAGTGTGGAATATCGCTTTGTACCAATCTTGTAAGCTTTGATTTAACCGGGGCTGGTAATGTATATAAGTGCATTTTAATTACGGTTCAGGCAGCAATTACACCAATTGTTATCAGTGGTCTTGTAAAGGGCAGTGATTCCATTGTAGCAAGAATGTTCTAAGGAGGATAAGTTATGGCACAGATGAACAGAAACGTAAATTTAGAGGAGATAGATTCAGATGCACTCTTTGGCATAGAGGCTTTAAAGAATCAGACCCTTGTACAAAAAATAGTATTTTTTGGATGTGTGCTTCTTGGTGTACTTGCAAACGTATTGCTTCCAATGTTTTACGGAATGCCAACAATTGTCTGCATTTTAATATTCATGGCATTTTTGCTTGTTGGTGTAGCGTTTGGATGTAATTACACAGAGGACATGACATATGGAAAGTACTTATATTTCTTCTTCTTTAAACCAACAAAGCCACTTGGGTTTTCTTCTACAGAGGATGTAGTAAAGATAAGAGAAAAAGCAGCGGTAATAAAGAAAGAGGAAGAAATGATGCTAAGAGAAAAGCAACAGGCTAATCCGGAAGCACAAAGAAAGCTTCTTATGAAGGTGATTGCCTTTGTTGTGATTTTAGTAGTGATTATTGGCGGCGTATTTTTATATGCCGGAATGAAAGAGGAAGGATACAACCATCATACGGTGGATGTGGAAATGGAGGCAGAATGAAAAATGAAAATAGAGCCTATGTAGAACTGGCAAACAGATTGGTGGAAGAGTTTTACAAAAAGCAGAGTGCAGGCCTTTTATCCAATCTGAATAAGAGAAACATGGATGAGCTTGAAGTATCGAGAGAGAAAATCTTAAAGACGATACGAAGTGAACTGTCCGAGTACGAAAGCGACAGCGGAGCTGCCATTACGGAAGAAGAAAAAGACATCATAATGGAGATTATCGACAGAGAGTTATGGGGTTATGGAGTTATAGACCCATATATCCATGAGGAAGATATTTCAGATATTAAGATTTATGGCTGTGACAGAGTAATGGCAAAAGAGATTGGTAAGCGTAAGAAGCTTGATGTGAGCTTTGAGTCTGATAAGGCATATAAGAAGTTTGTGGCTAAATTGTTAGAGCGTAACAAGATTAACCTTGGTACAGCCAATGCGATTCAGACCTTTACGGATACATCCTTAGATGACTTCATTCTTCGTATTACCGTGATTTCAGCACTGCTTACAGACAGCGGGCTTCCGGTTGTGGCGATTCGAAAGATTCCAAAGAATAAGTACAACTTACTTACGCTTTCCCACAAGGGGATGTTTACGAGAGGAAGTAAGGCTATGGAGAAAGAAAAAAATACAAGAACAATCAGAGTATTTGAAAAGTTAAACCCAGAGCTTGGTCGGATTATAAGTGACATGATTGATTCGAAGGGAATATTGTTTACCGGTAAAGGAGCCAGTGGAAAGACCACGCTTATGAATGCAATGATTTCAGAGATACCACACGATGAATCCGTGATGATCTGTCAGGAGAATGCAGAATTGTTCGACTTAAATCATCCGGATTTGTTCGGATGTCATGTATTAACCAACACCGGGGACTCCAAGATTTCTTATGAGCTTGGTGATTTAACAAGAGCAGCACTTCTTGTTGATTTGGATAGGGTAATTGTAGGTGAGGTCAAGGAAGGTAGTGAAGCTGCAGGTTTATCAAAGGCATCCATGACCGGGCATAAGTGCTGGACTTCGGTGCATGGAGAAAGCTGCCAGATGGCAGTAGATAAGATGGCTGATTATATCAGTCAGGCAACAGGCTATTCAACGAGAGATTCCTTAAAGCAGCTTCTTGGATTTGAGTACGTAGTGCATTTGAAAGATTTTAAAGTGGATGAGGTTATAAGAATCAGTGGCTGGAACCCGGAGGAAGAGTGCCTTATTTATGAAAATGTCTACGTAAATATGTAGGAGGTTCGTATGAGACATTTAAAGAAAATTTTGGCTTTTGTGTTGGCAGCTTGTTTTACCTTTTCACTTACCGGATGCAGCCTGGCAACAATGCTGTCTTCATCCGATGGGAAGCCTACAAGCTATAAGAGTGCTTCTGACTTAGAAAGTGGCAAAGCATATGTCTGGCATCATGAAGGGGCAGATATCGAAGATGATTTGAAAAATGGTGCGGATGAGAATATCTTTTTTACCTGCATAAGCGGAGATTATAACTTTACCGGACAGGAATTAGATGAATCATCTATGTACCCAAGAAGCATATGGATTGATACCACAAAGGATGATTTTATTCCGACAGTCACATCAAGGGATAAGCTTATTTATGTATCAAAAACAGAAGTGCCGGAATCCATCGTATTTGAAAGATTTGCAGATTTCGGGTACACCATTGGAATTTCAAATATGTTAAAAGACGGTGGAGGTCATTATTACTTTGAATACGCAGTATCAGATGAAAATGATTACAAGTATTACATTGATGAAAAATCGGATGCAAAGCAGCTTACAGAACTTGAAGCCATAGCAAAGATTTATCTGGATAAGGTAGGAAAGATTAAGGTTAATGAGGATTCTGTATCAGAGGGTGGTACGGTGTTAGGACTTGAAAAGGATAAAAAGTATGTCTGTGAGTTTTATACCGGAACCTATTATCAGGATTTTATGCTTACAGCCAATATTCATAGCTTTGGTTCCATGGAGAGGTTTGTTAGTTACAATTATGAATTTATGCACAGTACCTTTATCGTCATTGAGATACCGGAGTATTTTAAGTCGGGATATTACTTCATAAATGGCGTGGGATTATTCCGATATGTAGCAGATAAGGATGCGGACACCTATAACAAAGAGGCGTATGATGCATCCATTGACTGGAACGACCCAATCATCATTTATGACGAGAACGGGGAAGTGATTTTCGACCCAAGCCAGCCGGAGTATTACGGCAATAAGTATCAGGAATCGGACTCTGGCATTCGTGATGAGGAGCTTAATGAAGAGAAAGAAAAGACAGAAAAAGAGGAGGAAGAGCAATGAGCGAAGAGATAATAAAATGGATTCCCTGGGCGATACTGTTTGTTTTATTTACATCGCTTTTCGTGCTTATTCATAAGAAATTTAAGAAGCACAATGTAATGGAAGAGATTGCAAATAAGTACAGGGAAAACATGGATGAAAAGATGATGGCGGAAGCTGCCTTTGTAACAAGGTATGGAGCCATTGAGAACAGTTCCATTTTGTATAAGCTTGACAGACTGGTGCTTACAAGTGGCATAAAGTCCATTCTTCCGTGGCTAAATGGAGAGTCTCTTTTAGTTGGAATGATACTTGCTGCAATAGCAGGCGTATTTGAAGGTGTGATTATGTTTCACAACATTTTTGTGGCACTGTTTTTAGCTGCAGCGCAGGTTGTCTTGATATATGCGGTTTTACTTGGACTAAGTGGAAGGACATACAATAAAATTGAAGACAGTACGTCCATATTTATATCCATCCTATCCAATCATGCAAAGGGTAGCAGTGACATTGTAACCATAATGGAGCGAACACTTCCTTCCGTTCATGGACCACTAAGGGGACTGGTACAGAAGTTTTTAGTGGATGCAGAAAATACCGGAAATATTGATATTGCATTTGACTATATGAAGGAGTCCATAGATAACAGACAGCTACAGACCATCATTATAAATCTTAAGAACTGTATGCATTATCAGGCAAATTATGAAGAGGTTTTACTGCAGATGATGAATCAGGTGGCTGCAGGTCTGACTGCCAGAGAGGACAGAAAGAATGTGCTCTTTGAAATGAAGCTCACCCTTGCGGTTATATCTGTTGTGGCACTTGTAATTGTATGGATAATCGGAACCGGGCTTGATATTGATGTAGTCGGATGCTTAACCGGAAATGTCTTTGGACAGATACTTTTGTTTATCACAGGTATTCTTTATCTGATGGTAGGTATCAAGATGTTTGGAACAGACAAGATTGGAGGATGATAGGATTGATTGGATTTTTATTAATATTATTATTCATAGTTATCTTTGGGGCAGTCCAGAGCGTGATGTATTTAAAGTACAATACCACTCCGGCAAAGGAAGCACTAAAGAAGATTAAGAAAGCAAAGGATTCCTCTGTAGTAAGAAATTTTGTGATAGACAAGCAGATACAGCTTAAGAAGATGGGAGCCGGAATTTTATTAAAAGACCAGATGACGGTAAGCCAGTGGTATTTATATAAGATGCTTATGGCCGGGCTGTTCTTTTGTATCTGTTTGTTTGTGACGGATGGAATCTTTAAAAGCAGTGCAGCCATGCCTATAAGCATAGTGGCAGCAATCCTTGGCTTTTTCTTTTTGGATGTTGTGCTTCGTTCTCTTAATAAGACATCCAACGAAGATATGATGGATGACATCTGTGAGATGAGCAGGTCAGTGCTTTACGGAAAAAGAGGCGGGCAGTACATAGCGGATGCCTTAAAGGATTCCGTTATGGTTGTGGAAAATAAGCGACTTAAAACAGCTCTTATTCAGTTGGGAAATGACCTCGATGGAGGAAAGAGTTTAGATGATTGTCTGCAGGAACTGGAGATGAGTTTTTCAAACGGAGAGATTTCTTCTTTCTGTACAGTCATAAAGTCCTTACAGTCTACAGGACAGGTGGATGAAGCATTAAGGACCTTGGAGAATAACATTGAAAGAGAACAGGTGAGTGTAAATAAGCGAAGATGCGTGGTGCTAGAACATAAGACCACAATGTACGTAATTCTGATTGCAATGGACATCTTAGGGATGCTTTTATATTGCATCATTATGAAACTTATGGATATGCAGATTGGATTTTAGGAGGTGGAGCGGATGTTTAAGCTTGTAAAGAAAAAGAAGGAAGCTTCGATTATTGAAAATATGTTAGTCACACTTCTTATGACCATCATTGTCTGTGCGTTCCTTGTGGTAATCTTTGGAGCCTTTTCCGGTATCAGTGACAAGTGGGGAATGAGACAGGTAGCGAGAGAGTATTTGCTTATTATGGAAACAGAAGGTTACTTATCGGAAGCGGATAGGGCGAATCTGATTGATGAACTGGAAAGCTACGGTCTGTATAACATTTCCCTAAATGGCACAACAGTAAGCGAAGTGGATTACGGAGACAGAATTTACCTTTGCATTAGAGGAACATATGATGACAACATTTTGGCGTTTGCCGGGGGAATATCAAAGATTACAAAAAATCCCGTAAACATTGTGATAAACAGGCAGACGACAGCAAAACAATAGGTGGTGGTGTAATGATTAAGTGTAAGAAAAGAGCAAGCAGTTCCATTGGATATGTCTTTTTGTTTCTGATTGTTATGCTTTTGTTTATCATCAGTATGTATATGACTCAGGTAGCAAAGCTTATGACGCATCAGCATCATGTGGATGATGCATTAGCGGATTCTGTATTGGCAAGCTTGGTAGCAGATGATGTGTATTACTTTGAAACTTTTGAGACAACGGGAACACCGGTAGTAAGGCTTGATGATGTGGATGAGTCATATGAAATTTTCAAAGATTGTATGATGGATGCTGTTAGTGGAACGGACGGATTTTATTACAATTTTTCCATTGATACCTTTATCTGCTATGAAGTGGAAGGAAGTAGTATAAGGATTACAACCTTTGGAAACGGAGTAAAAAGTGTAACCACAGGAAGAGTTGGAGCGGTACGTGCTCCGACAGGAGAAACAGTCACAAAGACATCTGCCTATGGAAAGGTAAGATTTGATATTAAAAGCATCCTTGATGGAAGCTATGTAACCAAAACCAAGGACATTTATTGTGCTTTGGAAATCAACGAGTAGAAAGGAGATTATTATGTTTGAGAAGAAAGTAACAGATGCAGAAAAGAAGCGTTTAGAAAAAGAGGCAAAAAAGGCTGAGAAAGCAAGAAGAAAAGAGGAAGCAGTAAAGTCAGGTTCCGCTAAGGAAAAGGCATTATCTATTGTAAAGACATTAGCGATTCCAACGATAATTGCAGCAATTATTGTATGTGTCATCTATGTAGTTGTTGACAGTAAAGCCAGTGCAGACGAGCTTAAGACCGAGGTTTTATGTATGGTAAAGGATGTTCCGGCAAATACCATTGTTACTGCAGATAATGTAAAGGACTATTTTACGGTTGTTTCAGTTGATATGGCAGCGGTTCCGGATAACGCATACAAACAGTTAAGTGACTTGCCAAAGGACGGATTCTATATTGAAAAAGCAATGTCCAAATCGCAGATGGTTTTAAAGGATGATATAGCAACCGTTGATGCGATCTTGGACAAGTACAAGGATGGGTATGAAATCACATCATTTAAGGCACCGGATTTTACCAGAGGTGTAAACGGATGTATCAGAAAAGGGGATATCGTGGATGTGTATGCGGTTGACCCGACCACAGATATGTTAATTCTATTGGCAGAAGATGTGTATGTGTATGAGGTATATGATTCATCCGGAAACAAGGTTACGAGTAAAGATGAGATTGCAACATCCTTTACGGTGTATGTGACGGAAGCGGAAGTAGAGAATCTTAATTTAGCGGTGTGCTATGGTGGGATTCAGATGTATTTGAAGACAGAGTAGAATACTATATTGTATTACGAGAAGGAGTCGTATTTAGGGATGGCTCTTTTTGTGTTATTATAAGTTATATACAGAGGAAAGAGGTGTTACAAAGCCTTAAATTTACACATTTATTTTGAGGAAGGAGAACTTCATATTGAGACTAAAATAAGCGGTATAAAAATATGTAAATCACAAAAAGAAATGCGTTGCGTGAGTGTTGACAAAACGCAACAAACGTGATATATTTGTTGCGTGGAGGTGAAATGGATGCAACGAAAGACGTTAAAGAAAGTGAATCCTTTTCCGGGGTATGTAAGAGTGTCGGAACCAGATAAAGAGGAATTGGCAAGGCTTACTGCATTGGCAAAAGGCGAAAATCGTTCCCTACGGGAATTTGCATTGGCATGTGGAGTTAGCACTTCAACATTATCAAGAATAATTAATATGAAGAGTGATTCAGATACGCCTAATTCAGATTCATTAATTGCTTCGATTGCAGAGAATGCTGACCCGGATAGTGGTGTAACACTAGGTATGTTGTTGGATGCGCATGGTATTGCACCAATGATGTTAGCTCCAATAGAATCCGGAGAAGTTGGTTCCTCGGTAGTAATATCCTCTAATAAATCAATATCAAATGATATTGTTCGTATGGACGGAACAAAAATCAGTGGAGCAAAGAATTGTAGTTTAAGAGAAAATCTGTGTAGAGAGATACTTCAAAATGAATTGATTTCAAGAGGATTTGAATTATCAGTAGAAACAAGAAAAAATATTGTTTTTAGCACAGATAAGTTAAGATATGTTGCCGATTTTGTATTTGAAACGAATGCGTTAAAAGACAAAGGGATAAGCACATGGGCGTTTGATGTTCATAACGGTGTAATGAGACCGCTGATGCATAAGCTTTCATGGGTATTTGGGATGACTTATCTTGACCCGCTTAGAAAAAAGGAAATGAAGTTTTCTTTGATTACTACTGAGGAAAAGGCATTTGAGGATGCGAAGGGTAGGTTTTTGGATGTATGCGTACCAGATTTAATATCCATTATTTATATAGATATTAATAATAGGAAGGTAGTTGATGAATTTATCATTCCATCTATGTATGATAGCAGTTCAGTTTTCAGTAAGAAAGAAGGCGAATAATAATGAAGACAGCAGAAGATTACTTTTTTAATTTAGATGAGTTAGATTTGGCAGGGGTTATTGAATGCCCGTACTGTGGTAGAGGTAAATCCTATTCCTATGGAACAAAGGGAATGCAGTCAAGCAAATGTGATGTCTGCAAGAGACTGGTTTTATGGGATTATGATAAAATGCTCGGGTATAAAGTTCGAGCTAGAAAATATGCAAGTTAATCAATTTGCTACACGAGCACAGGGGCTTTAAGCCACCAATTAGCCGGGGCAAATCTGAGTAGAGTATTATAACTCTATGATGGTTTGCACTGGCTTTTTTGTAACTAAAAGATAAAGAGGAAATAAGAAAAGCGAATATTTGTTCGAAAAAGTTGTTGCATATTACTGACGGATAAGATATAATTACCACAGAACATATGTTCTTGTTTTAGAAGAACATATGGGGTCAGCATAGAAGAGTGTGGTAGTGGTGCGGACTTCGGCACTGTCGGAAACATTACTGCATTGACCGAATGCTCAACGGTCATGGAACAACTTGCAGAGGTGACGCAACTTTCCCTTTTCCTCTTACATTGAAGTAAATTCTTATTGTGGAGGTGTTGTAGATGCAAGAAATCACTTGCTTTTGTAAGAGATGTAAAAAGAGCTTAAGAATTGGTTACTTGGTTTCAGGTAATGATGATACTCCGGTATTAGCAAATATCCAGATTGCGTGTCATCACTGTAAACGGGTAATGTACCTTAAGAAATATACGGAGAAACTGCTTAAAGAAAATTCCGTAGGTGGCAAATTTTATATGTAGTCATTTTGAGAGTAAGCAGAGACAATTGAATTATTGCTCATCACGATATGGAGCGTAGACTCTAAGGAGGCGTGAAAAAGTACCAGTAAAGATACTGGCTCTTTTTCTCGTCTTTTTTTTATGTAGTAAATATGGAATTAGCTGCCTTATCTGCCTGGTACGAACCGGGAGGTAAGGCGTTTTTTTGTTTTAGAATTTTTCTTTCATATTAATTGAGGGGACTCTTAACGCATGTTCCTCCCGGACGAAACTAACAAATTTCGCACAAGGAGGAAAATAATATGCGAAGAGATTTTTTATTTTCAAACGAAGTAACTATTGACGAGTACATGGCAAAGGCAGCAAAGCTTTTACGTTCTATGAAGTTTGGAGAGAAGCTTGATGATGGCAGTCGTCTTGCCGAGGATCTGACAGAAGAAGAGCAGGCAGAATTAGCAAATTATATTTATGAGATAGCCTATCAGGAAATGATAAAGTCCGCGGGCAAGCATTGTTTGCGAAAGTGTGATTTTGGAGAGTATGCAGATGATTTCATAAATAACTTTGCAGTTGTAATTATGAAAAGATTACATACATTTAATGATGTGTCATGTCTGACAAATAAGGGAAAACAGTACAAGTTTTCTACATTCCTTGGTGAATTATCAAAGGAAGCCACCCGTATTACATATGCACAGAAGCGTGGAGTATCGGAGCACGTAGAGCAGCGTATTCAGAATGTTCGTCAGGCTATGAGAAAAGCCATGGCTAAGAATATGGTTGGAATGGATGCGGTAACACCGGAGATGATTGCTGCAGAGCTTGCAAGATATATGAGCACAGATGAGATTATTGATATTCTCAACATTTCAAGAAGTATGATATCTGTGGAGCAGCATAATGAGGAAGCTGGCGAGGATACAGACGTGGTTGAGAGTGCAGTTTACCTTGATACAAAGATATTTGATGTCTTAGAAGTGGATGTGGAGAAGCTGTTTGATGCATTCTTTTCAAAGCTCAGCGATATGCAAAAGTTCTTTATTCTTGTTTACGTTGGATGTGACCCATGCTATTATGGAATGACAGCAGACCAGTTATCTGCAGATGAAATGTTTGTACGTATCATCGAAGCAGATAATAAGTTTTGCAAAAATGTCTGTAGGGGAACTGTAGTGGTGGAAAGACCGGACAGAAGAAGTGTTACCGGCGCAAAATCAATGGTGCTAGAAGATGTCAAATATGTAAAGACTACATTAATTCGCTACCAGAGAGATGAAGCGAAAAAGACACTTGCTACGCTAAGGAATGGTATCAAATGTTCCGATATTGCAGGTGAGTGCGGAGTGGCATATTTTATGAGACAGTGGGAACTTTTGAAGGAGAAGTATTCTGTGTAACTAGGAAAAGAGACAGAAAATGGAGAATGCTAATATGAAACGATATGTAAGAATTGAATGTGTAAATGAAGAAACAGAAAAATCTATAGGAGGTTGTTTTTCCGCTTTGGAAGCTTTTCTTGCTTGCAAGCTTGGGATAGAACCTACAGAAGATTCATCATATCTGATGGATAAATTGCAAGAATCAAAGGACCCGGATAAGGAAGAACTGTATTACATTTCTTTTGTATTAAATGATTTACCAAAGCCTGAAATATATTTAAATGATAGAAAAAACTATGTATGCTTATATGAGGAAGATGAGTTTTGTGGAGTTATGGATGCTTTGGAATCATTATGTGATATGATGGAAGAAGCGGGCTTGAAATTTATCCTTAAGGGAAAATATTTCTATCTGGAGGAAGATGAAATTGAGTATTTCGATGGAATGCAAATAGTGATTACTAAGGAAATCTATGAAAAGCACCGTAATGATACAAAATATTGTTACATATGTGATATGGTGAATGAAATAGAAATGGATAGACTAATGGAACTTGAAGAATTTGAATATGACGATGAAGAGTAGGATACAACAATGAATCTTATTTTGTAGAATTTAAGATTGTTACTGCCAGTGATCATAGCATATGGCCACTGGCAGTATTTTTTTAATTTAGTTTGCTCGATTTTTTGTAATCAGCTTTTTCGAACCCTAAGTATATATTAGAAGTCAACCAAATGCTTCTGTAGAATTTAGGAAAGGAGGGCTTGTACCATGCAAGGAATCAAGAAGGCAAATTTGGCTGACCCTGCTGTAAGAAAACGCTTTGTTACTTATAAGGAAGCTGCAGAACTTTACAGTATGGGTTTAACGAGAGTACAGGAACACGCAAAGAGTGCAGGAGCCACATATAAGATGGGGAATAAAGTTCTTGTAAATGTAGACATTTTTGAAGCTTACTTGGAGCAGTTCAGAATACCGGGTGAGTGTGAAAGCATGGCGAGAAAGTTTGTCCCTGATATGGCTAGTATGTACCGATAAAAAACGCAAGGTTTTTGTTGCACAAAAACTAATTGTGATGTATAATATAGGTAAGTGAAACGGAGGTAGCAGTGCTTATGGTAAATAAAGGTGGAAGACCACGAAGTGAAAATCCTAAACAGAGTAGTATGAGTGTTAGAATGTCTTCTGCTGATTATGACAAAGTAAAGAAGTACGCAGCCGACCATCACCAAACCATATCGCAGGTCGTACTCGAAGCTTTAAAACTTCTCTATAATAAGGAAGAAACAGTAGAGTAGAAGGGACGAACGAGGACATCTTTCTTTCCAGATTTGAAAGGAGAGATTAGATGGCAAAAGCGAAAGTCAAACAGCGTAAAGACTCTAAAGGGCGCGTATTATTAAAAGGCGAAAGCCAAAGAAGCACAGATGGGATGTACATATATACATATGTGGACCCATACGGAAAGCGACGTTACGCATATTCCAGTGACCTATTCCGATTAAGGGAAAAGGAAGAACAACTCATCAGAGACCAGATGGATGGATTGGATTATTATGTAGGTGGTACAGCAACCATTAATATGGCGTTTGACCGTTACATGAATACCAAATACAATCTGCGAGAAACCACACGTTCAAATTATATGTATATGTTTAATAAGTTTGTACGTGATGAATTTGGGGACAAGTTGCTCTCGGAAGTAAAGTATACAGATGTTAAGATGTTCTATTATCATTTGTTAAATGACAAGAATATCGCTATTAATACTCTTGATACAATCCAGACAATACTTCATCCGATATTCACTATGGCAGTCAGAGATGATATTATCCGTAAGAATCCTACAGATGGTGTTATGGCAGAGATTAAGAAGAACAGTGGTAAGAATAAAGGTATTAGACATGCATTGACATTAGAACAGCAGAAAGCCTTTATTGATGAAGTAAAATACTCGCCGGAGTATAGCCACTGGTATCCATTGTTCGTAACACTTCTTGGAACCGGAATGAGAATCGGAGAATGCATTGGAATCAGATGGAAAGACGTTGATTTCAAGAATCGTAGTATTAGTGTAAACCATGCGGTTACTTACTACACAAGAAAAGGAACAGCTTGTTTCGGAGTATCGTTGCCAAAGACAGAAGCTGGTGTAAGAAATATTCCATTGATTGACCCTGTATATGAAGCCTTGCAGAATGAATATGACAGACAGAAGCGAGACGGATTTTGTACAGTGGAACTAGATGGTATGACCGGATTCATTTTTAGCAATAAACTTGGTTCACTTCATAATCCACATTGTATCAATTCGGCACTTAGACGAGTGACGGAGAGTCACAATGCAAGAGAAATCGTTGAAGCGAAACGAGAGCACAGAGAGCCTGTGATTATTCCCAAGTTTTCAGCACATCATTTGAGACATACATTCTGCTCAAGATTGTGTGAAGCGGAATTGAATGTGAAAATCATTCAGCAAATCATGGGACACAAGAATGTAGAAACCACGTTGGACATTTACACAGAAGTTTCATTTGAAAGACAGCAGAATGCTTTGGATGAATTATCAAAGAGAATCAATTTCATCTAAGGTAAAGGATGGGAAGAAAAAGTTCTCATTCCATAGTAGAGGAACTACAACAAAAATACCCCAGGTACAACGCAAGGTGCAACAAATAGCACTTGTAATATGTAGAGATATGGGGTAATATGAAGACTAGCAAAAACGTTAAAAACGCAGTAATAATGCGATATACAGAGTTATGAAGACCTATCTATCAGTCTTCCCGACGATGAAGTCACTTGATAAATAGACTGAAAATCAGTCCGAATCAGTCCAAATCACTTGGAAATGATTCGAAAATACGACGATTCACAAATGGCGTAAATATCGCAATTTGGACTTCAGTGGACAATAAAGCAACTGATTTTTGAATCAATGAAGTCAGTTCCAATCAATTAAAAAATCATCAAAAAGCGAGAAATTTTTTACGACAGTCACTGTTGTAAAATTGTAGTCAAACTAATTTTTACTACATTCGTAGCCTTTTGGACTTAAACCATCTAAGTACTTCAAACGAAGGAAAGGATGGTTTTTTTATGTCAAAAAACGAAAAGTTACCGGAAAACATTAAGCCGGAAATGATAGGTGAGAAGCGATATGTCCGCATCAACGAAGGTGCCAGACGTTACTCTGTAAGCCCGCACACCTTCCGCATGATGGCAGCTGAGGCACATGCCATTATCCATGTGAGAAGAATTGTATTAATCGACACAAAGATGATTGATGAATATCTGGAAGCGTTTAGGGAGGAGTAGAGTATGAAGTTCAATTATATTTATGGGAAACAGGCAGAACAGTATGATTATCTTTATATTCCAAAGGCATTTATGAAAGAGGAGCCGTTTAAGACGATGACAGCCTCAGCAAAGATTATGTATGCGGTGTTGATGGAGAAACAGCAAAAATCAGTAGAGATGGGATGGATTGATACCCAGGATCACGTATTTGTTATTGTAAATGTAGCTGCTATTGGTGCAGAGCTTAACTGGGAAGAATCAGAGACGGTTTCTGCTATTGAGGAGTTGAAAGAATTTGGATTGCTTGAGATTGCAGAAAAAGACGAAGAGATGAAGCTCTATCTCAAAAGATTTGTGTGAAAGGAGGAAGCGGTTTGAGTGAGAAAATAACATACAGCTATTATACAAGTGCACAGGCAAGTCAGAATGCATTCTTCCGACTTCCTCGTGCTTTATATGAAAAAGAATGCTTTAGAGGGCTTAGCAATGATGCCAAAACTCTCTATGCGTTGATGCTCGACAGGATGAGTCTCTCTCTGGCTAATGGCTGGCTGGATGAGGAGGGAAAAGTATATATCAATTACAGCTTGGAAGATATTATGAACACGCTTAATTGTGGTAAGACTAAGGCGGTGGCTCTTCTTAAGGAACTTGATAGTGAAAGAGGAATTGGTCTTATTGAGAAGAAAAATATGGGGATTGCCAGGGCAAGCGTGTTCTATGTGATGAATTTCGTATGTGAGGATGCTACTGAGGACGAAGTGCGCGTAGTTACTGATAGGGAAAGAATTAGTGTGGTTCCTGTGGAAGAAGACTCTGTAACTGTGGATAACTCTGTTCCACGAGTTCAGAATATGAACTCGGTAGATACGCCCGTGTTCGAAAATCGAACTCATACGTGTCCGGAAAATGAACACGACCGTGTTCAGAATCTGAACCCTAATAAGAATAATATAAATAAGACTAATATGAGTAAAACTAATCCTATCTTATCAATCAATCTTACACAAGAGGATGCGATTGATGAGATGGAAGGCTATAGCGAAATCATCAAAGAGAATATTGATTATGACAGCCTTCTTCTTGCTCATCCTTATGATCGTGAGATGGTAGAGAGAATTTTTGAACTGATTCTGGAAACTGTTCTGTCCAAGAATGAGGAGATTACCATTGCAGGTGATGTGTATCCAAAGAATCTTGTGAGAAGCAAATTCCTAAAGCTTAATTATTCACATGTGGAGTATGTCATTGCTTGTCTTGGGAAGAATACTACTAAGGTGCGGAACATTAAGAGCTATTTGCTTGCAAGCTTGTTTAATGCGGGGAGCACCATAAGTAGTTACTATAAGGCAGAGGTGAATCATGATATGCCACAGTTTGCCGTGTAAGAATTTAACACTTCGCTAGCGCGTTAGAAGTGTGTTGGGGCGTGTAAAAAATAGTTTAAAAATACCACAGATTAACAAGTGAATAAACCATATTGATATAAAAATAAACTTGACATTAATTAAAAATGGCAGTATATTAAGTTTATAAAACTTGCAAAATAGCTTATACATAACTCAAGTTGATTGATAAACATGGAGGTGTTAATCTTGAATTTG
Source organism: Roseburia sp. (assembly GCA_051879395.1). GTDB lineage: Bacteria > Bacillota > Clostridia > Lachnospirales > Lachnospiraceae > Roseburia. The sequence goes on along the minus strand of JBJELY010000111.1, from coordinate 2,617 downwards.
TATTTTGAACTTTTGAAAACTCCAGTATTTACTGTGGAAGATGTAAATAAATACTACGATAATATGGACAGTGCTCGCTCTGCAATCAAACGTCTGATGAAGGAGGGAACGGTCGCGAAAATCCGCAACAACATGTATACCTGCATCAGTGGGGAGACAGGAGCACCGGTTGCTAATCGATTCCAGATAGCAAGCAAGATTACACCGACATCCTATGTGTCTCACCACACAGCTATGGAATATTATGGAATCACCAATCAAGTGTATTACGATGTCTATGTTGCCTCTGAAACTAGCTTTCGAGAGTTTGATTTTGATGGATATACGTATCGATATGTGGCTTCAAAAGATATGGAGGGAGTGGAAACGCCCGCTTTAAGTGGTGGAATTCGCATAACCAATCTTGAGCGAACTTTGGTAGACAGTGTAAAGGACATGGATAAAATAGCAGGAATTGAGGAGGTGATTCAGGATATTGAGAGCATGAAACGTATGCAAGAGAAAAGAGTGTTGAAATATTTAGACCTGTTGTCAAATCAGTTCCTATATCAGAAGATGGGATTTCTTCTTTCTGGACATAAAGAGCAGATGGGGCTGACAGATGAATTCTTTGATACATGTAAGAGTCACATTGGAAAGAGCAAGCGTTATTTAACAAAAGATAGATCAGATATGTGTTATTCAGATGAATGGAAGTTGATTGTACCCAAAAGCTTGTATTACACAAAAATAGATGCACAGATTGACTGACCAATTATTCAGAATTGATGTGGGAGGGAAGGAAATAATGCTAAAAGAGTATTGCTTTGGAACTAATTGCAAACAAGGTTTCTATTTGATTGATTCGAATATTTTGATAGCAATGGGAAATTTATATTACAAGGGAAAATGCAAATCAGAAGAGTTAAAAAATGAGATAATAGATTTTATTTTAACAGCCAGAAGATATGGGGTACAGAACCAGTTTGCACTTGTTGAACTATGTTATGACTACAACACAAATCAGATTAATACAGAGGCAATGCAAAAAATAATGATTGCGTATGATAATCTTCTTACCTCGATGTCAGATGATGAGATAGTAAATCATAAAGGAGCAGAGGACATTTGTATTAATAATAAAGACAAACAACAGAAAAACTATGAATCTATATATGATTGTAATTTGCCACTTTATATGTTTGGAGAGACGGGGAAAGAGCTAAAAATTATATTTTTAGTTATGTATTTATATATGCTCAAGATTTATCAACTATATTTTAATCATAATGTGGAATCATTTGATAAAATTAAGATGTTGTTTGAATTTATGACAGATGAAGTTGATATTATATTAGCAAATGAGTTCTTGATGGCGGCACTATTGTTTATTGGTAATAATGATGAAAAAAATATAGCAAAAAAAATTTTTAAGCCAAAAGAAAACCCGGATTTAATGCATATTTTAAATGCTACAATAGATGTGTTCCAGTACCGCATGGCGAGTGCAATGGCTGAGATGTTTACAAAGATGGGAAATCCTTTATTTGTAAAGTTTGTAACTGCTGATAAACCATTACAAGATTTTATGGACCATGTAGATACATATAATACGGTTATTTCGAAGGATATGATAACTTCCTTAAATATTTACAATACGGATGTGGCCGAGAAATACAAGAAAAAATGGGTCGATTATTCTAATAATGTTATGAATCCAATAATGAAGAATCGGTATTTTCAGCTTCATTTAGGAGGAAGTAAATTATCTTTGGATTTTGAAGAAAAAGTAAAAAAGAACATTATATTGTTAGAGCAAGAAATCTTATGTAAAAATGAAATATAAGTATTGTTGCGCCCCTCTCAGCTTGACTTTCAACTGATTTGATTGCATGTCACCGAATTAACCGATATACTGTCACCAGAGAATAAAAGAAAGGGATCCTGGAATCTCTTCTTTGGCGAGTTGATGACTTCCAGGATCCATGATGGTATTACTACCATGGTTATCATATCAAAGTATCGGTTAGAGTGTAAAGAGGATATTTTTCGTAATCAGTGAAGAAGATACCATCTGTCCAGAGTGTGGAAGCCCTCTATGCAGGAGGGATAAGAAGCTGAGAGTTCATAAGGAAGCCGGTGGCAGGAAAAGCTGGTTTGCCATCAATCGCCTGAAATGTACGAATGAGAAATGCAGAAGACTGCATAATGAACTTCCAGACTGTATTGTTCCATACAAGCATTATGGTGCGGATATCATAGAGGATGTTATTGACGGGGTTCGTACTTCAGATGACCTTGAAACAGAGGATTATCCATGCGAAGCAACGATGAAACACTGGAAGTGGTGGATGACCCTAAATGAGGCAAATATAAATGGACAGATGAAATCGGTGCTGCATCATCTCCTGGATTTGAACACAGAGTTCCTGAAATCCGGTGAGTCTTTACTGAAGGAACTTAAGGGTCTGATAAGCCCCGGGTGGCTGTCAGTGGTCGCCAGGTTTCTATATAACTCCGGAGGTCGGATAGAACCGTATCCGGAGACTTAAGGTTATGCACCTACTTTTGTGTGCTGTCATCTTTTGTTTGTAATAAGATTGCCTCAAAAGGAGGTAACGCTTATGCAGAGCAAGGA
>JBJELY010000110.1:0-6821 GCA_051879395.1 Roseburia sp. | reverse complement strand
GTAGATTGTTTGATTTGTACGCAAACATTATTATTTATATATGATTTGGAAAAAACAATACAAAATATTTATACTCTTTTAAAAGAAGGAGGAACTGCATTGATTACAGTTCCGGGAATTACACAAATTTCGCTCTATGATTATCGCAATTGGGGGCAATATTGGTCGTTCACCGAACTGTCTTTGCGAAAACTGTTACAACAATTTTTTGCGGATGAGAATATTGAGATAAAAGTATACGGAAATGTAAAAACTGCGGTTGGTTTTTTATATGGAATGTGCGCCGAAACCTTATCGGAGTCAGATTTCGCATATGACGATGTACAATATCAAGTGACTATAGGGGCACGCGTAATAAAGTAATTTGGAGAATCGTTAATAACTGGGGATGGTTTTTGCATAGTGTGGAAAGGTAAAAAAGGTGGATATGGAGAAAAGTACGGAAGAACCAATAGATATTTTCCTTACATGGGTTGATGGTGAAGATCCGGAGTGGCTGCAGAAAAGAGAGACATATGCAAACTTTACTACGAAAAGCCAAGTTGAATCAAATGGTGTTGATAGATATAGAAATTGGGATAATTTAAAATATGTTTTTAGAGGAATCGAACGGTATTTGCCGTGGGTTAGGAGAGTGTATTTTGTAACTTGCGGTCAAATGCCGGATTTTTTGAATGTTGATAATGAGAAATTAGTTGTTGTGAATCATAGTGAATATATACCGGAAGAATATTTGCCAACATTTAATTCAAATACCATCGAGATGAATCTTTTTCGCATTCAAGGGATTGCTGATAAGGTTTTGTTGTTTAATGATGACACTTTTATCATCGATCATGTTGATAAGACATACTTTTATAAGGATGGGAAACCGGGAGATGAGGCTGTTGAAAGGATCATAGGAAATATTGGATTAAATCATGCCCACTGCATGCTAAATAATGCGTGGATTATTAATAAATATTTTGATAAGAAAAAAGTAAAACGGAATCATTTACTGCAATGGTATAATCTTTCTTATGGAAAAGATGTATTTAGAAATATTTTGATGAATTATTTTCGTGATTTTGAGGGATTACGGAATCCTCATGAACCGTTTTTATTAAGAAAAGATATTTTTAAAAAATTATGGGAACTTGAACCGGAGATGTTAGATACTGCATCAAAAAACAAGTTTAGGGATATAACGGATGTCACACAATATTTGGTACGATATTGGAATATTTTTGAGGGGAATTTTTATCCAAGAAAACATGTTGGAAAAGCTTGGACTGTCAATGACAATAACTATCAGAGGATTGCAAACTTAATAAGGCGCAAATCGTTTCCTTTGATAAGTATTGATGAGAAAATTGGTGAAAACTTAACCAAGTTTGAAGAAGCCAAGAGGGAAATTAATAGCGCGTTGGAAAGCGTTCTGCCTCAAAAGTCGATATTTGAAAAGGATTAATAAGTTGTTGGGAGAAAAAATGGTAAACGTTTCTGTTATCATACCGGTTTATAATGTGGAACGGTATTTGCCGGAGTGTTTGGAAAGTATATTTGCACAAGAATTTGAGTCAATGGAAATTCTTTGTGTGGAAGATTGTTCTGAAGATGGCTCGTTGGAAATTCTGGAAAAATATGTGCAAAAAGATCATAGAGTGAGAATTATCCGGCACAATCAAAACCGAGGTCTTTCCGCGGCCAGAAACACAGGGTTAGATAATGCTACGGGAAAATATGTGCTTTTTGTAGACTCCGACGATTTTCTTGAGAAAAATGCAATTCAACTTCTCTATCATGAGGCGGAAAAAAAGGAAACGGATATTGTTTATTTTGATTACATCAAGTTTTGCGATGAGAGCCCGGCTGATATAGTTGCTCCTAAAACAGTTAGGCATTCATATGATGGGGGTTATACAGGAAGAGAGTTCTTCTGTGCGACTATGCAGAATAACGAGTTCGAAGTTATGGCGTGGCGACAATTTTTCAGGAGAGATTTTTTAGAGCAAAACCATATTCGGTTTTTGGAAGGAATTTATCACGAGGATAATCTTTTTTCATTTTATGCCGCGATGGAGGCACAAAGAGTATGTAATTTGAGTGATGTGTTGTATCATTATCGGCAACGTGAAAATTCTATCATGCAGACAAAGAATGAAAAACGCGCACAATCCATGTTTGTTATTTTGACGAACTTGTTTTTCTATTGGAAAAACCATGAGTTTTCAGAGGAACAATCCTTTTGCATTGGGATGTATTGGGAAAATTTGTATAAAGGTTTTCTTTTCTACAAATCATATGGAGATAGTGCGAAGGCTCTTCCATTCGGTGATGCGGCAGATAAGGAAGTATACAGAATTTTACAGAGTAGCGGAGACAGAAAATGGCTCGACGTGGATAAGCTACCGTTGGACAAAGTACGTGCATATACAAAAATAATCGTGTATGGAGCGGGAAAGGCCGCTCGGCAGGTTGTATCATACTTAGGTCAAAATGACATTAATGTATCTGCAATTATGGTTAGAAATAAGAACGTGAATGCAGATGTGTTTTGCGGTATTCAAGTTTGCGAAGTGGAAGAGGGCATTGACCTAACGGATGACTGTGTGGTTATCATTGGCGTGACATCGAAATATTCGAGTGGAATCGAAGATTTCTTGAAAGACACCGGATTCAAGAATATTATAAAACTTCCTGATGGGGAAGGAAAACGAGGGGAATATGGATTCATATAAAGTATCGGTTATCATGCCGTCTCTGAATGTGCGAGAATACATAGCGGAATGTTTATCATCCGTCTGCCGGCAAACATTACATGACATAGAAATCCTGTGTATTGACGCGGGATCAACAGATGGAACTGTTCAGATAATTCAGGAATATGCTTCCATGGATTCGCGCATTCAGTTGATTCATAGCGACAAGAAGAGCTACGGCTATCAGGTAAATATCGGTATTCAACAGGCTAAAGGAAAATACATAGCAATTTTGGAGACGGATGATTATATTGACGAACAAATGTATGAAACGCTGTTTGATTTGGCGGAGAAAACGGAATGCGATTATGTGAAGGGAAATTATCGCCGTTACTATACAACTTCCGAGGGAAAAAGGGTGTTTGAAGCATCCGATACCTTGCGATGCGATCACAGCAATTACGGAAAGGTATTGTATCTATCGGAGCATAAGGAGCTGATTCAATATGATACCAATGTCTGGACCGGAATTTACCGAAGAGATTTTCTGTTGAATCACAATATAGCGTGCAACGAATCTGTGGGAGCGGCTTTTCAAGATATAGGTTTCCTTCAGCAGGTTTTTTGGCTGGCAGAAACCGCGTATTATACACAAAAAGCATTTTATAATTATTGCATTGATCGGGAGATGTCTTCAACCAATCATGGAAATGGGATGAAGTTTGCATTTCAAGAATACCAGCATCTATTATCCGATGATAGTATTCCGGACATCGAGATAGATAGGATAAATATTATTTACGAAAGAATGTCAGATGTATTTGAAGAAAATCTGAAAAAGATTTTGTTGCAGAATAAAGAGGATGAGAATGCGGATAGAATAGCTTGGTTTTTTGAAATATTGACGCAAAAGCAGCAGGAAGGAATCCTCCGGCGCGAGTATTTGGAACAGGCAATGTGCCATGGAAGCGATTGGGTAAGTCAACGCAAACAGGTGTTGCAGGATGAGCAGATTTATCGGGAACAGGTTTTGGGCTTTCTGAAGAATGCAAATGTGATTATCTTTGGCGCTGGAATACGAGGAAAAAATGTACTTCGAGAATTGGGTTTTGCTCATATTCCGGTGTGCGCATTTTGCGATAATAATGCAGATTTATGGGGCGAAGTGATAGGAGATATAAAGATTTACAGTTTGGAAGATGGACTGAAATTTTACCCGGAGGCCAAATTTGTAATTGCAAATAAATTCTCATACCACGATATCGCAAAGCAGCTGCTTCATGAAGGAGTATCGAAAGAGCGCATGATTGTTTGGCGATAGTTTTTGCTGGAAGCATCAGCTGTGGCCGAAGAGGTGTTTTAAATGGGAGAAATGAATGTAGAGTATAATTTGTCGGATGGACTATTAAACTGGTATCCATGGACACCTGGGGCAAGCGTATGTTTTGCTGGGGATTGCTCAAAGGAATTAAAGCAGGACATTTTGCGAAGGGGTGTCGTGGAAGGGGAATGTGCTCCGTATGATTACATAATTGCGGTTTGTGTGCTGGAAAAAGCAGATAACCCCGGTGAAGTATTAGCAGATTTGAGAGGTGATTTGAAACCGGATGGTCACCTCTTTTTGGCGTGTGAGAATCGTCTGGCTCTATGCTATTTCGCAGGAGATTACGACCCCTATACGGACAGGAATTTTGACGGAATTGAGAATTATTATAATCTGACGGAACAAGACAGGCGGATGTTGGCCGGAAGGTGTTACGCTCGATATGAAATAGAGCGTTTTTTGGACGAAGCGGGATTTTATCGAAGGAGGGGATACTCCATCCTGCCGGGGCTTGCTATGCCTCAACAGATTTACGCGTGGGATTATCTTCCGGAAGAGAATCTCTCTATTCGATATACAGAATTGTACAACAATCCGCAATCTGTTTTTTTGAACATACCGCAAATTTACGAGAGCTTGATTCATAATGGGATGTTTCATCAGATGGCTAACGCATATTTAATTGATTGCACTTCGGAAGGGGATTTTTTTGAAGTGAATCATGTGACCACTTCCATGGATCGAGGAAGCATTAATGCTATGGCCACAATCATACAAAAAGATGGAGTGGTAACAAAGAGGGCTTTATATCCTGACGGAAATGAGCGAATGGAAGTGCTACTCCGGCACGCATCGGAGCTGGCACACAGAGGCATTTCGGTTGTTCCTATGGAGCGCAGATCAGCGGGGACGTATGATGGGAACTCCTTAGAGGGAGTTGAGATGCCCTATGTGAAAGCTCCTACCGCACTGGAATATTTGAGGGAATTGGCATTCCAAAATAAGGAAGAATTTATAGGGAAGACATGTGCCTTTCTTGATATGATTTTGGCATCGTCACGTGCGGCAGAGGGGGTAGAAAGTGATAATGCGGATATTGGCCCTTTTTATCAGGAGGCTTATCTGGACCTTGTACCCTTGAATTGTTTTTATGTGGATGGACATTTTGTTGCCTTTGATCAAGAATTTTGTGAGGAAGATTATCCCATCAAAGTTGTTCTTGCTAGGGCATTGGACATCATATATATGGGGGACAAGGCAATGGAGAGAATTGTGCCAATGTCCTTTTTTGCCCGGCGATATGGTATGGACCAAAAATTGGGTGTATTTCGTACAATGGGAGATTCGTATATTAAAAAACTTCGTAATCGGGATGTGCTGGCAGAGTTTAACATTCAGCATCTTGCGGATCCGGCTGTCATTAACATGAATCGGCAAAAAGCCAATTTTTCTGTCGGGGAGTACAATCGGATTTTTATTGATTTATTTTCGGATGTTGCAGACAAAGAGATTTTTGTGTTTGGCAGCGGAATGTGGGCCAGAAAATTTATTGCGGAGTTTGGCGAGAACGTTCCTATTGTGGCGCTATTGGATAACAATGAGAGCAGACAAGGAAGTTTGGTTGATGGAATTGAGGTTCATGCCCCTGATATTTTGAGAAATCATGATCCGAATAGCTATAAGGTGATTATATGTATCAAACAGTATAGTTCTGTGTTGTTTCAACTGAAGGAAATGGGCATTTGCCATTATGGGGTATATGATCCCTATGTCGAAAGGACGGTACGGGAAAGTGCTGTCGGAAAGGTTGACGGGAAGAGGACCGATGCCTACAAAGAAGCTGTAGATGGGAAAGAATCATCCGTCATGGATAAAAACTATCATCTTGGATATATTGCGGGAGTTTTTGACCTGTTCCATATTGGACATCTGAATCTGCTTCGAAGAGCGAAGGAACAGTGCGAGATTTTGATTGTGGGTGTAGTGTCGGATGAACAGGCCAGTGTTGGGAAGATGAGGAGCCCATACGTGAAGGAGCGGGAGCGCTTGGAGATTGTTGAATCGTGCAAGTACGTGGATAGGGCCTTTATTTTGCCGGTTGTATCATCGGGAACGCGCGATGTATATAAAAAATATCATTTTGACGTGCAGTTCTCCGGCAGTGATTATGCAAACGATCCCACATGGCTGGCGGAGCAGGCATGGCTCAGGGAACATGGCAGTGACTTGGTCTTTTTCCCATACACGGAATCCACAAGTTCATCAAAACTTAAAAACGTCATAGAAAGTTCTGCAAATAAGGCATGACAATGAAAAAATTTACAGAAAGGATGAAGAAAAATGGAACAGGAGCAAGAGAATACGCGTTCGCTAAAAAATGTAAAACAGCATATGGGCATTGATGAAGGAGTGTTTGTGCAGAGCATGTTTATATTGTTTTATTTATTAGAGAGAACATCTCTGTTTTCTATAGTTAGAAAGATTGTTTCGTGGTTATACAAAAAAGTTTTTAAAACTAATAAAACGCCAATTACAAACACATATCTATTTTCAGAAATATGGACTATTGCTTGTGTTCTATATGCTATTATCGCCAAGTGTGTTGTGACGGCGCAGGCGGTTGGAAGACCCATGGTTATTTTCTTGGGAATCTTGTCTTTTTGGAGAGTGTTTGGCTCGTTTGTTTACCAACTGAATGTGGTTTTCTTTCATAGATTAAATGAAATATACCTTTTGCCTAAAGATAGTGAGCCACAAGATGTGGCTGAAAAGAGCGAAGCTTATTATATTAAGTCAGTAACCAGAACAATATTACT
>JBJELY010000109.1:0-1817 GCA_051879395.1 Roseburia sp. | reverse complement strand
GTTATCAAGCCTGCAAAGGGCATTTACATAAAGAACGGTAAGAAAGTAATAATTACCTCAGTTCGGGATAAGAAATAGTCTGTAAAAAGTTGGTAGTCTCACAAATATTTTGTACCTTTATAGGTGAATTTCAAACAGTTACAAAAACATTTGATATGACTACCGGTTACAAAGTTACAGAATTATTTTGTATAATAGACGAGTTTTGCAAACATTTTAATGCAGAAAATGCAGGAAAATTACTTGAAGACAACAGCGGAGTTAAGCGAAGACGTCGCCAAGCCTCGTTGTCTGACAGCGAAATCATGACTATTTTGTTGTATTTCCATTTCGGTACATTCCGCAATTTCAAACACTACTACCTGTTCTTCATCAAGGGTACGATGAAGTCGTATTTTCCGAAGGCCGTGTCTTATAACCGCTTTGTGGAGTTGGAAAGTCGCGTGTTCTTCCAGCTGATGTTCTTTCTTAATCTGGGAGCTTTCGGAAGATGTACTGGCATAACATTTGTAGATTCCACGATGATACCTGTATGCCATAATCTCAGGAGATACACCAATAAGGTATTCAAGGGGATTGCCACTGACGGAAAGGGGACTATGGGCTGGTGTCATGGCTTCAAGCTCCATCTTGCATGCAATGACAGAGGAGAGATAATAGCGTTTGTCCTTACCGGCGCAAATGTCAGCGACAAGGATCCGAATGTGTTCAAGGTTCTTGCTAAACGACTGTATGGCAAGTTGTTTGCTGACAAAGGCTATATCTCGCAGAAGCTGTTCGACATTCTCTTTGAGGATGGAATACAGTTGGTGACAGGTTTGCGTGTAAACATGAAAAACAAACTGATGCCGTTCTATGACAGAATGATGCTGCGCAAGAGGTACATTATAGAAACCATCAATGACATGCTAAAGAACACGGCGCAGATTGTACACTCACGCCATAGGTCTGTAAGCAATTTTATCATGAACCTTATTTCTGCCTTGGGAGCATATTGCTTCTTTGACAACAAGCCTAAGGCTCTGCAAGGATACTGCATCGAAGATACAAAGCAGCTTTCATTGTTCTAAAGACAGAAGTGGCTCTTTTACTTTTCCTTTATATATAGCCCGTGCTTAATGGCACGGGAAGAGGATTCGTGACACTGTCTTCACATATAACTAATCGCCAACTTATCCCGAACTGGGGTATTTATACTATGCCAAATGAAAAGACTTCAAAAACATACAAGGTTGAATGGCAGAAAGTACCGGGTATGTTATTCATGGCTATAATACTATGCAGTATGGCTTACATCCTCATTTACGGCAAAACACTTGACTGGTTTTGTTCTGAAAGTATACGTTTAGTTACGGGAATACTACTGATTTCATGCGGTGCATTTCTTTGTTGCTCCTTTTATCATAAATGGAAAGCATATCTTCCATTAAACATCTTTACTTACCGGAACGTGTGGATGTCTATGTTACTATTTATTTTAACTATGTTGTTTAATTCGGCAAACAACTTTGTCAGTATGTTTGCAAAACTTTCCACACCTATCAACAATTTTCAAAACGCATCATTAAGCGGTTGGGCAATATCAGGGTGTTTATTAGGACTGATATTATCCGTACTATTAATAATTAAAAAAGTTCGGTTTCACATTCTTTTCAGTATAGCTTTTATGTTAATGGCTGCATCCAACATCTATCTATATTTCCAATATCAAACTATAGGATTGTTCAACAATATGATTCTTCCTACGGTTTTGAACTATATGGGATTGATAATACTATATTCGGTAGTAGCTGCATTCGGCATGAAAAGGCTTCCTT
>JBJELY010000108.1:0-88634 GCA_051879395.1 Roseburia sp. | reverse complement strand
GTTCAATCGCTTTTTGTATATAGTTTAGGTGTCACATCAATTGTAACGCTACAACAAGGCGCTTTTTTATTTGTAAATATATTTGACTTATTTTTTCAACTATGATAAGATGCAAGTGAATACTTGCATTGGAGCTGAAGTATATGTATGATGAAACTCAATTAAAAATTATGGATGCTACGATGACACTCATTATTGATAAGGGTTATACTGGTGCAACTACCAAGGATATTGCTAAATTAGCCGGAGTCAACGAAAGCACCATATTTAGACGATTTGACGGAAAAAAAGAAATAGTGGTAGCTGCTATGGAATTGCCAAAGTGGAATCCCGGACTAGCGGAGAGTGATTTTACCTATCACGGAGACTTAGAAGAGGATTTGATTTCTTTTTCTGAGACTTATATGAACAAGGTAACACCAAAGATGGTAAAGGTAGCAATAGGTCTTAGGTCAGCAGAACTGCAAGGTGCGGCACTCCCGGGAATTATGAAAGTTCCTATGATTTTTAAGAAAGTACTATTGAACTATTTTGCAGAAATGATTGCAAATGGAAACATGCGTGATTGTGATGTGGAGAGTGTGGCATTGCAGTTTATTGCCATGAATTTTGGATTTGTATTTTTGGATGCTTCCTTTGGCAACAAATTAGTTTCTGTTTCAAAGGAGAATTATATTAGGAATAGTATCAAGGTTTTTGTCTCTGGGATATGTGAAAAGTAGAATATAGTTTGATTTTAACGTGCTGAATAAAAAAAGTAGGCACGTTTAAAAATAATCTAGATGCAAGTGAACACTTGCAAGAAGGAGGAGAGAAATTATGAAGGTAAAACAAATTAAGATTGATTTTCAGGTTACATCGGAAATAGAAAGATTTGTGTATGTGTATCTCATCGAAACGGATAAAGGATGTGTAATGATAGACTCTGGGGTTGCGGGTAGTGAGGAGAAGATTGAAAAAGCTATATTAGAAGGTGGTCATTATCCAACTGAAATAAAAGGCATTTTTTTGACACACGCTCACCCGGATCATATTGGTACAGCTAATTATTTTCGTGAAAAATATGGAGTGAAGATATATGCCAGCGAAGGGGAACGTGCCTGGATAGAGGACATTGATTTGCAGTTTGCGGAACGTCCAATACCGAATTTTTATAGCCTTGCAGGAAAATCCACCCCTGTAGATTATGTTGTAAAAAATGGAGATAAAATATATTTATCAGATGATATACATATAGACGTAATTGGAACCCCGGGACATTCTGTTGATGAGGTATCTTATCTCATAGAAGATATGGCATTTATAGGAGATGTCGTGCCGGTAAGAGGAGATATTCCAATTTTCATTAATGTAGATGATACAAGACATTCATTGGCGATATTGGAAAAATTGTCAGGTGTTGCGACGTTCTATCCGGCGTGGGATCAAGTGTATTCTTTTGAAATGATGAGACATAAAATTGACGATGCGAAAAAAATGGTATATGAACTAGAAAAAGTTGTATGCGATATAGACCAAGAGATGGAGTTATCGGCATTAGTTAATCAGGTTTGTGATATTTTGCATATGCCTATGTGGAGGAAAAATCCGTTGTTTGCAAGAACTATAGATTGTTGTAGAAGGAGAAAATAGTCATGGATTGTTATTTTATTGTTGATACATATATCGATGAGAAAGAAGGAAGAGGACTTTATGATGAATATATTAGGAAAGTGAGGCCAATTGTTGAAAGCTTTGGAGGGGAATATTTAGTTCGAACAGAGAAGATTACTTCACTTCATCCCCAAAGGAATCCACAACGTGTCATTATTATCAAATTCCCCTCAAGGCAAGCGCTGGATGCCTGTTTTGCATCGGATTCTTATCAGAGAATTATGTACGAGAGAATCAATAGTGTTGATGCAAGGGCACTAATTGTGGAGTGAAGGAACATTCTAGGAGCACCACGAATCTCTAACGAAAAGGAACCACTTTGCGGCTCCTTTTCTTATGATTTATTATCAAATATTAATATCGATCACGTCTGTCTCTGCGGTCGTCTCTGTGGTCATCACGCCTATCTCTACGGTCGTCACGCCGGTCGTCTCTGCGGTCACCGCGTCTGTCTCTGCGGTCGTCACGCCAGTCGTCCCTGCGGTCATCGCGCCAATCCCTGCGGCCGTCACGTCTGTCGCAATCACAGTGGCATGGTGGACAACCACTAGGTCTGCGTCGGTCAAAATTATCTGGCATAAGAAATCTCCTTTTTCTTTTAAATTATGAAAAGAAAAAGAAGATGTGAGAACAGGTGGATAAGAGGACTAGTTCATCTTTGAGTTTTTGCATTAGGATGCGGGGCTTTTGGTAAAGGAAGAGTATTTTTTACAGAAGTAGTTTTTGCTGAGCCATTTCCATTGAACGTTTTCTTTTGGGAATCTTCGCCGTTTGGCAAATCTACATCTGGGATATTCCCATCATCATAGATATTAGTAGTCTTTCTGCTAGACATAGTTTTCACCACCTTTCGGGAATAGTATGTGAAAGTCCTGTATAAATATGCGACCAATCACATACACTATGCTTCGGGGTGATAAAGTGGACGAAAAAGAACAGAAAAGAATGGAAGAGCAGAAGAATCTGAACAAATTTAACAATATCACGCAAAAGGTCAAGCCGGAAAACCAAAATCAGACTCATAATGTCCGAAAAGAAGGGATAGGACCGATTAACCAGAAACGTTAATAGAAAAAGCCGATGAAACTTGAGATATCCATTGTAAATCAGATATGGGATCTCGTTTCTATCGGCTTTTTTCACTCTTTTTTTTGAAAACTAAGTATGTTATACTACAATTAGTTAGAATTTCGGAAAAGACAGAAAAATCAGACCAGGCAGGTGAGGGGTATGAAAACCAAGGTATTTCAAAGAGAAATGTTAGACCGTATTCGTTCTTACCGCAATATGCAGATTCAGGAAGAATTGTGGGGCATGCTGGATTCTTATGACAAATATCTTCAAATAGACGGGACGCCGGATGAACTGGCAGAAGCAGCGTTCTATAGAGGGGAAGCATATTTTCGTGCCGGGAAATATACCGATACGGTGGAAGAACTGACGAAAAGCCTTCAGATTTTAAAAACAAATCCGTATTTGCATTTGGAAGCACAGGCATATAATATTCTGGGAATGCTTTTTTCTTTTGTAGGATATGAAACAGTTGCATTAGAAAATTATTTGTTGGCAGTCTCATCCGCGGAACAAAACGAGAATCAATATGAGGCAATTGCTTCTTTGCTGAATATCGGTCTGCTCTATCAGAACCTGACAGAATATTCAAAAGCATTGCATTATTACAATATTGCTTTTGAAAAAGCGAATCGGACACAATTAAATCCGGATATTGAAATGAGTATGCTGGTCATGGTTCAGAAGGCACAACTTTTTTGCAAAATGGAACGGTTTGAGGATGCTATGAGCCTTTTTAAGCAGGCCAATGCATATCAAAGTGCAATCAAAGGACAAGAGGTACCAGTTCTGCCGCTTAGGATTTTAGATGTGTATATGGAGGAACATTTCGGCGAGTTAGAGATTGCGGAAAAAAAGGCAGAGAAGATTATTTCCGGGGTGGGAAATGATAGTAACTTTATGGAACAGATAGATTTTTATATGGAGTTTTGTGAGTTTTTGCTAGTACATAAGATGCAGGAGAACGCAAAGAAGTTAATGGATGAACTGAAACAGAAACTCGCATTAACAGAATTTATTCATCTGCGTATTAAGTTAGAAGAGATGGAGATTTCTTATCAGAAAAATTATAGCGATAGAGGACAATACTTGCAAGCATGTCAGCATTATATGGAATTACAGGAAGAATATGAGAAGACAATGCAGGAATTTCGAAGAAAGAATCTTGAAAATATAGAGTTATTGCAGAAAACAGAAGAAAAACGAAAGGAATTCGAGGAAAAGAGTCAGCGTGATCTTGCAACAGGATTGCTTAATAAAGTTACATTAGAAGCGGAGATTCGAGAATATCTGAATAATAAAAAGAAGAATACTACAGATTTGTTGCTGATGATTGATATTGATAATTTTAAACTGGCAAATGATACTTATGGACATATGCATGGAGATTCTGTGATAGAGAAACTGGCAGAACTGATTAAAAAGTGTTTTATGGACAGAGGTATCTGTGGCAGGTTTGGAGGAGATGAATTTGTAGTATTTTTACCAGAGGTGGAGAGTCTGGAAAAAGAGGAAGTAAGAATTGAAGCATTTAGAGATGCATTCAGTAAAATTTCATTTGGAAAGACAGGTAATGTTCATAGGACGATTAGTATAGGTGTTTCTTATAATCAAGAGATAAAATCATCTTATGAAGCAATGGTATCTTGTGCAGATGAAGCGTTAATGAAAACAAAGGAATATGGAAAAAATAAAGTAACATTTTTTGAGATGAAAAAAGGAACATTAAGGTATGAATAATAAGGTGGAACAAAGAAAAGAAATTTTGGTAGGGGGCTTTCTTTTTCAGGATGAAAAGACAGCGGAACAGGCAAAAAGAGAAGTAGAAGGGGTTCAATTTATTCAGGATAAAATTGATAAAGCCCAGCCGAAAATGGTATTACAGGTGTATAATCAGGTGATTCGGCAGAAAATGTTTGAGACAGCAGTTGGTCAGACATATTTAAAAGATTTGCAGGAGTATTTGAGAGCAGTTCCTGAAATAAGGTCAGAAGATATTCTGCCCATTCCGGTAGGACGTACCAGGGGAACTTATGTGGCTGCTACACCGCAAAGAGAGAACAAGCCGCCTCAAAAGAAAACTACGAATGTAAAAGCTAAGAATGTGGATTATAAAAAGAGCTTTCATACAGCACTTATTTTAAATATTGCTTTTATCATTTGCATTATCTTTATGTTTTTAATTAATCTTACCAGTGATAGTGTTACAATTTTAAATTATGAGAGCAAGTTGATTGATAAGTATGAACAGTGGGAAAATGAACTTGAAGAGAGGGAACAGATTTTGCGAGAAAAAGAAAATGCCCTGCAATAGGGAAATAAATTCACAAATTCTTCATAGATTAATGCTAAAATGCTGTCCAAATAGGTTTGGAAGGGATGAAATATGAGATGGAAAGTGGAATAAACCGTATCAAAATTCTGGTAGTAGATGATGAGAGCAGAATGCGAAAGTTGGTTAGAGATTTCCTGGTACGTAAAAATTATGAGGTGTTAGAAGCAGGAGACGGGGAAGAAGCCTTGGAAATATTTTATAAGGAACGTGATATTGCTTTAATTATATTAGATGTTATGATGCCTAAAATTGATGGTTGGGAAGTCTGTAAGGAAATACGGGAAACATCCCGGGTACCCATTATTATGTTGACAGCAAAAGGCGATGAAAGCGATGAATTAAGCGGATTTGAGTTAGGAGCGGACGAATATATTTCAAAACCTTTTTCTCCTAAAATTCTGGTGGCACGTGTCGAGGCAATTCTGCGAAGAACCGGCAAAGCAGAGGAAGAAGAACCAATGCTGGAAATGGGGGGAATTGTGATTAATAAAACTGCTCACCAGGTGACGGTAGATGGAGAAATAATAGAATTAAGTTTTAAAGAATTTGAACTTCTTACTTATTTCATGGAAAACGCAGGTGTTGCATTATCCAGAGAAAAAATTTTAAACCATGTGTGGAATTATGATTATTTTGGAGACGCCAGAACAATTGATACACATGTAAAAAAATTGCGCTCAAAAATGGGGAAAAAGGGCGATTGTATTAAAACTGTCTGGGGAATGGGATATAAATTTGAGGTTTCACAAAGATAGTGATGTTAATTATTTTACGAGAGCCATTTCTATGGAAAATATGAGGGGAGAAAAGCATGTATAGAGCAGGAATAGATCTTGGAGGAACCAATATTAAGGCAGGAATTGTAGGGGAAGACCAGAAAATTTTAATGGAAGGGTCTGTTCCAACGAAAGCCGAACGGTCGTACCAAGATGTAATCCGTGATATGGCGGACTTGGTGAAAAGCCTTCTTAGAAAACTAAATTTTGAAGAAGAAAAACTTTCTGGAGTAGGAGTCGGAAGTCCTGGAACTATTGATGCGGTAAATGGCATTGTGCTTTACTCCAATAATTTTGGCTGGGAGAATGTACCGTTAGTGAAAGAAATGAAGAGATATTTTTCTTGTCCTGTAAGCATTTCAAATGATGCAAACTGCGCAGCACTTGGAGAGGTAAAGGCAGGTGCGGCGAAAAAGATATCCAATGCAGTTCTTCTGACACTAGGCACAGGTGTAGGAGGTGGTGTGATTCTTGAAGGAAAAGTATTCGAGGGTGCACATGCAGGAGGAACAGAGTTAGGTCATACAAGCCTCATTTACGGTGGAAAATTGTGCACATGTGGAAGGCGTGGATGCGTGGAAGCATATGTTTCTGCAACGGCACTGATTCGTGATGCAAGACAGGCTGCTCTGGAACATCCAAAGTCAAAGATGAACGAATTGTGTGGTGGAGAACTTTCTCAAATGAATGGAAAAATTCCATTTGATGCGGCTTGGGATGGTGATGAAACGGCAAAAGAAGTTGTAAACCAGTATATCACATATCTTGGAGAGGCTATCGCAAACTTGGTGAATATTTTCCGCCCGGATGTTGTGCTTTTGTCAGGAGGAGTTTGCAATCAGGGGGAAAAGCTGACAAAGCCAGTTAATGAGTATATCAAAGACAAGTGCTTCGCTGGAAATAAGGCATTTATTCCAGACGTAAAATGTGCAATTTTGGGAAATAGTGCGGGCATTATCGGGGCAGCAAATTTGATCGCGTAAATCTTGAATGAAGTACGAAAAAGGAAGAAGTTTTATGCAAAATTATTTGAAAAAAAAGAAAATTGGTTCACTGACTCAGGAGATGGCAGTGATTATTATAGGAGTTGTAACCGGCACAGTGTTTCTGTGCTGGTTTTTGAATAATGCTTTTCTGGAAAAGTATTATATATCAAAGAAAGAAAATGCCTTATTAGAAAGTTATCAGGTAATGGATCAGGCAGCTCAAAACGGTGAATTGGAAACACAGGATTTTGATGTTGCATTTGAAAATTTGTGCGCCAACAAAAATATAACGGCTCTTGTAATTGGACCGGATCGGATGGTAATTCGTTCTTCAGCAAATGATACACAGGGAATTATGATGCAGTTTTTAGATTTGCTGTTTGGGAATAAGAATGAACAGGTAGAAGTGTTACAGCGTTCCGAAAATTATGTATTACAGAGGCAGAATGATGAAAGACTTGCGTCTGAATATCTGGTGCTTTGGGGAACTTTATCGGATGGTAATTTTATTATGATGCGGACTGCATTGGAAAGTATCAGGGAGAGCGTAACGATTTCAAACCGTTTTTTAGGGTATGTTGGAATCATAGGGGTTCTGATTAGTACCGTCATTATTATTTTTGTTTCAAGGGGGATTACAACACCAATTTTGGAGTTGACGAACATTTCAAAGAGAATGACGGAACTGGATTTTGAAGTGAAGTATAGAATTCGACCAAAACACACGAATGAAATTGATGAACTTGGTGTGCATATAAATGAATTGTCGGAAACACTGGAAAAGACAATTTCAGAGTTGAAAAGTGCTAATAATGAGTTAAAAATTGATATAGAAAAGAAAACGCAGATAGACGAGATGCGAAAAGATTTTTTGTCGAATGTATCACATGAGTTAAAAACACCGTTGGCATTAATACAAGGATATGCGGAAGGATTAAAAGAATGTATCAATGACGATGCGGAAAGTAGAGATTTTTATTGTGATGTCATTATAGATGAATCTGATAAAATGAATCGAATGGTAAAGAAGCTTTTGACACTGAATCAGCTCGAATTCGGAAATCAGACAATGGTAATGGAACGCTTTGATTTAACGGAACTGATTTGTGGGGTTCTGGAATCCACTTCGATTTTATTGATGCAAAATGAAATAACACTGAATTTTTTGGAAAATATGCCGATATATGTATGGGCGGATGAATTCCAAATTGAGGAAGTTATTACAAATTATCTGAGTAATGCAATTCATCATGTCGCAGGAAAGAAGGAAATAAAGATTTTTTATACCAGAAAGCCGGATTGTGTCAGAGTCCATGTATTCAATACGGGAGAACAGATACCGGAAGAGGATATTGAGAATATCTGGATAAAATTTTATAAAGTAGATAAAGCAAGAACAAGAGAATATGGTGGTAGCGGAATTGGTCTTTCGATTGTGAAGGCGATTATGGATGCACATCATCATGCCTGCGGGGCTGTGAATCATGAAGATGGTGTTGAATTCTGGATAGAACTTGACACAAATGCGAAGGAGGGAAGTGAAGCGGAATAAATGGGAGTTGCCATATTGTCTAAAAAATGTTACTATAAAGTAAAAATTTACTGATATTTTACAAGGAGTAAGTATGAGAAATTCAAGGATGAAAACAGCAGTGATTTTGTGCGCTGCAACACTATTGTTAGGCGGTTGTGGTGATGCTCCATATGAACTCACCGAATCAGAGGAAAGCATGATTGTAAATTATGCTTCGCATGTTGTGGCAAAATTTAATATTAAGCAGAAAGATGGTCTGACTTATGTGGATTTATCTGAATTGGAAGAGGATACGGAAGAAATAGAAGCAGAGAATACAGAAGAAACTCAGACAGAAGAATCACAGGAAATAGCAAATGCAGAAGGAAATGAAGTGGAAATAGAAGAAAATACGGATGGAGAAGGAACTGTTTCATCCAAAACACTTCAAGAGGTATTTGGAACAGAACAAGTATCTGTTACATATGCAGGATATGAATTGAAAAAGAATTATATAGAAGCCGATTATTATGCGATGGAAGCAAGTGAGGGAAAGATTTATCTTGTATTGAATATTGATTTGACTAATACAGGAGAAACAGAGGCATCTGCAGATGTTTTGTCACAGACGCCAACATTTCGCGTGTCAGCAGATGGAGTGGAAAGTGCAGCAGAGATGACCTTTTTACTAAATGATTTTTCTACTTATCAGGGAGTGATTCCAGTGGGAGAAACGGTACATACAGTTTTACTTTTTGAGGTCAATGAGGCAACGGAAAATGTGTCAGAATTGTCTTTAAATATTAAATTAAATGGTGAAAATGTAACGATTATTTTGTAAATTGGGTGAAAAAGTGCTGCAATTATGAAAAGTTGTATGATATAATAAAAACAGAGATATAGTTTGAAATCCACAGGAGGAGATATGCGATGGATACAAATATTCTATTGGAGACAGGTACGAATGAATTAGAAGTATTAGAATTTACATTGGGAGATAATCATTATGGAATTAATGTGGCAAAGATACGTGAGATTTTAGTATACCAGCCGGTTACACCAATTCCAAATCCGCATCCAAGCGTGGAAGGCATTTTTATGCCGCGTGATACGGTGATGACAGTTGTTGATTTGAAAATGTGTCTTGGTATGGAACCTGCAAAAGAGGGCGGACTTTTTATCATAACAAATTTTAATAAATTGAACATCGCATTTCATGTGGACCAGGTAATTGGAATTCATCGTGTGTCATGGGAAGATATTATTAAGCCGGATTCTACTATTAATACAGAAGATAATAGTGCTTCGACCGGTATTATTAAATTAGGAGACAAGCTTGTTGTTATTCTTGATTTTGAAAAGATTGTAACGGATATCAGCCCAGAGACAGGATTGAAGATGTCTGATGTAGATAATATGCAGGGACGTCGTGATAGAGGCAGTTCACCAATTTTGATCGCAGAGGATTCGCCTTTATTAGGTAAATTGATTACGGATTGTTTGAAAAAGTCTGGTTATACCAATATTATCATGAACACAAATGGTCAGGAAGCATGGGACAAACTTCAGCAGATGAAAAGAGAGGGCGATGTTTTAGAAAAGGTTCACTGTATTATTACAGATATTGAAATGCCGTTAATGGATGGACATCGTTTAACAAAACTTGTAAAAACAGATGATGTATTAAAAGATATTCCATTAATCATATTCTCATCCCTCGTGAATGAAGAAATGAGGCGGAAGGGAGAACAGTTAGGTGCAGACGCTCAGTTAACGAAACCAGAAATTGGAAATCTGGTAGAAGCAATTGATAAGTTGATTGAGGAAAATGCAGAATAAGGCTTGAAGTGAAGAGGGGATGTGATGGTTCAT
This sequence comes from Roseburia sp., assembly GCA_051879395.1. Classification (GTDB taxonomy): domain Bacteria; phylum Bacillota; class Clostridia; order Lachnospirales; family Lachnospiraceae; genus Roseburia. Next base: position 78,428 of record JBJELY010000108.1, on the reverse strand, counting down.
CACATCCTCAATTAGGTTATAGAGATACCGGGGGGTGCATAATGAGCAAATCAGAAGATTACTTGGATGGTTTATTACATGCTGCAACGTCAGAGGGTGACGCTGGGGAAAATAGTACGACGCAGGAGGCAGAGAGTATTATGGATTCTGAGAAAAAATTCTTAGATGATTTCGAAAAGCAGTTGTTAGAAGATGATAATGATGATAGCTTTTTACTTGATTTTGAAAAGGAATTAAATGACGTAGAAAGCACATCTTCAGAGGATGAAACTGTCGGAATCGCAAATGATAACCAAAGTTTTTTAGACGATTTAAATGGAATTGTGAATGGTGCAAAACAGGTAATGGAAGAAAAACAGGAAAATGCAGGTGAATTTTCCGATTTTCAGGTTGATACACTTTCCGACACACTTTCGGATTCGTTTGGAGATGAGTCACTTGGAATGCCGGACGAACCAATGCAAAGTGTAAATGAGGAAGAGGAAGCACAAATGGAAAATCCTAAGGCACAAGATGACGGAATGGATTTGATGTCTTTATTCGATGGAGATGAAGACTTTTCAGAAATTGGTGAAATGCTTCATGGTGGAAAGAGTGGACTCGATGAACTGAATCAGGTAGAGGAGCCGGAAGAAGACGGCAAGAAGAAAAAGAAGAAAGCCAAAAAAGAAAAGACGGACGGAGAACCTAAAAAAGAAGGATTTTTACAAAAAATGGGAAGAATTCTTTTTGGGGAAGACGAAGAGGAAGAAGTAAAAGAGATTTCGAAGAAGGGCGAAAAGGTGCCAATTACATCAGATAGTATGGAAATTGAAGAACTGTCAGATGAGAATATGGAAATTTTAGCTGCTCTTAGTGGTGGAGGAGCAGAACAGGCCCCTGAAGAGCCGCAAGAAACGGAAGAAGAAAAAAAAGCAAGACTGAAAAAAGAGAAAAAAGAAGCAAAAGAAAAGAAGAAAAAAGAAAAACAGGAAGCAAAAGAGAAAAAGAAGAAAGAAAAGAAACCGAAGGAGAAAAAAGAAAAGAAACCGAAACCTCCAAAGGAAAAAGATAATACGCCACCATTACCGAAAAAACCGGTAATTTTAATGTTTGTTATGGCAGTGTCTTTTTTACTACTTGTCATGTTGGGTAGCAATCTGGTAAACTATTCTTCAAGTATATCTGCAGCAGAGCAGGCGCTGGATAAAGGTGATTATACAAAAGCTTATGAAGAGATTGCAGGAATCGAGGTAAAAGAGGGCGATATGGAAGTATATGAGAAAGCCCGTGTTCTTGCTTCTTTACAAAGCCAGTATGAATCTTATGAAATCTTTATGCAGTATGAAAATTATGATTTAGCGTTAGATGCATTGATTTCTGTAATTGGAAGATATGATATCAATTATGAAGATGCACAGACTTATGGTTGTACAGTAGAACTCGGATTGATTGAACAGAGTGCAGAAGACGCATTAATGGAACATTTTGGAGTGACAGCAGAGCAGGCAAGAGAGATGTATGGACTTCGTGACAGAGAGGAATATTCTTTGGAAGTATATAAAATCATCTACTCACTGGGACTGGAAAAGGTGACAGAGGAATGATAGCAGTAATTGATTATGATGCAGGGAACATTAAAAGTGTAGAAAAAGCGTTGCAAAAAATAGGACAAGAATGTGTTCTGACAAGAGATGCAAAAGAAATTCTAAAGGCAGATAAGGTAATTCTGCCAGGCGTAGGAGCTTTTGGAGATGCAATGAATCATCTCAAAAAATACGAATTGGACAAAGTAATCTGGGAAGTGGCAGAGAAGAATACGCCATTTTTGGGAATATGTCTGGGACTTCAACTTCTTTTTGAGGGAAGTGATGAATGTACAGGCATAGAGGGATTGCATTTGTTGGATGGAGCGGTAAAAAGGATTCCGGATCAGGAAGGGTTAAAAATACCGCATGTCGGATGGAATTCGTTACATTTACAGAACGAAGGAAGGTTATTCGAGGGAGTTCCTGAAAATTCCTATGTTTATTTTGTACATTCGTATTATTTGCAGGCAAAAGAGGAACAGATTGTAAAAGCGACTACTGACTACAGTACCTGTATTCATGCCTCCGTAGAGAAAAACAATATTTTTGCATGCCAGTTTCATCCGGAAAAAAGTAGTACGGTAGGTTTGCAGATATTAAAGAATTTTTCGAAGATACAGGGAGGTAACTAATCATGTTTACAAAAAGAATTATTCCTTGTTTGGATGTAAAAAATGGACGTGTCGTAAAAGGTGTTAATTTTGTGAATTTGCAGGATGCTGGTGATCCGGTGGAAATCGCAGCAGCATATGATAAAGCAGGAGCAGATGAAGTTGTTTTTCTTGATATTACAGCAACTTCTGATGCTAGAAATACAGTTGTGGATATGGTACGCAGAGTGGCAGAAACCGTATTCATTCCATTTACGGTGGGGGGCGGAATTCGTACCGTGGAAGATTTCAGGATGTTACTTCGAGAAGGTGCCGATAAGATTTCCATTAATTCGTCTGCCATCAATCGCCCGGAATTAATCAGTGAAGCTGCCGATAAATTTGGAAGCCAGTGTGTTGTTGTTGCAATTGATGCAAGACGTCGACCAGATGGTTCTGGATGGAATATTTACAAAAATGGTGGAAGAATTGATGTGGGCATTGATGCAGTAGAATGGGCAATGAAGGCAGACAAATTAGGAGCCGGAGAAATTCTTTTAACCAGTATGGATTGCGATGGAACAAAGGCAGGATATGATGTGGAACTCACCAGACTCATTGCAGAAAATGTTTCCATTCCTGTTATTGCATCGGGAGGTGCTGGAACAAAAGAGCATTTTTATGATGTATTAACAGAAGGGAAGGCAGATGCAGCGTTGGCAGCGTCTCTTTTCCATTATAAAGAATTAGAAATTATGGACTTGAAGAATTACCTTGCAGAACGTGGAATATCTGTAAGGAGATAGAGGAAACAATCATGGGAATGATAGAAAATGACTGGTTAGAGGCAGTTCAGGATGAATTTAAAAAACCTTATTATAGAACGTTATTTCAATTTGTAAAAGAGGAATATAGCAGAACAGTGGTTTATCCACCGGCAGATGATATTTTTAATGCACTTCACTTTACACCGCTTAGTAAGGTAAAAGTATTAATTTTAGGACAGGATCCTTATCATAATGTGAATCAGGCACACGGACTCAGTTTCTCCGTACCGCCATCTCAAAAAGATATTCCGCCATCTTTGCAGAATATTTATAAGGAACTTCAGGATGATTTAGGCTGTGAGATTCCAAACAATGGATATTTGAAAAAATGGGCAGATCAGGGAGTATTACTTTTAAACACAGTTCTGACTGTTCGGGCACATCAGGCGAATTCACACCAGGGACAAGGATGGGAACAGTTTACGGATGCTATTATTCAAGCAGTGAATGCACAGGATCGACCAATTGTATATATGCTTTGGGGCAGACCTGCTCAGAGTAAGATTCCAATGTTAACGAATCCAAAACACTTGATTTTAAAGGCACCGCATCCAAGCCCACTGTCGGCGTATCGTGGATTTTTCGGTTGTAAACATTTTAGTCAGGCAAATGAATTTTTGAAAAAAAATGGAATTGAGCCAATTGATTGGCAAATTGAGAATATTTAAAATAAGAAATTGCAATCGTGTAAATTCTTTTGAGGGAAAACACGAAGCGTTTTTGGAAGTGTCGCGTGGCGACACTTTTTTTATCGAATAGGAATTTCCTATTCGATAAAAAGCCCTCCGGGCAGGATGCGACTGATGCGCAGACGTAAAATGCAAGCTGGCGCTTGCGCGCATCAGCGCGCAAAGAGTGCGAAGCACTCTTTGTTCCTCTATAGGAAAATACGTCCTATAGAGTAAAAAGTTCTCTAAAAATGAGGAGTGCCCAGACATCCGAAGACATCTGGGCTATTATGAAAAAATTTATCAAGTAATAAATCTTATAAACAATTGTTTTTTAACTATTTATATATTACCAATAAGATATGAACAAACTATGAACGATAAGTTAAAACTTTTTGTAGGAAATTGCATCTAAGAAAAACTTAAGAAATTAGTGTTGTTGACCGATATAAATAAAAAGAAATAGGTTCCGGCGACATGGATGTCAAGGAGTTAAAAGTCAAAAATCAAAGGAGTGAGGATTATGGCTACAATTTCATCTTATGATTCAGCTTCTATTGGAGTACTGTTTTCTAGCGTAAGTACGAACAAGAATGCAAACTGGGCGAACAGTTATAGTAGCTTGGATTTATTGGGAATTAATTATTCTGATTATGCAACAATTAAAAGTGGTGCATATTATAAGCTGGTAAAAGCGTACTATTCAGATAGTGAGGCAAGTAGTAATGTCATAAGTTCTACTGCCACATCTAAGGATGATGTAAAGACATTGGCGAAAATTGAAAGTACATCAGAAGAACTGAAAGAAGCCTCAGAGGCATTGCAGACAACAGGCAGTAAATCTGTATTTAAGAAAGTAACTACAAAGAATGAAGATGGTACAACAAGTACAGATTATGACACAGATGCTATTTATAAAGCTGTTAAAAAATTTACAGATAGCTATAACAGTATGGTGGATGAACTTGAAGATGCAAACACTAGAAACATTATCAGTACAGCAAAATCTATGGTTACTTATGTGAATAATAACAGCAGATTATTAAGCAAGATAGGGATTACGATTGGTGCAGACAGCAGGTTAACGGTGGATGAAAAAGCATTTAAGGAATCAGATATGGAAACGGTAAAATCCCTGTTTCAATCAACAGGTTCTTTTGGATATCAGGTAGCAGCAAAAGCTTCTATGATTCATTATTATGCAGAAAATGAAGCCTCGAAATCGAATACCTATTCTAGCAGTGGAATGTATACTTACAATTATAATACGGGAAGTATTTATAGTTCTGAGACCTAAGAATAAAAAGAAGAGTACAAGAATCGGGAAGAGAGTTAGAAAATTATTGAATAGACCTCGTTCGGAAAAGCGATTTCCAAAATCAAGTGATTGGAGTTTTGTTCTTTCCGAGGAGGTCTTTTTTGGACATGTGGCCAAATGATAAGTTTGTGCGTCGGCAATATTTTTTCAGACAGAAGGAAGTAGATTTAAAAATTCTTCTGTAGAAGCCGATAACGGAAGACTTGGATTAATAGAAGCCACCATTTGACGCGTTGGCATTTTTTCTTTTGTCTGAAGAACGAAGAGTTCTTTAGATTCGTGGGTCAGACAGTAATCAGGAATAAATGCAATTCCAAGACCGATGCGAGCAAGGTCTATTAATAAGTCATTACTACTTAATTCAATTTCAGGAACCAGTTCTAATTGATGCTGTAAGAAGAGATTATGCAAAAATTCACTTGTTGTACTCTTGCGATCAAGCATCAGGATAGGATATTGCTGTAATTCCTGTAACGTGAGTTCCTGCTGTTTTAAATTGAAATATGCTGGATTGGCAATAAATACATCTGTAAAATTGCAGACTGTTTTTTGCACATAAGTATGATTTAAGTTGGAATTTGGAAAGTTCGTAACAATCAAATCGACTTTTCCTTTTTCTAATAAATCTACACAACTTAGTGAAGTTGCATTGGTTACCTTAATTGGAACATTTGGAAACTTCTTGTGAAACTGTTTTAAATAAGGAACCAGGAAATAACGGCAGATGGTATCACTAGCGCCGATATGGAGCTGGCCTAAACCGAGAAGACTGCTGTCTAAAAGTTGTGCTTCGCCGCGTTGAATTAGGTTCATTGCTGGTTCGATATGCTTTAAAAGAAGTTTTCCGGCAGGAGTAAGCTGCACTTTTTTTGTACTGCGGATAAAGAGTGGCTGTCCTAATTTTTTTTCTAAAGTCTTAATGGACTGGCTGACCGCAGATTGTGAAATGAAAAGGTGCTTGCTGGCTTCTGAGAAGCTTAAAGAAGTCGCAACATAGTAAAAAACTTTATAAAGTTCGTAATTGATATCCATGGGATAATCCTCCGTATTTTTCAAAATCTGTTCATAAATTTTATTAGTATAAGCAAGAATAATTATAAGCCTGACTTATAATGCGTGTCAATCCTTATTTCGTAAATCCATTTGATGTAACAATTTTCGTTGTAAAAACAAATATATTATTTCATCTTATAAAAAACATTAAATATATTAATTATGCTAATTGAATAGGCTATGATATACTGTAACAGTAAAAAAAGAAACGAGCATTGAACCTTGTCTAGTTATTTATAAAAAGAGGTTTTCAGGAGGTATAGGATGAGTAACGTACGCAGAGTATATGTAGAGAAGAAACCTGCTTTTGCAGTAAAAGCAAAAGAACTTCAGGCAGAAATCAAGAGCTATTTAGGAATCAAGACCGTGACAGGAGTGCGCGAATTGATTCGTTATGATATTGAAAATATTTCGGAAGAAACTTACCAGAAAGCATTGGTAACAGTTTTTTCAGAGCCACCTGTAGATGATATTTATGAAGAAACATTTGATTTAAATGGAGCAAAAACTTTTTCTGTAGAATTTTTACCGGGACAGTTTGACCAGAGAGCTGATTCAGCAGAACAGTGTGTCAAATTATTAAATGAAAATGAGGAACCGATTATCCGTACAGCAGTAACTTACGTGATTGAAGGTGAAGTAGATGAGACACAGCTTGCTGCGATTAAGAAACACTGCATCAATCCGGTAGATTCCCGTGAAATTGGTTTGGAAAAACCGGAAACATTAGTTCAGTCCTTTGAAGAACCGGATGATGTTATGATTTTTGACGGATTTAAGGATATGGCAGAGGATAAGTTAAAAGAACTTTATGGTTCTTTAGGACTTGCTATGACTTTTAAAGACTTTTTACATATTCAGAATTATTTTAAAAACGAAGAAAAACGCGACCCTTCTATGACAGAGATTCGTGTATTGGATACTTATTGGTCTGACCATTGTCGTCATACAACATTCTCAACTGAGCTGAAAGATGTAAAATTTGATGATGGATTTTACAAAGCTCCAATGGAAGCAACTTATGAAGATTATTTAAATACACATAAAAATCTTTATGCAGGACGTTCTGATAAATTTGTCTGTTTAATGGACATTGCTTTAATGGCAATGAAACGCCTGAAAAAAGAAGGAAAATTAGAAGATCAGGAAGAGTCTGATGAAATTAATGCATGTTCTATCGTAGTTCCGGTTGAAGTAGACGGACAGGTAGAAGAATGGTTAGTAAACTTCAAAAATGAGACACACAACCACCCAACAGAAATTGAACCATTTGGTGGAGCAGCAACTTGCCTTGGTGGAGCAATCCGTGATCCATTGTCAGGACGTACTTATGTATATCAGGCAATGCGTGTAACTGGAGCAGCGGATCCTACTGTATCTGTCAAAGATACTATTGAAGGAAAGCTTCCACAGAAAAAATTAGTACGTGAAGCAGCTCATGGTTATAGCTCTTATGGTAATCAGATTGGTCTTGCTACCGGATATGTAAAGGAAGTATATCATCCAAATTATGTTGCGAAACGTATGGAAATTGGTGCTGTTTTAGGAGCAGCTCCAAGACGTGCTGTACAGAGATTAACTTCTGATCCAAGCGATAAGATTATCTTATTAGGTGGACGTACGGGACGTGACGGAATCGGTGGAGCAACTGGTTCTTCAAAAGCACATAATACAGAATCTACAGCAGTTTGTGGTGCTGAGGTACAGAAAGGTAATCCGCCAACTGAACGTAAAATCCAGAGATTATTCCGTCGTGAGGAAGTTGCTTATATTATTAAGAAATGTAATGACTTTGGTGCCGGCGGTGTATCCGTAGCAATCGGTGAATTAGCAGATGGACTTCGAGTTGATTTGGATAAAGTACCGAAAAAATACGCAGGTCTTGATGGAACAGAACTTGCAATTTCTGAATCACAGGAACGTATGGCTGTAGTTGTAGCTCCTGAAAATGTAGAAAAATTCTTAGAATACGCAAAAGAAGAAAACTTAGAGGCAATTGAAGTTGCAGTTGTCACAGAAGAGCCAAGATTAGTATTAAGCTGGAGAGGAAAAGAAGTTGTTAACATTTCCCGTGCTTTCTTAGATACTAACGGAGCGCATCAGGAAACAAGTGTAGCAGTTGATATGCCAAATCCAGAAGAAAATTATTTAAATAAAATTGCAACACCAGAAATTGCAAAAGAGGTAGAAGCAGGAAATATCAAAGAAGCTTGGTTAAAAGAGTTAGCAGACCTCAATGTATGTTCCCAGAAGGGACTTGTGGAAATGTTTGATGGTTCCATCGGTGTGAACAGTGTTTATATGCCATTCGGTGGAAAGTATCAGTTGACAGAGACACAGTCTATGGTGGCAAAACTTCCAGTTATGAAAGGAAAATCTGATACTGTAACAATGATGTCTTATGGATTTGATCCATATTTATCAAGCTGGAGCCCATACCACGGAGCTGTTTATGCTGTATTAGAATCCTTATCCAGAATTGTAACCGCTGGTGGTGATTATAGCAAAGTTCGTTTCACATTCCAGGAATACTTCCGTAGAATGAATGAAGATCCAAAACGTTGGAGTCAGCCACTTGCAGCTTTACTTGGTGCTTACAGTGCACAGATTGGATTTGGACTTCCGTCCATTGGTGGAAAGGATTCCATGTCCGGAACCTTTAATGATATCGATGTACCACCAACTTTAGTATCCTTTGCAGTAGATGTGGCAAAAGAAAAAGATATTATTACACCGGAATTAAAAACAGCAGGAAATCAGCTTGTATTATTTAACATTGAAAAAAATGAATATGATTTACCGGTTTATGAACAGGTTATGAAATTATACAATGCGGTTCATGCTATGATTCAGGCAGGAGCAATTGTGTCTGCATATGCATTAGATGGAAAAGGTCTTGTAGCAGCAGTCAGCAAGATGGCATTTGGTAATAAACTTGGTGTTACTTTAAATGCAGATGTTTCCAAGGAAACATTATTTGCACCGGGATTTGGTAATATCGTAGCAGAAGTTCCGGTTGATAAGATTGCAGCTGTAAAAGCAGCACTAGAAGCAGAAGGACTGTCAGGCTGTCATAATGTTGTAGGTGCAGTAAATGCAGAAGAGAACTTTGTCTATGGTGATGTTGTTATTAGCATGGAAGAAGCATTAAATGCTTGGACCGGTACTTTAGAAAAAGTATTCCCAACTCGTGCAACAGAAGACAAAGAAGAAGTTCAGACAGGACTTTACAAAACAGATAATATCTATGTATGTAAGAATAAAGTAGCAAAACCAACCGTATTTATTCCGGTATTCCCAGGAACAAACTGTGAATACGATAGTGCAAGAGCATTTGAACGTGCTGGAGCAAATACAATTGTAAAAGTATTTAAAAACTTAAACGCAGAAGATATTCGTGATTCTGTCGATGAGTTTGTAAAAGCAATTGAACAGTCACAGATTATCATGTTCCCAGGTGGATTTTCCGCCGGAGATGAACCGGAAGGTTCTGCAAAATTCTTTGCAACAGCGTTCCGCAATGCTAAGATGTCAGAAGCAATCAATAAGCTTTTAAATGAAAGAGATGGACTTGCACTTGGTATCTGTAACGGATTCCAGGCACTCATCAAATTAGGATTAGTTCCTTACGGTGAAATTCGTCCACAGTCAGTAGATTCACCTACTTTAACTTACAACACGATTGGACGTCATGTTAGTAAAATGGTTTATACCAAAGTTGTGACCAACAAATCACCATGGTTAGCACAGGCTGAATTAGGAAAGACCTACTGTAACCCTGCTTCTCATGGAGAAGGACGTTTCGTAGCACCAAAAGAATGGTTAGATAAACTGTTTGAAAATGGTCAGGTAGCAACTCAGTACGTAAACGAAGCAGGAGTACCTACCATGGATGAAGAATGGAACGTAAACGGTTCTTACATGGCAATCGAAGGTATTACAAGTCCAGACGGACGTGTGCTTGGTAAGATGGCACATTCTGAGAGACGTGACAGAAGTGTAGCGATGAATATCTATGGAGAACAGGATTTGAAATTATTTGAATCTGGAGTAGCTTATTTTAAATAAATCAGGTTGACAGTTTCGGCGTGTTCCAGTAAAATGGAATACGTTGAAACCGTTGAATGAGAAGAGTACACATAGCAGAGATTTTCAGAGAGTGGCAGAGGGTGGAATTGCCATAGTCGTAGGTATGTGGAATGGGCTCAGGAGGGCGGCCCGAACCGGAAACATTCCAAATAGAATGGAGAAGTAGTAGGCGTCGACGGATTCCCATCGTTAAGGGGAGGACATATGATGGTATGTTTACATAGGTGGCTATAAAAGTTATAGAACTCTTATCCTTTGTAGGATAAGAGTTTTTTTGCTTTATAAGAAAGAGAGGGAATATTTATGTCAAAAATTATTTTAACAGGAGACAGACCAACAGGAAGACTTCACGTTGGTCATTATGTGGGGTCCTTAAGAAGAAGGGTAGAATTACAGAACTCTGGTGAGTATGATAAAACATTTATTATGATTGCAGATGCACAGGCATTGACTGACAATATTGAGAACCCAGAGAAAGTTCGTGAAAATATTGTAGAAGTAGCTTTGGATTACTTGTCTGCTGGATTAGATCCGACAAAGGCAACGTTATTCGTACAGTCTCAGATTGCAGAGCTGACAGAGCTTACATTCTACTATATGGATTTGGTTACGGTATCCCGTTTACAGAGAAATCCAACCGTTAAGAATGAAATTATTATGAGAAACTTTGAAGCCAGTATTCCGGTTGGATTCTTTACCTATCCAATCAGCCAGGCGGCAGATATTACAGCATTTAAAGCAACTACGGTTCCAGTTGGAGATGATCAGCTTCCAATGATTGAACAGACACGTGAAATCGTTCGTAAATTTAATTCAGTTTATGAAGAAGTGCTCGTAGAGCCGGAAGCATTATTACCGGATAATGAAGCATGTATGCGCTTGCCGGGAACAGATGGAAAGGCAAAAATGAGTAAATCATTAGGAAACTGTATTTATCTTGCCGATTCACCAGAGGATGTTAAGAAGAAAATCATGGCAATGTATACAGATCCGACCCATATTCAGGTCAGCGACCCAGGACATTTAGAAGGAAATACAGTCTTCACATATTTAGATGCATTCTGTAAGCCGGAGCATTTTGAACGTTATCTTCCGGAATATGCTTGCTTACAGGAGTTGAAAGACCACTATACAAGAGGTGGACTCGGTGATGTGAAAGTGAAAAAATTCTTAAACAATATTGTACAGGAAGAACTAGAACCTTTAAGAGCAAGAAGAAAAGAATATGAAAAAGATATTCCTGAAGTATATAACATCTTAAAGAAGGGAAGTGATGCAGCAAGAGAAGTTGCAGCACAGACACTTCATGAAGTAAAATCAGCAATGAAAATCAACTATTTTGATGATGCAGAATTGATTCGGTTACAGGCAGAAAAATATCAGGGATAAGAAGAAAAATTTAAAAATATATAGTGCATGAAAATGATATTTTTCATACTAATTTGATTTCTTTTTGAAAAAGTCTCCGGTAGTATAGAACATAATACGATAAAAAGGAGTTTTTTCAATGGAAGCAATACGTTTTTTAGATGAGAATGGAACATTTTCAATAGAACAGCCGGAAAATTACAGTTATTTGTATTTTCCGATTGCGGGAGAAAAGGGAATAAAAAGTTCTCTAACACCGAACCTTGGTGGAGATATCAAAATGAATCAGAATGCATTTTTGATGGAACCGGTCAGTGTAGAGAATCTACATAATAACCGTGCCGTCAGAAATTTTTGGTGTCATGTTGATGGAGTTGGAAGCTGGTCTATTGTTGGAGCCTCTGCTGAGGAAGAAAATAAGAAATTTACAGAGTGTCAGGATAAGAGTGAGTTGACAGCAAGCTTAATGTGGCAGACGGTGACAAGAGTATCCCCAAAATATCAGTTAGAGGCGAAGGTAACATCTTTTGTGCCATTAGAGCATAACGTAGAAATCATGCAGGTAGAGTTATGTAATATCGGTAAGATGGAACAGTCATTCACACCGACAGCAGCCATTCCGATTTTTGGAAGAAGTGCAGATAATATCCGGGACCACAGACATGTAACATCTTTATTGCATAGAATAAGAACCACAGATTATGGTGTATATGTAAGACCAACGTTATCTTTTGATGAACGTGGACATCAGAAAAACGAACTGACTTATTTTGTATGTGGAATAACGGGAAAAGGAGAAAAACCAGTAGATTTCTATCCTGTTACAGAAGAGTATATCGGTGAGGGTGGAAGTTTTACATGTCCGAGGAAAGTAATCAAAAATGAAGATGGCGTACCAGCAGGAAGCTCTTTTGCAGGGAAAGAGGCATTAGGTGGAATCCGTTTCTCAAATATCACATTGAATCCAGGAGAGAGAGCAACATATACCATTGTAATGGGAATCACGGAAAAAGAGGATGAAATAGAACGAATACTTTCTTCTTATGAGACAGCAGAAAAAGTGGAAAAAGCCCGGAAACAAACAGCAGATTACTGGCAGGAAAAAGTGAATGTCAGATATCATACAGGAAAACCGGAATTTGATAATTTTATGCGTTGGGTAAGCTTTCAGCCTATGCTAAGAAGAATTTATGGATGTTCTTTTTTGCCGCATCATGATTATGGAAGAGGCGGAAGAGGATGGCGCGATTTGTGGCAGGATTGTCTTTCTCTTCTGATTATGGATCCGAGTGGAGTTCGCCAGATGATATTGGATAACTATGGTGGAGTTCGTATAGATGGAACCAATGCCACAATTATTGGTGAAGGACAGGGAGAATTCATAGCAGATAGAAATGGAATCGCGCGTGTTTGGATGGATCATGGAGTATGGCCATTTATGACGACAAAGTTATATTTGGATCAGACTGGTGATATTGAAATCCTAAAAGAAAAGGTTTCCTATTTCAAAGATGAGCAGATGGAACGAGGTACGAATCTTGATGCACAGTGGGACAGTGCTTATGGAACACGCCAAAAATGTGAGACAGGTGAAGTATACAACGGAACGATTTTAGAACATCTTTTATTGCAACATTTGTGTGCGTTTTATGAGGTTGGAGAACATAATCATATCAAACTTCGTGGAGCAGATTGGAATGATGCGTTGGATATGGCAGCAGAAAATGGAGAAAGTGTAGCATTTTCTTGTGCATATGCAGGAAATCTGACACAGCTTGCGGAACTGCTTACTGTTTTGGCTGAGCAGTATGGATGGATGCAGATAGAAGTACTAGAAGAAATTGAAATCTTGTTAAAAGATGAGAAAGCAATTTATGACAGTGTGGAAGAAAAACAAAATCTACTACAGATGTATTTGCAGAAGTGTGGGCATAGTGTCAGCGGAAAGAAAATACAGGTTCCAGTGCTGGAATTAGTTGAAAATCTGAAACACAAAGCAGAATGGATGAAGGAGCATATCCGAAAAACAGAGTGGATTCAGGGAACAGAAGGACATCAGGATGAGGGCTGGTTTAACAGCTATTACGATAACCACAAAGCACCGGTAGAGGGCTATTTTGAACAAGGCGTTCGAATGATGCTTACTGGTCAGGTATTTGCAATTATGAGTAAGACTGCAGAGCAGGAACAGATTGCTAAAATTTGTCATAGTGCAGATACTTACTTATATGAAAAAGAAATTGGCGGTTATCGGCTGAATACAGATTTTAAAGAAGAAAAATTCGATTTGGGAAGAATGTTTGGATTTGCATATGGAGAAAAGGAAAATGGAGCTGTTTTTTCACATATGACAGTTATGTATGCAAATGCATTATATCAGAGAGGATTTGTACAGGAAGGTTATAAGGCATTACAAACTCTTGCAGATACCGCATTGCGTTTTGAGACAAGTAAGATATATCCTGGAATTCCAGAATATTTTAATGGTGAGGGAAGAGGAATGTATCATTACCTCACAGGAGCGGCAAGCTGGTATATGCTTACTTACATCACAGAGGTATTCGGTGTGCATGGGCAGTTAGGGGATATGGTAATAGAACCCAAACTGGTAAAAGAACAATTTGATGCAGAAGGAAAAGCAGAATTAAAACTTCAGTTTGCAGAAAAGAATTTCCAAATTGTAATAAAGAATCCGGAAAAATTAACATATGGAGAGTATACGATAAAAAAAGCAGTCTGTGATGAAAGAATAGAGTTGAATGATAAGAGAGATGTAGTAGTTCTTTCAAGAAAACAGATTGAAACAATGACAAATGTCATGCATACAATAGAAGTAGAGCTTGGCAGAAAATAAGATTGGGGAGTAGAGGAATGCAGATGAAGGAAGAACAGATAGAAATTGTTGAGTTTCAGAAATCGGGTTATTTACCATTAGTGGACTATGAAACATGGCGTGTAGCTGTTTTAAAGTTTTGTGATGACCTGAAAATCGAAAATATTAAGACGATGCAAAAACATATGGAAACAGACGAGGTATTTATTCTTTTGAAGGGACAGTGCACATTATATCTGGGAGGAAGTGGAGAACAACCAGATCGGATAGAAAAAGTGACAATGCTTCCGGGAAAAGTATATAACATTAAAAAAGGTGTTTGGCACAATCATACGATGGATGAACAGGGTGAGGTAGTGATTGTGGAAAACAGTAATACTTCAGATGATAATTCTCCCATTACTGAGTTGACAAAAGAGCAGCTACAACAGTTAATCTTGTAAAAAAGTGTCGCCGCGCGACACTTCCAAAAACGCTCCGCGTTTTCCCTCGAAAGAATTTACACGACAGCAATTTCCTATAGAATAAAAAGGGCTATGGATAGAAGAAACCTCTTATAAATTAGAAATAAAATCTAATTTATAGGAGGTTCTTTTTATCCATAGCTTTTTATGATTTACCAAGAAGTGCGGTAATGGTGGTCACGATATTTTTTTGGCGTTACTCCGACCATTTTTTTAAAAGCCTGAATAAAGTGGCTTTGAGAAGAAAAAGCAAGATAGTTTGCAATTTCAATCAGACTGTAATCAGAGTATTTTAATAGATTTTGGGCTTTTTCAATTTTCTTTTCTAAAATGTAATCACTAATCGAAATACCAAGTTCTTTTTTAAAGAGTCTTGAAAGATAACTTGGAGACAAATTTGTGTGTTCTGCAAGATCTTGAACAGTAATTCTGTGATTGATGTTGTTATAAATATATTCCATGCAAAGTACAATGGATTTTGAGATAACGGCATTCTTTTTCAGTAAGAGCATTTTTCCGGTAAAATCAAGAGCCATACTGTCGTGAAGTTTGGAAATGGCATCAATGGAGGAATAAGAATCTAATTTCTTGATGTAGAAATCGCTGAGACGGTATGCCTGTTCTAATTCCATTCCTGCCTCTACACAGTGTCTTGTTATCATGGCAACCGTAATAACAAAATGATATTTTACGTTTGTCAATGGATTCGTAGAAAGTACCCCCATTCCGTCGGGATTTGAAAAAGAGCCTTTCTGGCAATTTTCCTGAACAAATGCCATATCACCGGAACTGACGGCTCGGTAGAAAGTATATTCTTCCTCTAATGGTCGATGTATGAGGGCTTCTTCGCTTTTTTCTAACTCTTGTTGGCACCATTCTTTTTCTAAATTCATATGATTATTTTCCATGATTGGATTCCCTTTCCATTATCATTTGTAAAAGTAATAGAACAAAAATATTATAGCATGAATTTGACATTTCTGTACACGATTTTATATATCAAAAAAATGTGATGCTTATAATAAAGGTTACAATTATTTCAGAAATGAAAGGAGAAGAAGAAATGAAAAAGAAAGGGAGAATTTTAGCTGCTATCGCATCGACAATTCTAATTGTAGGTCTGGGAACGGCTTCTATATTAGCGGCAGAACCAGTTACCAGTAAGCCGGAAATATCGATTATGACGGATAAATCTGAGTATTCCGGAGATGAAAAGATTACGGAGACGATTACGATTCGAAACACGATGGAAGAAAGCTTAAAAAGCCTTACATTTAGTGGAAAAATTCCGGAAGGATATGTAACAGATGGTGTATCAGTAGTGGAAAATGAGTGGAAGGCAGATATTTTTGAACTAAAAACAGGTGAGACATCTGAAATATCTGTTGTTTTTTCAAAGCAAAATAGTAATTCAGAAAAGAAAAATGAAATATCCGGAAATGTTACGGATGAAAAAAGTAACACAAAGAATACTACAACAGACAAGACGGAAACAGTGGAAAAGAAAACAGTGGAGGAGGAAAATGCAGGAAAAGAGTCGGTAAAGACTGGTGATGCAAGTCAGGTCGTGTTATGGATGATGGTTTGTCTGCTTAGTTTGTCGGTGGTAATTATCGGAATAAAAAAGAAAAAAAGTCGAAAACTGTTTGCATTGTTTTTAGCAATTGTAATGTCAGGGATGATTCAGGAAATAGATATGGTTTCCGTCCATGCAGCAGAAACGAAATCGCCAATAGAAAATACGATGGAAGTGACAAAGGATATTATGGTGAATGGTGAGAAGATAACATTGAGGGCAAAGATTGCTTATCGTGTAGCAGAAGAGGAGAACACAACTTTATCTTATGAAGGATATGATTTAAAATGGTCGGATGAATTTGAAGGTGATGCTTTGAATTTGAATGACTGGAACATTGAAACTCATGATCCGGGCTGGGTAAATAATGAATTACAAGAATACACAGATTCTTCGGATAATATTTATGTTGAGAATGGAAATCTGGTGTTGAAACCAATTAAAACAGTGGACAGTAATGGAAATGTGTCTTATACATCAGGTAGAGTAAATACCCAGAATAGGCACGATTTTAAGTATGGTCTGTTTGAAGCGCGAGTAAAGGTTCCGGAAGGACAGGGATTTCTTCCTGCATTTTGGATGATGCCTACAAATGAAAATCTTTATGGTCAGTGGCCAAGATGTGGAGAAATTGACATTATGGAGGTGCTGGGCAATCAAACAGATACGTCTTATGGAACGATTCATTATGGAAATCCACATAGTGAAAGTCAGGGAGAGTATACTTTAGATACAGGAAGTTTTTCAGAGGAATATCATACGTTTAGCGTGGAATGGGAGCCGGGAAAAATAAGCTGGTATGTAGATGGAAAACGAATCCATACTGAAAATGATTGGTATTCTGTAACGGAAGGACAGGGAGAAGTTACATATCCGGCACCGTTTGACCAGCCGTTTTATGTAATCTTAAATCTGGCAGTTGGTGGTAATTGGCCGGGAAATCCGGATGATACAACAGACATAGCTAATGCCGCATATTGCATTGATTATGTTAGAGTATATCAGAAAGACAGTTATGATGAAAATGTTACAAAGCCGGAAAAGGAAGTTGTGTTACGAGATCCGGATGTAAATGGAAACTATATTAAGAATGGTGATTTTTCAGTTGCAGAAGATTTGACCGATGAAGAAAACTGGAAATTCCTTACAGCTTTAGGTGGTGTGGCAACAGCTGAAATCAGAAACAATGAAATCTGTATTGCTACCACAAATGAAGGAACAGTAGATTACAGTGTACAGTTAGTACAAGCAGATCTTCCGATGAAGAGAGGCGGTACCTATGAGGTTTCTTTTGATGCCTATGCAGATGAAGATAGAAGTATGAATGTAGATGTATCAGCACCGGATCGATCTTACAGAAGATATATGGCAGATACCAAAGTAGAACTTACAACTACAAAGCAGAGATTTACCTATACATTTGAAATGACGGATAAAGATGATGCTAACGGACGTTTAGAATTCAACTTAGGTAAGGCTGGTTCTGCGGCAGATGTCAAAATAAGTAATGTATCGGTGAAAAAGATAAGTGAAAGAAATCTTGATGAGAATACAGAAAAGACAGTTCTGGCAGATGGAAATTATGTATACAATGGAAGTTTTCAGGAAGGAACAGGACGTCTGGGATATTGGGAAATTACAAATAATGTTGGGGCAGAAGTCAGTGTAACGAATGAAAACAATATTAGAAGATTGAAGGTAGTTGTACCAGAAGGAGTTTCCACACAGAATCCGGTAGTGATATCTCAGAGAGAACTCGCTTTGGTAGAAAATAATACCTATGCAGTAAGTTTTTCGGCAGAAGGAGTGGCAGGAAAACACATAAAGGCAACGGTGGCAGGACAAGAATATGTAGCGGATTTGACAGGTACAGAGCAGACTTATAGTTACAAATTAACTACAAACACAGGAGGAAACGAGAAAGATATTATATTCGAAATTAGCGAATCTGGAACCTTTTATTTGGATGATATTCGCATTGTGGAAGACAGTCTGATTAAGAATGGAAGCTTTAATGCAGGATTTGCCGGCTATGAGCCATATGTAGACAGTAGCATTTCATCGGATGTAACGTATGTGGTAGACAGCTTGACTGAGAACAATGCAGCAGATTTTACAATCGGAAATACAGGGGATGCTGCATGGAAGATACAGTTGAAACAAAATAATGTGGAATTGGAAGAGGGACAGTGGTATAGACTTTCGCTGGATGCAAAATCAAGTATAGCCAGAAAAATTATGTTTGCCATTCAAAAAGACGGAAGCAGCGATAATGATTGGACCCCATATTCCGGTGAAAAAATCATAGAGCTTAGTAATGATTATCAGACTTATACTTTGGAGTTTAAGATGAATCAGGAGACTGATTTGAAGTCTATCTTAAGTATCTCCATGGGGGCTGTGGATGGAACACAGATTACGCAGAAACACCGGGTATGCGTTGATAATATTAAGTTAGAAAAGATAGATGTACCAGCAGAACCGGAACAGCCGGCAGGGGTAAATGTGTTAAAAAATAGCGATTTTTCTAATGGCAGTACAGATTGGGAGAGTGCAGTTACATTACCAGGAGTAGCTAGTGCAACATTTACAGACCAAAAAGCTGCTTATGAAATTACAAATGTGGGAACAGAAGATTGGCATGTGCAGTTAAAACAAAATGGGATCCTTTTGAAACAGGGATGTCAATATAGAGTGACATTTAAAGTGACATCAACAGAAGCAAGAACAATAAAACTGGCAATGCTAAGTGCTGGATATGCATGGTATGGTGGAACCGATATTGTGTTGGAAGCAGGAGTAGAAACACCGGTTACTTTGGATTTTACAATGAATGCAGAGACAGATACAAATACAACAATGGTAATTTCTATGGGCCAGATAAAAGATATGAATGGGCAAATGATTGAGACACCGGCTTCTACTATCACATTGTCGGAGTTTACTTTGATGAGAGTGGAATAAGATTTTATTAGAAGAAAAAAGACTAGGTCATGAAAATGTTATTTTTGTGATGAATATGGTATGTTTTTTAAAGTTCCTCAGTTAATATGGATACGTAAAAAATTGATTGCCGCATTATGAATGTTTCGTAATGCGGCAATAGTGTGACTAGAACATTTTAGGAGGAAAACATGAAATTTGGTTATTTTGATGATGAAAAACGTGAGTATGTAATTACGAGACCGGATACACCGGCACCATGGGCGAATTATCTTGGTTCTCCAGAGTATGGTGCTGTGATTTCTAATAATGCAGGTGGATATAGTTTTGCAAAATCAGGTGCAAATGGTCGAATCTTACGTTATGTATTTAATGATTTTGATCAGCCGGGACGTTACATTTATATTCGTGATAATGAAAGTAAGGATTACTGGTCTGCATCCTGGCAGCCGGTTGGAAAAGATTTAGAAACTTATAAAAGTGAATGTCATCATGGAACGGCATATACGAAAATGCTGGCAGACTACAGTGGGATTCATTCGGAAGCATTGTATTATGTACCGTTAAATGAAGCTTATGAAGTTTGGAATCTTACACTGAAAAACGAATCAGACAAGACAAGAAGTCTTAGTATTACAGGATATGCGGAATTTACGAACAACAGTAATTATGAACAGGATCAGGTGAATTTGCAATATTCCCAGTTTATTACCAGAACGAAATTCAATGACAATCGGATTCGTCAGATGATTCATGGAAATTTAGATGGTTTGGAAGATGGAAAAGACGTAGATGATAAGATTGTAGAAGAGAGATTCTTTGGTCTGGCAGGGGCAGAAGTAGCTTCTTACTGTGGTGATAAAGAAACATTCCTTGGCAGATATCATGGATATGGTAATCCGGTTGGAGTTATCAATGGAGAGTTGGATGGAACATTAAACTATAATGAGAATGGATGTGGAGCTCTTACGACTGTCATTACATTAGAACCGGGAGAAACGAAGAGTCTGGCATTTGTCCTGGGAATGAAATATGACGAAGAAGCAAAAAACATTTTAAAGAAATACCAGAATACAAAAGAAGAATGTGAAAGAGAATTAGGAGAGTTGATTTCCTATTGGCATGGAAAACTTTCTCATTTCCAGGTGAAAACACCAAGTCCGGAATTTAACACCATGATTAATACATGGAATGCCTATAACTGTTTTATGACATTTATCTGGTCACGTGCCGCTTCTTTTATTTATTGTGGACTGCGTAACGGATATGGATATCGTGATACAGTGCAGGATATTCAAGGTGTCATCCATTTAGCACCGGAAATGGCAGTAGAAAAAATACGCTTTATGCTTTCAGCGCAGGTAGATAACGGTGGTGGATTGCCACTTGTAAAGTTTACGCATAATCCGGGACATGAAGATACACCGGATGATGCTTCCTATGTAAAAGAAACTGGTCATCCGGCATACCGAGCAGATGATGCTTTGTGGTTGTTCCCTACTGTTTATAAATATGTTTCTGAATCGGGAAATCTCGCGTTTATCGATGAAGTAATTCCATTTGCAAACAAGGATGAAGGTACGGTATACGAACATTTAAAACGTGCGATTGATTTTTCCATGAACCATCTTGGACCGCATGGTATGCCTGCTGGATTATATGCAGACTGGAATGATTGCTTAAGACTTGGAAAAGATGGAGAGTCTACTTTTGTGGCACTTCAGTTCTATCTTGCAATGACAATTTTAAAGAAATTTGCAGAATACAAGGACGATAAGGATTACATCAAGTATCTGGAGGAAAGTCAGGAAAAATTAGGAAAGATTATTGAAGATTTGTGCTGGAACGAGGACAGATTTATCCGAGGCTTTACAGAAAAAGGAGAGGTTATCGGAAAACGTACAGATCCAGAAGCAAATATGTGGCTGAATCCACAGAGCTGGTCTGTTATTAGTGGTTTTGCAACAGAAGAACAGGCGGATCTTGCCTTAAATTCTGTCTATGAGAAATTAAATACAGAGTATGGTGCTATTTTGATGGACCCACCATATCATGAACATGCTTTTGATGGAGCATTAGCGGTGATTTATAATGCAGGAACAAAGGAAAATGCAGGTATTTTCTCACAGTCTCAGGGATGGATTATTTTAGCAGAAGCATTGCGTGGACATGGTGATCGTGCATTTATGTATTTTAAAGAGAATGCACCAGCAGCACAAAATGAACATGCTGAAATTCGTAAGTTAGAACCATATTGTTATGGACAGTTTACAGAAGGAAAATCGAGTCCACATTTTGGACGTTCTCATGTACATTGGCTGACAGGAACAGCATCCACAATTATGGTAGGATGTGTAGAAGGAATTCTGGGAATGCGTCCGGATTTCTATGGACTTAGAATTACACCGGCAATTCCAAAAGAATGGGATGGATTTGAGGTAGAAAAAGATTTCAGAGGAAGTCATTTACATATCGTAGTGAAAAATCCAGGACATGCAGAGTCAGGATGTAAGAAACTCATTGTGAATGGAGAGACAATGGAGGGAGACTATATTCCTGCAGGACTGTTGAAAGAACAGAATGAGATTGAATTGATTATGTCAGAATAGGTTAGGACATGAATTTGACATTTTTTCAATTAATCTAATATAATTGCGCAGCTACAGGGCGCTATAATATGTTTGTAAAGAAACAAACCAAGTGTTTGAGAAGGAGGATTTTACAATGAAAAAGAGAGTTGTAAGTGTATTATTATGTCTTACTATGGCAGCAGGTATGCTGGCAGGATGTGGTTCAAAAGAAGAAAAAACAGAAACCGCAGGAGAGAGCAGTACACAGAAGGAAGCAGAAAGTGGCAATGCAGGTGGTGAAGAAGGAAAGGTGTTGAATATCTACTGCTGGAATGAAGAATTTAAAAGCCGTATCAAAGATCATTATTCTGGATATGAAGAAGTTGATGCAACTACCGGAAAAATTGGTGATGTTACAGTGAAATGGAACATTACACCAAGTGATGACAATGCATACCAGAACAATCTGGATGCAGCATTGTTAAAACAGGCAGATGCAACAGAAGATGATAAGATTGATATTTTCTTAGTAGAAGCTGATTATGCATTAAAATATGTTGATACAGATTATACGATGTCAGTAACAGATCTTGGAATTACAGAGGACGATTTGGCAAATCAGTATCAGTATACAAAGGATATTGTTACCGATTCTAATGGAGTATTAAAAGGTGTTTCATGGCAGGCTTGTCCGGGTGCATTATTCTATAACAGACAGGCTGCAAAGGATATCTTTGGTACCGATGATCCGGAAGAAATTCAGGAATATGTAAAAGATTGGGATACATTTAATGAAACAGCAGAGGCCGTAAAGGGCGAAGGATATACCATGATGTCTTCTGTCAACGATAGCTATCGTGTATATTCCAATAATGTAACTTCTAAATGGGTTGTAGACGGAAAAATCAATATTGATGATAACATTATGAAATGGGTAGATGATTCCAAAGAATTAGTAGATGCAGGATATGCAGGAACACATGATATGTGGAGTGATGATTGGAAGAAGGGATTCTATCCAGAAGGAAATGTATTCTGTTATTTTGGACCAGCATGGTTGATTAACTTCTGTATGGCAGCAGATACAGAAGGAAGTATCGGATATGAAGGTGGTTGGGGTGCAACCGAAGGGCCTCAGGGATTTTTCTGGGGTGGTACATGGATCTGTGGAGCAACAGGTACTGACAACCAGAGCCTTGTAAAAGATATTATGCTTCAGTTAACAACAGATGAAAGCACAATGACAGATATTGTAAAAGATGATGATGATTTTGTAAACAATAAACCAGCAATGGAAGCAATGGCAGCAGATAGTAGCTATCAGAGTAGCGTATTAGGCGGACAGAATCCATTAGGAATCTTTTGCGCAGGTGTAGATGATCTTGATTTAAGCAATCTTTCTCCTTACGATGCAGGATGTAATGAAGAATTCCAGGGCGCAATGTCAAATTACTTCAAAGGAAATGCAACAAAAGAAGAAGCATTAGAACAGTTCTACAAAGCAGTTGTGGAAAAATATCCGGAGTTAACATATTAAAAAAGAAAGAACTTTCCATAAAAGCAAACAGAAGGTCATACCTGTCTGAGCAGTAAGAGGGCAGGTATGACCGGTTTGTAATGTAGTACAGAGCTGACAGCAGATTTGGAAACAAGGGAAAGGTTAAATTTGCAGAACGCAGCAGAGCTGCTGTGAACTCTGTACGTAGAGAGGAAAGAAAGGAAGGCTAGGAAAATGAAAAAGAGTGGAAAAGTAGTCAAGTATAATAAGTGGGGCTATATTTTTTTACTGCCATTTACAATTGTTTTTATCATATTTCAATTGATACCATTATGCACAACGATTTATAACAGTTTTTTTGAAAATTACAGATCTGGGTTATTACAGGTAGGACCTACATTTGTAGGACTTGGAAATTATCAGAAATTGTTTTCAGAGGGCGATATTTGGATTTATGCAAAGAATACATTAGTGATGTGGATTATGTGTTTTGTGCCGCAGATTTTGCTATCCTTGTTACTTGGAGCGTGGTTTTCTGATGTCCGTTTAAAATTAAAAGGATCGCGTTTCTTTAAGACGGTGATTTATTTGCCAAATCTGATTATGGCATCTGCATTTGCGATGTTATTCTTTACTTTATTTTCAGATGGAGGACCAATTAATTCTTTATTAATGCAAATAGGAATTATTGATACACCATATAAATTTCTGTCTAGTGTCTGGGGAACCAGAGGGCTAATTGCCTTTATGAACTGTTTGATGTGGTTTGGTAATACAACGATTCTTTTGATGGCAGGAATGATGGGAATCGATACTTCTTTATTTGAAGCAGCAGAGGTAGATGGCGCAACCTCCACACAGGTATTTTTCCAAATTACATTGCCATTACTCCGTCCGATTCTGGTATATGTAATGATTACGTCATTAATTGGTGGACTACAGTTATTTGATGTTCCGCAGATTTTAACAAATGGAACAGGAGATCCGGTACGTTCATCCATGACATTAATTATGTTCCTGAACAAGCATTTATATAGTAAGAACTATGGTATGTCAGGTGCATTGTCCGTAATTTTGTTTATTATCACCGGCATTTTAAGTTTTATTGTATTTAAAATAAACGGCAGTGACAAGAAGAAAGGGTGAGTAGTGTGGAAACGAAGAAAAAGAAAGAGATGAAAAAGGGCATGGGACTTCATGCCAGAAGAACAATCGCATATATTGTACTTGGTATCATTACATTTTTCTGTTTGTTTTGGTTTTATGTATTGTTTATTAATGCAACCAGATCAAACGGAGAATTACAGTCAGGATTTACAGCGATTCCAAGTACACATTTGTTAGACAACTGGAAGAAACTGCAAGAGGGTACATTGCCGGTATGGTCCGGTCTGATGAACAGTTTAATTGTATCAACAGGCTGTGCAGCACTTGGAGTATATTTTTCTACCATGACTGCATATGCAATTCACGCATATGATTTCAAGCTAAAAAAATATGCATACCCGTTTATCTTGATGATCATGATGATTCCAACACAGGTGACAGCACTTGGTTTTGTACAACTGGTATCGAATATGAAATTAGAAGATTCTCTGATTCCATTAATTGTACCGGCAATTGCTTCACCAGTAACATTCTTTTATATGAAACAATATATGGAAAGTTCTCTGCCACTTTCGCTAATCGAAGCAGCTAGAATTGACGGTTCCGGAGAGTTTCGTACCTTTAACAGGATTGTATTGCCTCTGATGAAACCGGCAATTGCAGTACAGGCAATCTTTGGTTTTGTAAGTAGTTGGAACAACTATTTTACACCTGCATTGATTTTGCATGATGATAAGAAGAAAACACTTCCAATTCTGATTGCACAGCTTCGATCTGCAGATTGGTTGAAATTTGACATGGGACAGGTGTATGTGATGATAGCATTTTCTATCTTCCCTGTTATCATTGTGTACTTAATACTGTCAAAACACATTGTACAGGGCGTAGCACTTGGTAGTGTAAAGGAATAGAAAACAGGAGAAGGGGCGCTCCGTTTGGTGTTGGAATATGCTTCAATATCATAAAAACAGGAGGTATTCTAATGAAGAGAAGGAAAAGAGCAATACTATGTATGTTACTTTGTGGTTTATTGACGGTAATGCCGTCGGTAAAAGCAAATGCAACGGTAACCACTCATTTTGGGGAGGGATTTGATTATTACAATTCGCAGCTTTGGGAAAAAGCAGATGGGTGGAGTAATGGAGGTATGTTTAATTGTACATGGCGAGCGTACAATGCCAATGTGAATAATGGCGTGTTAAATCTATCAATTACGAATGATTGGAATTCTGGTTCGAAACCATATGCAGGCGCAGAATATCGTACAAGGGACAAATTTGGATATGGATTATATCAGGTGAGTATGAAGCCTGCCAAAAATCCAGGAATCGTGTCATCGTTTTTTACTTATACAGGTCCAAGTGATGGAACCCCTTGGGATGAAATTGATATTGAATTTCTGGGAAAAGATACAACAAAAGTACAGTTTAATTACTATACAAATGGTGTTGGAAACCACGAATATCTGTATGATTTAGGATTTGATGCATCTACAAGTTATCATGTTTATGCGTTTAACTGGCAACCAAATTATATTGCATGGTTGGTGGATGGAAAAGAGGTATATCGGGCGTATAATAGCATTCCATCTCATCCGGGAAAGATAATGCTTAATATCTGGCCTGGAACAGGAGTGGATGACTGGTTGGGAGCTTATAATGGAAGAACAAACCTGACAGCATCTTATGACTGGGTAGCATATGATCCGATGTAAGGAATTCGTAATAGTAGAATAAATAATAAGCTGTGATTTCTTAGTTATGAGAAATCACAGCTTATTTTGACTACAATTTTATAAATTCCGGTTTTCGTTCTTTGAATACAGTAAAATAGGAAAAACCGGCTTCTTTTAAGATATCCGGTACTTTTTCAAAATCAAAGGCAACGTGCTCCGGCTTATGAGCATCGGCGCCGATTGTAATAATTTCACCACCTAATTCCCGATAGCGTCGGATAATTTCTTCAGTTGGATTTGGATGTCCCAAACCATATTTAAAACCGCCGGTATTAATCTCAATACCTTTTCCTTTGGCAATTAATGTTTTTAGGATTTCTTCTATAATATCACGATAATCTTTCCAGTCATAATTTTCGTTTCGGGTTGGGCCATAGCGGACAACATAATCAATGTGACCATAAACGTCAAAACCGTCAAAAGCTTTGATATTTTCTAAAATGGATTCAAAGTATTCACGATAGCCGTCTTTTTCCGCACGTCCTTCGTAAAAGACAGGATAATAAGGATCAACTCCGTGCACCACATGGGAAGAACCGATGACAAAATCAAAAGGGTATTGCTTCAAAATATCCGCATGCAAAGCTGCCAGATGGGGTTGGAGACCAAGCTCGATTCCAAGACGGATTGGAAGCTGTTCTCTGTATTTTTCCTGCATTGCTAAAACAGAAGCAGTATAATTAGGAATATCAAGTAAAAATAAATCCGGCTCCTCCGGATAATCTATGTCTAGATGATCAGTAAAGCAAATTCCCGCAAGCCCATTTTGAATGGCGGATTGAATCATTCTATCCTGCGGTGTGTCACTATCACCGGAAAATTGGCTGTGCATATGAACATCCCATAAAGTTGAAATATCACGCATTTTAGAAAACCTCCTTTTAGCGTAGGGCTCTTCCATAATTTATTTTGTATATCAGATTCGATTATTGTGGAATGCCATACTAGTTAATATAACTGATATAGGAAGAAAAAAGAAGAGTATGTAGTAAAATTTGTACAAAATATATGAAAAGTCGATAAAAATTTTGAAATTAGTGAAAAAATTAACAAACTAAAGAAAAGGGCTTGAACTTTATAACCAAATTGGTTAAAATATAAAAAGCTTGGGAAATGTATTTTTCCCAAATAAAGTAAATTTAATTTTTACAATTCTAGGAGGAATTAAAATGGCAGTAAGAGTAGCAATTAATGGTTTCGGCCGTATCGGTCGTCTTGCTTTCAGACAGATGTTCGGAGCAGAAGGATATGAAGTAGTAGCAATCAACGATTTAACAAGCCCAAAAATGTTAGCACACTTGTTAAAATATGATTCTTCTCAGGGAAAATATGCTTTAGCTGATACAGTAAAAGCTGGAGAAGATTCTATCACAGTTGATGGAAAAGAAATCAAAATCTACGCTTTCCCAGATGCAAACAATTGTCCATGGGGAGAATTAAAAGTTGACGTTGTATTAGAGTGTTCTGGATTCTATACAAGCAAAGAAAAAGCTCAGGCTCATATCAATGCTGGAGCTCGTAAAGTTGTTATCTCTGCACCAGCAGGAAATGACTTACCAACAATCGTTTACAACGTAAACCATACAACATTAAAACCAGAAGATACAATTATTTCTGCAGCTTCTTGTACAACAAACTGCTTAGCACCAATGGCTAAAGCATTAAACGATAACTTCGGTATCAAATCTGGTATCATGAGCACAATTCACTCTTATACAGGTGATCAGATGACTCTTGATGGACCACAGAGAAAAGGTGATTTAAGAAGATCTCGTGCAGCAGCTGTTAACATCGTTCCTAACAGCACAGGTGCAGCTAAAGCTATCGGATTAGTTATCCCAGAATTAAACGGAAAATTAATCGGATCTGCTCAGCGTGTTCCATGTCCTACAGGTTCTACAACAATCTTAGTTGCTACAATCGAAAAGAGCGCTACAGTTGAAGAAATCAACGCAGCTATGAAAGCAGCAGCTACAGAATCTTTCGCTTACAATGAAGATGAAATCGTATCTAGCGATATCATTGGAAGCACAGCTGGTTCTATCTTTGATGCAACACAGACTATGGTTGGCGAAGACAACTTAGTTCAGGTTGTTTCTTGGTATGATAACGAGAACAGCTACACATCTCAGATGGTTAGAACAATCAAATACTTCTCTGAATTAAAATAGTTTGAACTATAATCGTTTAGAGCATTTATTGTTCCGTTAATATGAGACTTTTATGGGTCCGGCCTCTTGGGCCGGACCCTTTTTCTTTTAGAAAGAGAATAATCCAACTCAAAGGAGGACATTATTATGTCATTAAACAAAAAATCAGTAGATGATATTAACGTAAAAGGACTTCGTGTTCTTTGCAGATGTGATTTTAACGTACCATTAAAAGATGGAAAAATCACAGATGAGAATCGTTTAGTAGCAGCACTTCCTACTATCAAAAAATTAATAGCAGATGGCGGTAAAGTAATTCTTTGCTCTCACTTAGGAAAAGTAAAAACAGAAGAAGATAAGCAGACAAAGACACTTGCACCAGTAGCAAAAAGACTTTCTGAGTTATTAGGACAGGAAGTAAAATTTGCAGCTGATCCTGAAGTAGTAGGACCAAATGCAAGAGCGGCTGTAGAAGCTATGAAAGACGGAGATGTTGTCTTACTTGAGAATACACGTTTCAGACCAGAAGAAACAAAGAACGGAGAAGCTTTCTCAAAAGATCTTGCTTCTTTATGTGATGTATTTGTAAATGATGCATTTGGAACAGCTCATAGAGCACATTGTTCTAATGTTGGTGTTGCTGAATTAGTAGATACAGCAGTAGTTGGATACTTAATGCAGAAAGAAATTGATTTCTTAGGAAATGCAGTAGAAAATCCGGTTAGACCTTTTGTTGCTATTTTAGGTGGAGCAAAAGTTGCTGACAAGTTAAATGTTATCTCTAACTTACTTGAGAAATGTGATACCTTAATCATCGGTGGTGGTATGGCTTACACATTCTTAAAAGCACAGGGATATGAGATTGGAAATTCTTTAGTAGATGATGAAAAACTTGACTACTGTAAAGAAATGGTTGCAAAAGCTGAAAAACTTGGTAAAAAATTATTGTTACCAGTTGATGCTGTAACAGTTAAAGGATTCCCTAATCCAATCGATGCACCGGTAGAAACAGTTGTATGTACATCAGAGGAAATGCCGGCTGACAGAGAAGGTTGTGATATCGGACCTAAGACAGCTGAGATGTTTGCAGACGCAGTAAAATCTGCAAAAACAGTCGTTTGGAACGGACCAATGGGTGTATTTGAAAACCCAACTCTTGCAGCAGGAACAATTGCTGTAGCAAAAGCTTTAGCTGAAACAGATGCTACAACAATCATCGGTGGTGGTGATTCTGCAGCAGCAGTAAACCAGTTAGGATTTGGTGATAAGATGACTCATATCTCTACAGGTGGTGGAGCATCTTTAGAGTTCTTAGAAGGTAAAGAATTACCAGGTGTTGCAGCAGCTAACGACAAATAAAACAAGCCTAGAATGTAAAAACTGCTGCAACACCTTGGTTGCCAGCAGCTAACGACAAATAAGGTGAAACAAAGGAGAGCAATCATGGCAAGAAAAAAGATTGTAGCCGGTAACTGGAAAATGAATATGACTCCAAGCCAGGCTGTAAAATTAGTGGAAGAATTAAAACCACTTGTAGCAAGTGATGAAGTAGAAGTAGTATATTGTGTACCTGCAATTGATATTGTACCAGTTGTAGAAGCTACAAAAGGTACTAATGTTGTAGTTGGTGCAGAAAATATGTACTACGAAGAAAAAGGTGCATACACAGGAGAAATTTCTCCAGAAATGTTAGTAGATGCAGGTGTAAAATACGTTATTATCGGACATTCTGAGAGACGTGATTACTTCAAAGAATGTGATTGCATGTTAAATAAAAAAGTAAAGAAAGCATTTGAACATAACTTAACACCAATTCTTTGCTGTGGAGAGTCTTTAGAGCAGAGAGAAACAGGTGTTACAATGGATTGGATTCGTTTACAGATTAAATCCGATCTTGTTGGAGTAACAGCCGATCAGGTTAAGAGCATGGTAATTGCTTATGAGCCAATCTGGGCAATCGGTACAGGTAAAACTGCTACAACAGAACAGGCTCAGGAAGTATGTAAAGGAATTCGTGACTGTATTGCAGAAATGTATGATGCAGCAACAGCAGAGGCAGTTCGTATTCAGTACGGCGGATCTGTAAATGCAGGAAATGCAGCTGAATTATTTGCACAGCCTGATATTGATGGTGGATTAGTAGGTGGAGCATCCTTAAAGGCTGACTTCGGTTCTATTGTCAACTATAAATAGAAATGGTGAAAAGACGTTTCTTTTCGGTGATTTCGGGCCGGGGAAACGTCTTTTTTTGCTTACAGCATTTTGATATAATAATATATTATAATGTTGGAGCGACGATATGAAGAATGGGTGGGGGAAAAAAGTGCTTCCCGTTCTGGTTTTACTTGGAATGCTGACAGGATGTATGGCCACAAATCAGACATCTAAGATTACTATTGTAAGTCAAATGACAGGGATGAAAGAACGGGAAAGCGGAAACATTCCGGTTGAAGCGACAGTACAGCAGTTTGAGGGAGAAGGACAGCAGCAGATAGCGGATATGTCTAATGCTTATGAGACGATTTTAAATCAGGCAACAAAAGAGTTCATTGCTGGTTATCCAGTAGATGAATCTTTTTTGATGTGGATAAATGCTGTTTATGGTGATTGGATGATAGAACGTCTCGTAGAAGAGGTTGAAGGTGACAATCAGGATATCAATTTATGGTATGAGTTGACTGGAAATTCTATGCATGTTCTTTGGCTATATTATTGTGAGGAATGTGGATTTGAACGTTATCAGTTATCAAATGTTTACTGGAAAGAATGCCAAAACACTGATGAGGCAGTCTTAAGTTTTATTGGAGATATTAATTTTGATGAGAACTGGTATACGATGCAGAAATTGCAGGAACAGGAAAATGGGATTTATGATTGTATTTCAGAAGAATTAATGGAAGTATTAACAGATTCTGATGTTATGGTAGTTAATCATGAATTTGCATATACACAAGGTGGAACACCCGTTGCAGGAAAAACCTATACATTTGGTGCTGACCCTCAAAAAGTTGAGCTGTTGGAGGCTATGGGAACGGATTTGGCATCACTTGGAAATAATCATGTGTATGATTATGGAGAAGAAGGATTGCTTTCCACTATGAATACTTTGAAAAATGCAGGAATCCCTTATGTAGGCGCAGGTGAGGATTTAGAGGAAGCAGAAAAAATTGTTTATTTTGTTTTAAATGGAAAGAAAATTGCAATTGTTTCTGCAACAGAGATAGAACGAACCACAAATTTTACCAAAGAAGCAACGGAAAATTCGCCAGGCGTTTTAAAAATGCTTCATCCGGAAAAATATCTTTCTGTGATTGAACGGGCAGATCAAACAAGCGATTACGTGATTGCAATTGCGCATTGGGGAACAGAAGGAAAGATTTATTTCGATCAGGAAGAAATCGATTATGCTACCCAGTTAGTCAATGCAGGAGCAGATGCGGTAATTGGCGGACATCCGCACAGACTTCAGGGAAGTTCCTTTATCAATGGAGTACCGGTTGCTTATAGTTTGGGAAATTTCTGGTTTTCTACCGGTAGTCTTTATACAACGGTGGCTCAGGTCGTAATAGGAAAAGATGGGGAATTGAGATTACGATATCAGCCGTGTGTGCAGAGCAATCTTACGACTTCTCTGTTAACAGAGGAAAAAGAAAAAGAAGATTTCTTTGACTATTTGACAGCAATATCTTATGATATAGGTATTGATGCCGAGGGTTTTGTCTATGACAGGACAGGTGATACTGCTTCAGAAACAAGTTTTTGCTATGTTTCTGGGAATAACAGGTATCAGAATGCAAACCTGTCAGGATTATATGATAATGACGGCAATGTGATTGATATTGTAGGAAATTTAAAATAAAGTACGCAGTATCGTTGCAGGAAAATAGAAAAGGTACTATAATGTGACAGGAAAACTAATAGTATCAGGTAATATTTTAGAAAGAGTGAGGAATAGGACATGAGTAAGAAACCAACCGTATTAATGATTTTAGATGGATATGGTCTGAATGAAAAAACAGAAGGAAATGCTGTTGCACAGGCAAAAACACCTGTTATGGACAGCTTAATGAAAGAATATCCATTTGTAAAAGGATATGCAAGTGGATTAGCAGTAGGTCTTCCAGATGGACAGATGGGTAATTCTGAAGTAGGACACTTAAATATGGGTGCTGGAAGAATTGTATACCAGGAATTAACAAGAATCACAAAAGAAATCGAAGATGGTGATTTCTTCAAAAATGAAGCATTATTAAAGGGAATGGAAAATGTAAAGAAGAATGGTTCTGATTTACATTTATATGGATTACTTTCCGATGGTGGTGTGCACAGCCACAATACACATCTCTATGGCTTATTAGAAATGGCAAAAAAAGAAGGCATTTCTAATGTGTATGTACATTGTTTCTTAGATGGACGTGATACTGCTCCAACATCCGGAAAAGGATTTGTAGAAGAATTAGAAACAAAAATGAAAGAAATCGGTGTAGGACAGATTGCATCTATCAGTGGACGTTATTATGTTATGGATCGTGATAACAGATGGGACCGTGTAGAAAAAGCATATAATGCGTTGACAAAGGGCGAAGGTGAGACAGCAGAAAACGCTGTAGCAGCGATGGAAGCATCTTATGCAAAAGATGTCACAGATGAATTCTTTGTACCAACAGTTATCACAAAAGATGGAAAAGCATTAGCAACAGTAAAAGATAACGATACTGTTATTTTCTTTAATTTCCGTCCTGACCGTGCACGTGAGATTACAAGAGCATTTTGTGCAGATGAATTTGACGGATTTGACAGAGGAGCAAGAAAAGACGTTACTTATATCTGCTTTACAGAATATGATGTTACAATTCCAAACAAAGAAGTTGCATTTAAGAAAGTAGAATTAAAGAATACATTTGGACAGTATTTAGCAGCAAATGGTAAGAAACAGGCAAGAATTGCTGAGACAGAGAAATATGCACATGTTACTTTCTTCTTCAATGGTGGTGTAGAAGAGCCAAACGAAGGGGAAGACAGAATCCTTGTAAAATCTCCAAAGGTAGCAACTTATGACTTACAGCCAGAAATGAGTGCACCAGAAGTTTGTGATAAATTATGTGATGCAATTCGTTCCCAGAAATATGACGTCATTATCATCAACTTTGCAAACCCTGATATGGTTGGTCATACAGGAATTATGGAAGCTGCAGTAAAAGCGGTAGAAACAGTAGATGCTTGTGTTGGAAAAGCAGTAGAAGCATTAAAAGAAGTAGATGGTCAGATGTTCTTATGTGCAGACCATGGAAATGCAGAGCAGTTAGTAGATTATGAAACAGGAGCTCCATTTACAGCACATACCACAAATCCAGTACCATTTATTTTGATTAATGCAGATCCAGCTTATGGTTTAGCAGAAGATGGATGTTTAGCTGATATTATCCCAACCATGATTGAGTTAATGGGAATGGAACAGCCTGCTGAGATGACAGGAAAATCTTTATTAGTTCGTAAATAGAAATTAGATTTTGTGAAGATTATAATTCTAAAGAAAGCGAGTCGTACGGAAGGTACGGCTCGCTTTGTCTATACAGAATAAGTATCTAACAGAGTTGCATAGTCTTCTGGAAGATTTGTGAATTCACATCCATAGCGGTAGAGATCACGTTCTGCAATTTCGCTGCGGATAATTTTTACGATGGTAAAAATAGGTTTTGTGTTTTCATCTAAGTTAAGTGCAGCATTAAAATAATAATTTAATGGAAAAATACCCTCGGAAACAAAACACAAACCACCGCGGGAAAGATTTTCTACAGCGATAGGAGTATCTAAACCGGAGATGCCATCTTGATTTTGCTGATACAAGTCACAAATGCTCAAAGAGATATGCACCGGGTGTCTTTCGGCTTTACGTCTTTCATTCATAGGAATCCCCCTTTAATTCTAATACTAATTACCTATAAAATTATAATCATTTTTGAAAAAAGGTCAATAAGAAAGTTTAAATACATTTATTAATACAACTAATGAAACGATTAAAATATACAAAAATAGTAATAAAACAAGCTTTATTTTCTACACGACGAAAGCGGAAAACTCTGCGAAGATAATTGACTTTGCAAAAGCGACTGTATTATAATTTTTATCAGAGTGTAGTAGAAATACATAAGAATGAAAATACTGCTTGTAGCGGTTTTCGTACAAATTAACAGAAAGGTATGGTAGTGAAAAATGAGTATTCAGGAATTTAAACCATTTAAAGAAGGAAAAGTACGTGAGGTATATGATAACGGAGACAGTCTGATTATTGTTGCAACAGACAGAATCTCTGCATTTGATCATATTTTAAAAAATAAAATTACAAAAAAAGGAGCCATCTTAACACAGATGTCAAAATTCTGGTTTGATTTCACAAAGGATATCGTTCCAAATCATATGCTTTCTGTTGATGTTAAGGACATGCCGGAATTTTTCCAGTCAGAGAGATTTGATGGAAACAGTATGATGTGTAAAAAATTAGAGATGCTTCCAATCGAGTGTATCGTGCGTGGTTATATTACAGGTAGTGGCTGGGCAAGCTATCAGGAAAATGGGACTGTTTGTGGAATCAAACTTCCAGAAGGATTAAAAGAATCTGACAAATTACCTGAACCAATTTATACACCAAGTACAAAAGCAGAAATTGGTGA
The DNA here is from genome assembly GCA_051879395.1 of Roseburia sp. GTDB lineage: Bacteria > Bacillota > Clostridia > Lachnospirales > Lachnospiraceae > Roseburia. Next base: position 43,400 of record JBJELY010000108.1, on the reverse strand, counting down.
TCATGATGAAAATATTTCTTTTGAACAGAGCGTAGAAGTACTTGAGAAAATCTATCCGGGAAAAGGAAGAGATTATGCAACACAGATTAAAGATTGTACAATTAAGCTGTATAAGAAATGTGCAGAATATGCATTGAGCAAAGGAATCATTATTGCAGATACCAAATTTGAGTTCGGATTAGATGAGAACGGCAACGTTGTAATTGGAGATGAGATGTTAACACCGGATAGTTCCAGATTCTGGCCTTTAGAAGGATATGAAGCAGGAAAATCCCAGCCATCCTATGACAAGCAGTTTGTTCGTGACTGGTTAAAAGCAAATCCAAACAGTGATTATTTACTTCCAGAAGATGTAATTACAAAGACAATTGAAAAATATGAAGAAGCATTTGAATTGTTAACTGGCAAGAAATTTGCATAGGAGATACAGGTCTTAACAAGTAATAGAATTTTCGAATAGGAAAGGTCAGCAGAATCTATGTTAAATCAGGAATTGATGGATAAATCGGGATTAGAAAAAGAAACCCCATGGAATAGCGGAAGCGATGAAAGCGGTTTACATGAAGAATGCGGTGTATTTGGAATGTATGACTTTGACGGAGGAAATGTAGCATCCAGTATTTATTATGGATTGTTCGCATTACAGCATAGAGGTCAGGAGAGCTGTGGTATTGCAGTAAGCGAAACGAGTGCGCCAAAGGCAAAAGTAACGACTCATAAGGGAATGGGACTTGTAAATGAAGTTTTTTCACAGGAAAACCTTGAACCAATGAAAGGCGATATCGGAGTAGGACATGTTCGCTATTCTACGGCAGGCGCTTCTACCAGAGAAAATGCACAGCCATTAGTTTTGAACTATGTAAAAGGAACTTTGGCGTTAGCGCATAATGGAAACCTTATCAATGCAACAGAACTGCGAAAAGATTTAGAATATACAGGAGCAATTTTCCAGACCACAATTGATACAGAAGTAATTGCTTATCATATTGCAAGAGAGCGTTTGAATTCTAAAACAGCGGAAGAAGCAGTACTCCGTGCCTGTAGAAAGTTAAAGGGAGCTTATTCACTTGTTGTCATGAGCCCTCGAAAACTGATTGGTGCGCGTGATCCATTTGGCTTTAAACCACTTTGTATCGGAAAAAGAGATAATGCTTATATCATTGCTTCTGAGACCTGCGCATTAGATACAGTTGGAGCAGAGTTTGTAAGAGATGTTCTTCCAGGTGAAATTGTTACGATTACACCGGAAAATGGAATTCAGTCAAACCTCGAGATGGCATTGCCAAAAGAAAAAGAGGCAAGATGTATCTTTGAATATATTTATTTTGCAAGACCGGACAGTCACATTGACGATGTGAGTGTATATGGATCCAGAATTAAAGCAGGAAGATTTTTGGCAATGGATTCACCGGTAGATGCTGATATCGTTGTTGGGGTACCGGAATCTGGAAATGCAGCAGCATTAGGATATTCTATGGAATCAGGAATTCCATATGGAACAGCATTTGTAAAAAACAGCTATGTGGGAAGAACTTTTATTAAGCCAAAACAGAGTAGCCGTGAATCTAGTGTAAAAGTGAAATTGAATGTTTTAAAAGAAGCAGTAGAAGGAAAACGTGTGATTATGATTGATGATTCTATTGTACGTGGAACAACATCGAATCCAACGATTAAATTGCTTCGTGATGCCGGAGCGACAGAAGTACATGTAAGAATCAGTTCCCCACCATTTTTATGGCCATGCTATTTTGGAACAGATATTCCAGAAAGAGAGCAGTTAATTGCTTACAAGCACTCGGTAGATGAAATCTGTAAGATTATAGGTGCGGATTCATTAGCATATTTAGGTGTGGAGCGATTAGAGGAAATGGTAGAAGGTCATCATATTTGTAAGGGTTGCTTTACTGGAGAATATCCGATGGAACCACCAAAAGAAGATATACGTGGAGATTTTGAACGATAATTTTTTCAGTTTCAAAGAAGAAAGGAATAATACATATTATGAGTACAGATAGATATAATAGTCCATTATCAGAACGTTATGCAAGTAAAGAAATGCAGTATATTTTTTCACCTGATATGAAGTTCCGTACATGGAGAAAGCTTTGGATTGCATTAGCAGAGACAGAGATGGAACTTGGTCTTTCTGAAAATGGAAAGCCAGTTATTACACAAGAACAGATTGATGAATTAAAAGCGCATGCAGATGATATCAATTATGATGTAGCAAAAGAGCGTGAAAAATTGGTACGTCATGATGTTATGAGTCATGTTTATGCATATGGACAGCAGTGTCCAAAAGCAGCAGGAATTATTCATTTAGGAGCAACTTCCTGTTATGTAGGCGACAATACTGATATTATTGTTATGAATGAAGCATTAAAGTTAGTTCATAAAAAATTAGTTTCTGTAATTGATGAATTAGCAAAATTTGCAGAAAAATACAAAGATTTACCTACACTTGCTTTTACACATTTCCAGCCTGCACAGCCTACTACAGTAGGAAAAAGAGCAACACTTTGGACACAGGAATTCTTAATGGATTTAGAAGATTTAGAATATGTTATGAGTACTTTGAAATTATTAGGTTCTAAGGGAACGACAGGAACACAGGCAAGCTTTTTGGAATTGTTCAATGGAGATCAGGAAACCATTGATAAAATTGATCCAATGATTGCTGAAAAAATGGGATTCAAAGAATGTTATGCTGTATCCGGTCAGACTTATTCCAGAAAAGTAGATACTCGTGTGGCAAATGTTTTAGCAGGAATTGCAGCAAGTGCTCATAAGATGTCTAACGATATTCGTTTGTTGCAGCACTTAAAAGAAGTGGAAGAACCATTTGAAAAGAATCAGATTGGCTCCTCTGCAATGGCATATAAGAGAAATCCAATGCGTAGTGAACGTATTGCATCACTTTCACGTTATGTTATGGTAGATGCATTAAATCCAGCTATTACATCTGCAACTCAGTGGTTTGAGAGAACATTAGATGATTCTGCAAATAAGAGACTTTCCATTCCGGAAGCATTTTTAGCAATTGATGGAATCTTAGATCTTTGCTTGAATGTAGTAGACGGATTAGTTGTTTACGATAAAGTAATTAGAAAACATATGATGGCAGAACTTCCATTTATGGCAACAGAAAATATTATGATGGATGCTGTAAAAAATGGTGGAAACCGTCAGGAATTACATGAAAAGATTCGCCAGCTTTCGATGGAAGCAGGTAAGAATGTAAAGCAGGAAGGAAAAGAGAACAATCTACTTGAACTGATTGCTGCAGATCCAGCGTTTAACCTTACATTAGAAGAACTTCAGGCAGCAATGGATCCTTCTAAATATGTAGGACGTGCTCCAATTCAGGTAGAAAAATTTTTAGAGAATGTCGTAAAACCGGTATTAGAAGCAAATAAATCGGAACTTGGCGTAAAAGCTGAAATTAACGTATAAAGAAAAGCTTTACAAAAGGGGATATACTGTGGTATATCCTCTTTTAGAATATAAATCGAAAATAAAAATACTTTATATGGGGCGGGACATGATAAAAGAAGAGGCAGCAACTATAAAAAAAGAATTGTATAGATTTTGGAAGGCAGATGTAATTGACGCCTGTAAGGAGGCCGTGGCAAAAGAAAATGCAGCCATGCTTTATTTACTGACAGGATGTGCATTTATAGCAAATTGTATTCTTTTGATTTACAGTATTATGACAAGAGAGGGAAAAAGTTATCTGGTAACGATTTATGCTATTTTTGCTTATGTGTATTTGAGTATTTTTCTGCTGGTAAGAAAAGCAGCATCGGAGAATTTGTCATGGGTTCCAAGGTTGATTATTCTTGAATATGGAACACTGGTGTTTCATTATACACTTACATGTGTGGTTTGGGATTGGAATAATCATATTTTTTCCTATTATTTAATTATGCTGCTGGCATTTGTTTTTTTGGTAAAACCGCTACAAATGGTGGTGAGTCAGCTTATTACAAGTGGGTTCCTACTTGGAGCGGTCTTAATGTTTAAAAAAGGAGCAATGAGGGATGACATTCTCAGTATCTTTTTTATAACATTAGTTGGAATCGCATTAGGAAGTGCAATTTTATTTTTCCGGATGGATTCCATTTATAAAATAGATATTAGAACGCAGGCATTAAAGATTACGAATTTGTATCAGGGAATTTTAGATGAGACACAAACTGCAGTTTGCGTATGTCATGCAAAAACTAGGGAAATTATGTATCTGAATCGAAAGGCAGCAGAGATTTTTTCGGTTTCTGGAAAAGAAGCAACTGGGAAAAAATGTTATCAGTTTTTGTATGGAGAAATAATCCCATGTGAAAACTGCCAGATGGAGCAAAGTAAATGCGGAGTAATTCAGAACCGTGAGATAAAAATTGCAGACCGTTTTTATAGTGCAAAAGGAAGAATCATTGACTGGAATGGACAGGAAGCCTATGTGGAATATCTGACCGATATTACAGACTCTAAGAAAGTAGAAGAGCAGATGTGGCGTGCACATGAAAAGCTGCAGGAAAAGTATGAAGAAGAGTTATTATATCGCGAGAAGGCTGTTTCCGAGGATGTATTATCTACAAGCCGTGTAAATCTGACAAGAGGTATTGTTGAAGAAATGCGTGTAGGAAATGTAGAAGGCCTGGAAAAGGAATACCGTTACGATGTGGATTTTTCGGAAAGAATTTCTTCTTTTACAAAAAAAGACTGGCTATCAGAAGAACAGAAGTATCAGTTGTCAAGAGAGGGACTTCTCCAATTATATGAGACGGGAGTTACCTCCTGTTCAGTAGAATTTGTAGCAGAATTAATACAGGGTGGTCATGCGGGAATTCGTGCAGAGGTAAACTTGCTAAAGAGACCGGATAATGGAGATATTTTAGCATTCGTTTACAATCATAATATCAGTAAGGAAAAAATTCTTAGTCAAATCCTGGAATGTATGATGTCATTTGAATATGATGAGGTATATGCAGTAGATGAAGGCAATGCTTGTTATACAGCAGAAACTCTTGGTAAATTTGCCTTAGAAGGACAGGAAACATCTGGCTTGTACAAAGATGAAATTGAGAATTTGGTGCGGCGGGCTTCTACGGAGGAAGAAAAAGAACTGATTCGAAAAGAAATGTCTCTTGAAACCATGCATCAGAATATGAAAAAAGAAGAAATACATACATTTGAGGTAATGCTGCTTTCTAAAAATGGAAAAATGAGACAAAAACAGATTCGTTATATGTATTTGGATTATAATATGAGAATTTTCCTGATTACATTAATGGATATCGATAACGTAGTTAGAAAAGAGAAGGAAAAACAGGAGCAGTTGGAGCAAGCACTTCTCATGGCGGAGGAGGCAAATAAAGCAAAGAGCCGTTTCCTTGCCAATATGAGTCATGAAATCAGAACTCCAATGAATGCAATTATTGGTCTAAATACAATTATGAAAGATCATGTAGACCAGCCGGAGCAGATTATTGCATATACGGAAAAACTGGACTCGGCGTCAAAATATCTGCTTGCACTCTTGAATGATATTTTAGACAGTGCACGAATTGAGAGTGGAAGTGTTCAGTTGTCCCATGAGCCAATTGAAGAAAAAGCTTTTTGGGATAATGTGAATTTACTGGCAACGGCACAAGCGGGACCGGCAGGAATTCAGTACCAGTTTGAATGTAAAAAAGAAGCAGATGGTATTTGTTATGGTGATGCAACAAGATTGCAGCAGATTGTGGTAAATTTAATTAATAATGCAATCAAGTTTACGCCTTCTGGTGGATTGGTGAGAGTAACGGTTGAAAACGAGGATGCTGGTATCGGAAAAAATCGTATGAAAATTGTGGTTGCAGATAATGGAATTGGAATTTCAGAACAATTTTTACCAAATATGTTTGGTGTATTTACACAAGAACACGCGGATAATACGACAAAATATCAGGGAAGCGGTTTGGGCTTATCAATCGCAAGAAGTTTTGCGAAGATGATGGGCGGAGATATTACGGTAGAAAGTCAGGAAGGCAAGGGAACTACTTTTTGTGTTACTGTTGTTTTGGATATTGAAAAGCAGCAACAGAAATCTGAAATAGAATTATTGGAAGAGTTTGATTTCGGTGGAAAGAAAGTATTGCTTGTAGAGGACCATCCGTTAAATACACTTGTTGCAGAACAAATCTTAAAGCGAAAAGGCATGACTGTGGTGCATGCAGAAAATGGCGCTAGGGCATTAGAAGTTTTCAGTGAAAGTGCGGAGGGGGAATATGATGTTATCCTTATGGATATTCGAATGCCGGTTCTTGATGGACTTGCTGCGACAAAAGAAATACGAAGCATGGAACGAAAGGATGCAGCTACAGTACCGATTATTGCCATGACAGCCAATGCTTATGAGGAAGATCGTATGGCAACAAAACTGGCAGGGATGAATGAGCATCTTGCAAAACCGATTGATCCACAACAGTTGTATCATGTTTTAGCAGAATTTATGAAAAAAGAAGAATAAGATTGATAAAAAAAGGATTCCCCGGACATACTAGGAAAAAGAATGTATGTGAAAGGGGAATTTTTTATGTCATTACGGGTAAATATTGTAGAAGTGCATGGAAGACAGATTTTAGATTCCAGAGGAAATCCAACGGTAGAAGTAGAGGTTACAGCAGAAACAGAAACGACTGGAAAGAAAATCAGTGCGCATGAATCGGTTCCATCGGGTGCAAGTACAGGACGCTTTGAGGCGATTGAACTGCGAGATGGAGCAACGGAATATTTTGGTCTTGGTGTGAAAAAAGTAGTAGAACATATTAATACAAAAATACGAGAAGCATTATTAGGGAAAAATGTTTTAAAGCAGAGAGAAATAGACCGTATCCTTGTAGAACTGGATGGAACGGATAATAAAGGAAATCTTGGCGCAAACGCAATCCTTGGAACCTCACTTGCCTGTGCGAAGGTTGCAGCAAAAGCACTGGAGATGCCGTTATACCGTTATCTGGGTGGGGCAGGGGCACATCGGCTGCCAATTCCTATGATGAATGTTATCAATGGAGGTGCTCATGCCAAGAATTCTCTTGATTTCCAGGAATTTATGATTATGCCTGTAGGTGGAAGAACCTTTTCAGAGGGGTTACGCATGGGAACGGAAGTATATCATTTCCTGCGCCAGATTCTAAATGAAGATGGTTTGAGTACTGCAGTAGGAGATGAGGGAGGATTTGCACCGGATTTTTCCAATGTGAGAGAAGTATTTGAATATCTGAGCCGGGCAGTGGAACTGGCAGGGTATGAAGTGGGAAAAGATGTTGTATTTTCGATGGATGCAGCAGCGAGTGAACTGTATGATGAGGAAACAGGAGTATACATTTTCCCAGGAGAAAGTTCTCAAGAAGACAACTGTCCGGATAGCATAAAAAGAAGTTCGGAGGAAATGATTGCACTTTATGAAGAACTCACAAAGGAATTTCCAATTGTATCGATTGAAGACGGACTCTATGAAGACGATTGGGAAGGGTGGCAGAAACTCACAGAACGATTGGGTGAAAAAGTGCAACTGGTGGGAGATGATTTGTTTGTGACGAATCCGAAACGAATTAAATGTGGCATCGATTTAAAAGTAGGAAATGCAGTTTTGATAAAAGTAAATCAGATTGGAACTGTTACAGAAGCATTAGAAGCAATCGAGAAGGCAAAATGTGCAGGATATCAGACAGTAATTTCTCATCGTTCGGGAGAAACAGAGGATTCTTTCATTGCAGATTTGGCAGTTGCGGTGAATGCTGGACAGATAAAAACGGGAGCTCCATGTCGTTCTGAGAGAACTGCAAAATATAATCAGCTGCTTCGAATTGAAGAGGAGTTGGGAAGAAATGCAACTTATGGAAAAGAAGTGTGAAAAAATATGCATCATATTATGAAATGATGTATAAAAATACAAAAAAATCAGGAAATGATGATATTTTTTTGAAATTTTATTGGAATAAAATAAGAAAACCCGGTTTCGAGAAATGGAAACCGGGTTTTTCCTCTTGATTTGGGTGAAAAAAGAAATAAAAAAGGACATATGTCCTTTTTTGAGAAAAAATCTATGATATAATAGAGTAAAACGATATAGTTACTGCCCATAGGGCATCATTGGATGATAGAAAAGAACGGAGAAAAAAGATGGAGAAAAAGAGAGTATTTTTAATTGTATTAGATAGCTTTGGGGTAGGATACGAGCCGGATGCGGCAGATTTTGGTGATGTAGGGGCAAATACCCTTGCTACTATCGCAAAGACGGAATGGTTTTCAACTCCGAATATGAGAGAGTTAGGACTTTTTAATCTGGATGGAGTAAACTGTGGAGAAAAGGTAGCAGTAACCAAAGGTTCTTATGGAAGAATGCAGGAAGCTTCCAGAGGAAAAGATACAACAATTGGTCATTGGGAAATTGCAGGAGTTATTTCACCGGAACCATTGCCAACGTATCCAAATGGATTTCCAGCAGAAATATTAGATGCATTTGAAAAAGAAACAGGACGCGGAGTGCTTTGTAATAAACCATATTCTGGAACGGATGTCATCCGTGATTATGGAGAAGAGCATATGAAAACAGGAAAATTAATCGTATATACATCTGCAGACAGTGTTTTTCAGATTGCAGCACATGAAGAGGTAGTTCCGGTTGAAGAACTTTATCGTTATTGTGAAATTGCAAGAAAGATTTTGACAGGAAAACATGGAGTAGGACGTGTGATTGCAAGACCGTTTATCGGAGAACCGGGTAACTTTACCAGAACGACAAATCGTCATGATTTTTCGCTTGTTCCACCGAAGAAAACGATGTTAGATGCTTTGGTAGAAGCAGGATATGATACGTATGGAATTGGAAAGATTTATGATATTTTTGCAGGACAGGGAATACAACATACACAGCGGATTCAGAATAATGTGGATGGAATGGAAAAGACCATTGAAATGCAGAAGGTAGATTTTAATGGAATCTGTTTTGTGAATCTGGTGGATTTTGATATGCTTTACGGTCATAGAAATGACATTGAAGGATATGCAAAAGCTGCAACTACATTCGATGAACAACTTGCAGTATTTCAGAAAAATATGAAAGAAAATGATATTTTAATCATTACAGCAGATCACGGATGTGATCCGGGATATCCGGGAACCGATCATTCCAGAGAATATACACCGATGCTAGCATATGGTGCTACTGTGAAAGAAAATGTGAATCTTGGTACTAGAAAGACATTTGCAGATATTGCGGCAACAGTTCTTGATATTTTCGGAGTGGAGAATAATACGGATGGAAAGAGTTTTAAAGCGGATATCTTAAAATAATGAGGTGAGTCAGATGGTAAAACTAGAAGAGAAGACAATCAGGGAACTGGCAAAAGAAGCATTGAAAATGAGAGAATATTCTTATGTTCCATATTCTAACTTTTGTGTCGGCGCAGCGCTTTTGACAAGAGATGGAAAAGTCTATACAGGTTGTAATATTGAAAATGCGGCATTTACACCAACGAATTGTGCAGAAAGAACAGCATTTTTTAAAGCAGTCAGTGAAGGGGAATATCATTTTAGTGCAATTGCAGTCGCGGGTGGTATGAAGGGAAATAAAGAATTAGATTATTGCAGTCCATGTGGTGTCTGTCGCCAGGTTATGATGGAATTTTGTAATCCTGAGGAGTTTCAGGTAATTTTTGTAAAATCGGAAACAGAATATAAAATCTATACGCTAAAAGAGATTCTTCCGATGGGATTTGGACCGGGGGATTTAGAATGAAAAATCGTTTTAGTGTAAAAAAGGTTTTGCTGGCTTTTATTGGAATCTTTTTCATAGGAGTCGGTGTGGCATTTAATGCAGCGGCGCATTTGGGAAATGATCCGGTTGGCATTTTTTATGATGGAATACGAAGTATTCTTGGTTTAAGTGAGACACAGCTTGGGACAGCGTCTAATCTGGTAAATTTACTGCTGGCAGTTCTTTTGTTTTTTGTGGGAAGAAGATATTTAAATCTGGGAACAATTATTTATATTCTTCCATATGGAATGTGTGTATCAGCCGGAACCTATCTTTATTCCGTTATTTTTACGTCTGATATGATGCTGGTTCGTATATTGGCGAGTGTAGTTGGATGTGGGCTGTTATATTTGGGAGTTGCCATTTTTATAACGGTAGATATTGGAATGGATCCAATGACGGGGATGGCGATGGTACTCAAAGACTGGTTGCATTGGGATTTTAAAAAAGGAAAATGGTTGTTCGATGGTACTCTAACTGTGGTTGGATTTTTGTTAGGAGGAAAGCTGGGAGTCATAACGCTTGTTACTGCATGTTCAGCAGGTCCGGTCATTCAGTTTATGGCAGGGAAATTAAAAACGCTTGGATGTACGAAAGAACAGGATGGAGAAGTAGAATGGATAGAACAAAGTTAGAACAGTTAAAAAAAGTAGAATTGCATTGTCATTTAGATGGATCATTAAGTCTGGGATGTGTTCGTGAGTTATTAGGAAGAGATGTGCAGAAAGAGGAACTTCAGGTTGCGGATGATTGCCGGAATCTGGCAGAATATTTAGAAAAATTTGATTTGCCACTACAGTGTTTGCAGACAGAGAGTGGACTTGAAGCTGGTGCCTACGATTTTGTAAAAGAAGTGGCAAAAGAGAATGTGGGATATGTGGAAGTGCGTTTTGCACCATTACTTTCTACAAATCAGGGGCTTTCTACAGAACAGGTAATCGCGGCTGTGGTACGTGGACTTGAAAAGGGAAAAAAAGAATTTGGAGTTACAGCGAAGGCGATTACTTGTGCGATGCGCCATCATTCAAACGAAGAGAATCTTGCGATGTTGAAGGTTGCGAGAGAGTTTCTGGGAAATGGAGTATGTGCAGCGGATTTGGCTGGGAATGAAGCCGCGTTTCCAATGAAAGATTTTATGAATCTTTTTACAGAAGCAAAAAAAATGGGATTACCGTTTACGCTTCACGCAGGAGAATGCGGAAGTGTGGATAATATTGTAGATTCTGTTGCATGTGGTGCAAAAAGAGTGGGACATGGAATTGCAATGCGTCAAAATCCGGCTGCCCAGAAGATTTGCCGAGAGAAGAAAATCGGAATTGAGATGTGTCCTATCAGCAATCAGCAGACGAAGGCAGTTTCCTGTCTGGAAGAGTATCCAATTCGTGAATTTTTGGATGCAGGATTATTTGTCACCATCAATACAGATAACCGTATGGTAAGTAATACGACCATTACAAAGGAAATAGAGTTTGTTCAGAAACATTTTGGAATTCAGGATGAAGAAGTGGTACAGATGATGCGAAATGCAGTGGAAGTGGCTTTTGCTACAGAAGAAGAAAAAGAAGTAATGCGTCAGTGGTATCGTTAATAATAGAAGTAGGTTGGAGAGATGGAAGAAAAATATTTAGGAAAAGTACTTCCGTTCCTGAAAGAACTTGATCAGGAAAGAAGGGAACTTTTTGAAGAATATTTTAGCAGTGCACCAGTTTGGCTTTTGGATTCTTTGCAGGTGGTAGAAGTAGAGCGGGGAGTTACACTGGTAAGAGAAAATACTCCGGTGGATATGGTTTATATTATTGGGCGTGGTGCAGTAAAAGGTGTGGATTTCCGAATTTATGGAGTGGAATATGATTTTATGCATTTTGAAGGGGTCTACGGAATGGGTGCGATGGAGATTATCATGCATCAGGATGTTTACCGTACTACATTAGAGACTACAACACCATGTACGGTGATTAAAATTCCAAAGGCGAAATTTGAAAAATGGTTAGACAGTGATATTAAGGCATTGCGACAGGAAGCAGAAGCAGTTGGAAATTATCTGTTAGAAGAAGTAAGAAATAGTCGCTTGAATCTTTTTCTGAAGGGAACAGAACGGCTTGCAATTTTATTTACCAGTTATTATGATAAGTATGCAAAAGATGGTATTTTGAAAGTGACGCAGACGAGGACGGAGCTTTCTGAAAATACAGGACTATGTGTTAAGACAGTGAATCGTTCTATCAAAAAGTTTGAAGAAGAAAAAATGGTAGGACGCGATGGAAGTAAGATAACAATTAATGAAGAACAATACGAGAAGCTGAAGGCACTCGTAAGGGAAACGATTGATCAGTAGAAAGGAAATGACAAATGAATGAAGTATATGAAAAATTAATCAAATGTAAAGAGAGTATTTTAAAAAAAATTGATTTTAAACCGGAGGTTGCGCTGATTTTAGGATCAGGTCTCGGGGATTATGCAGATGACTTGGAAATTGAACAGTCCATTGAATATTCGGAGATTGAAGGATTCCCTACTTCGACAGTGGCAGGTCATAAAGGAAGATTTGTATTTGCACATGTAGAGGGCGTTCCAGTGGTGATTATGCAGGGACGTGTTCATTATTATGAAGGATATTCCATGCAGGATGTAGTTCTACCTACAAGACTAATGGGATTATTAGGTGCAAAGAAGATTATTTTAACAAATGCAGCCGGTGGTGTTAACTTTGATTTTAAACCGGGCGATTTCATGATGATTACTGATCATATTACAACTGCAATTCCAAGTCCATTAATTGGTCCAAACATTGAGGAACTTGGAGTTCGCTTCCCGGATATGAGTGAAGTCTATGATGTTGAGTTACAGGAAGTAATCCGGAATGCTGCAAAAACGCTTGATATTCCGTTACAAGAAGGTGTTTATATGCAGTTTACAGGACCAAGTTATGAGACACCTGCAGAGATTCGGATGTGTAGAACCTGGGGCGGAGATGCAGCTGGAATGAGTACGGCATGTGAAGCTATGGCAGCACATCATATGGGAATGCGTGTTTGTGGAATTTCTTGTATTACGAACCTGGCAGCCGGAATGTCAAAGGCAAAATTGAATCATAAGGAAGTACAGGAGACTGCTGACCGCGTTGCAGTACAGTTTAAACAGTTGGTAACAGAAGTGATTAAGAATATGTAAAAAGTTAGAAATGCCTCGAAGTAAGAGAAAACTTCGAGGCATTTTGGTGAAAAAGAGCTGGTAAAAGAGGGGACAAATGTCCTGATTTTTACCAGCTCTTTTTAGAAGTGTCGCATTGGGCGCGGGTTTACAAGGATTTTACAAAAAGTTGATGGAAAGAGGAAGGTGAAAGATGCTATTCTGATTTTTGCAATCTTGATTTTGAATCGGTATGAATATTTATGAAAATTTTAGAAACGATTGACAAGAATCTTAAGATTGTCTTAAAATAAACGTTGCTCTCTTCATGAAAAAGAAGGCAGATGGAGCGTTGACGTATGAACATAAGAGGGAAACAAATAGAAAGGAAAAGAATATGAAAAGAGAAAACAGAAAAAAGTTTTGGGCCTTTTTGTTGTCACTCGTAATGTTGTTTACAACTGTAATTGGAAATGTGAATGTCACATCTTTTGCAGGAGAGACAGAGGGTGAAACAGCAGATGAAGTTACAACAAGTGTTGGACTTGAAGATGGTAGTTATGTAATCTATTGTCCGGCATATGGAAAGGCATTGTCTTCCAAAAAGACTGGAGATTATAATGCCGGAGTGGATATGACGTTGTCAGACGGTACATTTGAAAGTGTCGAGGCGACAGAAGTCTGGACTGTTACCAATAATGAAGACGGAACGATTACGATTTCCCAGGATGAAGATAAATTATCCATGGATGATAGCCATTCTAGTATACCAATGAACGAGGTAAATGATACCTGGACATTGGAAGATGCAGAAAATGGTTTGTACTATATTAAGAATGTAGCAAGAAGTGCATATTTAGAATGGTACGCAAAGTATAGTAATTATAGTACATATACAAAGATTGCAAGCGGAAGCGAAGGAATGTTTGCTATGCAGTTTGTTCCGGTATCAGAGGAGCAGATTACAGAGCCGGAAGAAGTAGAACCATTAGTAGAAGATGGCACTTATGCAATTTATTGTCCGGAATATAGTATGGCATTATCGTCAGAAAAAAGTACTGCAAATGTAAATTACAATGCCGGAGTGGAAATGACATTAAATGCTGAGGGTACCTTTGATAGTATTGCAGCAACAGAAGTTTGGACTATCACAAATAATGGTGATGGAACAATTACAATTTCTCAGGGCGAAAATAAATTATCTATGGCAGCATCCTATGCTAGTACACCAATGAATGAGAAAAATGATACTTGGACATTGGAAGATGCAGAAAACGGTCTGTACTATGTAAAGAATGTAGGAAGAAGTGCATATTTAGAGTGGTATGCAAGTAAAACTTATTTTAGTGCATATGGAACGATTTCAAGTGGAAGCAAAGGAATGTTTGCCATGCAGTTTGTTCCAATATCAGAAGAACAGATAAAAGGTTCTGATGAGGGAACAGAGGAAGAAGAGACAGAAGCAGCCATCGCGGATGGAACTTATTTTATTTATAGTTCTTCTGCAGAAGGTGTTATGAAATATGATCTGACAGGTGGTGTGGCATCAAAAGTTGCAGCTACTGTAACAAGCGATAATAAAGCAGACTTTGGTAGTGGCACTGGAGAAGGCGCTGGTGTTTACCAGATGGAACGTCAGTCAAACGGAACTTACCTGATTAAGTGTGGTAGTAAATATTTAAGTGCAAATTCCAGTGAGGAATTGTATCTTGCAGATACAGCAGTAAATACAACTACAAACGACAGCTATTGGAATATTGAGGCATACGAAAGTGAAACAGTAAGCGGATATACAATTGCAAGTAGTAAAGTTACATACAAATCCAATCCAATTTATATGGAGTATTATTCTAGTAAAGGATTTTGTCTTTACACAGCAAAAACGTTGACGGATATCTATGCATTTAATTTTTTAGATGCAACAGGTGTTGCAAATGATGATGGTTATGTAGGAACAAAGCCGGCGGCAGCAGTGAAACCGGAAGCTGGAAAATCTTACGTTATCTATAATGCAAGCGGGAAAAGTGTAATTGGACCATTGATTGAAGGTGTTGATGGAGCAGAGGATTCCATGGGAGCTGTATCAGCAGAAATGGGAGATGATACATTAACAGTCAATAACGGAGGATTAATTTTTAACGTATCCGTTGATGGTGACTATTATATTTTTGAAAACAATGGAAAATATTTAGCATCGAATAATGATGAAGAATTATTTGTTCAGTCAGAAGTAGATGAATATGCAAAATGGGAATTAATTGAGACAACAGGAGGATTCCTTTTGAAAAATGCGAAAGCAGCATGGACATCCTCTAGTGGAAATAGTTATCCAATTTATATTGAATATTTTTCAGGAGCTTTTGCAGGGTATTCCTTCAAAGCAACTTCAGCAGAGATTTTCACATTCAGTTTCCATGAATATGAAGATACTTATGGTACTGGATATGTAGTTGAACCAAAGGTTGTATTTAATACAGAAGCAGATGCAAACTGGGGTGTTGATTACACGATGAATTTTACCTTAGATGATTTAGGTACAATTAAGAGTGTTGCAACAACGGTAACATTTGAAGATAATACAACAAAATTTTATACAGCATCTGTAGATGGCTATGATGGAATGGTTACAATTCCGGCAGAGGATTTGGAAGGACATACATCAGCTTCCATGAAAATCAGTGTTGTAAGTGCAGAAACAGACACAAACAATGCAGAATATGATGGAACAAAACAGATTACGATTAAAGATGAACCTGTGATTATTGCAGTATCGCCTGCAGCAAATTCACAGACAGGATCAAATAAAAAGCCGGTTGTAAAAATCAGCTATGCTAATATTGGATCTAATGCGACAGCAATTTTAACATTAAACGATACAGAAGTATCATTGCAGAAGAGTGCAACAGAAAATGCCTATACATATACACCATCTTCTGATTTATCCGATGGTAAATATACGGCATCTGTTACAATTACCAGAAAAGATGGAAAATCAGTTTCTAAGAAATGGTCTTTCTATGTAGGAACGGAAGGTGTTCAGTTATACTTTGGACAGATTCATTCCCATACGGGAGAATATTCCGATGGTTCCGGTACACTAGAACAGGCATATGAATATGCAATGTATTCTGCAGCAAATGTAGATTATATGATTGTAACCGATCATTCTAACTATTTTGATACAACAGCAACTGCAACAGAAGAAAGTATTTATGATGCAGCTTCTGATTCTATTTTAGATAGTAAGACAGTAGATGAAAATGGTAATACATTAAACTTATGGCAGGAAGCAAAAGCTACAGCAGCTTATTATGACAGCTTAAGTACTGATTTTGTCAGCGCATATGGTTACGAAATGACATGGTCAGGCGGACCAGGACATATCAATGTCTTTAACTCTGCAGGTATTGTTTCAAGAAATAATACAACATTAAACAATAAAACAAACAATGCAGGTATGTTAGAATTCTATGATCTCTTAGTAGATGCAAATTCCAAAAATGCAACGTCTACTGGAGAGGGAGAAATTATTGCACAGTTTAACCATCCGGGTACTACATTTGGATACTTTGACAGCTTTACAGGTTGGACATCCGAACGCGATGAGATTATGAACTTAATCGAGGTTGGTAATGGAGATGGTGCAATTGGAAGTTCTGCATATTATCCAAGTTATGAATATTATGATATGTGCTTAAGCACAGGCTGGCATGTCGCTCCAACAAATGGACAGGATAACCACAAAGGAAGCTGGGGAGATGCCAATACAGCAAGAACAGTTGTTTTGACAGAAGACTTTACAGAAGAAGGTCTTTATGAAGCAATGACAGCAAGACATGTTTATTCTACAGAAGATCAGAATTTATCTGTACTTTATTACTTAGATGAGACCTTACAGGGTGGAATTATCGAAGGATATGATGCAGATACGGTATCGATTTCTGTTTCTTTATCAGATGAAGATTCCGAAGAATTAGGATATGTCTATGTGATTGGTGAAAATGGAACTGTATTATATCAGTCAGATTATTTAAATGGAAATACAGCAGATATCGAAGCAACATTAGATAATACTTCTGCATATTATTATGTAAAAGTAATTGAAAAAGATGGAGACATTGCGGTAACAGCACCTGTATGGGTGGATGATGTAATGTCAGATAAAGCGAAGGTAAAGACAACAATCAGTAATGCAAGTGAAAGCACAGGAGCATATCCTGTAGTTGGAACAGCAGAAGCATTGAAAGCAACTTTAACAAATAAAGAAGCAGATGCAATTGATGTATTAAGTTATTCTGTTTCTATTGATGGAACAACAGTAGCAAGTGATACAGTATCACAGACAGTTGCTTCTAGTGGAGTTTATGAGGTTTCTTACCAGTGGACACCAGAATCTTATGGTACACACAAAGTAGTAACTTCGTTTGTAGTTTCAGTAAACGGAACAACATCTACAGTAACAGCTACAAAGAACATCTATGTAGCAGGAAAAGATTATAATACAGTTGTAAGTGTTAAAACCGCAAAAGCAGGAGATACTTACGAAGAATTTACAGTAGAAGGTTATGTAACTGCAAACGCATCTGGATATGATAAGAATACAGCATTTTTTGACTGTATTTATGTTCAGGACGACACAGCAGGTATTAATGTGTTCCCTGTTTCAGGAGAATACCAGGTAGGACAGAAAGTGCGTGTACATGGTGCGATTACTTACTATAATGGAGAAATCGAGCTTAATATTTCCAGTGATTACGGCGGATATATCGAAGTAATTGATGAGAATATTAGTACTGTTGCACCGACGAAGGTTAATTGCGCAGAAGCAATGGCAGATGAAAACATTGGTTTATTAATGCAGATTACAGGTGCTGTAACAAGAGTACATGAGGCATCAGGTGTGACAGACCGTATTTATGTAACAGACGCAGAAGGAAATACTGCATGTGTTTATATCAATGGATATATTTGGAACTCTGTAACAGAGGATTATACATTTGGCACAACAGGAAGCGAGATTGCAGTAGGAGATTATATTTCGGTTATTGGTCTTGGCTCTGTGGATGTAGATGAACTCGGAGAAGTAGAATATTTACATCGTCTGCGTATTCGTGATCGTGCAGAAATTAATTTTGCAACACAGGAAGAAAATACAGGAGATACTTCTGAAGGAAATACAGGAGATGCCTCCGATGGAATCCCAGAAGATTCTTCTAATGAAAATACGGAAGATTCTTCCAGTGAGAATACAGGAAACTCTTCTAACAGTGAAACAACAGATACTTCGACAAGTGGAAGTGTAATAAGTACAACACAGGTTACATCGGATATTCTTAATAGCATTATTGCAAATGGAAAAGATTACGTGATAGATGCAGGAGATTATAAGTGGACAATTAAAGCCGGTACTGTAACAGGAAATAATAATGTGAACTTGCATGTAACATTTAACACAAATAATATTCCGGTTGCAACAATTGCTGGAATTGCCGGGGATAATGAGTACATGACATTAACGTTAGATGCATTTGATGGACCATTTGGATTTAATGCAGAACTTACGGTAAATGTGGGCGCTGCAAGAAACGGATTATATGGAAATCTCTATTACTATAATGCAAATGGAGAATTAGAATTCATTGATTCCGGATTAGTTGATGCAAGTGGAAATCTGAACTTAGAATTTAGTCATGCGTCTGATTATGTTATTATCTTTAGTGAAGCAGATATGAATCCAAACTTAACTGCAACACCTGCCACAGGAGATAATACTTCTTTTGCGGGATTGTTATTATTGATGTTATTTGGAGCAACAGTTCTTGCATTTGCAAAAAGAAGAAAGAACGCATAAGACAAAAGAAAAAGCTATAAAAGAAAAACAATAGAAAACCCTCTTCTTGCTAGTTTAGTAAGAAGAGGGTTTTTCTATGGAAAAAAGTTATAATGTACATTACTTCTTTTTTGATGCAAAGAAGAAGGTACTGATGAATACTGTCAAAGGAACGGAGAAAAGCACACCAATGCTACTTGCAATACTGTGGACAAGTTCTGTTGCTACCAGTGTAGAACTGAAAAGTTCATAGGCAGGAAGATTTAAGGACCAGATATAAATAACAAGAAGGAAACTGCTTCCGACAAAGGCGAGAATTAAGGTATTTGTCATAGTTCCAATCATATCTTTTCCAATGTTCATGCCGGATTTCCAGATGTCTTTTTTGGTGAGGTTTGGATTAACGGTAACAAGCTCTTGAATGGAAGAAGCAATGCTCATGGCAACGTCCATAACGGCACCGAGTGCGGCAATCAGCATTCCACCAATCAAAAGGCCACTTAGCTGAAGTGGGGTTCCTCCCTGCTTTAATTGTAATAAAGCATCTACATAATCCCCCATACGCATTCCATTTACTTTTACAAGTGCCTGTGCAACCAAACCAAAAAGAGCGGCTAATATCAGGCCGGAAACAGTACCAATCATGGCACAGATGGTCTTCTTTGTTATTCCTTCTAATAAGGTAAAGCTAACAACTGCAACATAGACACAGATAAGAAGTACGGTAAGCAAAGTAGGAAAACCTTTCATCAATAATGGAATTAAAATAAAAATAAGGCAGACAATGGTAAGGACCAGACCAAGTAGAGACTGGAATCCTTTTTTACCACCAATAAGAACCGTTACAAGCAGGAAAACTCCAACAATCAAGAGTACCCAGTTAGAGCGGTTATACTCATAAACAGTTACATTATTGACACTTCCTTCAGAAGTATAAATAGAAACAACAATGGAATCCCCTTCTTTTAAGTGTGTGCCATACAAAGCACCCAGATAATTAAGAGCGGACATAGTAGTTCCTTTATATTGTCCGGAAGTGATTTCAATCATTAATGTTTGACTACCGGTATAGTTGTTCTCAAACATTTCACTTACTTCACAATCTTCGGAAAGAACAGAAGTAACTTTGGCTGTTTCATATTCCGTATAGGAACCTTGTTCTGTAACAGAGGCTTCAGTGGAAGCAGAATTTGCATAAAAGTAAAAAATCAGAAAGAGTACTGCACATATAGCGAGAACAAGGAGTGAAATTTTTTCCTTCTTAATCCATTCCTTGAAAGAAAAAGAAGATAATAGATTCTTATTCATTTTTTAACCAGCTTTCTATAATATTATTTCAGTGTTGATAATAGGGGAAATTTGTAAAAAATGCAAGTAATATAGTGAAAAATATCGTGAGATGAAAGTTATACTCAGTGAAAATAATTTGGATTTAAGATTGCATTTGAAACTTAAGATGTTTAAACTGTTTGTAGAGTATGAGATAATATCTGTTATGGAACAAAAGGAGGGTAAATTATGCACGTAAATGTTTTAGAGGTAAGTAGGGAGAATTTTCCGAAGAGTACTGCAAATATTGCAACCGGTGGAGGCGAAAGAAAAGACTGCACTTATTATATATATTCCGGGGTCTGCTTTTCATAGGCAGAATGTGAGGGAACGCGTTCCGCAACTGGCATTGCTGGCAGCCAAAGGAATTTGTGTGGCTTTATTAGAGTATACTGGGTCGGAAGATGGGGTATTTCCAGCTTTGGTGCAGGATGCAAAAGAGGGAATTCGGTATATGAGAATGCACTGTGAAGAATATCATATTAATCCAGATGCTATTTTTACCATGGGGGATTCCTCAGGTGGATATACTGCTATGATGGCTGGTTTGACCAATGGAGAAAAGTTATTTGAAAAATACGAGGATTCTGATGTATATAAGGTAAGTGGCATTATTGATTTTTATGGTCCGACAGATATAACGACCATGAATCAGGAACCATCTTTACAGAATCATTCAGAGCCGAATAGCCCGGAAGGAATGTTAATTGGAAAAAAGGAAGTTTTGGAAAATTTAGATTTGGCACAACCGACTATTATAAAAAATTACATTTATAAAGAAAAAAATTATCCGCCGGTTCTGATGTTTCATGGTAGCAATGATGAGCTAGTGCCGTTTGGACAAAGTTGTGAATTATATCGTGCATTGCGTGAAGCAGGAAAACAAGTCGAACTTTATCAGATGGAAGGTGCACATCACGGAGATCGTCGCTTTTGGTCAAACACTGTTATAAATATGGTATTGGATTTTGCGCATCAGACGGAGCAGGGATTAAGGAAATATAGCAAGTGATTCTTCAGAGGGAAGAGAAAATCACAATTTGTTTGGAATATTCTGTTTTAAAGGATGCCTTTTCGTCGGAAAGAGAAACTTTCACCTGTTCGTAGAAATCTGCCGCAAAAATATCTTTTTCTAATAAGGTCATTGCATCTTCGGATAATTGCTTTTTTGCATCTGCGAGCTTAGAAATGACAGGAACAGATGCAGATTTTTTTAGCAGTGAGAAAAGTTCCTGTGAACTTGCAATGTTACTATTTTGAAAAGTATGCTGATTAGATATTGTATTTTTACGGAAACCAAGAATCCGTAAATATGGGATATAATCAAGGTTCTTTCCAAGTTCTTCTAACGACTTGTCGATGTTTAGCAGTAAATGTAGCAAAATGCGACTCATCCTTGTGTAAGTAATATCCCGGCTCTTGTTATTTTCACAAAAGTCTGAAAAAGAAGAAAATGTTGCAATGTTTTTACAAATTCGATTGGAAATTTCCTCGGTGCAATCCATTACAGCAGAAAATCCGTCCAAGTGGCGAAGAAGAAGCTGGTAGCCGAGCTGGGCAGAAAAGTTATCTGCATTTAAAGCCGGATAGTGAGAAAGATATTCTCTTAAAACAAAAATCGCAGTCTTTGGCATGGAAGTGGCAAGGGCCGCTGGAAAATTGGAATTTTCTGATAGCTGCACACAAGATAGCAGATTGCGGATGCCAGTGGCAGAAGCAATGGGTGCATCTTTTGGTATGGTAAGTCGGTCTTGGGAAAGAGAATCTGTAGCAGATGATCTTTCAGTAAATTCTGGTGTCATAATTTGGGTATCATGGTAAGCAGCACCTTCCCGTTTCAAAAGATATGCTTTCAGAGAAGAACCGCGCCGTTTGATTGCTTTTAGATATTCAATTGCCAGAATATTATTTGGAGAAGATAAAAGTTCTATGATTTTCTCGCGGATCATCAGTTTTTGTTGCTCTAAAAGTTCGAAAGAGGAGAAGCCTAATGTAGAAAGCATATCTTGATTCTGGCAGATATATTCTGTTGCTGATAAAGCACGGGCAGTTGGAAAATTTTTCCCTTCTTTTAAATAAAATGCTAGTTGTCTGCGGTATGGAATCGGCTCATCTGCTAATATATCAGCAATAAATTCTAGTAGCGCAAAATCATCCGTTTCTGCACCAAAGCAGATGCCGTCTACACAGCCCATTTTTTCAAATAGGGTAACGCCAGCCATGGCAAAACTTTCCGCTGAGGAAGTTGCCCATAAAACAGGAAGTTCGATGACGAGATCAGCGCCGCAGCTTAGAGCCATTTTAGTACGGGCATATTTGTCAAGGATAGCAGGAGCACCACGTTGAACAAAATCACCGCTCATGGCAACTACAATATAGTCTGCCTGTAGGTCTTTTTTTATTTTTTCTATCTGATAAGCATGTCCGTTGTGAAACGGATTGTATTCTGCAATTATACCGATTACTTTCATGGAATCTCTCCTATAATATAATATGTAAATTTATCTTAACATGTTTTGAAATAAGAGGCTAGTAGAATAGTTTTGGAATTTACAGGAAAATATGAATGAGAGGAAGTTTAGATTGTTAAAAATTTAGCAGGCTGTTTCTTATTTTATACAAAAAATCTGGTAAAAAGTGGCTTGTTTCAAAGAGAGTAGAGGCGTATACTAAAACTATATGCGGTTCGCGTATAGGATGCGAACGAACTAAAGGAGGAAAATATGAACGTATTAGTAATTAACTGCGGAAGCTCATCTTTAAAATATCAGTTAATCGATTCTGAATCAGAAAATGTATTAGCAAAAGGTCTTTGCGAAAGAATTGGAATTGACGGAAGATTGGTTTATCAGAAAACAGGACTTGATAAAGAAATTACAGAGGCTGCTATGCCTACACATAAACAGGCAATTCAGATGGTTTTAGATGCACTTGTAAATCCAAAAACAGGAGCAATTGCAAGTCTTTCTGAAATCGATGCGGTTGGTCATCGTGTTGTACATGGTGGAGAAAAATTTGCAGCATCTACTGTACTCACTCCGGAAGTATTAAAAGCAATTGAAGAGTGTAATGATCTTGCACCACTTCATAATCCAGCAAACTTAATTGGTATCGATGCATGTAAGGAATTAATGCCAAACGTACCAATGGTGGGTGTATTTGATACAGCATTCCATCAGACAATGCCAAAGAAAGCATATCTTTATGGTCTGCCACATGAATATTATGAAAAATATAAAGTAAGAAGATATGGTTTCCACGGAACAAGCCACAGCTTTGTATCAAAACGTGCAGCTGAATTTTTAGGAATGGATTTAAAGAATTCAAAAATTATCGTAGCTCATTTAGGAAACGGTGCATCCATCAGTGCAGTATTAAATGGAGAATGTGTGGATACTTCTATGGGACTTACTCCATTGGAAGGACTTGTAATGGGAACACGTTCCGGTGATATTGATCCGGCTATTATGGAGTTCATTGCAAAGAAGGAAAATCTTGATATCGATGGTATCATGAACGTATTAAATAAGAAATCTGGTCTTCAGGGTATGACAGGTGGATCATCTGACTTCCGTGATCTTCAGGCAGCAATCAAAGAGGGAAATGAACTTGCAAAAGATGCTGTAGAAGTATTCTGTTACAGAGTTGCAAAATATATCGGTTCTTATGTTGCTGCTATGAATGGTGTAGATGCAATTGCATTTACAGCAGGTATCGGTGAGAACGTAGGTCTTGTTCGTGAAAAAGTATGTGAATACTTAGGTTACCTTGGCATTGCAATTAAAAAGGATGTCAATGATACAACATTTGGGGATGAAGCTGTTCTTTCTACAGACGATTCTAAAGTAAAAGTTGCAGTTATCCCAACAAATGAAGAATTAGCAATTGCACGTGAGACTGTTGCATTAGTAAAATAGTTTTCCACAAAAAAATGTGGAAAAAATGATTGACAAACGAGGGACACCTATGTATAATTGTTTAGGTGTGAAAACCTCGTTTGTTGATGTGTTTTTACAACAAACTATAGGAGAGAACCATGATTATAGATATTAGAGACGTTTTATCTTGTGAAAACAAAGAAGTCCAAAAGACTGCTGAAATCGAAATGGAGTCTTTTGTATCAAGATTAGGTGAGTTTCCTATTGTTGAGAAATCACCGGTAACATTACAAATGACAAACAGGGAGAACAAGCGGCTGCTTATCTCTGGTGAAGCAACAATTGTAGTGAAGATTCCGTGTGACCGTTGTTTGGAAGAGGTTCCAACAACACTCCATTTTGAAATTGATAAGGAGATTCCGTTGCAGGAGGATTCTGTCAAGGTCGCTTCGGAAGAAGACGATGAAGAAATGGATGATACAGACTACCTGATTGGATTTGATCTGGATGTAGATAAGCTTATCTATCGAGAGATTTTGGTGAACTGGCCGATGAAAGTTCTGTGCAAGGAAGATTGCAAAGGAATTTGTAAAGTCTGCGGACATAACCTGAATAAGGGTGAATGCGGATGCCAGAGAACAGAGCTTGATCCAAGAATGGCAGCTATCCAAGATATCTTTAACAAATTTAAGGAGGTGTAAGTAAATGTCAATTTGTCCAAAAAATAAATCTTCCAAAGGAAGAAGAGATAAAAGAAGAGCAAACTGGAAAATGACTGCTCCAGCTTTAGTAAAATGTAGCAAATGTGGAGAATTAATGATGCCACACAGAGTTTGTAAGAACTGTGGTTCCTACAACAAAAAAGAGATTATTGCTCAGGATTAATTAGAATTTAAGGCTTTCCGAAAGCTTCGGGAAGCCTTATTTTTTACGTTTAAGAAAAGAGGGAAAGAATTATGGGTGACATTTTAAATGTAGACAATCCGGTTTTTAAGTGGGTCAATAAACTAGTTGATTGTTTTTATCTTGGACTTTTGTGGTTTGTCTGTAGTATTCCGATTTTTACAATTGGAGCGTCAACAACAGCTTTGTACTATGCAATGCAAAAGGTGGTACGCAGAGGCGAGGGATATGTATCAAAGGAGTTTTTTCATTCCTTTAAAGATAATTTTAAACAATCAACTATAGTTTGGCTGTTGTGGTTGGTAATTGCAGCCTTTTTAGGTGCAGATGCTTATATTATGTGGCATTTTGCGGTAGCGGGTGATAAGGTTGGAAGTTTATATTATTTGTTCCTGGTATGTTTGATGTTATTGGTTATGTGGGGAGTTTATTTGTTCCCATATATTGCGAGATTTGAAAATACAACCAAAATGATTTTAAAAAATGCGGCTTTGATAGCAGTGGCTAATATCGGTTGGACGGTGCTTTTATTTATAACAGTACTTGCATTTGCATTCTTGACGTATATTATGCCAGTTGCACTTATTTTTTTTATGGGAGTGCTGATTCTGATTCAGAGCCTTATTTTGGAAAAGGTTTTTCGAAAATACATGTCGGAAGAAGACCGTGCAATGGAAGACGAAAAAAATCGTACTTTTTTTGAATAGATTTCTTTGGATTTCGTATTGATTTATAGATTGAGTTATAGTATATTTTTTAAGAGGCTTGTAAGACTTACCGTTTTGGAAAAGGTCTACAGGAGTTGGAAGGGGCAAAGTGACAATGCATGATGTAACAAAAATAGCGTTAGATGCTATGGGAGGCGACAATGCACCGGGAGAAATTGTAAAAGGTGCAATTGATGCGGTTGCAGGTAGAAATGACATTAAGGTCTTTCTGGTAGGTCAGGAAGATGTCGTTGCAGAAGAACTTTCAAAGTATTCCTATTCAAAGGAACAGATTGAAATTGTTCATGCAGAAGAAGTTATTGAAACTGCAGAACCACCAGTAGTCGCAATTCGAAAAAAGAAGCAGTCCTCAATTGTAATAGGAATGAACATGGTAAAACAAAAAGAAGTAGATGCTTTTGTTTCAGCCGGAAGTTCTGGGGCTATTCTCGTTGGCGGACAGGTTATTGTAGGAAGAATAAAAGGAATCGAGAGACCGCCATTGGCGCCATTGATTCCAACAGAAAAGGGAGTATCCCTTCTGATAGATTGCGGAGCAAATGTGGATGCGAGATCATCGCATTTAGTACAGTTTGCGAAGATGGGATCTATCTATATGGAAAATGTACTTGGCATTAAGAATCCAAGAGTTGCTATTGTAAATATCGGAGCAGAAGAAGAAAAGGGAAATGCACTTGTAAAAGAAACGTTTCCACTTTTGAAAGAATGCACGGATATCAATTTTGTCGGCAGTATTGAAGCAAGAGAGATTCCACGGGGAGAGGCAGACGTTATTGTATGTGAGGCCTTTGTTGGAAATGTTATTTTGAAATTGTATGAAGGACTGAGTTCGACACTTGTAGGTGCAATTAAGAAAGGTATGATGAGTACTTTAAAGAGTAAGATAGGAGCAGCCTTAGCGCTTCCGGCACTGAAAGGAACTTTAAAGGCATTCGATGCAACTCAGTATGGTGGAGCACCTCTGCTCGGGCTGAATGGGCTTGTTGTAAAAACACATGGAAGTGCTAAAGCAAAAGAAGTTACGAATTCAATCTACCAGTGTGTTACGTTTAAAGAACAGGATATCAATGGTAAGATTAAGAAAAATATAATAAAAGAAAGCAATGAGCAAGAATAGAAAGGAATTAGTATTATGGAATTCGAAAAATTAAAGAAAATTATTGCTGAAGTCTTAAATGTAGACGAAGAAGAAATTAAAATGGAGACAACATTTGTAGATGATTTAGGTGCAGATTCTTTAGATATTTTCCAGATTATTATGGGATTAGAAGAAGAATTTGATATTGAAATCGCAAATGAAGCAGCTGAAAATATCGTAACAGTTGCAGATGCAGTTGAGCAGATTAAGAATGCTTTGAACTAAGGAAAAAGAGAGTTAGAAAGCCCTTTTCATGAAAAAAGGGCTTTTCTTCTTTTCAAAGAAGAAAGGAATTGCAATTATGCCAAAACAGCAAGAGTTAGAAGAAAAAATTGGATATGAATTTCAACAGAAGGGACTGCTCCGTCAGGCGTTGACCCATAGTTCTTATGCGAACGAAAAGCATATGAAAAAGCTGTCTGATAATGAGCGGCTGGAATTTTTAGGGGATGCTGTCTTAGAGATTGTGTCGAGTGATTTTTTGTATCATGAATACCCAAATCTTCCGGAGGGAGATTTGACAAAATTGCGTGCAAGTATTGTATGTGAACCGACACTTGCTTTATGCACAAAGGAAATCGAGCTTGGTAAGTATTTATTCCTGGGAAAGGGAGAAAATCAGACAGGTGGAAGACACCGCAAATCTATTTTGTCGGATGCGATGGAAGCAGTGATTGGTGCCATTTATTTAGATGGTGGTTTTGCTAGTGCAAAAGAGTTTATCCATAAATTTATTTTAACGGATATTGAGAATAAAAAACTCTTTTATGATAGCAAGACTATCCTGCAGGAAATTGTACAGGGGAATTACAAAGAAGAGCTTTCCTATGAATTGGTAGCAGAGGAAGGTCCTGATCATGATAAGCAATTTACTGTGGATGCAAAAATGGGAGAGAAAGTGATTGGACATGGCGTTGGCCATACAAAAAAAGCAGCGGAGCAGGAAGCTGCTTATCAGGCACTCCTAATTTTAAAGCCAAAGACAATGGAAAAGACTTTGAAATAGCAGGAATGGAGATAACATATGTATTTAAAAAGTATTGAAGTACATGGATTTAAGTCATTTGCGAATAAAATTGTATTTGATTTTCATAATGGAATTACGGGTATTGTTGGACCGAATGGAAGTGGAAAGAGTAATGTCGGAGATGCCGTGCGCTGGGTACTTGGAGAACAGAGTGCTAAGCAGCTTCGTGGTGCCAGTATGCAGGATATCATTTTTGCAGGAACTGAGAATAGGAAGCCGTTAAGTTATGCGTATGTAGCAATTACTATGGACAATTCTGACCATGTGTTGCCAATTGATTTTGAAGAGGTTACGGTAGCAAGAAGAGTCTATCGTTCGGGAGAAAGTGAATATCTTATCAATGGAAATCCTTGCCGTTTAAAGGATGTGACAGAACTTTTTTATGATACTGGTATCGGAAAAGAAGGATATTCTATTATCGGACAGGGACAGATTGAGCGTATCCTAAATGGTAAACCGGAAGAGCGCCGGGAACTTTTTGATGAAGCAGCAGGAATTGTAAAATATAAAAAGAGAAAAGCAACCGCCCAGAAAAAGTTAGAGAATGAGCGGGAGAATTTGGTGCGTGTGAATGACATTTTGGCTGAATTAGAGCGTCAGGTAGGACCTTTGGAGCGTCAGGCAGAAAAAGCACGTATCTATTTAAAGAAAAAAGAAGAATTAAAAAACTATGATGTTAATATGTTCTTATTAGAAGTGGAACGAATTGAAAGCCAGTTAAAAGAAGTAGAAGGTAAATTCCACATTGCGGATGATGAATTAAAAGAGACAAATGAATCCTATGAGAACATTAAGAATGAATATGAGAAGATGGAACAGGATATGGAAGCGTTGGATGAAAAAATAACATCTATTCGTGAAAATATCAGCAATTCCACTGTTATGAAGGGAAAATTAGAAGGACAGATTAATGTCTTGAAAGAGCAGATTAATGCAGCAAAAATGACAGATGAGCACATGAAGAGCCGTCTGGATGCAATTGCAAAAGACAAAGAAGAACGTCTTGTTTCCCAGAAACAGTATGAAGAAGAAAAGGTAGCTTTAGATGCCCAGATGGAAGAGATTTCAAATCGGAAAAAAGAGGCTGTAGAGCATTTAAATGAGTTACAGGCGGAGATTGCGCGTTGCAACGAAGGCATGGAAAAAGGACAGAAGGAGGTCATTGACTTATTAAATCAAAAGGCTTCCATTAAAGCAAGACAGCAGCGTTGCGATACTATGTTAGAGCAGATTAATATTCGAAAAGCCCAGTTAAATCAGCGTCTGCTTGCCAGAAAGACGGAAGAGGCAGATTTAGAGACGGTATTAGCGGATTATCAGAAAGAGTTAGATGAAGCGAACCAGAGAATTGCCGGGTTAAAAGAAAAAGGTGCTAAGCTAGAAGAACAGAACCGGGAATGGAAAAGAAAATCCATTGAGACAAGTAAGACATTAGAGGAGTCTCTTGGAAAATATCATAAAGAACAGTCACGCTTAGAGTCTTTGAAGAATATTGCGGAACGTTATGACGGATATGGAAATAGTATCCGTAAGGTAATGGAACAGAAAGCTTCGAACAAAGGCGTATTAGGTGTTGTATCAGATTTGATACAGGTTGAGAAAAAATACGAAATCGCAATTGAAACGGCATTAGGCGGAAATATCCAAAACATTGTAACCGAAGATGAA
Organism: Roseburia sp.; assembly: GCA_051879395.1. Taxonomy (GTDB): domain Bacteria; phylum Bacillota; class Clostridia; order Lachnospirales; family Lachnospiraceae; genus Roseburia. Next base: position 13,971 of record JBJELY010000108.1, on the reverse strand, counting down.
GAAACAGCAAAGAAGATGATTTCTTTCTTAAAGCAGAACCGATTGGGAAGAGCTACTTTCTTACCACTTACAAGTGTAGATGGAAGAGGTAACTTTAAAAACCAGGAGGCATTAAAAGAAGAGGGTGTCATTGGACTGGCAAATACTTTGGTAAAGGCCGAAGCAAAATATGATGGCGTTACATCCTATTTATTAGGAAGGGTTATTGTGGTAGATACGATTGACCATGCCATTGCAATTGCAAGAAAACATCATTATTCTTTACATATTGTAACATTAGAAGGTGAATATTTAAGCCCGGGTGGTTCTATGGCGGGTGGAGCTTTCCGTAATAGCAGTAATCTTTTGGCAAGAAAGCGTGAGATTGAAGAATTAGAAAGCAATGTAGAAAAACTTGACAAGACCATCAAAGAAGCACGTAGCCGTTTAGAAGAGATTAAGACAGCGCAGGCGCTTTTAGCAGAGGACATGGAAGAAAATAAAGCGCAGTTGCAGGAGCAGTATTTATTACAGAATACGGCAAAAATGAATGTTGACCGTGCAACTGAGCAGAAAAATGAAAGTGAAAATGTCTATGCAGGTCTTCAGATGGAAAATCGTGAGATTGAGAATCAGTTGCTAGAAATCAATCAGAACAAGGCAAAGATTGCAGAAGAAATCGAGTATGCGAAAAAGCGGGAAGAAGAAATTGCAGAAGAAAGCAAAAATTACCAGGCTGTTTTAGAACAACATGCAGGATTAGAAGAAAAAGCTTCGGAAGCAGTATCAAAGATTCAGTTAGAAGAAGCAAGTGTTAGTCAGAAGATTGAATTCGTATTAGAAAATCTCGGACGTGTTAGAAATGAATTGCTTCGTTTTGAAATGGATTATGAAGCAGTAGAACAGGAAGCAAAAAATGCAAAAGAGGATGCGTTAAAGAAAGAACACGATATTGAAGAAATTCAAAAAACAATTCTGGCATCAGATGACACTTATGCAGATTTAGAAAAAGAATTAAAAGAGAACTTAGAGAAAAAAGAGGAAATGTCAATTTCTTACAAGGGATTTTTCCAGAAGAGAGAAGATATTTCTAAGCGGATTACAGAACTTGATAAAGAAATTTTCCGTTTGAACAGCCAGCGTGAAAAATTAGAAGAAGCACAGTCGTATCAGAATAATTACATGTGGGAAGAATATGAATTAACACTTCATGCAGCAATGGAACTTCGGAACGAAGAATACGACGACTTACCGGAATTGAAGAAATTGATTGCCGGAATCAAAGATGATATTCGAAAACTTGGAGATGTCAATGTCAATGCGATTGAAGACTTTAAGGAAATTTCAGAACGCTACCAATTCTTAAAAGGACAGCATGATGATTTGGTAGAAGCTGAAAAAACTCTGGTAGAAATCATCGAAGAATTAGATACCGGAATGAGAAAACAGTTCTTGGAAAAATTTGCGGAAATCCAGCGGGAATTTGACAAAGTATTCAAGGAACTTTTCGGTGGTGGAAAGGGAACTTTGGAACTAGTAGAAGACGAAGATATCTTAGAGTGTGGAATTCGAATCATTGCACAACCACCAGGAAAGAAACTACAGAATATGATGCAGATGTCCGGTGGAGAAAAATCCTTAACAGCAATTTCACTATTGTTTGCAATTCAGAATTTGAAACCATCTCCGTTCTGTCTTCTTGATGAGATTGAGGCGGCATTAGATGATTCGAATGTCAGCCGTTTTGCAAAGTATTTACATAAACTGACAAAAAATACCCAGTTTATTGTTATTACCCATAGACGTGGTACTATGGCAGCGGCCGATCGTCTTTATGGAATTACGATGCAGGAAAAGGGTGTTTCTACGTTGGTATCTGTAAATCTGATCGAGGATGAATTAGATCAATAAAAGATAGTCAGCAGATAAAAAGGTGACAGAAAGAAGGAAAGTATGAGTGAAGAAAAGAAGGGATTCTGGAGCCGTCTGGTATCAGGATTAAGCAAGACAAGAGATAATATTGTATCCGGAATAGATTCTATTTTTAATGGATTTTCCAAAATTGATGATGACTTTTATGAAGAAATCGAAGAAATCCTCATTATGGGAGATTTGGGAGTCCGGGCGACAGAAGCAATTTTAGACGATTTAAAAGAAAAAGTAAAAGAGAATAAAATAAAAGAACCAGCAGAATGCAAACAACTTTTGATTGACAGCATTAAAGCACAGATGGATGTTGGGGAAACTGCATATCGTTTTGAAAATGAAAAATCTGTGGTACTTGTCATTGGTGTAAATGGAGTTGGGAAAACTACATCTGTAGGAAAACTGGCTGGCAAATTAAAAGACCAGAATAAAAAGGTTGTGTTAGCAGCAGCCGATACATTCCGTGCAGCAGCGGGAAGCCAGCTGTCTGAATGGGCAAACCGTGCCGGAGTCGAAATGATTGGTGGTCAGGAAGGTGCAGACCCGGCAGCCGTTGTTTATGATGCTGTGGCAGCTGCAAAGGCAAGAAATGCCGATGTTTTATTATGTGATACAGCAGGAAGACTTCATAATAAAAAGAATCTAATGGAAGAGTTAAAAAAAATCAACCGTATATTAGAGAAAGAATATCCGGATGCATTTCGTGAGACACTGGTTGTTTTAGATGCAACTACAGGACAAAATGCATTGGCACAGGCAAAAGAATTTTCAGAATGTGCAGAGATTACCGGTATTATTCTAACGAAGATGGATGGAACTGCGAAAGGTGGTATTGCAGTAGCAATTCATTCAGAACTGGGAATTCCGGTCAAGTACATTGGAGTTGGTGAAAGTATTGATGATTTGCAGAAATTTGATGCAGATGAGTTCGTAGATGCATTGTTTGAAACGAAGGAAGGGTGACAAAGATGGCAGATATGTTGACATTAGAAAAATTTGAGGAAGCAAGTGAAAAAGTAAAAGAGGTTACGTTAGAAACAAAGCTGATTTACAGTGATTTTTTGAGTAACCAGACAGGTAATAAAGTATATTTGAAACCGGAAAATATGCAGTTTACCGGAGCATATAAAGTACGCGGTGCTTATTACAAAATCAGCACGCTAACAGATGAAGAACGTGCAAAGGGACTGATTACGGCGTCTGCCGGAAATCATGCGCAGGGTGTGGCATATGCAGCAAAAAGCTATGGGTGCAAGGCTACGATTGTAATGCCGACAACAACACCTTTAATTAAAGTAAACAGAACCAAAAGCTATGGGGCAGAGGTTGTTTTATATGGAGATGTTTATGATGAAGCATGTCAGAAAGCATATGAATTAGCAGATGAACATGGATATACTTTCATTCATCCATTTGATGACCTTGCAGTTGCAACCGGACAGGGAAGTATTGCAATGGAAATCTTTAAGGAACTTCCGTTGGTAGAATATATTTTAGTTCCAATTGGTGGAGGTGGACTTGCAACAGGCGTGTCAACACTTGCAAAATTATTAAATCCAAAGATTAAAGTCATCGGAGTAGAGCCGGCAGGAGCGAACTGTATGCAGGCATCTTTTGCGGCAGGAAAAGTGACAACGCTTCCGAACGTCAACACAATTGCTGATGGTACTGCTGTAAAAACACCGGGAAGCAATATTTTCCCATATATTCAGAAGAATTTGGATGATATCATTACCGTTGAAGATGATGAATTAGTAGCAGCATTCCTTGATATGGTAGAGAATCATAAAATGGTAGTGGAAAATTCAGGATTACTTACTGTAGCGGCATTAAAACATTTAGATGTGACGGATAAACGTGTTGTATCCATCTTAAGTGGTGGTAATATGGATGTTATTACGATGTCTTCCGTAGTACAGCAGGGATTAATTTTCCGTGATCGTATCTTTACGGTATCTGTTTTGCTTCCAGATAAGCCAGGTGAACTTTGCAAAGTTTCCGGAATTTTAGCAGAAGAACAGGGAAATGTCATTAAATTAGAACATAACCAATTCGTATCTACTAATCGTAATGCAGCAGTAGAACTTCGAATTACATTAGAAAGTTTTGGAACAGATCATAAGAAGCAGATTATCAAAGCACTGGAAAAGAATGGATATAAGCCAAAACTTGTTCGCACCAGTTTATAAAAAGAGACTGTGAAAAATTGCAGAAAGGCAGGAATGTCATATGTGGAAACCAAAGTCAAAAGAAGAACGTGAAATGGGACCGGAATTAGGCGAAGGCGTATTACAGACTGTGGAAGGCCTTGTGGAACAGGAAAAGAAGAAAAAGTCAGTAGGAGCAATTCTGTTGGAAATTCTTGTTATTCTCTTGGGAGTGTCGGTAGGATTTTTAGCAGCGTATCTGACAGCGAGGATTCGGGATGTAAACTTTGGATTTTATACATGGCCATTTATTGTATGTACAGATGTATTTGTATTGACTACAATTGGATTTTTTACTACAGATGGTAAAATAGAAAAAATTTATGGAATTGGTTCCGTCATAAGCCTTGCCTGCATGATTGTGCAGTTCGCAGTATTATTTTAGTTAAAAGGTGTCAAGAAAAAATACTTGACACCTTTTTTGTTTTATGATATCCTTTTCTAGGTGCTAAGATGAAAGGCAGTTAGATGCATTTCATGGAAGGGGCATGAGTTTGATGGAAGAAAAAGTAGAACAGACCTATCTATATGATTTTTACGGAGAACTTTTGAATGAACATCAGCGGGATGTCTATGAAAAGTTCGTATTTGAAGATTTATCTCTTGGTGAAATTGCAGAAGAAGAAGGCATCAGTCGTCAGGGGGTACACGATTTGATTAAACGTTGTACGAAGGCGCTGGAAGGCTATGAAGAGAAACTTCATCTGGTAGAGAAGTTCTTATTTGCGAAGGATAAGGTAGAACAGATTCATCATTTGGCAAAAGATTTTCATCAGACAAAGAATGAAGCAATTATGGAAGAAATCGAACAGATTTCAAATCAGATATTAGAGGAGCTATAAGATGGCATTTGACAGTTTATCTGAAAAACTTCAAAACGTATTTAAGAACTTAAGAGGCAAGGGACGTCTGACAGAAGATGATGTAAAGCTTGCATTAAAAGAAGTTAAGATGGCTCTCTTAGAGGCAGATGTTAACTTTAAGGTGGTAAAACAATTTACCAAAGCGGTTCAGGAACGTGCAATCGGTCAGGATGTTATGAACGGATTGAATCCGGGACAGATGGTCATCAAGATTGTAAATGAAGAGATGGTCAAGCTTATGGGCTCTGAGACAACAGAGATTGCATTAAGACCTGGAAAAGAATTGACGATTATCATGATGGTCGGTCTTCAGGGTGCCGGTAAAACAACGACAACTGCTAAGATTGCAGGAAAGTTGAAGGCAAAAGGAAAGAAAGTATTGTTAACTGCCTGTGATGTTTATCGTCCGGCAGCAATCGAACAGTTGCAGATTAATGGTGAGAAGCAGGGCGTAGAAGTTTTTTCTATGAGTGATAAAAATAAACCTGTGAATATCGCGAAAGCATCCATTGAACATGCAACAAAAAATGATTTTAACGTAGTGATCATTGATACCGCGGGTCGTCTTCATATCGATGAAGAAATGATGGCGGAACTCATTGAGATAAAAGAAAATGTTGCAGTATCCCAGACGATTTTGGTTGTGGATTCTATGACAGGTCAGGATGCCGTTAACGTAGCTGGAATGTTTGATGAGAAAATCGGCATTGATGGCGTGGTACTCACCAAATTAGATGGTGATACCAGAGGTGGTGCAGCTCTTTCCATTCGTGCTGTAACCGGAAAACCGATTCTTTATGTTGGTATGGGAGAAAAGCTTTCCGATTTGGAACAGTTTTATCCGGATCGTATGGCATCAAGAATCTTGGGAATGGGAGATGTCTTAACTTTAATCGAGAAAGCTCAGGAAGAATTTGACGAAGAAAAAGCCAAAAAACTTGAGCAGAAGATGAAAAAGGCAGAATTTGACTTTGAAGATTATTTAGATTCCATGAGTCAGATGAAAAAGATGGGTGGATTGTCGAGCATACTTGGGATGATGCCTGGTATGGGAGCTATGAAAATGCCGGAGATTGATGAAGCGGCGGCAGAAAAGAACATGGCAAGAACAGAAGCAATTATCTATTCCATGACATTAGAGGAAAGACGTAATCCATCTGTTCTAAATCCAAGTAGAAAACGCAGAATTGCACAGGGAGCCGGTGTTGATATTGCAGAAGTCAATCGTCTGGTCAAACAGTTTGAGCAGGCTCGCAAGATGATGAAGCAGATGCCCGGTATGATGAAAAAAGGAAAAAGAGGAATGTTTAAAGGCTTCCCTTTTTAATAAATAATTAGCATATATTACAGGAGGTGAAAGTAATGGCAGTTAAAATCAGATTAAGAAGAATGGGACAGAAAAAAGCTCCTTTCTATAGAATCGTAGTTGCAGATTCCAGATCCCCAAGAGATGGAAAATGTATCGAAGAGATCGGAACTTATGATCCAACTAAGGATCCAAGCGAATACCATGTAAATGAAGAATTAGCAAAGAAATGGTTAGCTAACGGAGCTCAGCCAACAGAAACAGTTGCTAGAATTTTCAAGAGCGCTGGTATCGAAAAATAAGATTGCGAGGTAAATCTAATGAAAGAATTAGTTGAAGTAATCGCAAAGTCACTCGTTGATTACCCGGATGAAGTTGTTGTAACAGAAACCGAGAACGAGAAAGCCATTGTTTTAGAACTGCGCGTAGCACAGACAGACATGGGAAAGGTAATCGGAAAACAGGGACGCATTGCAAAAGCAATTCGTTCCGTTGTGAAGGCTGCAGCCTCAAAAGAAGAAAAAAAAGTTATTGTGGAAATTATGCAGTAACAATGAAAAAAGAGTATCGCAAATGCGGTACTCTTTTTTGTATAAAGAGTGTTCTTTGTTCTGAAATCAGGTGTATTTAGGGTGAATTTTGGTGATGATAGGGAAGTTCTCTAATAGGTGAATATGATAAAATAATAGATAATAATATTTGGTTAGAATCATAGAAGTAATGACAAAGAGTGTACTGGGAGAAGGGAGAAAATGATGAGAGGAAAGTTGAAAATTGAAATAGGAAGAGATTCCATGTCTGCTTCAGCTTGTGTTTTCCCGGAAGGAGATACGGAAATTACAATGTCTTTGGTTCGGGAAGAACTTGCAATGCGCGGAGTGAAAGCAGGAATAGATGAGAAAGCAATTCAGGAATTGGTAAATCGTGGGATTCAAAAGAAAGTATATGTAATTGCCAAAGGACATCCGGCAAAAAGAGGCAGGGATGGCTATTATGAATTTTTATTTGATAAAGATGTAAAAGAGAATATACCTCGTATTCGGGAGGATGGTAGTGTAGATTATTCTCCGAATATTACGATGGTAGAAAAAGGGGATAAAGTCGCAATTTATCATCCACCAGTAGAAGGTAGTTTTGGATATACAATATTTGATTCTGTTGTGGCACCAGCACCGTCAAAGGAAGCAGAGAGAATTTCTCTTGTTAAGGTGGAACAACGGGGAAATGAATTTTTTGCAACGACTTCTGGAAAAGTTAGTTTTAAAATGAAAAAACTAGAGGTAAGAGATTGTCTTATAATTATGGGAGATGCGGGGTATGCTACCGGCATGATAGATTTTAATGGGGACGTCCAGGTTCAGGGAGATATCAAAGACGGTGTTGTCATGAATATCGAGGGAACGCTTGAGGTTACAGGAGAAATTGATGCAGCACAGATTAAGGTTGGAAAAAATTTAATTGTTCGTGGTGGAATTCATGGAAAACAAAAAGCTTCCATTGAAGTTGGGGGAACAGTTACGGCGAATTTTATTGAGGGGGCTTATATTAACGCAAAAGGCGATGTTGTGGCAGGACATGTCATTAATGCTAAGGTCGTATCAAGAAACAATGTCAGTGTAGAAGGGGATAATGGTTCGATTCTTGGTGGTGAGATTGAAGCAGATGAATGCATCAGTGCAATGCGGATTGGAAACGAAACTGGAGTTCGCACAGAATTAAAGATTAGAAGTTCCGATATCTGGAGCAAGGAGTATGCAAGAATTGTTGTAAAAGACAAGATGTTCCCGGAAACAAATGTAGAAATCAATGGAACTAGTATGAGAGATTGCCGGTTAGAAAATGGAGAACTTCATTTAACGGGAAAAGGGCTTGAGACATTTGAAATTGGAACTTACCAATATAATGACATTGAAGAAAAATTAAAGGTTGCAGAAGAAGTAGAAAAAGCAGGACAGGAGAAGCCAAAAGAAAAACCAATGATTTTAGTTGTGGATGATGATCCTGTTTTCTTAAAGACCCAATATACTTATCTTGCAGAGGAATATCGGGTAGCAGTTGTGAATTCTGCTACGGATGCGCTTACATTTATTAGAAAAAAATGTCCAGACCTTATTTTATTAGATTATATGATGCCAAAGATGAATGGTGGGCAGTTGCTGGAAAAAATACGTGCACTTTCACCGGAGGAAGGAAGGGATGTGCCCGTATTTTTCCTGACAAGTGTAACCGATAAGAAAGTAATTGTTCAGTGCTTGAGCCTTTATCCGCAGGGATATCTGATTAAGCCATTGAGTAGAGAAGAACTACTGAAAATAGTGGGAGATTTCTTTGTGAAAATTCAGGGAGAAACTGCCTGATGCTGTATAGAATCTGATACATGGAGAGAAAGTATGGATACGTTTTGGAAGAAAAAATGGAATGTAGTTCTATATTTTGTACTTTTTTTTCTGACTTTTGTGATGTTGTTTCTGGCGTTTCAAAGTGGAGAAAACTATTTGTATACAAAATATGAGCCGTTGGAATTTGAAGAAAAGTGGAAGTATGAATTTTCAAATGGTACAACAGGAACTACAGATTTACCGGCAAAATTAGATGCGGGAGATGGAGATGTTACAGAGTTAATACTAACGAATACCTTGCCGGAAATTACGGATGACGTTACATTTATTTTCAGGGCAAGGCATACGATTGTAAAATTTTATATAGATGGAGAACTAGTTTATGATCAGGAAGCAGATGGAAGAGGTGCAACCCGGAATACAGTTTTTCCGTTGTCAGGAAATGTCTGGAATGAATTGAAACTAGACAGTTCCGATTCTGGAAAAAGCATTACAGTTGTTTCAGAAGGAATCGTAAAGAAATATCTGGTTTCCCCAGGAGAGGTATACTTAGGAGAACGGGCGACTTTTTTACTGTATCTGATGAAAAGTAGAATGGGAACTACTTTGGGAGGAATTACACTTGTCATTCTTTCGCTAATACTGTTCCTATTGTGGGTGATTTTGTCAGCTTCTACAAAGGTGAAGTACAACGAGTGCCTTTGCTTATCCTTGTTTACATTGTCGATTGCTTTGTGGGAATTTACGGAGACAAGGTGTTTACAGTTTGTATTTCCAAATGTCAGTGCACCAAGCATTTTTGCTTTTGAAATATTGACTTTGGCACCTGTTCCGATTGCATTGTATTTTACTTATGGAAGAAGTGCAAAGACAGTAAGGCGGGCAAGAATTGCGGCAACGATTCCGCTGTTTGTTTGGATATTTAATAATACATTGCATTTTCTACATATTTGCGATATTTCTGAAACATTGATTATTACACAAATTATGATAGCTGGAGAAACTGTTTTCCTTGGATATATTCAAGTTGTGGATGTTTTGGAAGAAAGAAAAAAACTGGGAAAAGATGGAATCAGCATCTTTTGGTGGATTCAGGTATTGGGATTTTTGTTATTGGCGCCGCTTTTATTAATGGAAGTTATACAGTATGTTACCAATACAGCCGGTCCAGGTGGAGATGATGCTTTTTTTACTACGATAGGAATTATTTTTTATATTATTTCATTAGCATTCCATTCTGGATTAAAACTGGCATCTGAAAATCTGTTGGCGAATGAAGCAAGCAGGGCAAAATCGCAGTTTTTGGCGAATATGAGTCATGAAATTCGGACACCGCTAAATGCTATTTTGGGATTTGACGAGCTGATTTTAAAAGAATCGCAGGATGAGCATATTGTAGAATATGCAGCAAGTATTCAGAGTGCAGGGGTGTCCTTGCTGGATATTATTAATACCATTTTGGATTTATCGAAAATTGAATCTGGTAAAATGGAAATTCAAGAAACGGAATACAATACGGAACAGCTTTTAGATAATGTGACCAGTATGATGTCTGCATTGGCGGCTAAAAAAGGACTTGAGATTAAACTCGATATTGATGAACAATTGCCAGAACGACTGATAGGAGACGAGGTCCGAATTCGTCAGGTATTGGTAAATATTATGTCAAATGCAGTAAAATATACGAAAAAAGGAAGCGTAACCTTTAAAGTGAAAGTGATAGAACAGTTAGAAAAGGAGAACGCATGTCAGATTCTTTTCTCGGTAAAAGATACGGGAATTGGAATCCGTGACGAAGATCGGGAACGTTTATTCAAAAAGTTCGAACGACTTGATTTTGAACAGAATAAGCATACGGAAGGTACGGGACTTGGAATGAGCATTGTAGTTAAATTGTTGGAAGCAATGGGAAGTAAGGTGGAACTTGACAGTGTGTATGGAAAGGGTTCTGACTTTTACTTTGTATTAAAACAGAAAGTAGCAAGTGCACATTACCTTGGAGATTACGAAGAGGAAAAGCATAATCGAATCGCGGAAGAATCCGTGGAAGAACATTTTATAGCACCGGATGCTAAGATTTTGATTGTAGATGATGTCAGATTGAATTTACAGGTGGCGTGCGGACTGCTGGCAAGTATGAAGATGCAGGTAGATACTGCGGAATCGGGAGCCGAGTCAATTGAATTAGTAAAAAAATGTCATTATGATGTTATTTTAATGGACCACATGATGCCTGGAATGGATGGAATTACAGCAGCGAAAAAGATACGTGAACTCTCAGAGACAACAGGTGACGATTATTATAAAGAAGTACCAATCCTTGCTTTAACGGCAAATGCGATTTCCGGTATGAGAGAAAAGTTTCTGGAAGAAGGGTTGCAAGACTTTATCAGTAAGCCTGTAGAGGGAAAAGTATTAGAGGAAGTACTGCTGAAATGGATTCCGATTGAAAAAATTATTAAAGGAAATGCAGCTACTTTAAAGAAGTATGAGGAGGAAAAGAAAGAAGCTGGAAAAACAAAAGTGGCTGAACAAAGTGTTGAAATAGAACAAGCGGAAGAAAAAGTACAGGTGGAAAATGCAGATGAGGATGACTGGAAAATCGAATTGCCGGGATTTAAGGTTGAAGCAGCAAAGATGTTTTTTCTGGATAAAGGAATGTATTTAGAAACACTCCATGATTATAAAGAATCCATACCGGATGTCAGGGAAAAAATCCGAAAGTATTATGAAGAGGACGATATTGAAAATTATACCATTGTGGTACATGGATTAAAGAGTTCTTCGAAGCTGGTCGGGGCATTGGAATTGTCGGAGGCAGCAAAGCGCTTAGAAGAATGCGGACATCACGGCGATGAAGCAACGATTCGTCAGGATACTGAGGGATTGCTGGAACTCTATGAAAAGTACGAACAAGTGCTCAATGATTTCTTTGGAACGGGAGATGCAGTAGCTGGTGAGAGAATCTCGGAAGAAAAAATGAGAGAGAGTTTATTACAGCTAAAAGATGCGGCAGAGAATTTTAATATGGAAAGCTTTTTCCAGTGGGAGAAGGATATGGAACATGTTCAGGCACCGGAAGAATATCAGGATGCATGGAAAGAAATAAAAGATGCTGTTCGAAATGTTGCATTTTCTGAAACAGTAGAAAAAATTGAAACAATATTAAAACAAGAGTAAACGAGACAGCGTCTGTTTGAATTTTCGCGAGATATCGAAGTTTAGACAGACGCTTTTCTTTCCGGGGGATTTATGTTAGAATAACACAGGTTCATGAAAATAGAACGAGATAGATAAGTGCTATGATAGAAATTGGATGGAGGAAACAGACATGGAGGATTTATTGAAGGTTGGTGTGATTACCACAACACATGGAGTACGTGGAGAGGTAAAAGTATTTCCGACAACAGATGATCCGGCTCGTTTTAAAAAATTAAAACAGGTCATTCTTGATAATGGAAAAGAGAAAAGAGACCTTGAAATCCAGCAGGTAAAATTTTTTAAGAATCTGGTTATTTTAAAATTCAAAGGAATTGATAATATCAATGATATTGAAAAATATAAAAAAGCAGAACTCTTTGTCACAAGGGAAAATGCTGTAAAATTAAAGAAAAATGAGTATTTTATTGCAGATTTAATTGGTCTTTCTGTTACTTCAGATGAAGGAGAGTTGCTAGGAGAGATTACGGATGTGCTGCAGACTGGAGCGAATGATGTCTATGTGATTAGTAAGGACGGAACAGACGATATTTTACTTCCTGCGATAAAAGACTGTGTATTAGAGGTAAAAGTTGAGGAAGGAACCATGCTGGTTCATTTATTGCCGGGACTTCGTGAAATGAATCAAAAATAAGAAAAAGGAATTGTAGTTAAATGAAGTTTTATATCTTAAGCTTATTTCCTGATATGGTGATGCAGGGGTTAAATACCAGTATTATTGGAAAAGCAGTGGAAAAAGGGTTGCTTTCGATAGAAGCAGTAAATATCAGAGATTATACGGTGGACAAACATAAAAAGGTAGATGATTATCCATATGGAGGCGGGGCCGGAATGTTAATGCAGGCACAGCCAGTTTATGATGCATGGAAATCAGTGGCAGACCGGACTGGAAAACGTCCGAGAACGATTTATGTAACACCACAGGGAAGAACCTTTAATCAGGAATTGGCAAGAGAACTGGCAGAGAGTGAGGAGCTTGTATTCTTATGTGGTCATTACGAAGGAATCGATGAAAGAGCACTTGAAGAAGTTGTAACGGATTATGTATCGATTGGAGATTATGTCCTGACCGGAGGAGAACTGGCTTCCATGGTAATGATTGATGCCGTTTCTAGATTGGTACCGGGAGTACTGAATAATGAGGAATCTGCAGAAACAGAATCCTTCCATAACAATCTTTTGGAACATCCTCAATATTCCCGTCCGGTAGAGTGGCATGGGAAGCAAGTGCCGGAAGTGTTGTTATCCGGAAATCAGCGAAAAATCGGACAGTGGCGTCTGGAAGAATCAGTAAAAAGAACAAAAGAACGAAGACCGGATTTGTATAAAAAGTATGAAGAATTGCAACAGTGTAAAGAATTTCTACAAAAGCAAAAATTACTTCATATGGATATGACAGAACTGATTGTTCGGGGACAGGCAGAACATATTCTTTTCGAAGATGGCTGCGTCTGTCTTAGGGATTTAAGAAGTGGGGCATATTTCTTTTCAGCAGAAGAGCAACAGGCAGGAATTCGTTGCTTGGAAAAAGTAAAAAGCAGTCAGGAAAAGATAGAACTTCTTGTCATTCATCAGGAGTTTATGATAGAGGCGGCAAGGCAGATGTTTGGATTTGCGATATCTTTAAACTGTCATCAGGCAGTCTATACCAAAAAGGAAAAATTGCCGATTACGGGGTTGTATCGACTCGATGGCACCCAGACAGAGGAACTGCCAAGTATGAGAAGATTAGACAGCACTTATTTGGAAACGGTTTGTGAGCATTATCATACGATGATGGATGAGGCATATGTGGCAGAACGCCTGCGGCAGGGAGAAATGTATGGAGCATTTTTCGGAGAAGAACTGGCAGGATTTATTGGAACACATGAAGAGGGAAGCATTGGAATGCTAGAAGTTTTTGAACCTTATCGGGGAAGAAAAATCGGAAAGGCCCTGGAAACATATCTCATTAATTTGCAGTTAGAGCAGGGATATACGCCATTTGGGCAGGTGGTAGAGGGAAACGAAATTTCCATGAATCTTCAAAAGTCATTGGGAATGTATTTTGCTAAGACACCGGTTTACTGGATGGAATAAAAAATGTATATTAGTCAATGATGTGATACCTAAATCTAAAAAATAAAAAGATT
>JBJELY010000107.1:0-1832 GCA_051879395.1 Roseburia sp. | reverse complement strand
TTGAGGTATTCATATGCTAAAAGAAAAATCGAAAGAAAAAAAACGCCCTGCATTCAGTAACATCTGGTATGCTATTTCGCTGCTTTGGCATGGGCATAAGTGGTTTGTGTTGTTCGAGCTGTTCTATGCCGTATTCAGTGCAGTACGAACCATTTTGCCGGTGTTAATTCTACAAAAGATTATTGAACTACTGGATGAACGTGCATCAATTAGCACATTTCTATTTTATATTACAGGAATGGTCGGCGGATTATTTGTTATCTATATGATTCACAAATGGTATAACATTAGTTTTATCCCGATAGAAACTCGTAAAATCAAAAATGATATTCGCATTCGCTTGCTGATGAAAGCTAAAGAGACAGATTATATTCGTTTTGACGATGCTGGTTTTTTCGATTTATATACTCGTTGTATTCAAGAGGGCGAGGAACGTTTGTTGGGAGTGATTTGGGCATTCTGTGAATTTATTACCGCAATCTGCTCCATTTCGGGACTTACTGCCATTATGCTTTCCATGGATTCGCATACTGTGGCAATTTCATTGTTTCTACTATCGCTCACCTCTTTGATTTCGTTGCTCAAAAACAAGGTAGACTATGCGGAGCGTACGGACCGTTTGCCTATTGAGCGCCAGAATGATTATATTAAACGTTTGTTCTATATGAAACAATTTGCAAAGGAAATTAAAGTTCTTGCACTCGATAAGCTCCTTTTGATGCGACAACAGAAGGTCTCGGATGATCTTATATGCAATGTAAAAAAGTATCGACGTAAAAAGCTTCCGCTTGGTTTGCTGGAAGTATTGATCAGTTCCATCTCAGAGTTTGGTCTTTGGATATATTTAGGTGTATTGGTTCTTGTAGGGAGAATTACATTGGGTGCACTGATGGGATTGCAGAGTGCAACTGTTAATTTTATGGGACAGTTGGGTCAACTCTTCAGAATTATTCCGAATTTACAAAATCACGCACTGTATATTGATGATTTTCGTAATTTTTTGGAAGGAGGAAGTTCAAAGAAAACTAACGTTCTTCCGTCCCCGGACCGTTTCATATCTCTCAAACTGCAAAACGTTAACTTCACCTACGAAGGTTCGGGCTTTTCGTTGAAAGACCTCTCACTAACCATTGAAGCGGGCGAAAAAATCGCCATTGTGGGCGAAAACGGTTCGGGCAAATCGACGTTAATCAAAATACTGATGAATCTTTATCATCCTGCGAGTGGCAAAATCTATTACAATGGTAAGCCTTACAGTGAATACGATGATGAAGCCCTGCATTCGGCGTTTGGGGCAGTCTTTCAGGATGTGCAGAGCTACGATATGACGGTCGCCGAATATGTGCTGCTGAGAGAGTACACCGAAGCTGATTATCCGCTCGTTTGGGATGCGCTGAAAAAGTGCGGACTGTATGAATTCGTGCAAAAACTCCCCAAGGGACTGGAAACCCACATTTCCACCGAATTTGACCCCGAAGGCATGGAACTTTCCGGCGGACAACTGCAAAAACTGGCGATTGCCCGCATTTACGCCGGAGACTATGATTTCATCATTCTGGATGAACCCACTTCCGCTCTTGATCCTAGATCCGAGTATGAGTTCAATAAGACGCTGTTCGATATTGCCAAGGACAAAACGGTCATTTTTATTTCGCACCGTCTTTCCACTACCCGGTTCGCCGACAAAATCTACCTGATGGACGGAGGAAGAATCATCGAAGAGGGCAGTCACGACGAACTGATGCAGATCGAGCAGGGACACTACCGGGAACTCTTCAATATGCAGGCAGAGTATTATGTGGAAAACGGCGAGCATCAAATGGCGTAAGGAT
>JBJELY010000106.1:0-1845 GCA_051879395.1 Roseburia sp. | reverse complement strand
TATGGATTAGTCATGGATTCCTTTGGTAAGTGGAATTAACATCAACAATACAATAATTCCCACAAGACCGATCACAACACCAAGCACTAACTTGTCGAAAACCATGCACAAACACATACCAACACCCAGAAGTAATGCGCCAAGTACACCAACAATCACAGAACCAACTGTTTTTCCACTTATCTTAACCGGAGCCTTACCCTCCATTTTACGCCAAACAATAACTGTGATAAGCAAAACAACCAGACCAATCACGCCTGCGACAATCCCCTTGTTAAACATTCCCCACTCTGGGATCGTGCACATACACATACCCAACGCAAAAAAAACAATACCGATCGTACCAAGAATCAATGCTACAAAATTACTTTTTTTCATAATGAACCTCCATTTTGATATTTGTTTATTATTTTGTCGATTTCTCTCAATCAACTGTCTAAACTATATCTTCGATTTGTTAGTCCAATGTTTGAATTCTGTTTCAGAAATATTAATTCTTCTATAAAAACTATTATTCCTTCATCTATATTGTGTTAAAATCTTCTTACCAGATCAACAAATTTCAATGTGAAAAGGAGTTGTAATATGATTGTATTTTTAACGAGTAGTCCGACCGGACCGTTGGACAGAAGTAGAAATGTGGAAGGATTTGATGAGAAAAACCAGTTTTTGGCAAACCTCAGGAAATACTGGATAGACAATTCAAAATGTCTGATTATTACTGCATTTCCAGATGATGATACAGCTAATGATGAAATGCGTCAGTTTATGTCATCAGCTCTGCAGAAATCCGGCCTCTCATCTCAGTCGTTTGATATCTGGGACCGGAGAACCACTGATTTTTCTACAGAGACTTTAAATAGCTATGATGTAATCTTTCTGGGCGGCGGACATGTGCCGACACAGAATGCATTCTTCCATGAAATTGGATTACGGGAAAAAATTGCAAAATTTGATGGTATCATTATTGGAATCAGTGCAGGAACCATGAACAGCGCCAGACTAGTCTATGCGCAGCCGGAACTTCCCGGTGAAGCTTTGGATCCGGGATACCAGCGTTTTCTTCAGGGATTAAGTCTCACCGAAACCAACATTCTTCCGCATTATCAGATGGTAAAAGATTCTCTGTTGGATGGGATGCGGTTATATGAAGACATCACTTATGCTGACAGTATAGGACGGCAATTTCTTGTACTTCCGGACGGCAGCTATCTTCTGATTGACAATGGAACCGAAACCATATATGGAGAAGCTTATCGGATTACCGATACTAGAATTGAAAAAATCTGTGAAGAAAATCAAACATATATATGGCAGGAGTAACACTCCTGCCAGCAAATATTTATGCCCTCTTCCAACACTTTTCTACCATCTCTTCTGCACTTTCAAGTGACAACTTATATTTTTGAGTAACCTAAGCAATCGTAGCTTCACGACCAACACCAAGATCAAAACAAATACGAATTGCATCTGTAATTGCAGATATTCTCCCCTGTTCTAATCCCTGATTAATTCCATCCTGATATAAATCTTCTAATGGTAAATATTCCTGCAGAAACTTTTGATCTTTCATACCCTCTGGAATTTCCAGCATCTCATGTAAATGAATACTGCCATCCCAAGGTTCCTGACCATAATAGAAAACTAATGAAAGTATTGGAATCAGTTTATCTTCTTTCCGAAATTTTGAAAGGAATTCTTCTGACTTTATTTTGTTCTCCCTTTTATCTTTTTCCCAAAGTTTTTGAATCTGATCTGTATAAGACAAGCCATCATATACCATCATTCTAACCGGCATGGCATAATGTACCTTATCCTGAGACTCACATGCAAGAATCGCCAGCC
>JBJELY010000105.1:0-6977 GCA_051879395.1 Roseburia sp. | reverse complement strand
AACCAAAGGTTGGACAGGAATTTGGATGGATGATGAGCTTTCCGGAACAGTTATCACCAGAGGTAAATGAGAAGTATTTTAGCAATATAGAAAAAGAGCGTCGCAAACAAAAAGAGATGCAGGCTCGTTTAAACAATAAGGAGGAATAATAATGAGTTTAACGGTTGTTAAAGGATTACAATCAGAAATCTTCGTTCCAATTACTCCACCGATGGTATGGACTCCTGTTACAAAAGAACTTAAGGATATGAGAATTGCCATGGCTTCTGCTGCTGGTATCCATCATATTAAACAGGAGAGATTTAACCTTGCTGGTGACTTTACTTGGAGAAAGATTGATGATACGTGGCCATCAAGCGAGTTAATGGTATCACATGGTGGTTATGATAACGGAGACGTTAATAAGGACATTAACTGTATGTGGCCGATCGATCGTCTTCATGAATTGGTTGCAGAAGGATTTATTAAGGAAACTGCTCCATTCCATGCAGGATTCATGGGTGGTGGTGGAAACCAGGAAAAATTTAAGCACGAGACAGGTCCGGCAATTGCTAAGATGATGGTTGAGGAGAATGTAGACGGTGTTATCCTCACTGCTGGCTGAGGTACCTGCCACCGCTCTGCAGTATTGGTGCAGAGAGCGATTGAAGAAGCTGGAGTACCTACAATTATTATTGCAGCTCTTCCACCAGTTGTACGTCAGACTGGTACACCTCGTGCGGTTGCTCCATTGGTTCCTATGGGAGCTAATGCGGGAGGCCCACACAATATTCCACAGCAGACAGCTATCGTTAAAGATACTCTTAGACAGCTGGTTGAAATCCAGACACCTGGAAAGATTGTACCATTGCCATATGAGTATGTTGCTGTGCTCTAGTATTTAACAAATATTTGAAGGGAAATGGCTTGCCATTTCCCTTTTTGAACTTAATGAATGATAATGAAAGGGAATAGAAAAAAGATTGATTTTGTACACCGGTATGTTAAAATAAAGATAGAAAAAATACGGAGCGAATGCAACAAAGTTGTAAAAGGAGGACATAAAACAATGGCTGTTGAGGAAAAGAAATTGCGTCGCCTTACGATTAAAGCATTTCATGTAGATACGGTTGTCGAAGGTGATCGTAATGATGTTACAGCAGGCGGAAAGATGACTGTTTGTAAAGATGCTATTATTCCGGAATTATTAAAGGATGCAAAGTATATCACAGATATTGATATTCAGGTGATTCAACCGGGAGATCATGATCGATGGACGAACACGATTATGGATATTATTCCGATTTCTACAAAAGTGCTTGGAGTACTGGGAGAGGGAATCACACATACAATTACCGGCGTTTACGTAATGCTTACCGGTGTGGATGTAAATGGGAAGCAGTGCCATGAATTCGGATCATCAGAGGGTAACTTGAAAGAGCAGCTTGTGTTGAATAAAGCAGGTACTCCGGGAGATAATGATGTCATCATTTCTTTTGATGTAACGCTTGCTGCAGGTATGGGCCAGGAAAGACCGGGACCGACAGAAGCACATCTGCTTTGCGATAAGTTTATTAACATTTTCAGGGAGAAACTGAAAAAATTCAATGGAAATCAATGTACGGAAAAGCATGTATATCATGACATAGTGCGCCCGGGCAAAAAGCGCGTTCTGATTATCAAGCAGGTTGCGGGCCAGGGAGCGATGTATGATACGCATATGTTCTCAAAAGAGCCATCATGTTCTATTGGATCAAAATCCATCATTGATATGGGAAATATGCCGATTATCGTTACACCAAATGAATATAGAGACGGAATTATCCGTTCCATGCAGTAAGACGGGAGGAGAAAGAATATGGGAATTGGACCCTCAACAAAAGAAACATCATTGCATCATTTCAGAGACCCTCTTTTGGAGGTTGTGGCAGAAGATACAGACCTTGATCTGATGGGAATTATGCTTGTCGGTTCTCCGGATGGGAATGCGGATAAGATGCTTGTAGGAACGAGAGCGGCTGTCTGGGCAGAGTGTATGCGTGCGGACGGTGTAATCCTTTCATGCGACGGATGGGGAAACAGCCATGTAGATTATACGAATACTATTGAGCAGATTGGCACAAGAGGAATTCCTGTTACTGGAATTACATTTAATGGCACTGTAGCACAGTTTGTAGTTGTGAATGATTATCTGGATGCAATCGTAGACATCAACAAGAGTGAATCCGGTGAAGAGACGGATGTGGTTGGTGAAAATAATATGGATCGTATTGATTGCCTGAAAGCGAAAGCATTGCTGAAATTGAAAATGCGGAAAAAAGATCAGGAACTGAAATAGAATAAGAAATGAAAAAGGATTGCTGTATAATTTACATGAAATTAGGATGACATGAATATTTTATAGCAATCTTTTTACGTTAAAGAAAGATAAAGAAAAAACACGACATCTGTCTATGTCGTGCCCTTTCTTATTGGTATGTCATTGAGAGGTTTTTCCTCGTTGCATTGCAGTTTTGTTTATATACAAAGCTGGGGAATGCTTCTCTAAAAGAGAATGTATATATTTAATTGGAGTTTACCATCGCAAGATCATTCTTGGGGGAAATGATCGGCTCTGGCATAACTGCAATAACAACCATTATTGCTTTTACTTAATCAGCTATCTAAAAAATGGCAGCCCCTCCTATATACATCCTGAGAAACCACCGTTGGCCATCACTAATTAAGTTGTAATTAATATATCACTTTTGCTTTATCGTGTCAACAAGGTAAAGTGAAAAAATAAAGATTTGTGAAGAATACTTATTGTGTTATGATATATCGAAATTGTTTTTTGGAAAATAGTTGCACAAAAAAGAACGGTTAAGTTATAGAATATAAAAAATATAACAAAACCGTTCTTTTAATATTAGTATTAATTGTGTAATTTCACTAACAAACTGCTAAGCTGCAGATCCTTTCTTAATACCATCACGAAGGAATAAGAAGGAAGTAATGTAAACAACGATAACAACAAGTTTTGTAAGAGTAGCAAGTGGTAAACTCTTAACAAATACATAAGCAAAGAATACACCAATTGCTCCAAAGATAGCCTGCATCAAAGATGCATACATATCATAACGTCCTTCCTGAATGAATTTAGGACCATTACCAAATGCCATCAAATATGCACAGGATCCCATCATAGCTGGGAAAGCACAGCTTACATTCAGACCTAACAGAGCACAAAGAGCCATACAAGGTGCGTAAAGACCTACACCGATACTCATAAGAGCTCCTAAAATGAAGTTAACAACAACAGCGATTACAAGTTTAGCGCCTCTTAAACTAACTTCTTCACCAACAATACCGAATGGTCCAACACCTAAAACTTTGCAAAGCATAATAGTTGCAAGAAGGAAAAGACCAATAAACATTGCAAAACGAACTTTCTTTCTATCAAATTTAGATACTACCCCAGCCATTAAAATAGAACCAGCTACAGAAGCAATAATCATAAGAACAAGTGTAAGGATATCCATCTCTACAATACCAAAGAAAAGGAAAGCCTCAACACAAACGGGAACAGTGTCTCCTACATTTAATGTTCCAGGAACAAGAGCATCATCGACAGATTTTGTCATCTTAAATGCTGCTGAAGTAGGTGCAAATGAACCAATTCCTAATGTGTCAAAAAAGTTAGCAACAAATCCGATAATTGCTGTTGCAATTCTGTGTTTCTTCTGATCTTGCCACATCTCTTCACCGGTCATTCCAAGTACTTCGTCTTTTGCTGGGTTTGCGCGCATTTCCTTGTTCTTTTTGAGCATCATAACCACATTAAGAATGATACCAACGATACAAAGACCCTTCATAATGTACATTGCCATAAATCATACCTCCAGATAAAAATATTAAATTGTAAGATTCAGAATGCAAACATAACGGCTGCCCCCGATTGCAGCCAAGAAAACATTCTTCATTTGTTATAAGTGTAACATTTCTATTGGGAAAGTTCAACTAAAAAAATAGAAATATGTGAGATTTACTGGATAAAATGAATAAAGGTATCTGAAGATCAGTACTTGCGAAGAAAGAAGACAGCTCTTATAATGAGATTATATAATATTACAGAATAATAAGTGCGGAAAATAGGAGGAATATAATGACAATATTATACGAGGTGAAGACAGGACATACAAAAAAAGTAGTGAAGGCATTTGTGAAATTCTATGATGGGATCAGAAAAGACAAAACGAAGATCATGCTTCGATATGGTGTACTGGCTGGGCTTTTCTTTTTAATACCAAGAGCATTGGAAATGCCGGTGGCAGGTTATGTAATCTGCTGGTTTATTGGGATTCTCGTTGTAATATTGGCATTTTCGAAAAACTGGCTTAATTATATGAACATGTTGCATCAGGATAAGTATTATCAAAAAGGAATAGAAATTGTTATATCATTTGGACTTTCGGCTTTTGAAGTGAAAGATGAAGAGAAAAATGTGTATAAATATCATCTGATAAAGAACATGTATGATGACAAAGAGATGTTTTATTTACATATGGAAGATGGAGATCTCTTTATTATTCCGAAGGAGGATTTTACGGTAGGGTCACCGGAGGACTTTCGTGATTTTCTTCAGAAAGCTACAGACAAGCAATTTGAAAGCATTTCTTAAAATAGTGTACAAAACTGCTGCATTCGTAATTGTGTTACGAATGCAGCAGTTTTGTATGTAGAAGTTGTATGTGGCTTTTAAATAATAATGCTTAATCGATCGGATGGGAAGCTTTTTCGAATTCATCAAGAATTTCCTTGTCCGGAGCTTTGGTACACAAACTTACGATAATAATTGCAACCAGAGAAATCAGGAATGCAGGAAGAAGCTCGTAAATATCAAATGCTCCACCTAGCGGACGAACTGCATATTTCCAGACAAATACCATAACACCACCGGAAACCATACCTGCTAATGCGCCGGCCAATGTTGTACGTTTCCAGAAGAGAGCGCAAATCATAACGCCTGCAAAAGCAGCTCCCATACCTGCCCATGCAAAAGATACAATACTAAATACACTTGAATTAGGATCTCTTGCGATAAATACAGCAATAATTGTAATAACAAGAATAGTAACACGTGCAATTGTAAGACTTTGTTTTTCAGTAAGTTTCTTGCCGAAAAAGTCCTGAACAATATTTTCGGACACACCAGAAGCGGCAACTAGAAGCTGGCTGTCTGCAGTAGACATTGTAGCGGCAAGAATACCAGCAAGGATTACACCACCTAACACTGCGGAAAGGAATCCGTGTGAACTAAGTAAATTGGTAATTGCAATGATGACACGTTCACTGTCTGCCAGCGGTGCAATTGCGCCAACGTTAGCCATTGCAAGACCAATAATACCGATAAAAATCGCAACACCCATTGCTATTACAACCCATACGGATGCGATACGTCTGGAAACGACCAGTTTCTTTTCGTCTTCAATAGACATAAATCTTACAAGAATATGCGGCATTCCAAAGTACCCGATGCCCCATGCTAATGTAGAGATGATTGTCAGCGGACCGTAGGAAATTGCGGAACCCGATGCAGCATCATGAATTGCTGTCAGAGAAAAATAGCCGGATAAAGATTTTGCATTATCCATAACAGATCCCATTCCACCTGCAGAAGCAATGCCGAATGCAGTAATGGAAATTAATGCAACTGACATGACAATACTTTGAATAAAATCATTGGTTGCAACAGTAGTATAACCTCCGATAATTGTATAGATTACAATGATTACAGCAAATAATAGCATTCCGTTCATGTACTCTAAGCCAAACAGAGAGTTGAAAAGTTTTCCGCATGCAGCGAATCCGGATGCTACATATGGAATGAAGAATACTACGATCATGACAGCGGCAATTGCAGTGATGATATTTCGTTTGTCGTGGAACCGCTTTGCGAAGAAAGTCGGTACGGTAATCGCGTCTACAATCTGGGAATAACGACGAAGCCTTCTTGATACAATTAACCAATTGAGATATGTTCCGATTGCAAGACCGACAGCAGTCCAAAAAGCATCTGCCAGACCTGACAAATAAGCAACTCCCGGGAGACCCATCAGAAGCCAGCTGGACATATCACTTGCCTCGGCACTCATTGCAACAACATAAGGTCCCATCTTTCTTCCACCCAGATAGAAATCTTCACTGCTGGAATTTTTCTTTCCATTATAAACACCAACTCCGATTAACAGACACATGTACGCAAGAATCGTACATAAAATAATAATACTTACACTACTCATAAGGTCACCCCATTTTCAATTCATTTACATATGTACATCACTATAAACAGAATGGCATTTCAATCTCTCTTTTTTGAAACGCCATTGTTTTTTTGATGTCATTATGTATTTTTTATAATATAAGTATACATTGCTGGAAGGTAAAAGTCAATATAGAAATAAGAAAAAGTAATACCAGCCATTAAGAAAACTTATATCAAAGGTTCAATAAAATATGAATGTCGGTTTATGTATAACGGCAAAATGGAAAATGCTGGACAATTAATCGTCCAGCAGAAAATCTTTTGCATATTTCAGAAATATTTTGGAAGCAGGGGATAGTTCTTCAGGGGAAGAGAAGGCAAGTCCAAGTTGACGGTATGCTCTCGGCGCGAGGGGACGTGTCTCGAAATTACCACACTGACCTCTGAGAAGAAGACCGGGAAGAATCGTAAGTCCAAGCTCGTGTTCAACCATAGAGAGAGAAGAAAATTCACTGATAGTAATGTAACGAATATCCGGTTTAATATTATAATGGTTCAAAATACGGTGAACATCATTGCCGGGAGAAAATTCAGTAATAATAAACGGGGTATTCTGAAACCATTCCATAGGAATCTCATCAAATTCCGTGAAGGGATGTGATTTAGGCATTACTGCATACAATTCATCGTCCATAACCGGAAGAAACTGATAATGCTGTCCTTTCTGGTAACTAATAAAGCCAATATCTACACG
>JBJELY010000104.1:0-1860 GCA_051879395.1 Roseburia sp. | reverse complement strand
CAGCTTTGGAACAAGTGTGTCAACAGCTTTGGAACAAGTGTGACAACTGTTGTGGTACAACTG
This sequence comes from Roseburia sp., assembly GCA_051879395.1. GTDB lineage: Bacteria > Bacillota > Clostridia > Lachnospirales > Lachnospiraceae > Roseburia. The sequence continues at coordinate 1,797 of JBJELY010000104.1, read as the reverse complement.
TGACATTAGGGCTGTCAGTTGCCATCTGAGTAGTGAATGTTTTGAGAACATGGTAGTCTCGCTCGCGGCATAAGGATAATTTCAGATTATCTGTCAGCATTTCAGTTTTATTAATCCATTGTATATCAGGTGTATAAGTTATATTATGACAGTGACAGATATTTTTCAACATTTTACCTGCGTGCGCGTACGCGCGAGAGAGAAAGTATTTTTATTAAGTGTCAATATCAGATTGGGGCAAATCTGATAATAGTGTCAGATGATTCCATAGGGCTAATGAACATGAGCATATATATGGGAAGATAGATTATGCGATTAGAGTATGACAAGTTGGAGTTAGACATGACAAACGCTGTATTAATGCCATAGTCAGGAGTGACCATGACATTTGACAAGGCATTGTGTCGCTTGAAATCCTTACCCGACTTTATTTCTATTGGCACAACCTCTCCTTCATGCTCAATGACAAAGTCAATCTCTCCCTGTCTTTTACTATTGAAGTAATAAAGAGAATATCCATGGGCTGCCAATTCTTGTGCTGCCAAGTTCTCGTAGATAGCTCCATAATTGATATTGGCTTCACCCATTATAATCTTTAACGACAGTTCGAATGAATAGTTACACGATAGCAAACCGACATCGTTGAGGAAGAGCTTGAATAGGTTTCTCTGTTCGTTGAGTCTTAATGGCTGCCTTGGCTCTTCGACATTATATGTCGGTAATGCAACACCTGCATCCGCAAGCCATAGGAAACTATTGCGATAACGCTCGTATTTGGCGTTCTCGTTTAATGATTTCAGTATGAATCGCTTGTTTTTAGCGTTCAGCTCTGATGGTATAAGATTGAAGATATCCTGAATATAGAGTTTGTTCTCTATATCATATTTGGATATGTCTTTCTTATACATATTTACTATCGACAACTGTACCGTCCTTACATCATGAAGATTGTTGGTTTTCAAATACTTCACTACAGATTCTGGCATTCCGCCAATGACGAGGTATAAGTTGACAAGTTCGAGCATCTTGGTATGTATGACATCATCAACAGCTTCTTTCCTTTCATAACATTCCCTGAGGTGCGAAATCACCATGTCGCTCATTCCAACGGCAGCGGCGAATTCCTCGAGGTCAAGAGGGTACATTTTCTTCTCAGTAAGATACCCTACTGGAATACTTCGGATGTCTTTCATCTGCACTCCAAGCAACGAACCGCTCATGATATATCTGAAACTGCCTTCATCGACTAAAAACTTAATTGCAGTCATAATGTCAGGACACTCTTGTATTTCATCAAAAAAGAAAAGTGTTTTCCCCTTTTTAAGATTTCCACCTGCGTATGCAGAAAGACGCAAAAGCAATTCTTTTGTATTTTGGGGATTTGCAAATAAGGTCTTTAGAGATGGATTCTCGATGAAATTCAGCTCCACCACTTGGTCGAATAATTCCTTGCCAACCTTCCTTATGGCGTATGTCTTGCCCACCTGACGCGCTCCTGAAATCAGTAGAGCCTTACTCTCTCTACTGAAAAACTCACGGATGTAATCATATATCTTTCTGTTTATCATATAGTTGTGATTATAATGATTAGTATTATTGTATAATCGTGCCGCTTTTCCAACCCGATTTGGTGGTATTTTTGCCACTTTTCCAACCTATTTCGGTATTGTTTTTGCCGCTTTTCCAACTTTCGGTTGCAAATGTAGTGCTTTTATTTTGAATAACCAAGGAAAACATGTTAAATTTATCGTAAATAAATTTAAACTAACATGGTTATTATAAACAGTACGTAACAAG
>JBJELY010000103.1:0-1861 GCA_051879395.1 Roseburia sp. | reverse complement strand
CAGGAAACCGGCGTTGCCAACATCAAAACCCACAGTCTGGATCACGAGCATATTTTATCAGGTATTATCAAATGTCCCATCTGCGGAAGTGGTATGTATGGCAATGTAAATCGTAAAAAGCATCCGAATGGCGGACATTACAAAGATTATTTTTACTACGCCTGCAAGCACAGAACTTTTGTGAATGGTCATAAGTGTACTTATCGTAAGCAGTGGAGTGAGGATAAAATCAACGCAGCAGTAGAAGAAGTGATTCGTAAACTGGTAAACAATCCAAAGTTCAAAACGGAGATTCAGAAGCATATCGGGCAAAGTATTGATACGCAGGAGCTGGACAGAGAGCACACGGGCTTACAGGAACGATTAAAACAGGTAACCGGTGCCAAGAACAAGCTGGCAAATCAGATGGATAACTTATCTGTATCGGACAAGCATTATGACAAGAAGTATGAGGATATGCAGGTGCGTCTGGACAAGCTTTATGATGAGATAGAGAAAATTGAAACTTCCATTGAAGCAGTAGAGACAAGACTGTATAATATTAAGCAAGAAAAGATATCCGGTGATAATGTGTATCAGTTCTTATTATTCTTTGATAAGCTGTATGACAGATTCACGGATATGGAGAAGAAAACTTTTATGAAGAGCTTCCTTGCGGATGTAAATATTTACGAGGAAGAACAGGCAGACGGAAGGATACTTCGTAGTCTCAAGTTCCGATTCCCAGTATTTTTCAATGGGAAAGAGATATACGAATTGGATTGGGACAATGAAAGTACCGTTGAGACGGTATGTTTATTGTCCAAACTTCATGAAGCGAAGCATCATGTGAATGTAGCTCTTGATATGAATGAGTTGGACATTACATCTGCGGAGAGTAAGGCGACATATGAGGAAATTAAGAAATATGTGGTTGAGCATAATGATGGGATGAAGGTGTCTAACCTTTATATTGCGCAGGTAAAAGCTAAGTATGGAATCATAGAGCGTGAGAATTATAATTTGCATAAGTCAGAGGATGCAAAACAGCCTCAATGTCCGAAGAAGAAAGAAGATGCGATTGTGGAGGCATTGAGATTTTTTCGGATGATTTAAAAAGAAAAAGTTGTGTTTAATAATTATTCACAAAATTAAATAAAAGAATTATATTAATAAAAATATTTTGAGAAAGGAAGCCGAATTATGTTTTTATTCGTAGTCGAAAATACATACGAAATTATTCAGACAATGCAGATTAACGTGCAGGGTCTTAATGTTGTATGTAAATATTCCGGTTACGAAGAAAAATAAGCTTTCAGGAACATAGTATTTTTGTATAGTTGTTTTTGACCACTTATCTTTCGGGTAGGTGGTCTTTTTTATTCATCAGGGCCCGGTGAAGCAGCTAAATTTATGAAAAGGAGAAAGACGATATGATTATTGATGATGTAAGGTTTGAATTAAAAGATGGGCGTGAAGCGATACTTCGTAGCCCTAAAGAGGAAGATGTAGAAAGTACATTGGAGTATTTGGTTACTTCTGCCGGGGAAACTGATTATATTTTGCGTTATCCGGAGGAGTGTGGAAAATATACAGCAGAAGGAGAAAAAACGTTGTTTGAGCAGAAGAATGCCTCTCCAAATGAAGCAATGATTATGTGTATCGTAGAGGGTAAGGTTGTTGGAAATTGTGAAATAAGCTTTTTCAAGGGAATGAAAACAAAACATAGAGCCAGCATAGGAATTGCATTGATTAGCGATTTTTGGAATCAGGGAATCGGTACAAAAATGTTTGAAGAAATGATACGTCTTGCAGAAAGCAGAGAGTATTATCTTTTCATGAAAAGAATAAAACAGCTGTATGTCGAATTTTATAAATCGAA
>JBJELY010000102.1:0-1882 GCA_051879395.1 Roseburia sp. | reverse complement strand
TCGCCGTCTGGAGTGTCAGAATGGAAACACAGGCATCAATATATCCGATTCTTCTTGTTATGGAAAGAAGCGGTGATTTTCTTTTTCCTACTTTAATCACCTGTATCGTAGACATGGTAATCTTATAAAAGGTATATGTCGCCACTGCATATATCGTAAGTCCGGGGTAATCCTTACCGCCCTGGGCATTCAGAAGCAGAATAACAGCTCCCGCCAATACGACTGCCATAAACATAAACAGCTCACTGTTCCTGCGATAAACAGCCAGTTCCCGCTTCATATGCTCCTGTTTTTCTTTAATGGCAGCAATCTTCCTTTCCTGCCTGACAATTCCTGCACGCATAACACTTAACAGAATATAATATGCCGACAATGTGCCGAACCATGCTGAATGACTGGTGATTCCGATTACACCGTTGAAAACCGCAAAGATAATATTACTCACCATGCCGGGTACGGCAAACAGAATGGTTCTCCACCTGTAATCGGTTGCTACTCTGTTCGTATACGGATTGGCTGCGATTGCCGGTTTTATAATCTCCCTGATATCCTGCCTTATGTGAATAACGACATAATAGCAGCTTGCAGTCAGTGTAACGGCTGCCAGCACATAGAATATTATGCCTGCAATATAAGGAAAACAATGAACCGTCACATCCAATAAGGAAAGTGTAATGCAAATTATCGTCACAAAATACAAAAGAATCCGATATCGTAAACGAAGCGGAGGAATATAATTGCTTAATTTTTTCTTCTCTGTATCTTCGGAGGTTTTCATAGATGAAATTTCCTTTTACGCAATTATTCAGAGCCACGCAGAAAAATTTTGCGAATGACTCTGAACCATTATTTTTTCTTTTATAATAAACTGAATTTGTTTGAGTTTTATTTGCAAATTATGTCCAAATTGTGAACATATGATGTTTCAATGAAACTTTTTTACTTTAAGCCTTTGATAAAAGGAATCAGGCAGAGAAGCACAACAATACCGACAATTCCGATTATAATTCCGGCAACCATATGGCTCCATACCATGGTAAGACACATACCCACACCAAGCAGCAGGGCTCCGACAATTCCGATTAACGTTGCACCTATGGTTTTTCCTGACAGTTTGATTGGTTCTTTATTTTCCATCCTTCTCCAAACAAGTACCATAATCAACAGCACGACTGCTCCGATCACTCCCAGAATGACACCCTGTCTGAATGCATTCCACTCCGGGATCATTGCCATACACATGCCAAGGGCAAACAAAATACCTCCGATGGTTCCTAAAATCATAGATACAAATGTACTCTTCTTCATTATTTGATACCTCCCTTGCCTGCTTCTTCTCTTGCTTTCTGCTCTGTGGCCAATCTTTCTTTGGCATCTTCAACAGACTCGCCATCCTTGGTCAGAAAATTGTCAACGAACTTATCTGCTATTTTCTGGAAGCCTCCGACTGCTCCATCCTCGATTTTTTTATAGCCGCCGACTACGCCTTCCTCAATTTTCTTGTAGCCTCCAACTACATTTTCAGCGATTTTCTCATTTGCCTCTACTAACTTTGATTTTGCCATTTCTTTTTATCTCCTTTTCTGCTAATTTATTTTGTTTCATTTGATAGAATAAGAATACCATGCTTTTGTTTATTCTTTGTTTCACTTTTGTTTATGAAATATTAATTTCATTATTTTACTTACAGCAATGGTGATAAAACTCTTACCAGCACACGAATAAGCCGTTGCGGCAGGGTATCTTTTATCAATCCGTCTTTCATCTTTATGGATTTGTCCATGGTATCTGTCAAGTCATCCTTAATTTGTTCCAGAACTTCATGCTTATACAGCCATACACCATTTTCAAAATGATGCACCAGACTTCTGTAATCCAGATT
>JBJELY010000101.1:0-1883 GCA_051879395.1 Roseburia sp. | reverse complement strand
TACTTATACCCTCGGGGGAAGATTCTGGACATAAATTTATGGTATTTCAAGCTGTGAAATGGTGAGAGGAGGGTATGAGAGACGGGAAAGCTATACTTATACCCTCGGGGGAAGATTCTGGACATAAATTTATGGTATTTCAAGCTGTAAAGCGGCTGAAGGAGGGTATAAGAGAAGGAAAGGCTATACTTATACCCTCGGGGGAAGATTTTGGGCAGAAATTTATGGTATTTCAAGCTGTGAAATGGTGAGAGGAGGGTATGAGAGGCGGGAAGGCTATACTTATACCCTTGGCGGAAGATTCTGGGCAGAAATTTATGGTATTTCAAGCTGTAAAGCGGCTGAAGGAGGGTATAAGAGAAGGAAAGGCTATACTTATACCCTCGGGGGAAGATTTTGGGCAGAAATTTATGGTATTTCAAGCTGTGAAATGGTGAGAGGAGGGTATGAGAGGCGGAAAGGCTATACTTATACCCTCGGGGGAAGATTTTGAGCAGAAATATAAGCCGCGATACGGTGGAGGAAGGGTATATGAAGCAGAACAAAGAGGAAAAAGACTGTTACAAGCAAAAAAGGAACATAGCTGGAAGAGATATTAACAGAAATAGCTAAGAAACAGTATTTATGTAAAAAGAAAAAGAGAAAAGGTGAAGGTTATATGATGAATAGCAAATGTGATAAGATGAGACAACGGATAGATGAAATAAGCAGGGAACTTGGTACAATTAACAATCTGGAAAAGAAATTCCCAAAGGGCGAATTGTTGTGTGCCAAAAACGGTAAACATTATAAAAAGTATCTGAAAAACCAGGAAGGAACCTTTTATCTTCCAAAAGGCAAAAAAGAACTTGCGGAGAAGTTGGCACTGAAAAAATATTACAATTGTAAGAAGCAGGAACTTCAAAGTGAACTGGAAGCCTGTAATGCTTATCTGCTTAAAATGATGCCCATGGAAGGAAAAACAGAAAGACTTCTTGAACATCCGGGATATGGACGATTGCTTGAAAAACATTTTGTCCCGGTCAATGAGGAGCTTTTGGGATGGCAGAATGCTCCATACGAAAAGAGTAATAAATATGAAGAGGATTTGATCATAAAAGGCACGCAGGGGAAAATGCTCAGATCGAAATCGGAGGCAATTATTGATATGATGCTTTACAAAAATAAGATTCCGTTCCGGTATGAAGAAAAACTTGTGCTGGATGAAATCACACTTTATCCTGATTTTGTGATCAGACATCCTGTCACAGGAGAATTTTTTTATTGGGAGCATTTCGGGATGATGGATGAGGAAGATTACATGAATCATGCCTGTGATAAGATCAGGCTTTATTGCAAAAATGGAATTATACCATCCCTTAATTTAATAACGACCTATGAAACTAAAAGGCATCCATTAAGTATAGAAAAAGTAGAATCGATCATACAGGAATATTTTGGATGAAAAGGATGTTTGCAGGTTTGATTTTTGCAGATGAAGCTTTTGTGGCAGAAAGTTTTCTTTTTGTAGCTGAAAGCGGGTAGCTATGATATAATTTGTGTCATGAATGATATAATTTCTTGAAATTTAGTGAAAGAAATCTGAAGCTGTTGAGCTGCAAGGCAGACAAATATCTGAAATGTGTTTCCGCAGGGGCATAGAGGGCATGAGAGAAAAGAAATGTCTTCTGTGCCCGCGGTGAAAGTTGAGAAGTACAGGAGAAGGGTATATAAAGCGAGAGATGCGGGTTTTACCTTCGGCAAAAGTTACGAAGTGTTGGGAAGAGGGCATAGGAAGCAAAATGCGCCTGTTTTACCCTTGGCAAAAGTTATGAAGTGTTGAGAAGAGGGTATAGAAAGCAAAGAATGCTTGAATTGCCCATGGCGAAAAAGTTGCAAGGGTA
>JBJELY010000100.1:0-7160 GCA_051879395.1 Roseburia sp. | reverse complement strand
CTGAGAGAGTTGCTGGTAACACAGCTACAGATTTCGAGAACATCGATAAGGCTCCGGAAGAGAGAGAAAGAGGTATTACCATTTCTACCGCTCACGTTGAGTACGAGACAGAGAAGAGACATTACGCACACGTTGACTGTCCTGGCCATGCTGACTATGTAAAGAACATGATCACCGGTGCTGCACAGATGGATGGTGCTATCCTTGTTGTAGCTGCAACCGATGGTGTTATGGCTCAGACAAAGGAGCACATCTTATTATCTCGTCAGGTAGGTGTACCTTATATCGTTGTTTTCTTAAACAAGTGCGATATGGTAGACGATCCTGAGTTGATCGAGTTAGTAGAGATGGAAGTAACTGAGCAGCTTGAGGAGTACGGATTTACAGATTGCCCGATCATTCAGGGTTCTGCATTGAAGGCTCTGGAAGATCCCAACGGCGAGTGGGGCGACAAGATCATGGAGTTAATGTCAACTGTTGACGAGTATATTCCTGATCCTGAGCGTGATACAGATAAGCCTTTCCTGATGCCTGTAGAGGACGTATTCACCATCACAGGTCGTGGTACTGTTGCTACCGGTAGAGTAGAGCGTGGTACCTTACATCTGAACGAGGAGTTAGAGATCCTTGGTGTTAAGGAAGAGGTTCAGAAGACCGTTGTTACCGGTATCGAGATGTTCCGTAAGCAGTTAGACGAGGCTCAGGCTGGTGATAACATCGGTGCATTACTTCGTGGTATCAACCGTGACCAGATCGTTCGTGGACAGGTTCTTGCTAAGCCCGGTACTGTTACTTGCCACAGCAAGTTCACCGCTCAGGTTTACGTATTGACCAAGGACGAGGGTGGTCGTCATACACCTTTCTTCAACAACTATCGTCCTCAGTTCTACTTCAGAACAACAGACGTTACTGGTGTATGTGAGTTACCTGCTGGTACAGAGATGTGCATGCCTGGTGATAACGTAGAGATGACCATCGAGTTGATTCATCCCGTAGCTATGGAGCAGGGTCTTACATTCGCTATCCGTGAGGGTGGTAGAACAGTAGGTTCAGGCCGTGTTGCTACAATCATTGAGTAATTAACAGAATTACAGTAAATTCAAGGCTTCCAAGGTTTTCCTTGGAAGCCTTTTTTACGTTCTGAATAATGAAATTGAGTGTGGACGGTGCCAAGAAACAAAGCTTTATGGATTTAGTTGTTCTATGAACAAATAAGTTGTGTAAACGCAATGATAAAATAGTAATAACAAGACAGAAATAGTAAAAAGGACATTATTGCACTATCGATAGGAAAATAGACAGAAAGAGAAAAAAATTAGAAATGAATAAAGATAAGATATTGTGAATGTATTTTTTATTTGATATTATTTATGATTTTTTCTTTTATTTAGTTGATGTTTGGCTACAGAGTAGTATTTGTAGTTTTTTGTGCCTTGTCAGAATTGGGAGGATGGAAAAGAATGATAACAAATAATACATTTTTAATCCCAGATTGTCTTTAGAGAAAAAATATTTTATTTAAGAATGCAATAGAATAAATTGTTTTTGAATGAGAAGGAGTATATATAGACAAATCAAAAATAGACATAACGTTCTGAAAAATGAGATAAACGTTCTTGAAAATAAATAATAATACATCAAAAAAAACAAAACGTTCTTTACATTGCGAAAACGTTCCTGTATAATAAATAATGATAGGAGGTAAGATAAATGAAATATTCAATAGAAGTAGGAAAGATAGTAGAAGGTGCATTGAAACATGATTATGCAAAGGTGATTAATTATACAAAACAATTGATAGAAAAACTTGAGGAAGATGATGAAACAAGAGCTGCAAACAAATTTAGTAAAATGCTGACTGCACAGAGTGAAACAACTTTATCTGCTATGGGAATGGAGAAAGGTAATCAGGTTCCTGTCGATACAGAGTCTAGAACAGCCTTGGCAGATGTTATATATCCAAATGAAAATAAATATGAAGTTATTTTGTCAAAAAATAATGAAGAAAAATTGAAATCATTTATTTTAAGTTATAAGAATGCGGATAAGTTGAATTCTTTAGGCATAGGTGTGTCAAATACGTTACTTTTATATGGACCTCCGGGATGTGGAAAAACTAAGTGCGCATATTTAATTGCAAGAGAACTCGGATTGCCGTTAGTAGTTGCGAGGCTAGACAGTCTTATATCATCGTATTTAGGTACAACAGCAAAAAACATTCGTACATTATTTGAATTTGCACAGAAGATGCCTTGTGTGTTGTTTTTGGATGAGTTTGATGCGATAGCGAAAGCTAGAGATGATAGTAATGAACTGGGAGAATTGAAGAGAGTTGTAAATAGTTTGTTACAAAATGTTGACTCGATGAGTAGTGATAGTTTGCTTTTAGCTGCAACGAATCATGAAAACTTATTAGATTCGGCTGTATGGAGACGGTTTGATTATAGGTTGGAAGTTGAGTTGCCGGATAATGAAGCAATAGTAGAGATGATAGATCTTTTTACATCAAATGCAATTGAATTATCACAAAAGGAAAAGAAAGAACTTTCAACTGTTTTTAAAGGATTGAGTGGAGCTAGCATTGAAGAGATAATTAAGAAAGGGATGAGAAATGCGATTATTGGAGGAAGTGAATTTTCCAAGAAAAGCATATATGATGAATTTTTTGTTCATAAAAATATTTTGCCACAAAATTATCAGAGCGATAAGGAATTGATGTCTATTAAAGCGAAATACTTACGAAATTGCAACGAAAAAATATTTAGTTTTCAGGTTATTGCTGATGTTTTGGGGAGTTCCAAAACAACTATCTCAAAATTAGTAAAGGAGGAAATTGATTAATGAGTGAGAAAAATTTGCCAATTAAGGTTGTGATGCAGAGAGCAACGGATACACAAAAAAATCTTCCAGGTGGAAAACCGAAGTTTTTTGGAGAAGTTACACCTGAACTACAGAAAAATATTATTGGAAAATTTAAAGAATTGCAAGAGTATTATTCAGATTTGTTTAATGAGAATGCACTTGTTCCAGCGGTTGGGAAGATCACGATGAAAACGGAGGCGATTGCAAAATCACACAAGCCTAATGATTTTTGCCGAAATTGTCCTATTATTGGCGGGGATGATTTACATGAAATATATATAAAGGTGAGTAAAAAGGGAATACAAGATACAATTGAATTGGTGCAAAATCCTCCGTCAATTAAATTTAAAGCTAATATGACTGCAATAACAGATATAAAACCGATAAGTGCGGAACAAAAGATATCGGAAGATATCATAAAAAAGCAAGAAGAGGGAGAATTTGAAAAAATAAAAGATAAAATTAAAGTTAAATTCTTTGATTTTGATGATGATTTTGATAATAATCAAGTGCAAGCGTATGTAAATAGTAAACTTGAGCAGATTGGTTTGCTGGAAAAGAGTAATATGGTTGCGTATGGCGATCGAATAAAATTTTTAAAAGTTTCGGTAGAATCGTATGATGATGTTCAAAAGATAGCAGCAATTAATGGAGTAAAAGCTGTTGATTTTTTTCAAGAGTATTCATTACCACTGGAGGGGTATGATGCATCTAAGTTAGAAGAATATCTGGAGAAGGAACATGAAGACAGTGATATTCAAATTGGAATTATAGATGGTGGAATAAGCAGAGATAACAAATACTTAACACCATATGTTGTTGCCAGAGAAGAATATGTGAATCCAATATATCAAAATAATTCACATGCGACTTTTATTGCATCTACTATTCAATTTGGAAATGTTTTAAATAATATTGATGTGCCAACTGAGAGAAGATTTAAATTTGTGGATATTGTAGCAATTCCAAATGGGGATTCGGATGTCGGACCAGTAGATACCATTGGAGAAGAAGAACTAATGGAAATTATGGAAGATGTTATGGAAAAGTATTCTGGTTCAACAAAAATCTGGAATTTGTCGTTAGGGATAGAAGATAAAATATGCAATGGTGCAATGTCTGATTTGGGTATGTATCTAGATTATATTCAAGATACATATAAAGTGCAGATTTTTGTTTCTAGTGGTAATTTGAATCAACCACCATTAAGAAAATGGCCAACGCAAACCAACATGGGTGAAAGAGATAGAATAATTTCACCAGCAGATTCAGTTAGAGCTATAACGGTAGGTTCTATTGCATTATATGAAACAGTAGATTCCATTGTGAAAACTAATGAGCCATCACCATTTAGCAGAAGAGGACCAGGAGCAAATTATATTGTTAAACCTGATGTCGTGGATTATGGAGGAAATGTATCCACTACCATGAGTATTGTTGACTTGGGAATGAGAGGAATGGATGTAAAGGGAAATGTAATTGAAGGCGTGGGAACCAGTTATTCCACACCTAGAATTGCTCAGAAGTATGCGACAATCTATGATGAAATGGTTGAGAAAGATTTGCTTTTAGCGAAGGCTATGTTGGTTCATTCGGCAAGAATGAATTCGAGAGATTTGCTTGAAAAAGATCAAAATAATAAAAAATATTATGGATTTGGCATGCCATCTGTTGATGTACAAGAGATGCTACAATGCAGTCAAGATGAAGTGACTTTAGTATTTAAACAGAGAGTTGTGCAGGGATATCACCTTGAGATGTATGATTTTCCATTCCCCAAATCGCTAATTTATAATGGAAAGTATCATGGTGAGATAGGAATGACATTAGCATATAATCCAATTGTAGATGAGCGATTCGGACGTGAGTATTGTAGGATTAATATTGACGCTAGTTTTGGTACTTACAAGTATGATTTAAATGGGAAACCAAAATTTCATGGATGTGTGCCGCTGGAAGCGACGTGGGATGAAAAATATGAACAGGAAAGAGTTGAAAATGGATTTAAATGGAGTCCAATTAAATCATATTATCGAAAGATTAGTAATCAGGGGATTAAAGAAGAAGATGGCTGGAAAATTCGAATTGATATGAGTCCAAGAAATGGAATGATCGTTCCACCACAGGAGTTTGTGTTGATTGTTACAATTAGAGATCCTCAGGGTAATGATATATATACAGAGATGGTTAATGGATTACGTGAAAAGGGATATGTTACAAATAATCTTGAGATAAAACAGCAGATTCGTCAGCGTCGATAATGTTGGGGCAAGAGAAAGGCTTTGGTACAAATTTATTGAAGTGAAAGAATTGAAGAGTATGAGAGATAAAAAAGAATGGAGGTATAGTGTATGGCAAAAAAGATTATGTATGCAAAGTCAAATGTCGAAGGTGAGACCAAAACGAAAATTTATTGTGGGGATATAGAGAAGAATGATTATGAAACCAAATACAAAGGGCATTTGACTTGTATAAAAGGTTGCTCAGCAAAAATTAAATTTACAGAAAGAAAAAACAATATTAAATTCTTTAGTACGTGGAATAAGGAGGGACACCTACATAAAGAGGGATGCCCTTATCATGTCGATTATAAAGGAAAAGTAGGAAGAAAAAAGCTTAGGGCATATTATGAAAGTATAGAACTAAGCGAAGAAGCTATTTTGCGTCGGCTACAAAGAAAAATGGAAGGGTTACTTAGAGAATATTCTGATGAAAATATTATAGATCCGCCCAATGGTAGCAGGGAAGTCTATGTAGTAGGTGAGGATGAAGCGGTAGTATTTGAAGGTGACGAGAACGGAAATAAGAGTGAATATACGCCGCGAATCCAATATGAGGATGCTGAATATATAAGTACGGATGATATTGGATGTAGAAAATCAGTTTATGGATTTATAAGTAACGTTCAATTGGAGAAAGATAAGAATAAAAGAAAATTTGCGTATTTTAATTTGGCTACAAAGCATAGTACAGTAAATATTGCTTTTCCAGAAGCGTTTTATTCAAATGAGCTGTCAGCAGGTATGGATGAATTTGAAATATATATATCAAAGGTAAAAGAATTAGTTGAAAAACATCCAGATAAAATAATGGTCATTGCATATGGGGACATAACTAAAAAGAAGAGGGACAAAAACGGGGTAAATGTTTCTGTTATTTCTCCAAATAGAGTTTTAGTTGATAATAAAACATATAGGCAGATTGTGTATGGAGAAATCTAATAGATATTTCTAGTAATAGTTGTCACTTTTCAAAAGAGAGTTTAAATTATTTTGTGTAAACCCCTTGAATCGATGTTGAACATCGTGATTGGGTTGTTATGTATAAAATATTATTGTTAAAGCAGAACGTAAAGTGATTAATGGAAATTGATGATTAGATAGAAAGTGAGATGAGCATTTTGGAAAAAACTTTTGATCTTTCACAATTTGATGAATACAGAGAAGACAACAGAAGAGAAGTGAAAAAAGCAGAAGGTGGTTTGCCGGCTTCGTTGTGGGACACCTATTCTTCCTTTGCGAACTGCTATGGCGGAGTTATTATTCTTGGGGTTAAAGAAAACAAAGATGGTAGTTGGAGAACTACCGGCCTCCAAAATGCATCTAAGCTTCGCAAGGAATTTTGGGATAACATAAACAATCCTCAAAAGGTAAATATCAATCTTTTGACAGAAGACAATGTGGAGACCTATGAAGTCGGTGACAACAAAGATGTCATCATGGTTATTTATGTGCCCATGGCGAAGCGTGAGCAGAAGCCGGTGTACATCAACAATGACATTTTTAATGGCACTTTCCGCCGTAATTATGAGGGCGATTATCATTGTACCAGATTGCAGGTAAAGACCATGCTCCGTGACCAGACCGAGCGCACTATGGATATGGAAGTGCTTGATAAGGTTCCGATGGAAGATTTGAATTATGATACCATTCATGGATATCGTAACAGCCATCGTTCTTTAAAAGAAGGACATCCTTTTGAACGTCTGAGTGACCATGAGTATTTAAGAAGCATTGGTGCGGCTGCTATTTCAGAGGAAGACGGAAAGTTGCATCCTACGGCAGCAGGTATGCTGATGTTTGGTGACGAATATAACATTGTACGCCACTTCCCAGAGTATTTTTTGGATTACAGAGAAGAATTGGACCCTACCACACGCTGGAGTGACAGATTGCAGTCCAGTTCCGGTGAATGGTCCGGAAATGTGTGTGACTTTTATTTTAGAGTTTATAACAAGATTATTAAAGATATTAAGGTGCCTTTCAAAATGGTCGGTGGAGAACGTATTGACGATACTC
>JBJELY010000099.1:0-1892 GCA_051879395.1 Roseburia sp. | reverse complement strand
ATAGAGATATAGATATATAGATATATAGAACCGCAGGATAATTAACCGTTAAGTTAATAGATGAATTTTTAATGGGGAAAATGGGAAATATTAATATTTTCTCCATTTTAAATACAAAAAACAGCGATTTCAGAGAGTTTCACAATAAAAAGATGATTTAAGTCCGAAAAATATGTATTCGTGTCAATCGTTTTTGAAAATGTCTCAAAAAATTAATAACATTAGCACCGAAGATGCGGTGCTTTTTGTTTAAAGAAATGTTATTCCACGGTGCGCTTGACAATGAGCCTCCTGTGGCATGAGTTCAAGGTGTGGGGCGGAGGGCGATATTGTACCTCCACCATGGCATTACAGCCTCTCATGCCACAGCTCATTGTCAAGCACCTTTCGCGGCATAAACATTTCTCTGATATCTGTATGATTAACATGCCCATTTTTCTTCGTTGCCTACCATAGCATATACATATTTCATGAAATTATCTTGCCTCCAAGGATGGCTCATGTCCGGTATATATCGCTTCTTTCGTTCTTTTATCTGTTCTTGCTTTTGTTTAGTATCAAAATATCTTGAAACTCGTTCATGTTGAGGAATTTCATCAAGACAATAGATTCTTTCATTAACGGATGCATAGAGCTTACCGGAAAGAGTTTTAATCACAATTGCAGATGTACCTTTGTAGAAATCAGCTCTGCAGCCCTGTTCGTCAACAAGTGTGTAATATTTGTTATTGAATCGTATGCAATGACCCGCATCCACCTTACGAGGAGTAAGAACGGCAAGAAACTGATCGATTTTATCTGCATCAGGTTGCTTCTCAAAGACGGATTTGATACAATTCATATCAAGAGCAAATTGTGCATTGAATTCTTTGAGGTAGGATGCTAAGAATTCGTTTGCCTGCTCAATGGTTTTTACACCTGCCAGTCTTAATTCGATTGGCAGGCGTGATTGTAAGGTTTCAAAGAGTCTCTCTACTCGACCCTTGGCCTGAGGGATACTGGTGGTTTTAAGGTCAACCCCAAGCTGCTTGCAGGCATAACCGAATTGAGTAAAAGTATCATTCTCCAGAGAAGGGGAATTTTTTTGTTTGTATTCAAAAACAGTGCGTCTATCTGTGTAGAACATGTATGGAATACCGTAATCAGTTAGGATCTGACGGAAAACATGATAGTATCCGTTCAGTGTTTCCTGTTTATCAAAGTATGCACCGACTAAATTGCCCGTTGCATCATCAATGGCGGCATGAAGGGTGGTTTTGAAATCAGCAAACCAAATATGTAAGGAAGCGTCCATTTGAATCATTTCGCCGGCATACTGACATCTTGGTCGGCGAGGATGAGAATCCTCTGCGATAAGAAGCTTTTCTGCGATTTCAGAGGCTTCTTTTTTAGTTGAAGCATTTTGCTGCATAGCTTTGAGCTTTTCTTTGAGGGCACGCTTTGTGGTTTTATGAGCTTTGGGTGAAAGAATATCCTTTTCGAGAAGAATGGTTCTTATCGTGCCCTCTGAAAGGCAGATGTTTTCATGCTTTTTGAGCAGCTCGGTAAAGTGTCTTATGTTGGAGTCAAAGTATTTGTTTTGGTAGAGAAGAAGTATTTGTAGCTTTAAATCATTACTGATCGCGTGGGAAGGAGTTCTGCCTTTGTTGCCATGAGAAAAAGCAGCTTTGCCATTTTGCCTGTATGCATTAATTAGACGGTCGATGGTGCGCCTGGTACATCCCAGCTCTACAGCAGCCCTGTTTTTGTTGCCGTTCGTTTCCACTAGTTTTTTGATTATTTCGTACTTCTTTTGTTCGTTCATTGTTAGATTAACCTTTCTGATAATGTCCACCTCGCTTTCACAAGCTAGTGTACCATATTTATCTACTTAAGACATTTTCTCTTGCGAT
>JBJELY010000098.1:0-1904 GCA_051879395.1 Roseburia sp. | reverse complement strand
CACTGCACCACCTTGATGTGCCTTGGCGTCCTTCTGATATTGAACAGCAGGAAGGACGTATTTTGCGACAGGGCAACCTTAATCCCAAGGTTAAGATTTACCGCTATTTAACGGAAGGAACCTTTGACAGTTATTCGTGGCAACTCATTGAGAACAAGCAGAAATTCATCGGTCAGATCATGACTAGTAAATCTCCGGTACGTTCCTGTGAGGATGTGGATGAGGCGGCACTTACTTATGCGGAGGTCAAGGCTCTGGCAACAGGAAATCCTTACATTAAGGAAAAGATGGACCTCGATATTCAGGTTTCAAAACTGAAACTTATGAAAGCAAACCATACCAGCCAGAAATACCGTCTGGAGGACAACATCGCAAAACATTATCCTCAGCAGATCACGATTTTAAAGGAACGTATCAGCGGGATGCAGGCTGACATTCAGACTGCAAAAGCAAATCTTCCGGTGGATAAAGAGCAGTTTTCCATGAAAGTGGGGGACAAGCTCTATACGGATAAAAAAGAAGCCGGAACAGCCCTTGTGGAGATGTGCAAAGAAATAAAAACAGTCAATGCCCCTGCGGTCATTGGCGAATATGCAGGTTTTAAGATGGCAGTATCATTTGATGCATTCAACCACAAATTTGTGATGAACCTGAAAGGTCAGCTTTCCCACAATCTGGAAGTCGGTTCAGACCCACTCGGTAATATCTCCCGTATCAACCATGCACTGGAGTCCATGCCAAAGCAGCTTATGGAAGCCCAGACAAAACTTGAAACGGTGGAGCATCAGCTTGAAACCGCAAAGGTGGAAGTAACCAAGCCTTTTGCACAGGAAGCGGAGCTTGCTGAGAAGTTGGAGCGTCTGTCAGCATTAAATGCCCTGCTTAACATGGATGAAAAGGGTAATGACGGGATTGATATGGATGATGAGCCGGAAGCTCCAAAGAGCGAAAAAGAGGTTGCAGATCGTCCGGCGAAGAGTATTCCGCTTGCAGAGAAAACAGTGGGTACAGAGCAGGATAAGGGCATCAGACAGTATGCAGATGTACCTGCAGAAAGAGTGTCCCTGAAGGCGAAGCTGGAAGTGATGAAAGCAAAGGTTGCTGGAGGAGATACAGAAAAGCCTGTGCCACAAAAGGCAAGGGGAAAAGAAGAAACCTTATAGGTGCAGAGGGTAGCCTGTTGGCTGCCCTTTTTTCAGAGAATGCCATGAATATCAAAAAAGGGGAAAATGAACATTCATGATGGTGTACATTGTTTGGTAATTAACGTGGTGTACTTAAGGTGGAAATTTGTAGAAAAATGTAATATAATATGATATTATTTACTTTGAGAGGTGGTGAAAAAATGGAAACATGTTTGGAAGACTTATGGGAATTAATTAGAAATCCTATTTCAAAAATAATTGAAAAAAAAGATGATTTGTCCGCAAAAAGAGAAACTTTAGCAGAAAAGTGTGATGCTGCTGAAGAAACTGATAGATTAGTAAAAGAATTTTTTAATGATTTAGAAGAATGTTTTGGTGAGGAAAGAAAAATAATAAAGATTCCGGAACATGTTGCTATTTTTCAGCAATCTTTGGAAGAGTTTTGTGATAAATCAGTGAATGGTGTAAAAGAAGGAGCTAAATCAGCAAAAAAATTAGCGGATAAGTGCGGTCTATGTGCTGTATGTATGAAGTGTTCGCATAAGTTTTATGATAGTATAATAGGACAGAGTATGGAAGAAAAGAGTCTTCCATTTGAACTGGAAAATTATTTTCTCATGCCCGCACAAATGCATTATTATAAGCAAAGTATGTATGGTGCAAGTGAACATTTTTATTTGAAAAATAGATTATTATGTTTGAAGGGTTTTTCATCATCTACTCCAACAATTCATTCAATTGCATTTGATGCAGAATGTA
>JBJELY010000097.1:0-7229 GCA_051879395.1 Roseburia sp. | reverse complement strand
ACCAAGATTTCCACCGTAAATAGTTCGGCTTGCGCTGGAATCAGCATCTGTATGCACAGACTTTTGATTTCCGTAGAGCGAGAAAAAGACAATCAAGTTATTGTCATTTTTTTTACTGGAAGTCTGTCCAAAAACAGGTAATAAGAGAAAAGCAGCTGCGATAAGCAAAAGTGTTTTCAAGTGTAGTTTTTTCATAGATTCCTCCATAAATTGTGATTTTAAAATATCCGGCATCTTTTATTCTGCCAGCTCAACCCTAACATCAAAGCTTCCTCTGAGTGAGGAGATTTTTTGAATCGGACAGGTAATAACTCCAATGTTCACCTGATTTCCGTAACGCTCAGACTTTTCTTCATCTTCAAAAAGAATAGTAAAGTAAGGACCGTCTGTTGCATAGTCAATATCGCCGTTCAGCCAGCCATAGTGAACTTCGCTTTCCTTATGCGGGAAGTCTTTTGCAGGAACAATACCGCAAAAATCATGGCTGTAGCGAGTCATGTGCACTGTGTAAGGCAGGTTCTTTATAAGTGCCTGTGCAGTGATCGAGTCGTTCAGCACACCGGGAATTTCTGTGCTTCCAAAGCGCATGATGATTTTTGTGCCATTTTCAGGAACCTTGCGAGTTGCCCTTGTTTTGTCATTTGTCTGAATTACTGCGTCATCCTTTGCGACCCGTTTTTTCTCTTGTGCAGACAGTTGAAATACTGACAGAATCATTGCTGTTGTGAATAAGAACATTAGTTTTTTTGTTAGCTTCATTGTAATCCTCCATAATTACCAGTGTTCATAACGTCGTCCTGTATCTAGCGCGGCAAGTTTTTTCATTTCGTTTACAGTAAGTTCAAAATCCCAGACATCAAAGTTTTCCGCAATGTGTGCTGGGTTTGAACTTCCGGGAATTGTGATGTAGCCAGATTGCAAATGCCAGCGGACGATGATTTGTGCAGCCGACTTGCCGTGGGCACGAGCGATTTCCAGCACAGTCTCATTTTGCAGATGCTCTTTTGTGTGGCCGCGGCCGCCGAATGGATAATAGCTTTCTATATAAATTCCCTTTTTGGCTGCCCAGTCACGCAAAGAATTATTCTGATATTTCAAGTGGTTTTCGTTTTGAATGACTGCCGGCGGAATTTCAAAGTCCTTTATGAAATGCGAAACAGTTTTTTCGGTATAAAAATTTGAGATTCCGATGGAACGGATTTTTCCGTCTTTAACTGCACGAATCATAGCTTTGTAAACTGCATCATCACCCGAAACCGAGCCGTGCTGATGAAGCAGACAAAGATCAATATAAGAAAGACCAAGCTGTTTAAGCGAATCATCAATATCAAGATCCGGATTGTTTGACCAGGGAACGAGTTTTGTAGTTACAAAGATTTCTTCCCGTTTACAGATTCCGTCTTTTATAGCACGACGAATTGCATTTCCAACTTCTCTCTCGTTGCCATAATATTTTGCAGTATCAATCAAACGGTAGCCAGATTTGAGGGCGGCATAAACGGCGTTTTCACAAGTCTCGCCAGTGAGCGTCCATGTGCCCAAACCGAGCACAGGCATCTCAAAACCTGAATTCAGTTGGATTGTATCAGCGAGTTTTTGCTTGTCAAAAACTCGGGAAGCACGCTCCTGCGTGCGACGCATATTGAAACCCGAATTTAGCCGGATTGTATCTGCGTTTTTTTTCATGGGTTTTTCCTCAGCCATAACAAAAGCCGTCATAAGCAGGGCTTCCAGAATCAGAATTATTTTTTTCAAAAGCATTTCATTCTATTCCATTACAGAAAAAATAGCAGTCACATCACCTTTTCCAAGAATTCTCTTGAGTTCGGCTTGTGTTACTCCATCCACCTTACCAAGGCGGGTAAAGTTCCAGCTGTTAGTGTCATAGTAAACTGCAATCTGGTTTCCCTGATACAAAATGATGTCGCCTGCTGTGGTGGTAATCTGTGTATCGTTTCGGGGAAGGGAAGTGCCAATTGGTCCGTATTTTTCAAAATTGCTGTAGTCGCTCATTTTGATTGTGACAGGGGCCTTTTTCAAAAGATTGTAAAAGGCGGTGGCAGAAGAATTGTTTACCAGTGTTGCAGTAAGTTTGTAGCTTCCTGAGTCGCTTGTAATTTGAATCCAGATTTTCATATCCGAAGTTTCTCCTTTGTCTGCATTTGCATTGGCCGTGTTTACGGCACAGGCAGAAGATGTAATAAAGATGCTTATTAATAGAAGAAAAAATAATTTTTTCATAAAAACCTCTGTTGGGGGCGTTGCGAAACAACCAGTTGTTTCGAGCCTTTATTTCGATGAACCTAAAAAATGCGGTGCATTTTTTTTAACGGTTCTTCGATTTTAGGCAGGGGCCCCCCCGCTGGGTGGGTAGGACGCAATGAAGTGCGGCCGCAGGGAGGGGCTCCTCCCTCTTAAATCCCACATATTTCTTGCTCCACTTTTGTTTTTTTTAGTAACATTATGTTACTTATCTAAAGAATATGATATAAATAGTAACCTGTCAATACTAAAATGCGGCTTTAGTGACAAAAAGTTGCTTATTGTGAAAATTCTTTTTTTGTGCTATCATTTTTGTATGGCAGATTATATCCGCGCAAGAAGCGATGAGCATAAAGAAGAGCGACTTTCTCAAATAAAAGAAGCAACGGCAGAACTTTTTTCAGCCCTTCCCTATTCAGAGATTACACTTACCACTATTGCAGAAAAACTTGGCTGGTCTCGTGCCAACCTTTATAAATACGTTACGACCAAAGAAGAAATCTTTCTGGAAATTTCCGCAGAAAAAATGGCAGCTTACTATAACTCCCTGCTTTCGGCTTTCCCAGAGGGCAACAATTTTACGACAGAAGTGATTGCAGAAGTCTGGGCTGGAATCGTCAACGCAAATCAAGATTACATGCGTTATGTTTCCTATCTTAATCCGGTGATAGAAACAAATGTTACAGTAGAGCGCCTTGCCATTTTCAAAAAGAAATATTACGATCTGGCCAACGCCTTCCGGGACAGGCTTGCTCAGATGCTTGGCACTACGCAGGATAAGGCCTACAAAATCCAGCTGGACGTGCTTTTTTATGCGTCGGCAAATGCAGTCTGCTGCTACAAAAATCCTCTGGTTCAGGAAGCTCTAAAACAGATTAACATTACTCCGCCGCCAATGGACTTTTACAAGGATATGAAGGATTTTCTTAAAATGCGCCTGGCGTGGAAAGAATAGACAAAGGATAAACTAAAAACCCTTCCAAAATAGATAGTGTCAAGATTTGTTCACAATTTCAGTGAAAAAGTCATGAGAATCAGCTGCTTTCTGCTCCTCCGTCTCAAACTTTCCGGACAGTATTTGTTGAGGGACAGAAACGAAAGGAGGAAATTAATGCAGACTGGAACAAGCACTTTGGTTGCAACTAAAACAGAGGTTACAAATATTTCTCCTTTTGGAATCTGGATCTTAACAAATGATAAAGAGTACTTTATCAGCTATAAAGATTATCCATTTGTTTATCGCTAACAATGGCATCCACAAAAGGCGGATATTAAAATGATCAGATACATTGCTTTACTTCGGGGAATAAATATCAGTGGGAAAAATAAAATCTCCATGCCAGAACTGAAAACTGCCCTTAGCGAAAAAGGTTTTGCAGATGTAAAAACATATTTGAACAGCGGGAATGTGATTTTTTCTGATAATGAGACAGATGCTGTAAAACTTGCAGAAAGAATTCGTGCAATCATCTTTGAAACTTTCCATCTTGAGATTCCAGTTTTTGTGATTTCTCAGGATGAATTGAAATGTCTTCTTTCAAAAGCACCATCATGGTGGGGAAGTGACTGCAAAGATATTTATGACAATCTGATTTTTGCCATTGCACCAAACAGCATTGCAACAGTGGCCGATAAAATCGGGGAGCCGACCGAGAAAATAGAAAAAGTTCAAATCTGTGGGAATGCGGCCTTCTGGTCTTTTGACCGAAAACTGTATGCAAAGGCCAGCTGGTGGAAAAAGACTGCGACTCCTGGCATCGGGGAAATGATTACAATCCGTACTGCAAATACGCTTCGAAAAATTGCAGAGATGTAAAATCTAACTGTTTTCTATTCTTCCCAGCCCTTGCAGAAATCACACCAGCCGGTAATTGCTTCAACCTGGTCAATGAAAAGTATTTTTCGTGATTCTTAAAATCAGCCGGTAAACTGCATAGCAGATTGCGGCACTGATGATTTTATCAACAAGATTTGTTAGAGTTCCGCCGATGTATGCTGCGACATTCAGATTGCGGATAACCACATAAATTCCCTGAACTGCGTTATCAACCTGAGGAATTGAGGTGTTTGCTTTATAAAAAAGTGCGCTCATTGTGTCTCCCAGAATTGAGTTTGAAAGAGCTGCAAAGAAACCTGCCCACATAAAGCTGGAAGAGGAAAGCAATTTTTCCTTAAGATGATTTTTTCTTTCTGCGCGGAAAACAAAATATGCAATTACGGCTGTAGAAATGTGGCAGGGCATAAAAATGATTCCTGTGTTTGCAAAAATGTATAAAAGCAGGTTTGAAGCGACGGCACAGATTAAACCCGGAATAAGTCCGCACAAGGCAGTTACTGCAATGGTCATCACGGAATCAAGATAGAGGGGAAATGCAATCAGGCCTGCAAGAAGGTCACCCAGATAATTTATTCCGATTGAAGAGGCTGTAAAGAGGACAATGAAAATTATTTGGGAAATAGAAAAATAGGATTTTTTATTTGTCATAGATTAGTCCCAGAAGCTTTGCTTTTTCCAGTAAATCGTGCCGGTCTTTTATATCCAGCTTTGAGTAAACCGCCGTCCGCTGATTGATTACAGTTTTCTCTGACTTACCGAGTTTTCTTGCAATGTCCATGATTTCCATATTTTGAGACAGCAGGATGAAAATTTCCCGTTCTTTGGCAGAGAGGTCTTTGTAATTGTCAAAAAGGTAACTCAAATCATTGGCAATGTCGTTGGCACGTCCTTTTTTTGTCAGGAGCGACTGCATTATTTCTGTGGCCGCCTTGTTGTAATAGGAATTGCCTTTTGAAATCGTTGTGATTGCAAGCGCAACTTCATCAATTGTGGCATCTTTTGTAACGTAGCCTTGAACACCGTTAAGCAGGGCATTTTGAACATGAATCACGTCATTAAACATCGTATAAATCATGATGGAAATAGAGGAGTTGATTTTTTTGATTTCTGGAATTATTTCCAGTCCGCTTTTTCCGTCAAGATTCAAATCAAGGATTGCAATCTGAAGGTCAGGATTATTCTTTAATGCTTCAAGGGCAGTTTCGTAATCCCTTGCACAGACAAAATCAAAATCCGGATTTTTGCTTTTCAGCATCTCTTTCATTCCGTCCCGCAGTCCTACATGATCATCTACAAACAGAATCTTTAATTGTGATTGCAATTGTTGTTCCTCCTTCGTGAATAAAATCTACCGCCCCGCCCAAAAGTTCAACGCGTTCCTTAATGTTTGAAACTCCGTAATGCTGGCGACCGCCTTTGGAATTTTTTTCTGTCACTTCTTCTTCGCTAAAGCCTTTTCCGTCATCTTTTATGATGAATTTAAAATCATCGATGCCGTCTACAAAACGGATTTCCACGTTGCTGGCATTTGCGTGGCGCGAAATATTGGAAAGGGCTTCCTGCAAAATTCGTATCAACTCAACCTGAATATTTTCGTTGAGATTTTGAATCTTTGTGGAGCCGACATAAACCTTTGTAGAAATATTATAGTTGGCCTCAAGAGTCGCCGCCATCTTTCTTACGATTTCTTCAAAACTCTGATTCAAATCCAAGTGCGTTGCTCCAATCATATAGCGCACTTCGTTAAAAGCCTGCTGGGCGTAAAACTTTGACTTTGGAAGGTCTTCTTTTTCAAGATAAAGTTTTAAGGCGGCAAGATCCTGAGCAACTCCGTCGTGAAGGTTGCGGCTGATTTTAGACTGTTCTTCGTTCATCACCTTGAGCCGCTGAAAATCAATTTTGTTTTTAAAATATTTTTCTGCAATCAAATAGACTGCAATAGCAATCAGAATCAGAGAGCAGTAGAGAAGGGAATCATAGCCAAAGTTAAGGCGGCTTTCTGTCTGGTGCATGTGATTTTGAAAAGTGATGATTGGTTCAATTGTGCTTTTGTTTTCGCCCATAAAGGTAAGGATTTGAGAAAGTTCTGTCTTAAGGTCAGAATCAAAATAGGTAAAAGGCTCGTAATCATATTCCAGTTTTTGAATCAGATTCTGATGATTAAAAATGCCGCTGTTTTCTTCCAGTTGAATCTTAATCATCTGGGAATTCAGATTGGCAATCTTTTTATTTGTGTAAGTTTTGCAGACGATGGAAAATCCAAAGTTCAGGACGGCAATATAAATGAAAATAAACTCAATTTTAAAGAGGGCTTTTATTTTAAATCCAGAGCCGGCAGCTTGCTTTTTATCCATATCTGTCAGTATACAACAAATCGCAATTTTGTCTTTGGGAAATTTTCCTAAAAATTTGCCATTTTTATTAGGAAGTTTTCTCAAAGGAATTTTGAGGCCATGTGGTAGAATGTGGAGCAAAGGAGGTTAGAGTCCGTGAATGAATCTTGGGAACAGAAACTTATAAAAACTTTTGAAAAGGAAAAAAATAAAGAAATAAAAGTGTCAGAAAACTTTAATTGCCGTAGTAACAAAAAAGCTGATATCCAGTATACCGACATGAATGGTATAAATTGGTTTATTGAAGCTAAAAGTTTTAAATCACCAGATAAATATAATGGTGTTCATAAGATTTTTGGAGAGCTTTTGAAAATGTCAAAATTTGAAGAAAAAAGTGAAAATGCACATTTTGGTATTCTTGTTGATGATGAGGATTTTTTAAAGAAGCATCTGAAAATGTGTAACACGGAAAAACTTCTTAGATTTGGACAGATTTTCAAAAACGGAATTACGGTTTTTATTTCTTCAGAAAAAAAGCTAACAGAAAAAACTTGGACAGAATTGATTAATTAAAGGAACAAACAGATTTATCTTCTGATAAATACTGGTTCATAAATAATTTAGGAGATTCGAATGAAGAAGATTTTTAAGATTTTAAGTATTTTTGTGATGGTTTTTGTACTTTTCTCTTGCGCAAATCCATCAAGTGATTCAACATCAGGCAGTCAGCCAAGTGGTTCTAAAACACCGGTTGAAACTCCTTCTGATGATACAGAACCAAGTGGTCCTGAAACACC
>JBJELY010000096.1:0-1909 GCA_051879395.1 Roseburia sp. | reverse complement strand
ATATAAACACCATTACTTAACACCATATGAAGTTTGCCAACAACATCTGCCTTAACAAACTCACACTTCTTTTTCCATGGCTTTGGTCTATTATTCATATCAGTACCAGCTATCATCCCTCGACTTTCTGCCAGTTCTGCCTGCCACTTTGCCATATATTTTTCAATATCTTCTATACCCAGCTTATCTGTTTTATTGAGCAAAACATCCCACTGATTTGGGTACGCATTCCAATTTGCATCCACAAAGGCACTGTTACCATTTTTAAGAGCCTGTCCCTGCAAAGGCAAAGCAATCAGATTACCAATGCTACTTGCCACATCCTGTGAAGGATACATTCTGTCATAATAATGGAACGATTTCAGATTAATTGATGCAGAACCTTTGTCTAATAAAAGAAATCCAAAATTTCTGGCTATAGAAGCCGGTATAGCTTTCTTAAAGAAAATCCATACATGAGCGCCTTTACCGGAACGAGAACGCTCCACCAATGGCTTAATACCATTTATCTCACACATTTTTCTAAGGGCATCCACTTCTTTATGCCATTCATTATCTGTATTGGCAAAATCTGTCGCCTCTGCGCCCTTTTCATGGTTATCAAAATCAAACACAATAAATCTGCACATTCCATTCGGCAATAATGGATATACTCCGATTACATCCGAACCATCTTCTTTATAGCCCAATAAATGAGCAATTATTTTCTTAACATCCAGTTTTGTCCATTTTGTATTTTCACACTCATCACAAAACATCTTTTCGCCTCGTTGTTTCGGACATAGCCTATCATTCCAACGATTTTCGCATTGTGGAAAATAACCTCCGTTTTTACCTCGCTTGGCAAAAACATCCTCTCGTCCCCAAAACATAGAAAAGAAGTGCGTCGCCATTTCCTCTGTTATAAATGGCGGATTAACAATACGTTCTCCCTGGTCAGGATCATACTCTTCCACATTATCTATAGTTTCTTCAAATGGATTGACTTCATCAAATGGAATATTTTCTTTTTCCAGTTTTTCTTTTAGCAATCTGTTTTCATATTCGAGAAGTCTGACAAGCTTCCTCAAAGACTCTGCATCATATGCCTCTATATTCATAAATATCACCTGCAATTCATATATGTGTATGCGCACCGTTTACCTATGCAAAAGAAAATCAACACTTTCTCTTAATTCATCACTAAAACCTTCCAAATCAGCAGTTGTTATCACACCACTATTAATCAGTGCCACAATATCGAAAATCATATTTCCTTTACTTAATTCAAGCATAACTCCCGGATGTTTCTTGTCCTTCTTTATTCGCTCTTCCAGCTCCCAGAACTTATCCGAGGCATTTCCGTTTTCATTCAACATATCAATATATTCTTTCACTAAGCGTTCCATATAATTTTCCTGCCATTCAGCAATGCATGCTCTGAATAATTTCCAATCGCTTTTTGAAACTTCCATGTAAACCTCCAATCAATGCTACTGTTTTCACAAGTTCTTCTATTGTCCCAACAAAATTATACCGCTGTTCCAACCTCAATTCAACAAAAAAATAGACAGCCATAATTCTGACTGTCTACCCGCTAATGAGATATTTGGATTAAGGCATTACCCTTGCCTCTCTACGGCCATTATTTCTCTGTTAATTTCTCAATTATTTTCATAACATCCGGCTGAGTAGGTGTAAATTTAACACCTCTTTTTAACATACCCATCACTTTTCTTGCCTTTTGTTCAATTTCCTTTACAGTGTGTTCACTGGTTAACATCAAATGATTTCCTGCAATCGTATATTCCCGTTCAATGTATTCATCTGTAATCGGAAACATATCCTGAATCAAAAAAGCACTTTCTCTATCATCATCCAACTTCACAATATGTATAATATCACATGGTTTTCCAGCTTTTTTCTTATT
>JBJELY010000095.1:0-31151 GCA_051879395.1 Roseburia sp. | reverse complement strand
TCATAATCTGTTGCAACCAGCCAAATAAGTTCTGCAATTTTTTCCATATCTGCTTCCACCATTCCTCTTGAAGTTATGGCAGGAGTACCGATTCTGACACCGGAAGTTACAAATGGACTTCTTGGATCATCCGGCACTGTATTTTTATTCAGTGTGATATGTGCTTCATCGCAACGATTCTGCAATTCTTTTCCACTAATATCCAAGTTACGCAGGTCTACTAACATCAAATGATTGTCTGTTCCACCAGTTAAAATATTGAATCCCTGCTTGATTAACGCCTGTGATAATGCTTTTGCGTTCTTTATCACCTGTTCCTGATAAGTCTTAAATTCTGGTTTTAATGCCTCACCGAAGCAGACTGCTTTCCCTGCTATCACGTGCATCAATGGACCTCCCTGGATTCCCGGGAAAATTGCCTTATTAAAATTGAATTTGTCTGCCGCTTCCTGATTAGCAAGAATCATTCCACCCCTTGGTCCTCTTAAGGTTTTGTGAGTCGTAGTCGTTACTACATCTGCATATGGAATAGGGCTTGGATGCAATCCTGCTGCAACAAGTCCTGCAATATGTGCCATATCTACCATGAGATAGGCCCCGACTTCGTCTGCCACTTCACGGAATTTCTTAAAATCAATTGTTCTTGCATAAGCACTTGCCCCTGCTACAATAAGCTTTGGCTTCGCTTCTAATGCAATTCTTCTCAATTCCTCATAATCAATATATCCTTCGCTGTTAACTCCATATGGTACAATGTTAAAATATTTTCCTGAAATATTAACCGGACTTCCGTGTGTCAGATGTCCACCATGATCTAAGTTCATTCCCATTACCGTATCACCCGGCTCTACCATGGCAAAGAAAACGGCAAGATTAGCCTGTGCACCGGAATGTGGCTGCACATTGACATAATCACATCCAAATAATTCTTTTGCACGTTCTATTGCAATATTTTCTACAATATCCACATCTTCGCACCCGCCATAATAACGTTTGCCCGGATATCCTTCTGCATACTTATTCGTAAGTACTGTTCCCATGGCTAACATGGATGCTTCCGAAACAATATTCTCAGAAGCAATCAATTCTAAGTTTCCCTGCTGTCTTCCAAATTCTAACTGAATTGCTTCGCCAATTTCTTTATCATTTTCTTTCAGCAGCTTCATGATATCTGTTACCATATCGTTCACTCCTCATCATGTTTTCTCTTGTTTGGTGTATTTTTATATTTGTAGTTATTCTTTTACTGCCTCTGTAATGCCTTCACTAAAGGTTGGATGTGGATGGATGACGGAGCGCATTTCTTCTAAGGTCATACCGCCCACAATAGCCGTACCGAATTCACTAATCATGTCAGTAGCTCTTGCACACATCATCTGTGCTCCTATTATTTTTCCGGTACTTTCTTCCGCCACTACTTTAATAAATCCTCTCTCCTGATTAGACAGGATGGACTTTCCATTAGCAGTCATGACATATTTTTTGCTTACTGCCGCAATTCCTGCTGCTTCTGCTTCTTCTACACTCATTCCAACAGTAGCAATTTCCGGATTGGTATAAACACAGCCTGGAACAACCCCTATATTAATAGGAAGTTTCTCATGTAACATATGTGCCACAGCATTGATTCCTTCTGCTGTTGCCACATGGGCAAGCTGAATTCCACCAATCACATCTCCGATTGCATAGATGCCCGGAATACTAGTCTCGTAATTTTCATCCACCAGAATTCTTCCACGCTCCATGGAAAGTTCTACGCCTTCCCCAAGAAGCTCCTCGGTATATGCGCGTCTTCCTACTGCAACTAAGATTCCATCTGCCTCTACTTCGACTTCTTTTTCTTTTTCCGTATAATGGCAGATGAGTTTTCCATTCTCACCAGCTTCGATCTTTTCTACCTTAGCCTTTGTATGAATATCCACGTTTCGTTTTTTCAAAATCATCTTTAAATTCTGGGCAATTTCCTTATCCATGTTTGCCAAGATGCGATCCAATGCTTCAATTACCGTTACCTGGCAGCCCAGTGCACTATATATGGAAGCAAACTCCATTCCAATGACTCCACCACCGATTACTACCAGATGTTGATAGAGTTCCTTCTTATTTAAAAGGTCATCGCTGTTGACCACATTTGGAAGCTCAATTCCAGGAATTGGAGGCATTGTTGGCACAGAACCAGTAGCAATCAAAATCTTGTCTGTCTCAAGTATCCATTCTTCTGCACCTGTAACCGTTACTTCATGAGGTCCGGTAATCTTACCGGTCCCCTCATAAACAGTAACTTTATTCTTCTTCATCAAGGTAGCAATCCCATCCCGAAGCTGATTTAATACCTCATCTTTTCTTGTCTGTATCTCTTCCATATTATAGGAAACGTCTGCAACATGGATTCCTAGATGCTCACAAGTCTTAATCTCTGCAAAAATTTCCGTAGAATGCATGATAGTCTTGGTTGGAATGCATCCTCGATTTAGACAAGTACCACCTAGTTCACGGCGTTCTATCAATGCTGTCTTCATTCCCTTTTTGGCAGCTTCTATTGCCGCTTCATAACCACCCGGACCAGCTCCTATGACAACTAAATCAAATTTTTCTTCCATATGCCACCTCCTGTTTTACTGAAACTCATAACGAAGAACCGGGTTTCTTGCTGCCTGTACTTCATCCGGTCTGCGGATATATACTTTTTCCGGTGCTTCATGCATAGCTGTCGGATTTTCCTTTGCCTTTTCGTAAATCTCACGAAATATTCCGATTACTTCATCTAAAGTTTCCTTGCTTTCTGTCTCTGTAGGCTCTACCATTAATGCTTCATGTACAATTAATGGAAAATACATGGTTGGTGGATGGATACCATAGTCTAAGAGTGCTTTTGCAATATCCATGGCAGATACATCAATATCGTGTTTCATCTGTTCTAAGCTCATAACAAACTCATGCATACAGGTCTCGTTATATGCCATTGGATAAATATCTTTCAATTTTTCCATCATATAGTTGGCATTCAATACTGCGTTCTTGGATGCTGCCGGAATTCCTTCCTTTCCTAACATAAGAACATAAGTAAGTGCTTTTACTACTACTAAGAAGTTTCCATAGAATTCTTTCATACTACCAATGGAATGTTCCGGTTTTACAAAAGATAATTCTTCGCCTCTTGCCACCTGTTTTCCCGGTAAAAATTCTTTCAGGAAATCTTTACATCCTACCGGACCACTTCCCGGACCGCCACCACCGTGTGGAGTGGAAAAGGTCTTATGAAGATTAATGTGTACGACGTCAAATCCCATATCACCAGGTCTTACCACACCCATAACTGCATTCAGGTTCGCACCATCATAATAAGCAAGTCCACCTGCCTCATGGATAATGGAAGTAATCTCTAAAATATTTTTATCAAATAATCCAACTGTATTAGGGTTTGTAAGCATTAAGCCTGCGGTATCTTCCCCTACTACTTCACGAAGTTTTTCTATATCTACACATCCATCTTCGCGGGACGGAATACTGATAACATCAAATCCGGCCATAGCTGCACTGGCTGGATTCGTTCCATGGGCAGAATCCGGAACTATAATCTTAGTTCTCTTGGTATCTTTTCTGCTGTCATGATATGCCTTGATTAACAACAGACCGGTGAACTCTCCATGAGCTCCTGCCGCCGGCTGTAAAGTCATGGCATCCATACCTGTAATCTCACAAAGCAGTTCTTCAGATATTTTTAAAACTTCCAGACAGCCCTGCATCGTGTGTTCCGGCTGTAACGGATGAACCTTGGTAAATCCTTTTAATGAAGCAGTTTCTTCATTCACTTTTGGATTGTATTTCATGGTACAAGAACCCAGAGGATAAAAACCATCATTAACACCATGTATCTGCTTTGCTAATTCCGTATAATGTCTGCTTAATTCATTTTCAGATAACTGTGGGAGGTGCAGTTTCTTTTCACGCTTTGGTGCATCTAACTCCACCTTTGGTACATCGCATTCTGGGAACAACGTACAGCCTCTGCCTTCATTTCCCTGTTCGAATACTAATTTCATTACTGGCACACCTCCTTTACGATTGTTGCAACTTTCTCTATTTCCTCTTTGGTATTCTTTTCTGTTGCACACCAGAGAATATCGTATTCATTCAATGGAAGTCCTCCTAAGATTCCTTCTTTCTCTAATGCATCTAAAATCTTTTCTGCCTTTACAGTAGAAGTCGTTACAAACTCATGGAAATAAGACTGACTGTATTTTGCCTGTAATCCCGCCTTTACAAGTTCTTCCTGTAAATAGTGCGCCTTGGAAATACAAAGTTCTGCAGCCTGCTTCATTCCTGATTCCCCAAGCGTTGCCATATAAACACCTGCAG
The DNA here is from genome assembly GCA_051879395.1 of Roseburia sp. GTDB lineage: Bacteria > Bacillota > Clostridia > Lachnospirales > Lachnospiraceae > Roseburia. The sequence goes on along the minus strand of JBJELY010000095.1, from coordinate 26,792 downwards.
TCAATGCACACAATGCCTGATTGGAACAGATATTACTGCTTGCCTTTTCACGACGAATATGCTGCTCTCTTGCCTGAAGTGTCAGAACGAATGCACGGTTTCCTTCCTTATCTACTGTCTCACCTACGATACGCCCTGGAAGCTTTCTCATCATTTTCTGCGTTGCTGCCATAAATCCCAGATAAGGACCTCCAAATGCAAGTTCCATTCCAAGAGGCTGTCCTTCTCCAACTGCAACATCAGCTCCACACTCTGCCGGAGTCTTCATGACTGCAAGGGCAATTGGGTTGCACCCCATGATATACTTCGCTCCCGCTTCATGAGTGATAACTCCAAGAACATCCGCATCCTCCATATTGCCATAATAATTTGGTTGCTGTACATAGAAGCATGCACTACTTTCATTTAAGGCTGCCTTTAAAGCTTCACTGTCTGTAACACCATCTTTTTCCGGTATCACTTCCACCTTTGTGCCACTGCCATAGCAATAGGTCTTTATGACCTCTAACACCTGTGGATTTACCGTCGCTGATACATAAGCAACATCTCTTTTGCGCTCTTTGCACATAGCAACTGCTTCCGCTGCTGCAGTAGCTCCATCATATACGGATGCATTGGATACATCCATTCCTGTCAACTCACAAATCATAGTCTGATATTCAAAGATTGACTGTAAAATTCCCTGACTGATTTCTGCCTGATATGGCGTATAAGCCGTTACAAACTCTTCCTTATTAATGATGCTTCCTACAATGGCAGGAATATAGTGGTTATATGCACCGGCTCCACGGAAAATATGTTTAAAAATTTTATTTTTTTCAGACAATTCTTCCATTTTGTCCAGTGCTTCCATCTCACTTAATCCTGATGGAAGATTCAGTTCCTTTACCTTGACCTGGTCTGGAATGTGGGAAAACAGGGCATCAAAACTGTCAAATCCTATTTCTTTTAACATCTCCTGCTGTTCTTTTTCAGTATTTGCAATAAAAGATCCCACGTTCTTCACCTCCTTCTTCTGATGTTTCCTTTATTCTTCTTCACTCTCCACAAATGCTTCGTATGCTTCTGCATCTAATAATTCTTCTTTGTCTGTAATATTTTCTACTTTAATAAACCATGCACCATAAGCATCTTCATTAATGGATTCCGGTGCATCTAACAATGCTTCATTGACTTCTGCTACTACACCAGATACTGGAGAATAAATATCAGATACCGCTTTTACAGATTCTACATCTGCAAATGCTGTTCCTGCTGTTACTTCATCTCCCTCTTCCGGAAGATTTACAAATACGATTCCACCAAGGGCATCCTGTGCATGATCACTGATACCAATCAATGCAGTCGTATCATCAATAAATTTTACCCATTCATGTGACTTTCTGTACTTTAATTCTTTTGGACAATTCATAATTTGTTCCTCTCTTTCTTTTCCTTGTTTTCTTCTTGAAATATGTAATTTATTTTGTTTTCTTTATGGTCTTGGCTGACCTTTTTTATAAAATGGAAGTGCTACAACTTCTGCCTGCACACGTCTGCCTCGTACATCTGCCTCTACTACGGTTCCGATTTCTGTGTAATCAACATCTAAAAGTGCCATTGCAATCGGATATCCTAAGTATGGACAATGTGTTCCTGATGTGGTATGTCCGATTTCTTTTCCATCGACAAAAACGGTACAATGCTCACGAATGATTCCATGTCCGGTTACCTTTAAGCCTACACGTTTTCTGGTAAGTTCTCCCTTTGCTTCTATTGCAGCTTTTCCGATGAAATCTTCTTTTCCCATTTTCACAAAAATTCCAAGTCCAGCTTCTAATGGAGTTACGGTATCATCCATCTCGTGACCATATAATGGCATTGCTGCTTCTAAACGAAGAGTATCTCTTGCTCCTAATCCGCAAGGGATAAGTCCCTCTTCTTTTCCTGCTTCCATCAGAAGTTCCCAAAGCTTTGGTGCATCCTCAGATGCAAGATAAAGTTCAAATCCGTCTTCTCCGGTATATCCTGTTTTAGAAATGATACATTTCATTCCGGAAATTTCACGGTTGAAAGTTGCACTGTAATATTTTGCAGGAATATCTTCTTCCTTCACAAGTTTCTTCAAAACCTCAGGTGCTTTCGGTCCTTGTAGTGCAATCTGTGCTACCTCAGAAGAAATGTCTTTAAATTCTACATCTCCAAACTGATGCTCTTTCATCCATGCATAATCTTTATCCTTATTTGCTGCATTTACAACGATGAGATAATGATCCTCATAAACCTTGTAGACAATTAAATCATCTACCACACCGCCTTCCTCATTACACATTGGACTGTATCTTGCCTGTCCATCATACATCGTCGTGTAATCATTGGCTAAAAGGTGATTTAAATTCTTTACTGCGTCCGGTCCGATACAGGTGATTTCTCCCATATGTGATACATCGAACATTCCGCATGCAGTACGAACTGCCATATGTTCTACAATTACGCCTTCCTCATATTGTACCGGGAGCAAATATCCTGCAAATGGTACGATTTTTCCGTTATACTTTACATGTGTGTCATACAATGGTGTTTTTAATTCCATCTCTCTCTTCCTTTCTTTCTCTTTTTTCTTTTGTCTTTGCAAATAGGTACAAAAAAAGCGCATAAATAATGCATACAGTATATGCTTTATTTATGCGCTCTGTCTTTTTACCTGAAATATTCTCTTTCTTGCAAAATGACATACAAAGAAAGATTGATTCTTTGGTGCCCCTTTGCTCTCCAGAGTGTCGTCCAAACCTGGTCCTTTTGCCTGAGAGTTTCTCGCTTTCCCCTTCGGCGTTACAACTATTTGTAATCTCTCCCAAGTTTTTCTATCGACTTTTATGAACTTGTCAAAATGCAAAAACAATTTACGCGATTATACTAGCACAAGATTTTTTGAACGTCAATTCTTTTTTTATTTTCTCCATCAAAAATCCCATAAACAGCCCAAAAATCACTAGTTCCTACATCTTAAGAGGGCTCATTTTTTTTATTTTAAAAACTAAAAAGAGCGAAAATATTGGTCTTGACAAACAAAAAAACCAATGATAATATCTCCAACAAGCAATGGTGCTCTGACAAGGAGCGCCATTTTTTATTTTCCAAAAAGTTCGTCCAAGAATGAAGATGCCAAACAAGAGATGCTAAATTTTAGGAGGATGATTCACATGAAAGCAGAAGAATTATTACAAGAATCAAAAACATTTGAAGAAGCTCTTATTTCAACCAGACGCTATCTGCACACTCACCCGGGTACCGGTTTTGATATTTCAGAGACCGTAACCTATGTAAAAGAAATGCTTACAGAAATGGGCTATGAACCAAAAGAATGTGGCAAGGCTGGTCTTGTTGCCCTTGCCGGTGGTAAAAAACCGGGTAAAGTTTTTATGATACGTGGAGATATGGATGCGCTTCCAATTCAGGAAGAAGCAGATGTTGATTTTCGCTCCACCAACGGAAAAATGCATGCCTGCGGTCATGACATGCATACCACTATGATGCTTGGAGCTGCCAAACTTTTAAAAGCTCACGAAAATGAAATTAACGGAACCGTAAAACTCATGTTCCAACCTGCAGAAGAAATTTTTGAAGGCTCACACGATATGATTGAAAACGGTCTGTTAAAAAATCCTGATGTTGATGCAGCCCTGATGATTCATGTTATGGCCGGGATGCCATTCCCAACTGGAACCGCAATCGTTTCTGACGGTGGTGTCAGCGCTCCTGCTGCAGACTATTTTACAATTAAAATACAAGGAAAAGGCTGTCACGGCTCCATGCCTAATAATGGTATTGATCCTATTACAGTTGCTGCCCATATTGTTACTGCTCTTCAGGAAATCAATGCAAGAGAACTTGCCCTTTCCGATGAAGCTGTTCTTACCATCGGCTCTATCCATGGAGGAAAAGCAGCAAATGCTATCCCTGATACAGTTGAACTTGGTGGTACAATTCGTACCTATGATGAAGAAGTCCGTGAATTCTTAAAAAACAGAATGGTTGAAATCTCACAAGGTATCGCTACAACTTTCCGTGCTACAGCAGAAATTACTTTTGGAAGCGGATGTCCTACTCTTGTAAATGATAACGACTTATCCAAATGCACAGTCAAATATCTTCAAGAATTATTTGGTCCAACAGGGGTCTTTACTGCCGGACAGTTAAATGCAATGTCAGGTTCTAAAAAAGCGCCGAAAACCGCTGGTTCTGAAGACTTTGCCTATATCAGTCAGGAAGTTCCTTCTATTATGCTTGCTTTTGCTGCCGGTCATCCGGAAGAAGGATACTGCTATCCACAGCATCATCCAAAAGCAAAATTTGATGAAGCTGCCTTGTCACGTGGCAGTGCTGTCTATGCATATTCAGCAATGCGTTGGCTAGAAGAGCACAACTAACGCATTCTTTTAAATAAATTTAATCAACATTTAATATATTATATGTTGATTTGTACAAACAGAAAGAGAGGTTTATATTATGAAAGAAATTATTTCAAGTCCCCTGTTGCTTATTTTAGTTGTGATTGGTCTAATTTATATTGTCGGATTTTCACTGGCTTATCTAAAAAAAGCATACAAACGCTGCCTGGAAATGGGTATTACAAAAGAAGATTTAACAAAGGTAATTAAATCCAGTCTTGTCTTCTCCATCGTTCCAAGTTTATCAATTGTAGTTGGATTATTTGCACTGATTTCTATACTTGGTACTGTATGGTCCTGGTGGAGACTTTCCGTTATCGGCTCTCTCTCCTATGAGACCTTAATTGCCAGCAGTGTTTCTTCTGCCATCGGTTTTTCGAGCAGCGCTGAAATGTTAGAAGGTGCAACCGGAAGCCAGTTTGGTGTTGTAATGATTCTTATGAGTGTCGGTATGTTAAGTGGGTTTTTCATTTTACTTCCATTTGGCAAAAAACTTTCCATGAGTGTAAATAAAACTGAGAACTCTAGCACATGGAAACATGTATTAAGTGGAACTTTTATGCTCTGTTTATTTGCTGTTTATGTTCCTGTCTTGTTATTTGGTGATTCCGTTCAGGCCGCCGTTATGCTAACAGGATTAGTCATTGCCATTCTTCTTGGTATTCTTGCTTCTAAAAGTCCAAAGCTTCGCTGGTTAAGTGAATTTATCATGGCATTCTCTATGATTGGCGGTATGATATCTTCTATTTTCTGGAGCGGTCTGTTTCAGTAAGTAACAATTTGATTAGGAGGAATTTATAATGAAAAAAGAAAAAACAAACAAACAACCTATAGATTCTTTTCAGGCTTGGTCTCATAAATGGGGACGTATCGGCACTTTAATTGCTTTGATTTATATGGTTGCCTTACCTTTTATTGTACTTGGCTACTACGGATGTATTCCATCTTTAGGCGAAGTATTTAACTTATCCACCATCAGTATTTTAATGATTTACATTCCGGTTGGTATCTCTGAAGCGCTCAGCTACACACCGATTCTTGGTTCTTCCAGTTACCTTACCTTTATCACCGGTAACATTATGAACTTAAAACTTCCAGTTGCCGTAAATGCAATGAAAATTGCAAAAAAAGAAGCAAACACACCAGAAGGAGAAGCTATTGCTTCTGTTGGTGTTGCAGTTTCTTCTATTATGACGATTGTAATTTTAGCTTTAGCAGCACTTCTTAGCACCTGGATTAGTCCAATCTTTGAACTGCCTGCTGTAAAAACAGCATCAAACTACATCATTCCTGCGCTATTTGGTTCCCTTGCCTTAGGACTTTTCTCTAGTAGTAGTTCTGGAAGCAAGGTGGTAAAAAATGGTGTCATGGGCGTTGTTCCAGTACTGATTATCGTATCCGTTTTATCGCTTTTCGTTCGTATTACCAGCGGCGGTTCTTTATTCGGCATGGTTGGATTTTTGATTCTTTTCATGCTTCCAATTGCTATCATTTCCTCCCGCATTATGTGGAAAAAGGGAATTATCAAAGTCGTAGATAAGAACGCTCCTACAGAGGAAAAATAATACATATGCTCATCAGATAACAGAAAATAGGAGGGCTATCATGCAATATTTGGAAATGAACAATCACGACGTTTTTGAAAATCTAGCTACGGAAGAATACATTTTTCATAACCTGACTGAAGATTCTTATCTTCTGCTCTACCAAAATGATGCTTCTCTAGTCGTTGGAAAATATCAGAATGTCTATCAGGAAATCAATGTTCCTGCAGTAGAGGCGGCAGGAATCAAAGTTGCGAGACGTATCAGTGGTGGCGGAACTGTTTTTCACGACATAGGCAACTTAAATTACGCCTTTATTACCTCCACAAAAACGTCTGGTCCTCCCTGTTATGATGACTTTCTGACTCCGGTTATCGATGCCTTGCAAAGCCTTGGCACCGATGCTAGAAAACGAAATATCTGTGATATTGCCATCGGTGACGAGAAAATATCCGGTAGTGCACAGACCATTCATGGAAACCGTGTTCTCCATCATGGCACTCTTCTTTTTCAATCAGATATGGAACAACTACATGATTATTTGAAAGTCACAGATGCCACCATTGAATCAAAGGCAGTCGCATCTGTTTCTTCTCCTGTAACAAATATTTCGAATCATATGCGCGAGAACAACATGAGCATTGTTGAATTTAAGTCTGCTTTACGCGATCAGCTTTCCCGGCAAAATGACACCGTCTATACATTATCTGCCAAAGATAAGCAGGCTATCCAAAAACTCCGGGATGAAAAATACAACACCTGGGAATGGAACTGGGGAAAATCTCCAAAATTCACATTGCGCCGGGATAACGTTACACTCCTTGTAACCCACGGTATCATTACAGAGTGTACCGCTTCTTTTTTACCAAAGGAGGCAATTACTGCCCTGATTGGACAGCGTTATGGTTACCAAAATCTGACCAATCTTCTATCTCCTTATTTAGGTGATGAGACAAAGCGTTGGCTCCCATATTTATTTTAATTTAGAAAGGAATTTTATTATGGAACAAATTATTAAAATGCCAAAACTCTCTTCCGACATGGAAAAAGGTGTTTTGGCTGCCTGGTTAAAACAAAAAGGAGATACTATCGAAAAAAATGATGTTCTTTTTGAAGTAGAAACTGCAAAAGTAGTCAGTGAAGTCGAGGCAACTGCCTCTGGTGTTCTGACCGAAGTATATTGTGAAGAAGGCGACGAAGTTGCTGTTGATGAACCTGTCGCTGTTATAAGCTGGAACGACTAAGGAGAATAGAATTATGGAAAGAATGCCCGAATGGTTTAAAGTAAAATATAATCAAAAAGCTGTTGAAGAAGTCAGTGAACTCATGACAAAGCTAAAACTTAATACCGTCTGCAAAGAAGCCAACTGCCCTAACCTTGGTGAATGTTTTCAAAAGCACACCGCTACTTTCATGATTTTAGGCAGTCAGTGTACTAGAAACTGTCGTTTCTGCAATGTCATTCATGGAACACCGGAACATGTTGACCCTCTAGAGCCACAGCATATTGCAGAAGCTGCAAGAGACTTAGGTCTGCGCCATGTTGTAATTACACAAGTGACACGTGATGATCTTCCAGATGGCGGTGCTTCTCACTTTGCCAAAACAATTGCTGCCATCCGGGAATTATGTCCTTCTACTACAATCGAAGTTCTAATCAGCGATATGAAAGGGGATCAGGCTTCCTTAGATATCGTCATCGCCGCTCATCCGGAAGTCATCAATCATAACATTGAAACCGTTCCAAGTCTTTATTCTAGCGTGCGCCCGGAAGCAAATTATCAAAGAAGTCTTGCTGTATTACGCTATGTCAAAGAAAAAGATCCTTCTATCCGCACAAAAACTGGTATTATGGTAGGTCTTGGAGAAACCGATGAAGAAGTGCTTGATACGATGGATGACGCACTAGCCGCAGGCTGTGATATTTTTACCATAGGACAATATCTGCGTCCTTCGAAAGAACATATTGAAATGAAGGAATATGTCACACCTGAAAAATTTGAGGCTTATAAATCCATAGGCATGCAAAAAGGCTTCCGCTATGTTGCAAGTTCTCCTTTAGTTCGCAGTTCTTATCAGGCCGCTGAAGCACTGCGTGCCGATACCCAAAATAGCCATAATCATCAATAATCAACTATATCTCATAGAAAGAAAGGTAAGGTACTTCCCATGATTTACATAGAAACCGGATCCATCGATCCTTATTTTAATTTTGGCCTAGAATATTACCTCATCACGGAAAAAATGTTTCAAGAACCGGTATTTCTTTTCTGGCAGACAACTCCTACCCTGATGGTTGGAAAATATCAAAATACCCTCGAAGAAATCAATGTTCCTTATGCGAAAAAACATCAAATTAATATTGTACGCCGTATGTCTGGTGGTGGCACAATCTATACGGATATGGGTGGCTTTCAGTTTACCTTTATTCTTCCTTCTCAAAGCGAGGAAATCAGCTTTACCGAATATATCACTCCTGTTATTGATGCATTGCATGAAATGGGAGTATCAGGTGCAGGTTTTAATGGCCGAAATGATTTAGTAATCAATGGAAAGAAGTTTTCCGGAAATGCCCAATATCTCTATAATGGTTTTACCTTGCATCATGGTTCCCTGCTTTTCAATACCGATATTGAGCAGATGGTACGAAGTACTACCGTGGATTCTTATAAAATAATCTCTAAAGGAATCAAAAGTGTCCATGAACGGGTTACAAATATTTCTGATCACCTTCCATCCACAATGGCTCCGGCAGAATTCAAACAACGTATGATAACTAGTATTATGGGACGTCCTGACTATTCTTCCTATACATTGACAGAACATGACTGTAAACGAATTCAAGAACTTGCGCTCGAAAAATTTCAGACTTGGGATATGATTTATGGTCGAAACCCGAAATGCTCCCTTTCAAAAAAAGGACATTTTGCCGGTGGCAACGTCAAAATTAATTTAGATATCACGCATGGTGTGATTCAGGACTGCACTATCCATGGAGACTTCTTCGGTTCTCTCGATACCGAGGCCTTATGTCAGGCACTCTCCGGTACAAAATATGAGCGTCAGGCACTTATTCATGCCCTTGCTCCTTTTGATCTTGAACACGGACTCTATCACATTACAAGGGAAGAATTTCTAAACTGCCTTGCACCATAAAACAGCATCGGTGCAGGGCATTTTTCTTTTTCTCTCTAAGGAATAAAAGTTCAAAATTTGTATCATACTTTTGATATCAGATTTTTCAATTCCATTTAGAAAGGATACTTCTCTATGTTCACAAAAAACTTTTTCATCTGCGGTCTAACCGGATGGTGCATGGAAATTCTCTTTACTTCCTTTAACTCTTTACGAAACCATGATTTTCGACTAAAAGGAGAAACCTCTATCTGGATGTTTCCAATCTATGGATTAGCAGCTTTTATCCGTCCAATTTATCGTATTATCAAAAAGAAACCCCCGCTGATTCGCGGAGGTTTTTATGCACTCGGTATCTTTTCCTGTGAATATATCAGCGGCTCTCTCCTAAAGAAACACCATCTTTGTCCATGGGATTATAGCGATGCAAAATCAAATATTAACGGTATTATCCGCTTAGACTATGCACCTTTCTGGATGGCTGCCGGTCTTATCTTTGAAAGAGTACTGCTTTTTGCTGATCGGAATAAAATGTCTTAACTTCCTTATCCTATCGCAAAACTATTCTACATCCTCTACCATTGCTCCGATGTCTAAAGTATTTAAGGTACGGCGTTTGAGTCTTGCTGTCTCAGATGCTTTTAAGAGATAATTTTTAATCTCTTTGGAATGTTTAATATGAACTAACTGAAGTTCGGAATCTGTAACATCGCCGGTGTAACAAATGATTGTTCCCAGCTTAAAGATTTTCTCAATCAGAGTCTGTGTCAATTTCACATCCTGTACTTTATACATGTAACAATCATCCTCTTCTGTTTTTAAAAGCCCTTTATCAATCGTAATGGTACTTGGTGTAATTGTATATTTTGTAAATGTCCATGGGAGTCCAAAAAATAATAATCTCTTTCTCTCCTGAAACTGTACCTGATCTTCATCCATTTCTTCTCTTACTGTATTCTGTCCTGCTTCTGCCATTGTCTCTTCTCCTTCTTCAATTTTCTTTTTATAGGAAAATGCTGCTGTTTAAAATCCCTTAAGGGAAAACTCAAGCGTTTTCATAAATGCCACTCAGCGACCTTTTTTATTGTACTATACTTCTCGTACTCTTTCCATATTTTTTTATCAAATCAGCTAAGAAACCTGTAAACTCAATCCCCTAACAATTTTTCGCACATTAACGCATAAATTTATCTGACAACTGCCCTTTTTTGAGCAAATTTTCATTCTTGAATTTCTGCAATGATTATTATATGATAGTAAAAATGCATAAGTAAAAACGACAAGATTAGGAGGAAAAATATGCGTCATTTAATGAGCCCATTGGACTTCTCCGTCGATGAATTAGACAAGCTGTTAGACCTTGCCAATGATATCGAGAAGTACCCACAGAAATATGCTCATGCATGTGATGGAAAAAAACTTGCCACATGCTTTTATGAGCCAAGTACAAGAACAAGATTAAGTTTTGAAGCTGCCATGTTGAACCTTGGTGGTTCTGTTTTAGGTTTCTCCGATGCAGATTCCTGTTCTGCCGCCAAAGGAGAAAGTGTTTCTGATACAATTCGTGTTATTTCTTGTTACGCAGATATCTGTGCAATACGTCATCCCAAAGAGGGAGCTGCTCTTGTTGCCTCTCAGAAATCTTTAATTCCAGTAATCAATGCCGGTGACGGTGGTCATCAACATCCAACCCAGACTTTAACTGATTTATTAACTATTCGTTCGTTAAAGGGTGAATTAGGCAATATTACAATTGGTCTCTGCGGAGATTTGAAATTCGGCAGAACTGTTCATTCTTTAATCAATGCTTTAATCCGTTATCCAAATGTGAAATTTGTTCTTATTTCACCAGAAGAATTACAGATTCCTGGCTATATCCGTGAAGACGTTCTAAGAGCTAACCATATTCCTTTTGTAGAAATGGAACGTTTAGAAGATGCCATGCCAGAACTTGATGTATTATATATGACACGTGTTCAGAAAGAACGTTTCTTCAATGAAGAAGACTATATCCGTTTAAAGGATTTCTACGTTCTGACAAAATCCAAAATGGAACTTGCAAAGAAAGACATGTTAGTACTTCATCCACTTCCTCGTGTAAATGAAATTTCCGTTGAAATAGATGATGATCCAAGAGCCGCTTATTTTAAACAGGCTCAATACGGTGTATATGTCCGTATGGCATTAATTCTAACGCTTTTAGATATTCAGGTATAGTGTTTTTTCATATATGATGTAAAATTAACTTATTTGCCTTAAATACGGGCTATGGAGGAAAACTTATGTTAAATATCAGTGGAATCCATGAAGGATTTGTTCTAGACCATATTCAGGCAGGAATGAGCCTTCAGATTTATCACGACTTAAAATTAGATGAACTTGATTGTACAGTCGCAATCATCAAAAACGCCAAAAGTAATAAGATGGGAAAAAAGGATATTATTAAAGTAGAATGTCCAATTGAAGCTCTTGACCTCGACATCTTAGGTTTTATTGACCATGACATTACGGTTAATGTAATCAAAGGTGACCACATTGTTGAGAAGAAAGAACTTCACTTACCAACTCAGGTAAAAAATGTCATTCGCTGTAAAAATCCTCGCTGCATTACCTCTGTTGAACAGGAACTCGACCAGATTTTCTTATTAACAGATGCGAAAAAGGAAGTCTATCGTTGCAAATACTGCGAAGAACAATACATTAATCCAAACCGCAGAGCATAACTTTTGTACAAGTACCTCTGCATTTCAATTCAAAAAAAAGGAGTTGCCACATATATGATTTTACATCATTCATGTGGCAACTCCTTTTTTACATTAATATGGTCTAAAACAACAACAATTACAAAGCATATTTAAAAATAACAAGCTTAAACACCAACTACCCGCACTCGAATATGGCCTGTCATAGTTAGTTCCCATATTGGTATACCATGTTCCTCCAAATTCCAGATGTTGCAAGAACTGACGATATTCCATATTACTTGGCTCTAATTCTACTGCCCTCTGTGCATGCTCTTTTGCCATAATATTATTACCGGCTCCCTGATTTGCAATAGCACTATAATAATACCAACGAGCTCTTCTCTCTCCAAACGGAATCGCATTTAAGACATTTAATGCCTCTGCATAATGACGATTTGCAATATAATTTGCTGCTGCCTGCATCTGTGGCGAATCCGCCTGATTACTGTAATTCCGATAACCATTTCCAGTATGATATGCCCCTCCGGCACTCTGCGAAGAACTATATCCATAGTTTCCTGTATAGCCCTGCTGTTTCTCTTTCATAATCTGGTCATATGCCTGCTGGACTTCTTTAAATTTTTCTTCCGCCTGTTCTTTATTCGGATTATTAACATTAGCATCCGGATGATACTTCCGGCTTAACGTACGATATGCTTTTTTGATTTCATCATCGGTTGCATTCTCTGAAACACCTAATATCTGATATGGATTATTCATAATTAACTCTTTTTCTTTATAGATTTTTTCTGCGTGTTATTTTTCTCTGCCTGTTTTTTCTTTTTCAGCTGTAAATACTCATATTTCGACCATACACCTGAATATAAAATATTCCTTAAAATATCTGCATGTAACAAAATAGGAAGACGTTCAAAAGACTTTGCACACTCTGACATCATACTCGTCAATAATAACTTGCAAAATGTATCGAAATCCTCTTCTTTTTCTTCTGTCATCATCACAAGAGGATTATACGCTTTTTTCTTAATGTCCTCATCAAAATCTTCATATGCATCCATAATATAGATGAACTTTCCCATATAAAAACCTAATGTTTTTAATTCCTCTTCCCAGACATCTTCTTTCCATGCAAAGATTTCTCCTAACATCTCGCCAGTCAGACCCGCTACAATATCCAAATTTTTTTCTTTATTCTGCTCTGCCTGCTCCTGCTTTTCCATAAACGTCTCAATTGCCTTTACCTGTCTTGGATACTTTTGCATGATTCGCTGATAATCCTTATCCAACATTTTGGCAAAAGCTTTCTTCGCATATGCTTTTTCATCCTTCCAGTCATCAAGCATATTATAATAGGCCAAAATTACATTCATATCTGCTGCATAATCTGTAGCCTCATTCAGCCATGCTTTTCTCTTCTTTGTCGGATGAAGCGGACATGTAAAATATACTTCCTCATTTTCCAATTCATAAAGTCCGGTCATTAAGACGACTAGAAATGTCATATCATAGTTCAAAAGCATCTGTCCCTTCGTCCCACAATTTGACTTCAATCTTCGACAGAGACCACAATAATAGGACTGATAGGCTTTCTTACTATCCTCAGACAACTCCTTTTGATTTATGTTGATATATCCAAACATCTGAAGTCTCCCTTTCGTCAGCTTCTTTTTACGAACTCAGTTCTACACTTTGGACAAGTAATACAAATCTTACCTTTTCCTTTTGGAACACGTACATTTTGTCTGCACTGTGGACATTTAAAATAACGATACACTTTGCGTCCTGCAAAACGTTTTTTCCACTGTTCCCTTTTTACAACTGCCTGATAACGCAAATTCAAATACTTCTGATTTTCCTCATAACGCTTTGACACATTTTTTGAGAAGGTTCTCCAATACGCATAAATTAACAGAACTATTCCTAATACATAAAAAATGGCCCATTTTGAAAACAGTGAAATAATCAAAGATATCATTGCAATCATCATATAACACTTTGCTAAATCATCTGTTCCATTTCTCCCCGACATAAATCTCTGAAACTTTTCTCTCATGCCTTTACACGTCCTTTCTGTAAAGGTATGTTACTCCCCGAAAAGCCGCTCTGTCAACTAACCTATTGTCTTTTTAGAAACATTTTATATTTTCGTTAGAATTATTGAAACAGGAATATTTTTTGCTGCATTCCAGCGCCATCCTCTGCAAAACGAATTGCCATCTGCATAGAAATTGCACTTTTCATATAGAGGTCATAAATAGCATCATCCATTAGCTGCATTCCATCTTTCTTTCCATTCAGAATAGCAGAACGTATCTGATGCGTTTTTCCTCTTTGGATCATTTCTTTTATTTCTTCTTTCATAATCATGACTTCATACGCAGCCACACGTCCACTTCCATCTGCTCGTGGCAAAAGCTGCTGTGCCATAACACCGCGCAATACATTCGAAAGCTGTATCCGAATCTGCTGTTGCTTTTCCTGTGGGAAAATATCGATCAATCGCTCCACTGCCGCAACCGTATTCTCTGTATACAGCGTAGATAAAACAAGATGTCCTGTTTCTGCTGCCGCAAGTGCAAGTTCTATCGTCTCTAAATCCCTTAATTCTCCTATCATAATAACGTCAGGGTCCTGTCTTAACGCAGATGCAACCCCGGCTGCATAGGATTTCGTATCATAACCTACTTCTCTCTGACTCACCATGGATTTGTTATGCTGAAAAAGATACTCAATCGGATCTTCAATACTGATGATTTTTTTCACGTCTTCCTCTGCAATTACATTCATCAAAGAAGCAATTGTTGTTGATTTACCACTTCCTGCCGGACCGGTAATCAAAATCAGTCCTTTTTTCTTTTTGGTAAGCTGCAAGATAGACTCTGGAATTCCTAACTGTTCTTCACTAAAAATATCAGATGGAAGTATACGGATGGATAGCGCATAGGTTCCACGCTGTCGATATACATTAATTCGAATTCTGCTAACTCCTGTCAGGGAATAAGCAAACCCTGTTTCACCAGTTTCTTCTAATTCTACTTTCTGCTTTTCCGTCAATATTGGAAAAATCATTTCTTCCACATCAGAAGGTCCTGTAACTTCTTCTGATGCCACCACCATCTTTCCATCAATCCGGTACATCATCGGACTTCCCGGTGTGCAATGGATATCCGATGCATTTTTATCCGATGCATCTTTTACGATTTGTTCGATTTTTGCTACAATCTCCATCCTTCGTACCTTGTACCTTTCTTCTGGATTATAGAATTATTATACTGATTTCCCGTTCTTTTATCAATATTTCCTCTAATGAAAAAGAAAAAAGGATTCCGTTTTTCACGAATCCTTCTTCATTATTTCTAAATCATCTAATACCAAGCAGGACGATAAGCCGGGTTATGTCAGCTTACAGTCTCCTGTAAACGAATGATCATCTTTCTAGAATGACTGTTACCAGCCACTTCAAGCGACCTACCTAAAGCTGGCGGGCCACGTCAACGCTTTTATTCGGTCTTGCTTCGGATGGGGTTTACATATGCCTCTTCTGTTACCAGAAAAGCGGTAGTCTCTTACACTGCCTTTCCACCCTTACATACATAACGTATGCGGTTTATTTCTGTTGCACTTTCCTTAGAGTCGCCTCTACCGGACGTTATCCGGCATCCTGCCCTATGAAGCCCGGACTTTCCTCACCTGCAGCCTTTCGGCATTTGCAGCCGCGATCATTTGTCCTACTTGGTCATTGTTTGCTACGCAAACCTAGTAACGAATATACACTAATTATTGATAAATTGCAAGTTTTTTCGCTGGGGACGTACTTTCCTGACCGGGAAAGTACGTCTCCAACGGATTAAACATTGAAGCAACTTCCACCAATAAATTCACGAATAATAGAATTCTGATTGATGCCATCTCCCGGCATTGGAAGAAAATAATCTAAAAACTTCAAAAGACGCTTTGCTTCTAAATATTCCGGTGCATCATGGTCAATGGCAAACAACAGTGGTTCTGCATATGTCTTTAATACCGCAAGCTCATAAATCAACGCAGAATTAAACATCACATCTGCCCCTTCCTGGAATGGGAAAATATTCTTCTCCTCTCCACGTCGAACAGAATCCCACATTGCTATTGTTTCCTGTGCAGAAGTTCCTCTTGTTCTGGCATCACGCACAATGCGGCGAATTAATCTGGCATCTGTCGTCGGCAGGCAATTGTGTTCATCAATATTTAACTGTGTCAACGCACTGATATAAATCTTAAATTTACTTTCTGCCGGAAGAGAATAGGACAATTTATCATTTAAGCCATGAATCCCCTCAATAACAAGAACATCATCCGGACCTAACTGCATAAATTTACCCTTATACTCCCTTTTTCCTGTTTTAAAATTAAAAATTGGAAGTTCTACTCGTTTTCCCTGCAAAAGCTCATTCATATCATGATTAAACAATTCTAGATCTAACGCTTCTAATGCCTCTAAATCTAACTCGCCATTTTCATCTCTTGGTGCCAGCTCTCTATCAATGTAATAATCATCCAATGGGAATGGATGCGGCTTTAATCCCTTCGCAGCAAGCTGAATCGATAACCTATGGGAAAAGGTAGTTTTCCCGGAAGAAGACGGGCCAGCAATCATAATGAATTTCTTATTGTGAGACTGTGCTATCATCTCTGCCAGTTTTCCGATTCGCTCCTCCATCAAGGCTTCCTGAGTCAAAATCATCTGCTCCATATCCCCGCTGGCAATCTTATTATTTAAGGCTCCGATTGTTCCCATCTCCAGCATTTCGCCCCACTCTTTCGAGTCTTTTAACGTATGGAACAATTTCATGGATGGCTGGAATTCCTCTACGATTTTCGCATTACTTCCCGGATAAAGCAGAACAAATCCATCTTCTAACAAAAGTAGGTCAAAATATTTCA
The DNA here is from genome assembly GCA_051879395.1 of Roseburia sp. Classification (GTDB taxonomy): domain Bacteria; phylum Bacillota; class Clostridia; order Lachnospirales; family Lachnospiraceae; genus Roseburia. The sequence goes on along the minus strand of JBJELY010000095.1, from coordinate 10,055 downwards.
AATAGCCGGTGGACGGTACCATATATCCATAATAATAATCTTTGTAATTTCCTAATTCATAGATATTCACCCTTGAACTACGTCTGTATTTAAACAATTTTTCCTTATCTTCCATATCGAGATCTGCAAATAAGGAAACTGCTTCTTCTGTATTAATACTCTCTTTTTCAAATACAATGTCCTGATCCACAAGACGCATCATTTCAATCTTCAGCTTTAAAAGCATATCCGGCTTCATACGAACTAACTTCTTCTCCGGACGTCTTCCCTGCTCGTAAACAGCTTTTCCTTCTACAATTGGTGCTCCCTGCCTCAATTCGCAGTAATAACCTTTACTAATAGAAAAAAGAACTTTTACACTGATTCCCTCTTTTCCCCAAAGATTATGGACTGCTCTCTGTAATAACAAAGTAACACTTCTGCGGTAAGCTTTTCTACCCACCTTATCTCCCGTTGTAAAAAAAGTAAGTTCGCCATCTGCTTTAATGTACTTATTTAATTCCCGCAGACGATTGTTAAAAAGTGCCAGTACAATGTCATCCTGATATTCATTCTGACATTGCTTTGCCAATTCTAAAAACGTAGTTCCTTCCGGTACTTCTGTCTTTTTCCCTGCAATTTCTACCTGAAATGTCTGTCCCATTCTGTTGCCTCCTTAATATAGATGAGTTCTTGTTCCACTTCTTCCAGCCTCTTTGTTATTTTCTCAGATGCCGGAAGTTTCTCCAGTTCTCTTTTTATATTACGATACAACGTTTCTTCTTTCTTTAAATACTTCCACAATATCGCGTTTTGTTCCCGCAGTAAAAGAGGACCGTACTTATCTTCAATCACTTGATATAATTCTACCTTTTCTGGTTCTAATTTACAATGACTATCTCCGGTCACCCCTTCCTCATTTACTCCATATTTTACTTTCATCATGGGGTAATATTTACCATCCTCCAAAACCATCCGTTCTTCTAAAATAGTAAAATTATGCTTTCTTAAGTAAGCACGTACCTGCTGTAACTCTGACTGAGGTTGCAAGATAAGTTCTTCTGTCTTTTGACAGATTTCCATTCCCTCTTCCAGAATATGCATCACAAGTCCACCGCCCATTCCGGCAATCAGGATTGTATCTGCCTCGCCCTGCTTTAATGCAGCGACACCATCTGACAAACGGGTCTCTATGTATGCCCCAAGCCCTGCGTTTGCAATATGTTCTTCTGCCCGTTCCAATGGACCTTTATTGATATCCATGGCAATTGCTTTCGAAATTACCCCTTTTTGAACAAGATAAATCGGTACATAAGCATGATCTGTCCCTACATCTGCCAGACGATTTCCCTGTTTCACCATTGCGGCTGCTTCCTGCAACCTGTTTGAAATCTGAATCATACTGCTTTTATTCCAAATAATCCTTTAATTTACGGCTTCTGCTTGGGTGACGAAGTTTACGAAGTGCCTTTGCCTCAATCTGACGAATACGTTCACGAGTAACATTGAATTCTTTTCCAACTTCCTCTAATGTTCTGGCACGTCCATCCTCTAATCCAAAACGAAGTGTCAATACTTTCTGTTCACGTTCGGTTAATGTTCCTAATACTTCCTCTAACTGTTCTTTTAACAAGGTAAATGCAGCTGCATCTGCAGGAACCGGAACATTATCATCCTGAATGAAATCTCCTAAATGACTGTCTTCTTCTTCTCCGATTGGTGTCTCTAACGATACTGGCTCCTGAGAAATTTTTAAAATTTCACGAACACGTTCTACCGGCATATTCATTTCTGCCGCAATTTCTTCCGGACTTGGCTCACGTCCTAATTCCTGCAAAAGTTGACGGCTGACACGAATCAATTTATTGATGGTTTCAACCATATGAACCGGAATACGGATTGTTCTTGCCTGATCCGCAATGGCTCTTGTGATTGCCTGACGAATCCACCAAGTCGCATAAGTGGAGAATTTATAACCTTTCCGGTAATCGAATTTTTCAACTGCTTTAATCAGACCTAAGTTACCTTCCTGAATCAAATCCAAGAACAGCATTCCACGTCCTACATAACGTTTTGCAATGCTGACAACTAATCGAAGGTTTGCTTCTGCTAATCTTTTCTTTGCTTCCTGATCGCCTAATTCCATACGCTTAGCAAGTTCAATTTCTTCCTCTGCACTTAAAAGAGGTACCTTACCAATCTCTTTTAAATACATACGAACTGGATCCTCAATGGAAACCCCATCAGGAACTGATAAATCAATTTTTTCTACTTCAATTTCTTCTTCATCTTCTACTTCCAACAAAATGTCTTCATCGACATCATCTGAGTCTGTAATACGAAGAACATCAATATTGTTCGACTCTAAAAAGTCCAGAATTTTTTCAAACTGCTCTGCACCCAACTGCATATCCTGGAAAAAATCACTAATTTCCTGATATTCCAACATATTCTTCTTCTTCTTTGCTAATGCCAGCAGTTCTGTTAATTTTTTCTGGAATTTTTCCATATCTTCCACATTTCCTGCTTCTTTGGAAGCTTTTCCATCAACAGTTTCTAAATTTTCATCAATTTCTTTCTTTTTTGCCATTTTCTTTCATCCTCTCATGGTTCGTTAACTATTTTGTCCTTAATCAATAGAAATATGCAGTTTTTCCAATTCTTCCATTGCTTTCTTGTCTGTAATCAGCTTCTGAAGTCCTGCCATATCAGTAGGTTCTAAATGCTCTGACTGATATCGGATACTGTTCTGCTTAATTCGGACAATGGTATCTTTTAATGCCTTTTCTTTGTCTTCTTTTGTCTCAACACTGTGAATTGTGGCATTAAACAACCCTGCAATTTCCCTTTGTTCTTCCTCATTTTGAAACATACTGATAATCTGTGCGGGATTGACTGTTCCCGTACTTTCGTATTGTTCAAAGAGTACTGACGCCACCTGATGATATATCTCTTCTGTAAAATCCTCTGGCGAAATATATTTTTTTATTTTATTAAAAAGTGCGGTATTTTCAATGAGCCATGTTAGTAAAAGTTTTTGAGACTGTTTTATTCCATCTTCCTTTTTTAACCCTTTTTTCTCATGAATACCACTTTTTAACGGTGTTTTTTCTCTGGCAATCCCCACTTTGGTTCCAAAATGATTCACCAGACTTCGCAGTTTTTCAAATCCTGTCTGATACTTTGCTGCAACTGCTTCTATATAATTATCCCGCTCTAACTCCTCTGTAAAAGTTAAAAGCTTCTTTGCTGCCTCATTAAAAAATTCTGTCTTGCTCTCCGGGTCCTGCATGTCATATTGCTGCTCTAGGATTCGGATTTCAAACATAAAACTATTCTCCGCCTGATCAATCCTCTCCTGATAAGCATCTGCACCCAGTGCTTTGATAAATTCATCCGGATCCTTGTAAGGCTTCATATTAATCACTTTTGTAGTTATTCCAACTTCTTTTAAAATTGGAATCGCACGAAGTGCTGCCTTTACACCTGCTCCGTCACTGTCATACGTCAGATAAACCTCCTTCGTATAACGTTTCAGCAGATTTGCATGACCACTGGTTAATGCAGTTCCTAACGATGCTACGGCGTTGTCAAACCCTGCCTGATGTAAAGCAATGACATCCATATATCCCTCACAAAGCAAAAGCTGTGGCTTTTTTGTTGTTCTTGCAAAATTAAGTCCGTACAGATTCCTGCTCTTATCAAAGATCTTAGTCTCCGGTGAGTTCAAATACTTCGGTTCGCCATCGCCCATTACTCGTCCGCCAAATCCAATTACCTTATTATGCACATCCATAATTGGAAACATGGCACGATTCCAAAATTTATCATAACCGCCACGCCGCTCATCTATGGATACCAAGCCGGACTCTTTTAAGATTTCATCCTCATAACCCTTTGAACGAAGATAACGGTACAAATCATCGCTATACTGATCGGAATATCCCAATCCGAATTTCTTCATGGTTTCTTCCGACAATTCCCTTTTTCGGAAATAATCCATCGCACGTTTTCCACGCTCATTCCGAAGTAAGGTATAAAAATATTTTGCTGCTTCCTTATTAATTTCTAATAACCGGCTCCGCTTATCCGCTTCCCGTCTCTGTTCTGCCGAATACTCCTGTTTGGGCAATTCCACACCTGCGCGTTCTGCCAGTGCTTCCATAGCCTCTCCAAAAGTAAAGTTCTCATATTCCATCAAAAACGTGAAAACATTCCCTCCAGCTCCACATCCAAAACAATAATACATTTGTTTATTGGGCGACACAGAAAACGAGCCTGTTTTTTCATTATGAAACGGGCACAATCCAAAATATGTACTGCCTTTTCGCGTCAATTTGACATACTGTGACACTACATCGACAATATCATTTCTGGAACGTACTTCTTCAATAATTTCATCCGAATAATACGGCATCTTTTCTCTTCCTTTCCAGTAAAACCTGTTGTTTCCTCTATTCGATTCCGTTCCAAATACTCTTTTCTCTCAAAGTCCTTAATACCCATCTACCTGCCATGCCTGTGGCAGGAAAAATTCACTGAACTTTGTAATTGCATACTGGTCCGTCATTCCTGCAATATAATCACAAACCACACGCTGCTTCTTTTCTCCAGCTTCCATCATCCGCAAATACTTCTGAGGAAGCAGTTCAATGTGTTCTAAATAATAATAGAACAACTGCTCTATCATTGCTTTCGCTTTTACTTCCTCGCCCTTTGCCACCGGGTTCTTATAAACATGTTCAAACATAAAATGACGCAATTCCACCATTGCCTCTTCCACTTCTCTTGACATAATGATGTCATCTTTCCCCTGACTGTTAATAATAATATTATGTATCAGAGTATTTAATCGCTGCTTTGTAGAAAAGCCCAATGTCTTTTTCAATTCCATCGGAATATCATCTTCTGTCAGAATCTGCGCGCGAATTGCATCATCAATATCATGATTGACATAGGCAATTTTATCAGATAATCTGACGATTTTACCCTCTAATGTATGCGGTGTTGACTTTGTCTGGTGATTTAAAATGCCATCCCGAACTTCCCATGTAAGGTTCAGTCCCGCACCATTTTTTTCCAACTTTTCTACCACCCGGACAGACTGTTCATTATGTTTAAATCCATCCTCACACAGCTGATTTAAAATATATTCTCCCGCATGTCCAAAAGGAGTGTGCCCCATATCATGCCCAAGCGCAATTGCTTCTACTAAATCCTCATTCAGGCGCAATGCCTTTGCAATTGTTCTCGCATTCTGCGATACCTCTAATGTATGTGACAATCTGGTTCGGTAATGATCCCCCTTTGGTGTCAGGAAAACCTGTGTTTTATTTTTTAAGCGTCGAAACGCTTTGCAATGCAAAATACGGTCACGGTCACGCTGAAAAACTGGGCGGATGTCACACTGCTCTTCCTCCCGTTCTCTTCCTTTTGAATTCTCACTTAGCATAGCATATGGACTTAGCGTTTCCCGCTCCATTTCTTCTATTTCTTCTCGAATTGACATGCAAACATCTCCTTATTTTTTCACACTGTCACTCTTACGAATTCATTTTCACACAGCCTACATAATTATAATTCGACGTTTCAATCAAATTTCCTTTATTTTTCTGCAAAAATTTTTTCGGCGAGGACGTACTATTTTACTCCGCAAAGTACATCCCCGCCAAAGTTAATTTTTACGTTTCAACAACTTAAAGCAGATTAAGAAGAAAATAATTCCATATACCGTTGTAATCGGTGTTGCAAGTCCTACCAGCATCAGAGACGTATTCGGTAATTTTGACATAAAAATAGATACCGGAATACGAATGCAGAATGCAGAAGAAATTCCCTGAATCATAACCGGCATACTTTTTCCATTTCCATTGAAATAGCCAATACTACTAAATAAGATACAAGTCAAAATGCTTTCCAATGAAAATCCCTTTAAATAGCTGGCACTCTGCGCGATTACTTCTGGATCGTTCGAAAAGATGGAGGAAATACCTGCTCCACCAAAAAATCCTACACAGAAAATTACACATCCAATCGCACATCCTGTTATCATAGCAGTATAAAATCCTGATTTTGCACGCTCCGGTTTTCCCGCTCCCACATTTTGAGAAACAAAAGCAGAGACGCTTTGCATAACAGAAGATGGAACTAACATAATAAACGAAACAATTTTCTGTGCCACTCCATAACCAGCTGACTGATTTAATCCCATATCATTAATAATAGAATTAACGACCAAAAAAGAAATCTGTACCATTGTTTCCTGTACAGCAATTGGAACTCCTACATTTAACACTTTCTTCAATTCATTTTTTGTAATCCGAAGCTGCTTCTTTGAAAAAGAAATTGGAAGTTTTTTTCTTGTCAATACCCATACTGAAATCACAACCGATACTGCCTGTGCTAATATCGTTGCAATGGCAGCACCTGCTACATCCATTTTAAATATTCCAACTAAAACCAAATCTCCTATAATATTTACGACACATGCAACTCCTACAAATAAGAATGGAAGATTTGCATTTCCAATTCCACGAAGGATACTACTGATTACATTATAGGCAATAATAATTAAGATGCCACCAGAACAAATTCTAATATACGTAACTGTCAATTCAAAAGATTCCGCTGGCACCTGCAAAATCCGTGCAATATTTCCAGTGAATACTTCCAAAAGAATTGTTAAAACAACTCCGATTCCTGCAAACAAAAGAATTGTTGTTCCAACCGTATCTCCAGCCTCTTTAGGCTTTTTCTCACCGACATATTGACCAATGATAACCGTTGCTCCCATTGCAAGACTGGTAATAATAAATGTTACCATTTGCATAAAGGCACTTCCTGTTCCAACTGCAGAAATACTTGCCGCATTTCCAAATCTTCCTACAACCAAAAGATCGACTGCACCATAAGCAGCCTGTAAAATTAAAGCTCCCAAAACTGGTAGCGCAAACTGTACAATCGCCTTAAACACAGACCCTTCCGTAAAGGAAATCTGCTGTTTTTCTTTTTTATTACTCATTTTTCCACAAACTCCTTTAAAAAGACTTTTTTCAGTTTTTTTTTTACCTAACTCGGTTAAATTCTTGCATACTAAATTATCATATACTAAGATGAGATGAGAAACAAGAATTTTTTGAGGGGTGACAGCCATGAGTAATACTTACCATTTTGATATTGTAACTTATTTTCAAAAAACGGAAAGCAAATATTCTTATGACTTTGACTTTCGTTCCATTCCATCTTTTTCTTCTCCGGATCGTTATCCGGAACTTGAAAAAGTCTATGAAAAATATGACACATTACGGTATCAGGAAAATGACAGTCCAATCAGAAACTGGATGAGATACCGCATTTCTTATTATTTAACTCCTAGCAATCGTTTCGATTGTGATAACTGTGATGAAATTGCAACTATTTTTCACACCCTAAAATGGGAATGTAAAGAAAGCCACGATGGTTTTCTTGCCATAGACCGTATTTTTTCGTTCCAATCCTTTTGGACAAAGGCTACTTCGCAAAAAGCCAGTAACTTAAATGATTATTATCTAAGCCGGTATGTCAATACATCAGAAGGAAAAAAAACAATCCAGGAAGTTTATTTTCGCAAAGCACAAACGTACTTAATGGAATTTGGCAGTGACTTGAAACACAGCAAACATCTTGCCCTAAGGCTCTGGCAATTTGATGCTTATGAAAAATACAAAGAAGCCATCGGCCCGGAACTTTTTTCACTGCTAGAACGTTATGCAGCTCTTACTTTTTCCCTTGGCAACTTTATGCCTTGTCCTCCTGGCAGTTACAATCTAGCCAAAGACGCTGCCAGTAACTGTTTAAATGACCGTTTTGATTTTCTGCTCTCTTTTCTGAAAAAATACAAATCCGGAAGAGGCTCTTTACAATACACCTTAGCGGAGAAAAAATATAAAGTAGAAGAAGCAGAAATGGCCGAATGGATTGAATGGTTTAACACCGGTTTAGAAGACAAACCTGATTTTCCACGCATGCGCCGCTACTATTTAGACTCTTTCTTTGAGGGTGGCTTCATTGACTGGGAAACCTCTGAATTAAAACTTCTTCCTATGGCAGGCACAAAGTTATCTGACTACTTAAAAATTGCGAGTGATATCATGGAAGACCGTGGCTACAAAATTGCCGTGGAACTAAAAGAAGTTGCGAATATGCTGGTTTTTTAACAGCATATTCGCAACTTCTTATTTTTCACTTTTCTTCCAAAATCTTTTCATTCCACCTATTGTCACAAAAACTGTAAGTAGCTCTGCTGCTGGAAATGCAAGCCATACACCAGTCATACCAAATAAAGCAGACAATGTAAAAGCACAAATTAAAATTGCAACAAAACCACGTGAAATCGATGCTGCAAATGCCCACTTCACCGATTCTACCGCACTTAATCCGGCTGTTCCCACAATATTGATTCCAGCAAACAAAAAGCCTAAAAAGTATAACTTCAATCCACTTTCTGCCAGTACCGCAAGTTCTGCATTTTTCTCACTGTTAAATATAGAGGCAATTGGTTCTGCCCAAAGATAAACGCTGCCAATCATAAGCAATGCCAGTATTATTGCGGTTCCTATTCCCATTCCAAATATTTTTTTCACATCTGACTTTTTCCCCTGTCCATAATACTCGCTCATCAAAGGCTGTGAGCCCTGTGCCACTCCATTGAACAGAGAGACTGCAACTAACGATGTATTTGCAACCACTCCATAGGCGGCCACTCCAATATTTCCTGCTAATCGTAAAATAATCATATTAAACGCCATTGTAATTACTCCGGAAGAGATTTCCCCTACAAAAGCAGAAACCCCGACCTGACAGGAATACACCAGTCTTTTTACTGACGGAATTACCGGTCGAAATTTAATCGTGCATTTGGAAGATTTAAAATGTATACAACAAATAAGCACACCTACAATAGGAGAGAACGCTGTCGCTAATGCTGCTCCCTGCATGGCAAGTCCTAACGGAAACATCAACACATAGTCCATCACAATATTAAAAAGGCTACTAACTAATGTTGCCGCCATCGCAATGGAAGGATTTCCATCATTTCTTACAAATGCATTACAAATATGATTCCACATAAAAAATGGTGCAAACGCCATGAAGATACGGGTATACTCTGTTCCCTCCGCTATAATCTCCGCATCACCTCCAAGTACCATCATGACTTTATCCGGCACAAAAATTCCCAGCAACACAAAAATCAAACTAATCACTGTCGCCCAGAAAATAGCATGGAAAAAATACCCCTCTGCATTTTCCTCTTTTCGATTACGTTCTACTACAAATCGTATAGCAGAACCTACACCTATCATAGCCCCAATTGCAAAAATCAAGTTGTAAACCGGCAACACCAGATTTAATGCCGTAATACCATTTGCCCCTACCGCTTTTGAAATAAAAAAAGTATCCGCCAGAATATAAAGTGATATTCCTAGCATTCCCAACATATTCTGAGATACATATTTTATAAATTGTTTCTTTATTTGCATCATTACTCCTTACTAAATTTATCTACTCATAAAATCATCTATTTGGGCTAACAATTTTCCGTCCTTTTGATACGAAAAATCATCTGCGTTAATATAAATTACATTGCCCTCGACTTCTTCTTTTCTTGAAACTTCTATATAAGATTTAAAATCCTCAAAAACATCGAATGTCGTGCTTAAATGAACCGGATGTCTATTTTCATTATAAATTCGGTTCAGATATCTCTTATGCAAAACAGGAATATCTCCTCGAAGTACAAGAACCAGTACTTCATAATTGTGCTGGTCAGCAATTTTATATATTCTCTCTATATCTGCTTTATGAAAATTCGACTCAAGAATAAGGTTTTGATTCCATTTCGCAAATTCAGAAAAAATATGTAACATTAACTCCATTGTTGCTTTTGAAAGTTTCAAATTCTCTTCCCTGTTCGAAAAACCAATTGTATCACCTAACACTTCTTTTATCAAATCTTTTTGAAAAACACAATCTCTGTATCTTTCGGAAAGAATGTCTGCAAAAGTAGATTTTCCGGTAGCCAGATCTCCTGTAATTAA
>JBJELY010000094.1:0-1930 GCA_051879395.1 Roseburia sp. | reverse complement strand
AAAAGTACCCAATACCATGTGACGCAAGTGGTAACTCAATACTAATAGCGACCGTTGTTCACTATTGATTGAGCCACACATGCATCACATGTTTTGGGCTCTCCGAGGGGTTAGGGCTCCACCCTAACAACCCGCAAGGGACCAGCCCCTTGACCCCGTCTTCGCTAACCGCGAGGGTGGCAAGGCGAGCGTGCCTTGCATGGAATAGCGTTCGGGGGTTGTGCCTGCGTCAAGGGGCAAGCCTGCGGTGGGAGAACCCACCCCTTGACACAGAATGTACCGTGTAGCCATCAAGAGACCGTTCTGGAGGAGGTCGGGGGTTAGGGGGCAGAGCCCCGTTCTAGTTCCGTTGTCAACCTCTAGCGGAGTGTTTGGTGGGGTACAATGCCTATGGTCGAAAACAGGATCCGAGAGATTTTTGAGACGTTCTGTTTTCGGCGGAGCAAGAACGCCCCACCAACGTTGATAAGTCAAGGGCGGGCGGTTTTTGCCCGTGCATTTTACCCTTGACTTATCGGCGAACGGTAGCGAACGGGTTTCCAGTAACCAAAGGTAACCAGTAGAATTTACTTGCTTTGTGGCAAACGGAAGAACCCAAGAAACATCTAAGTTTACCGCAATTTACTTACTGGCTATCCGGAACAAATTGGCTTGTTCTACTTTGAGGGGCTCCGCCACCTCTTTTCAAGGTCAAAAAACGACCTTGAAAATTCACCCTCTACGCTTCGCTTATAAAAGAAAAGAATAGAGAATGTTGAATTTACGGGCTTTATAGACATTTTTAATATCATATTTGATATTGCTAATATCATATTTGATATTGGTTAATATCATATTTGACATTACTCAATATCATTTCGTGATATTATAACTGAAATAAGATTTGACTATAATATCATTTTATGATATTATAAATATAGATATTTGATATTCTGAATGAGGAGGAAAAAATGACCATGATAGCCGAAAGAGAAAAAAATACAGCTTTTTACACACACGAAGAAACCCTTATTGATGTGACAACAGGTGAGATATTGGATTACAAACAGAAAACCATAGTAAAGACATCTGCGGAGCCTGAGTTTATCAAGGTTTACTATGAAACCATGATGGCTTTTAACCAAATCCATGATGTGCCTACATCATTTGTTTTGTCATTGTCCAAATTCCTTGAGTGGACTAATGATGGAAAGCCTCAATGTGCCACCATCAATAAGCGTGTTAAAGAAATCATGTGCGAGGACTGCAAGGTGTCATTACCTCAAATAGACCGTTACATAAAAAAAGCAGTAGATAATGGCTTATTGTTTAGAACGGGATACCGTGGAGTATTCGAAGTTAATCCGTTTATGATAGCCAAAGGAAAATGGGACAGTATTAAGAGATTACGTGCTAATTTTGATTTTATTGGCGGTAAATGGGAACGAGTGACCGAAACCAGTATGAACGATGTTGAATAGAAGATGATGAAAATGAAAGCATTGCCAATGCAGTATAGGGAGATGACTAAATGAACGATATGGAAAATCTTAAACAACTGATGAACGATTACAAACAAACAACCAATACTCTGTTTGATATGTTAGATAATTACCTGGAAGGCTCTAAAAAGCCCACAGACGAAAATTCTGCCAAAAAGGCAGAGGAGAACACCCAGGAATAATCCAAAGTCTCTATGAGCCATATATGAGCTTGTAGGGGCTTTATTTTATCATTGTTTGCAACGGTTCTCAGAAACGGATCCCGACGGTTCCGTTCGCCTGACACATATCTGCAGATTCCCAACATAGACGTTTACCCGTTCACGTTGGAACGTGTAACCGCCTATCTGAATTGTCCGACAAATTCATTGCTTGCTATTTCCGTTTGCGTCATAAAAGTACCCAATACCATGTGACGCAAGTGGTAACTCAATACTAATAGCGACCGT
>JBJELY010000093.1:0-1947 GCA_051879395.1 Roseburia sp. | reverse complement strand
ACATGAAGTAATGCATCTACACCAGGAGCAAGCTCTACAAATGCACCAAAGTCTGTCATTCTTGCAACTTTACCAGTTACAACATTGCCTACTGCATATTTTTCAGCAGCACCATTCCAAGGATTATCTTCTGGGAATTTCATACTAAGCGCAATCTTAGTTTCGTTAATATCTTTAATAAATACTTTTACAACGTCACCAACATTGAATACTTTCTTAGGATTTTCAACACGTCCCCAAGACATTTCTGAAATGTGAAGTAATCCGTCTGCTCCGCCTAGATCAATGAATGCACCGAAGTCTGTTACATTTTTAACAGTTCCTTCCATGACATCGCCAACTTTAATCTTAGCAAATAATTCTTTCTGCATTTCAGCTCTCTTCTCAACAAGTAACTGCTTTCTGTCACCGATGATTCTTCTGCGTCTTGGATTAAACTCGCTGATTACAAATTCAATTTCCTGATCTTTGTATTTTGTTAAATCCTTTTCGTAAGTATCAGATACTAAACTTGCAGGGATAAATACTCTTGTCTCATCTACGACAACACATAATCCACCGTCTAATACCTGAGCAACTTTTGCTGTTAATACTTCTTTGTTTTCAAATGCTTCTTCTAATCTCTTGCTTCCCTTTTCAGCTGCAAGACGTTTGTAAGTAAGTAAAACCTGACCTTCGCCGTCATTTACTTTTAAAACCTTAGCTTCCATAGTATCGCCTACGGAAACAACAGTTGTAAGGTCAACGTTTGATTCGTTTGTATATTCGTTACGTGTAATGATACCATCAGATTTGTATCCGATATTTAAAACGATCTCGTCCGGTTTAACGTCAATAACGGTTCCTTCGACTACCTCTCCATTTCTTATTGTTTTAAATGATTCCTCCAGCATTTGTTCAAAACTTAATTCTGACATTCTTTTTTGAACCTCCTCAATAATATTGTTTGGGGTCGAAGCCCCTGCGGTAATACCTACGTTATTCACGGACTCCAGTTGCTTTAAATCTAAGTCGTCTACAGTTTGTATATAGTAAGTATTTTCACATTCATTTTTAGATATTTCAAATAACTTCTGCGTATTCGAGCTTGTCCTGCCACCGATTACAATCATGGCATCTACGTCCTTCGCAATTTGCTTTGCTTCTGTCTGACGTTCTTCTGTCGCATTGCAGATTGTATTTAAAACAATTATATCATAACCTTTTTTACTAATAATTTCAACTAATTCTTGAAATTTATTGTAATTAAATGTCGTTTGTGATACAATGCATACTTTTTTCTCACTATTTTCGGAAAATTTCTCCGCTTCTTCGTGTGTTGCTACTACAGTTATCTCACTTTCCTTAGCCCATCCTTTGATTCCTTCCACCTCAGGATGGCTATCATTTCCAATAATGACAATATGATATCCCTTTTTTCCGTACTCCTCTACCAATCGATGAATTTTCAATACAAATGGACAAGTTGCATCCACAATTTCAAAACCACTTTCCTGAATCCGGTCATATACTTCTTTTGCCACGCCATGGGAACGGATAATGACCGCTCCTTTTTCTAGACTATCTAATTCCTCTAGCGTTTCAATGACATGAACCCCTTTTTTTGTAAGATCTTTTACTACTTCTTCATTATGAATGATAGGTCCATAGGTATAAATTGGCTTATTTTTTTTCTGAATCTGCTCGTAGACGGTATCCACTGCCCGTTTTACTCCAAAACAAAATCCAGCACTCTTAGCAAGTATTACATTCATTTTTTGCTCCATTCCGCAGACAGTGCTTATTTTTTCTGTCTATCATTTTTTGAATTGTCTTATCTGTTCTCGCAAATCTTTAAAATTGCCTCTACTACCTCGTCAACATTCATTTCAGAGCTGTCAAGTAAAATAGCATCTTCTGCCTGTTTTAATGGTGATGTTTCACGATGCATATCACGGTAATCACGTT
>JBJELY010000092.1:0-1951 GCA_051879395.1 Roseburia sp. | reverse complement strand
AAAAGCCATTATTGATATACTCAATAATATTTACAACGACCCCACGCATCTCCAAATTGTTGCTCCAGAGAATAAGGATAAACTGCCCGATTATTCTCCAGAGGTGATAATTACAAATCATGTTTCAGAGGAAATTGAAAAACACAAAAAAGAACAGCAAGATCTTTTGATACTGTATTTACTAAACAAAGACAAATTCGGGGAAATTGGTGCTAGCAACCTATATAGTGCATACAATGGTATGGACAAATACTCCTTTACCCGAAAGTATCAAGCTGTTGATGTCCTTTCTGATCTCACTTCCGAGAATCCCGATCCATTAATGCGCTTTCTGTTTTTATTCGATCAAATAATGGGATTTTTTAAGGAGAAAAACTTTGGACGTATTATCGCTTATACCAAAAGGGATCATGAGTTCTTTGTAGAAACAACCCACCGTATTCTAAAGCATGAAGACAAGAGGATGTTGCTAAAGCTGTATAACGAGGTATTAGGAAAATACAATTCAGACCAAATTCAAATCGGATGCTTTTTGATTTATCTTAAAGAGAAGAAAATCATCCAAGAGGATTTTTGTGAAGGATTATTCTCCGACGAGAATTACAAAACTGCTTTGGATGTTCCGATTATTGAGGTAATAAAGCTTGCCAATTATTTAAAAAATCCTCAAATTTCTACGCAGCACGGTGTTAAAGGCGAAAGCCATGTTTCAGTTTTATTTGTTGCTGCTGATAGTAAGAACAATCCCATTGTCCATATGTATGAATTTCTAAGAATTTGGTCGCAAGTTGATTTTTCTTTGCAAGAAATCGAAGATTTCTACTATAACTATTTGTCATTAATCATAGATACTGAGCAAAAACTAGGTATGCATGTAAAGGATATGTCTTCTGAAACACACAATAACAATGAAACCAACAAGGAAATTCTTAAAACTGCATCAAAAGCCATGCAAGAAAGATTTAAAGATAACAAAATCTTCGATTTGCTTTGTGAGCCATTTTACAGAAAATATCTTGATAAACCAACACTTACTAACGCAAAAGCATGCTTTAGAGAAAGTACAGTGTATGGCTGCTTAGCTGCGTATAAATTGTTTTATGTTGGCTGTTCTAGAGCAAGGAAAAATTTATGTATTGTATTGGATGCTCATAAAGTAAAAACTTTCAAAAGTGATCTATCTGATAAACTATCACGTGTTGGTTTTGATGTTAAAGAGGTTTGATTCTTTGTCCTAAAAAATGGCCACTGACCTTAATCGGCTGCGCCGCTTACAATAATGACGATGCTACCCTAAACTGACTGATGCCCGGAAAACCCTATCTTTTCAAAGCTTTCCGGGCATCGTTTACATTGATGGCGGCAGATTACAATTCAAATCTTTACCTACCATTTTTGGGTCCTTGGAGAACATCCTTTCCTATCACCAACACCATAAACAATGGATCTTTCATTTCAACCTGACAAAGCGGCAGCTTCCGGAGGTTAGTCTGCTCAATCCCCTCCTCCAGTTGGCTGCTGGGATCGGATTCATCCGCAATGTGCCCCCACGCCTCCGAAATCGGCAGCGGTTCGGCTCCACCAATAGTTTTTGTCACACCCGGATTTTTACGGATTGTTGTGGCAAAGAAAAACACCTCCTAAGTGAACCGCCCCTTGTCAAGTAGACCAGGAAAATAAATAAAATATGTATGCTGTACCCTAGGATCGATATAGGTCTTCGGGTACTTTTTTAGAAAGGAAGATCTTCATCCATCATGTTTTCAGATGAATCTTCCAGCACCAAAAAGATTGGTTCGTCATTCTGAGGTAAGCGCTCAATAACCACCCGCCTAGCATCTCCCCCTTCCATATGAGATAATATCCCAAAACTTGAAAAACTCACGGTGAATTTTTCGAGGAAACAGATAGGGATGGTGTCAAATGGGAGAAATGTTAGCAGTGCGGGATG
>JBJELY010000091.1:0-1954 GCA_051879395.1 Roseburia sp. | reverse complement strand
CATTTTCATTCTAAGAAGAAGGCTGAACTTTCCCGGGACGAGCTAATTCTTTCCAGAATTAGTGATGAAGATCTGATGGAATATCTAAGATTAGAGCAGCAGCGACTGGAAATGATGCAAAAATCAAAAGAAGTCCGGGAAAAAAGAATCTGGACCGCATTCCTGCTGACGGTCTTCTTGCTGGCAATCGTCCTGATCATCTACTTTTTAAAAGACAATCCGACCATTCTTGTCAGCATACTGTACACGGTTGGCATTCTGATCGCACTCTACATTTGGAACAGACCAAAAGATAAGGACAAGAATAAGACCACAAGAAAATAAAATCATTCAAAAAAAGCATCCGCTTTTGTCCGATATATTTCAGACAAAAGCGAATGCTTTTTTATTCCAGTACATTTGTGCAGAACTCTTTCGTTTCTTCCTGCGCTTATGCCACACGGCTGTAAATACTCTTCACCGGTTTATACAGGACTGCAATTGCAATTACCATAAACAGCGCATTGATTACGGTTGCCGGAATCGAAGCTACAGACCCTGCAAAGGCTGCCGCAAATCCACTACCCAGAATCATCATACGAATAGTGCCCATCACAAGTTCAATGATAATATTCATACATCCGTAGATCACTGCACATACTACCGCAAAACCATATTCCTTTTTCTGATCTCCTTGTGCCTTTTTCTTTAGTAGCATGAAAATCGCGCCAACGATCAGACATTTTACAATAGTTTCTATAAATACCTGCGGAACATCCTGCATATATCCATTCAGGATATCAAATATAATCAATCCAAGTGTTCCTGACACTGCGCCTCGTCTGCCGCCCTGAAGCAGCACTCCCATTACGACAAAAATATGACCGAAATGTACAAACGGTGTTCCGATTGCCGCCGGAAGCGGAATCCTGAAAGACTGAATTCCCAAAAATGTAATTGCTGCAAAAAATGCAGTAATTACCATTGCCTTCACACGCTTGTCTGTGGCCGCACCGAAATCCTTCACTGTATTCGTACTCATCTTAAATTCCTCCTCTTTTTCCCATTCCTATCCATTCGTGACTCACTCAGTTCTACTCTAGCAGTTCATTATCATATCATTATCGTGGGCAGGCAAAAACAGCCAATGATCTTTTTTTTCACCAAGCCACTCCTCATTTCCTAAATTTTTTTTAAATTTATATTTAATACTTGATTTTTTCACACTTCGGATATAATATACGTATATGGATAACATAGTTTTGAAAACTACATGATGTATTTTCAATATTTAGGAGGCGTATTATTATGGCAGAAAACTTAAAAGAACACATCAAGGATCCAGGAAGCGCAATTACACACTTTATCGGAATGCTGATGGCAATCTTTGCAGCAGTTCCGCTTCTGTTAAAAGCGGCACGCGAACCCAGCAGAATCTATGTGATTTCAATCGCGATCTATGCCGCAAGTCTGATCTTGCTATATGCTGCCAGTACAACCTATCATACCTTTGATAAATCAAAAAAAATAAATACAATACTCAAAAAAATAGACCACATGATGATCAGCGTACTGATTGCCGGAAGCTATACACCAATCTGTCTTCTCGTATTAAAAGGAAAGACCGGCATCTTACTTCTTTCCATCGTATGGGCATTTGCAATCGCAGGTATCCTGATCAAAGCATTCTGGGTGTACTGCCCCAAATGGGTATCATCCGTACTTTACATTGGAATGGGTTGGACCTGTGTACTAGCATTCACACAATTGCTTAACGCACTTTCTCCGGCAGCATTCGGATGGCTGCTGGCAGGCGGTATCATCTACACTGTAGGAGGCATCATCTACGCACTCAAACTTCCGATTTTTAATAATAAGCACAAATATTTCGGAAGCCACGAGATCTTTCACTTGTTTGTAATGGCCGGAAGTGCATGTCACTTTGTAGTAATGTATGCTTTTGTACTTTAATGCA
>JBJELY010000090.1:26428-31744 GCA_051879395.1 Roseburia sp. | reverse complement strand
ATCACGGAATCCCATACCACGTCCGATACCGGATTCGAAATAAGAAGCAGAACGGCTCATATTAAAAGTTACCATACACTGATACTGGTGCCATACATTTACCATACGGTCTAATTTTTCTTCAGAAGAGGAAACTGTAAAGTGATTTAATAAGTTATCCCAGTAGGCTTTTAAATCAGCTAAGGCAGCGTCTACTTTTTCAGTTGTATCAAAACGTGCCAGCAATTTTTCAGCAGGAGCACGGTTGATGATACCATCTTCCGCAGGACCAACCCATTTTTCGGCAACCGGATTTTCTACATAGCCAAGTACGAAGACAAATGTCTTTGAT
Organism: Roseburia sp.; assembly: GCA_051879395.1. Lineage (GTDB taxonomy): Bacteria > Bacillota > Clostridia > Lachnospirales > Lachnospiraceae > Roseburia. The sequence goes on along the minus strand of JBJELY010000090.1, from coordinate 31,413 downwards.
TCCTTTGGAGCCAGAGTAACTTTAAGATGATGAGAACCAATTGGTGCCCATCCACTGGCAACGGAATTTTTGGAATTTCCTGTTACAACGACTTCAGGGGCAGAATTTTCGCCATAAGCACCTAAAAAGGCATCGCGGCTGGTGTCAAATCCATCGACTGGAGCATTGACAGAATAAACAGCATAATGATTTCTGCGTTCACGGTATTCTGTTTTGTGATAGATAGCAGAACCATGAATTTCTACTTCGCCGGTAGAAAAGTTACGCTGGAAGTTAGTCATATCATCCATAGCATTCCAAAGACAGAATTCTACATAGGAAAAAACAGAGAATTCCTTTGAGGCATCGCTTTCATTTGTAAGTGTCAACTTGTTGACTTCACAAGTAGCGCCAATCGGAACAAAATCTATCAGAGTTGCCTTTAACTGATTTTTGCTTCCGGTAAAAACAGAATATCCCATACCGTGGCGGCATTCGTAAGAATCGAGTTCTGTTTTCGAAGGCATCCATCCTGGATTCCAAACGGTATCACCTTCTTTAATATAGTAGTAATGTCCATTGCTGTCATAAGGAACATTGTTGTAGCGGTATCTGGTCAGACGCAGTAATTTTGCATCTTTATAAAAACTGTAACCTCCACAGGTATTTGAAACAAGGGAGAAAAAATCTTCACATCCTAAGTAGTTAATCCATGGAAGTGGTGTTTTTGGTGAAGTGATGACATATTCTTTGTTGGCATCATCAAAATGACCGAATTTCATTGTGTAATCCATCCTTTCTTATTTTTGCGAGAATTCGGAAGCTTCTGCAGAAGCCTTCAAAATCTTAATATAAATATGTTATTGCTTATTCGTACGAAAACGATTAAGTTGATTTCTTAAGAAAAGTATAATTGCTTACAAGAATAAAATCAAGCAAAAATCCGTGAAAAAACAGCTTTTGTTAAGTTCTAACGAAAATGAATCCTAAAATATAGCAAAAATCACGAAGCAAAAAAGCAACGAATTTACGAAAACGTATAAGGAAAAGAATTGCGATTTTGGAAAGAAAGCTGTATAGTAGTAAAAGAGTACAGAAAAACGAGGTTGAGAGAAGCGATATGGTATCATTAAAAACCATTGCAGAAAAATGTGGAGTGTCTACAGCGACGGTAAGCAAAGCATTAAACGATCAAAAAGATATCGGAGAAGAAACAAAGAACAGAGTGAGAAAAGTAGCGCAGGAACTAGGCTATTTTCCAAATGCAGCAGCGCGGGCATTAAAAACAAACCGCTCGTATAATATCGGAGTACTTTTTGAAGAAGAGGCAGGAAGTGGGTTAACACATGAATATTTTTCAGGAGTATTGAATGGATTGAAATTGCAGGCAGAAGAGCAGGGCTATGATATTACGTTTATTAACAGTTGCCTGGAAAATAGAAAAATGTCCTATTACGAGCATTGCAAGTATCGTAATTTTTCAGGAGTTGTCATTGTATGTGCAGATTTTAGAGATCCGGAAGTGTTAGAATTGATGGAACAGGATTTGCCGGTTGTCACCATTGACTATGTGCATCCGGAGTGTACGGCGGTTAGTTCCAATAACTATAGAGGGATGGAAGAACTGGTGCAGTATGTTTATCGGCAGGGACATCGGAAAATTGCCTATATTCATGGACAGAAAGGATCAAGTGTAACGGAGGAACGAATAGAAAGCTTTGTGACAACGATGAAAAAGCTGGGGCTCACAGTACCGCCTGAATATTTAAGAGAAGCGAAATATTTGGAAATCGAAGAGACTGCAAGACAGACCAGAAAGTTGCTAGAAGGTAAAAATCCGCCGACTTGTATTTTATATCCGGATGATACAGCGGTTATCGGTGGAAGAAATGTAATGATGGAACTTGGCCTTCGAATTCCTGAGGATATTTCTGTGGTAGGATATGATGGAATTAAGTTGTCACAGCTTTTGTATCCGAGACTTACTACAATTCGTCAGAATACAGAACTGGTTGGACGAGAAGCAGCAAAGCGTTTGATTCAGAGAATTGGAGAAAACAAGACAGCACTGGTGGAGCGAGTAGTAATAGAGGGGGAATTAATAGAGGGTGAGTCGGTGGGAAGAATATTAGAATAAAGATTTCAATGGATAGATTGATGATTGTGCGCAACTGATAAGAAAGAAGTTGCGCATATTTTTTATAAAAAAGAAAGAGAAAACGGGCACTGATTAGACAAAATAGATAAAAACCGAGTAAAAATATTAGAAATACTGCGCATTGAAAATTCAAAATACAGGTGATATCCTTATAACAGAACAACCGATTGCGCAACTATGGCAAAAAAATTGCGCAGTGCGGGAAAAACAGGGCGAACGGGGAGAAAAAGAAAGCATTCGCTGGTTCTGTAAAATAAGCGAAAGGAAAAGGTTATTACAATGAAAAAGGTTTTGAAACAGTCGCTCAGTCTTGCGATGGCGGCAGCACTATTGTTCGGACAGTCGGCAGCTGTACAGTGCGGACAGACGAATACGGCAGATGAGGCAAAAACTGTAATTGAATTGGGAGATGCAGAGTTTACAGGTTCTTTATGGGAGGATGGAATCTGGACAGTATCACCTTCCAGCTGGGATAATGCATCTTTTGAGTATTTTACCTATGCAAGTGATGTATGGCTTACAACTGGAGAAGAACAGGGAGAAAGTTGTTTTAAATTCTGGATGGGAAATGGCGGTACATTTAGTCTGACACAGGAAGTGACAGTGCCGGCAGGAACGTATACCGTATCTTCTGATTTTATGGGAGCAGGTGCAACCATTCAGTTAAAAGTTGGAGATGATTTAGGGGAAGAACATGCTTTAGAAGGCTACAACAACTGGGTAGTTGGGGAAGACAGCTTTACTGTGGAAGAAGAGACAAGTCTGGAAATTGGTTTTTATGTGACCGTGGAAGAAGACGGCTATGGATATCTGGATTCTATCTCTATGGTAGAAGGAAGTTCAGAAAGAGAAGAAGAAGGGGATTCCTCTGACGAAGAAGATACCGCAGTAGAGGCTAATCTTTATGTAGAAAAAGTAAAAGGAATGACAGATGATTTCATTGAAGGGGTAGATGTATCTTCTTATCTTTCTGAAATTAAGAGTGGAGTTACCTTTTATGATTTTGAAGGAAACGCTTTAGATGAGCAGGGATTTTTTGATTTGCTGGCAGATTGTGGAGTAAACTATGTTCGCCTTCGTGTTTGGAATGATCCTTATGATGAAAATGGAAATGGATACGGCGGTGGTAATAATGATCTTGCTACAGCAGTGACACTTGGTCAGTATGCAACGAATGCTGGAATGAAGGTATTGATTGATTTTCATTATTCTGATTTCTGGGCAGATCCGGCAAAGCAGTCTGAGCCAAAGGAATGGGCAGATTTGACACTGGAAGAAAAAGTAGAAGCTCTGAATACATATACAAAAGAAAGCCTGACGACTTTATTGGATGCAGGTGTTGATGTAGGAATGGTTCAGGTTGGAAACGAAACAAATGGACAGATTTGTGGAGAATCTTCCTGGGCAAATATGAGTACGCTTTTTAATGCGGGAAGCAGCGCAGTTAGAGAAGTGGCAGAAACCTATGAAAGAGAAATTTTGGTAGCACTTCATTTTGCAAATCCGGAAACAGCAGGACGTTATGCAGGATATGCAAAGAATTTAGATACTTATGATGTGGATTATGATGTTTTTGCATCTTCTTATTATCCATACTGGCATGGAAGTACCAGCAATCTGACAAGCGTGTTATCAGGCATTGCAAAAACTTATGGAAAAAAAGTAATGGTAGCAGAAACTTCATGGGCTTATACCTATGAAGACGGGGACGGTCATACCAATACCATTTATGAAGGAAAAACTGGAATTGATATGGATTATGAAGTGTCCGTGCAGGGACAGGCAACAGAGCTTCGTACGGTAATGCAGGCAGTCGTAGATGTAGGGGAAGCAGGAATCGGTATGTTTTACTGGGAGCCGGCATGGATTCCGGTCCAGGTATATGATGAAGATGCAGCAAATGCAGCAGAGATTCTGGCTGAAAATAAGGAGATTTGGGAAACATATGGATCTGGTTGGGCATCTTCCTATTCCGGTGATTACGATTCTGATGCAGGAGAATGGTATGGTGGTTCTGCTGTAGATAATCAGGCATTATTCGATTTTGAAGGACATCCGTTAGAATCCTTAAAGATTTTTAATTATGTCAAGACCGGAACTAAAACTCCGGTGACTGTAACATCAGTTACGGTGGAAGCTGTAGAAGCAGAAATCGGAGAAGAGATTATACTTCCGGAAACGGCAACCGTTCATTATAATACAGGAACGACAGAGACAGTTTCTGTTACGTGGAATGAGGAAGAAGTAGTGGCAGCAGAAAAAGCAGGAGTTGGAATTTACAACATTTCCGGAAAAGCAGTTATTAGTGAAACAGAATACGAAGTTATCTGCGAACTGACAATTAAGAACAAGAATTTATTACAGAATCCGGGATTTGAAGAGAATGATATGAGTATGTGGACACTTTCTGATGATTGCGTTGCACGTACTAAAGACAACAATAAGCGAAGTGGTGATTATAGCTTAAAGTTCTGGGATGCAGAGGAAGTATCTTATACTGCCGAACAAAAGGTTACGTTGGATAAGGGCGTTTATACTTTAGAAGCATATGTTCAGGGCGGAGACGCAGGAGAGAATGCGGTATTTGAGCTATATGCCGTCGCAGGAGAGGATATCTATACAGAGGAAACAGGCGTTACCAGTTGGCAGAATTGGAGCCATCCGGTCATTGAAGATATTGAAATTACAGAAGATAATACAACGATAACTGTAGGAGTAAAAGTAGACGCAGCAGCTGGTGCATGGGGCGCATGGGATGATTTTTATCTGTATCAGAGCGGAGAAGTTGATGGGGCAGATGAAGAGAATCCATCGGATGCTGACAACTCATCTGAAGAAAATACCCCAG